>NZ_JBHIWJ010000036.1:0-39716 GCF_041987595.1 Sphingobium sp. | reverse complement strand
CTGGAACAATGAGGAAGCCACGGCGGCGAATATCGTCGGCGGCTACTGGAAATCCGGCGACATCGGCACGATGGATGCGGACGGCTATATCCGCATACTCGACCGCAAGAAGGACATGATCAACCGGGGCGGTTTCAAAATCTACTCGGTGGAGGTCGAAAATGCCCTGATGGCGCATGACGCCGTGGCGGAGGCCGTGGCTGTCGGACGTCCCTGCCCCGTGCTGGGCGAACGGGTGGAGGCTTTCGTCGTGACGCGGGAGATGGTCGAGGGCAGCGCGCTGCGGACCTTCTGCGCGGAACGGCTGTCCGACTATAAGGTGCCGGACCATGTCTATATCGTGGAGGGACCTTTACCCCGCAATCCCAATGGCAAACTGTTGAAGAATGTCGTGCGGGAGTGGCTTCCGTCAGAGGCTTAAATACAATAATCGTTGTATTATTGGCGGACACGGCTTATTGTGATGCACAGCTTTTGAACGAGGGCTGGATTCTGCCGAAAAAGGCAGCAGATCCAGGCCTTTGCCGAACGTCAAGGAGAGAATCGCATGACCAGCGCCAACCCGTTCCGTCCTGTTGCCCCGCCGCAGATCATCGAAGGCGCCTTTACCGAGGATCAGCATCAGCGCATGCTCAAGGTTGTCCGGGACAACGGACCCTGGTCACTGATCCTTGCGCAGCATTTCAAATCGCCGGAGGAAGTCGTGGCGACCACGTCGGGCACCATTCCCGAAGGGTTCAAGCCGACCTGGGACATGTTCCTTTCGCCCGTCTTCCGCGGCTATTTTGCCCAGGGCCATACGTCGGTGCATCCGGAGATCGAGGACTGTTTCTACAACAGCAAATTCCTTGATCTGGTCCGCGGCTATTGGAAGGCGGAATATGCTCGCCCCGAAAACATGCTGTTCAACATTCAGGGACCTTGCCGGGGCAGCGACACGCCGCATGTCGACGCCACGCGTTTCCGCGGCATCAGCTATCAGACCTCGCCCGTCTGGCTGATGAACATCATGGTGAAGTCGGGCCTTTTCGAACATTGGCGAGCCAAGAAGGCGCAGGTCATCACCTGGTATTATCAGGGCAAGGTCGGCGGCGGCTTCACCTATTGGCCCGATGGACTGAAGGCCGCGCCCAAGCAGATCAAGGCGCCGATGTGGAGCCGCGCGGTCGTGGTCGAGAATGAAATGATGTACCACACGGCAGAAGCCAGCGGCCCGTCCGCCCTGCGGAATCCGGAAGGCCTGGCCATCAATTCAATGATGCGCGCTGATCCCAACGATCCCACCGGCTGGCAGATCACCACGGACGGAAAGGTGATCCAGACGATTCCGGAAGAGGAGTTCCGCTTCCTGATCCACTGGGGCGCCGACATCTTCACCGACTTTGCGGACCTGAAGCGTACGCTCGACCATAGCGACGATATCGGTCACGATCAGGTGTTCGACATGCTGATCGCCGATCTGCGCGCGCGTGGGATCACCTTTGAAGTGCCGACCAACCCGATCGCGGACGAGGCGTTCATCACCCTGCTCACCCGCACCTATGATCCGGGCAAGCCCGCCATCTTCCCGCCCGAGCCGGAAGAGACGCTGGCCGCCTGACAACCGTGACGCTCGCCGCCGGTCCTCTCTTCGGGACCGGCGGAAAGGCTGCGAACGGATGGCAATCGACATGGCCCGCAACCGATGCTGGCGCATCGCCCGCCCCATCAACGGTTTGCCCACCTCCGCCGATTTCAGGCTGGAAGATATTCCCATGCCAGAGCCGGCCGAAGGGCAGGTGCTGATGCGCACCATCTATATCAGCATCGCCCCCGGCGTGCGGCCGATGATGCCCTATGCGGGCGATCTGCCCGATGTCGCGACCGGCGGCGACCTTCCCTCCGGCCTGCCATCGGCGGACGCGCCGCCCAACCCGATGCGTATCCGGGTGGGCGAAAGGATGCGGTCGGGCATCGTCCCGTCCGATTCACCCTTTGCCGGGGGCACGGTGGGACAGGTCGTGGAATCGCGGCATCCCGCCTATCGGCCGGGGGACTATATATTTGGCGGCCGTTACTGGCAGGACTATGAAGCGGTTGACGGCGACGCTTCGCTGAAAATCGATCCATCGCAATTGCCTATCGAGGCCGATCTCAGCCTGATCGGGCGCTCCGCCTTCACCGGCTGGGTCGGCTGGAAGCGATTTTGCGATGGCAAGCCAGGTGAAACCATCGTCGTGTCCGCGGCCAGCGGTTCTGTCGGCATGGTCGTCTGCCAACTGGCCAGACGGGCTGGCCTGACAGTGATCGGCATCGCAAGCGGCGATGCCAAATGCGCCTATGCGATGGACGGGTTGGGCGCCCACGCCTGTATCGACCGGACGCGCGAGGATGTGGCGGAAGCGCTGGATCGGCTGGCCCCGCAGGGCGTCGACATCTATTTCGACAATGTCGGCGGCTTCATGCGCAAGCCGGTCTATGACCGCCTGAAACCCTTCGGGCGCCTGATCGTCTGCGGCATGGCGGCGGAATATAACGGCACGGAGGAAAGCGTGCTGACCACCGGCGCGATACTGGCGAAGCGGCTGCGGATCGAAGGCTTTGTGGTTCTCGATTTCGACGAAGATTATGAGACCTTCCGTGCCGAGATGGCGTCGCTGTGGCACGCGGGCGTCCTCAACATCCGCCAGACGATCTTCGAGGGGCTGGAAAGCGCGCCTGATGCCCTTGCCGCCTGCATTTCCGGCAAGAGTGACGGCGGCAAGATTCTTGTCCGCGTGTCCCCTGATACCAGCATCCGCTGACGTCATCCGGACGGACGGGCGAAGCTGAGCCCTCAATCTTGGCGAAGGGCAAGGGCGCCTTTCAGGAACAGGGCGGTCGCGCTCTCGATCTGCTCGTCGATCTCCGCGGGGGTCAACGCAGCTTCGTTATACATGGTCCTGGTCTGCCATTTCTGGAAGGCGAGCGCGGCATAGGCCTCGCCCAGCTTTTCCGCCTGGTCGGGCGCAAAGCCATGCGATTCCAGAATCTGTTGCACCGGACCCAGCTGAAAACGATGAAATTGCGACCGCGAAATGTCCCGGAGTTGGGGAAAGCTGGCCGCTTCGCGGAGGATGACGCGGGCCAGGCGCGTCGATCGGTCTTCATTCAGCCGGGCCTGCATGATCCGGCCGAAATGCACCAGCTGCTCATAGAGGGTGCCCAGCCTGTCCGACGGCTTATACCGGACCTGAAGTGACGACATTTCGAGACAGGCGGCAAAAAGCGCGGCTTTATCGGGATAGCGGTTGTAAAGGGTGCGGGTCGACAGGCCCGCCTTGTCGGCGATGGCCCGGATCGACGCGCCATGGAAGCCGGCGCGGGCAAATTCCTCCAGCGCCGCCTCCAGCATGGCTTCATGCTTGAGTTCGGCTTCTCGAGCACTGGGCCTGCCAGCGCGCCGGCTATGCAATGTTGCGGCTTTCACTCCCTGACCGTTCGCCATGGCTTTAGTCGATTTCCCCTTGCTCGCCTCACCATGAACCGGCGAAGAAAGCCCGTCCAGTCAGTTCGGGCCGCATAGAGCATCGTGCGCAAAAGTGGGAACCGGTTTTGCGCTTAAAACGATGCGAAAACAAAAAAGCTGGCGTGCGCGACCTGCGTCCGATTAACGCAGCGCGCTCTGGGGGAAATTGCCCGCGCTGAACAGCATGGGGTTTCCGCGCCTCTGGAAAGCGGCAGACGGTCGCTTGACGGATTGGGTGCGCCGGTGCCTCTCGGCCGGAGGAGAAAACGCAATGCGCATTTTGATCATCGGCGCTACCGGGTTTCTGGGGTCGCATATCGCCCGCAATCTGGCGCGTGCGGGGCACGAGGTCAGCGGCCTCAGCCGGTCGGCGGAAAAGGACGAAGCCGTGACGGCCAGTGGCGCTGTGCCGCTGCGCGGCGACCTGTCCGACCGCGAAAGCGTCATCGAGACGATGAGCCGCCATGACGCGACCGTCTATGCCGCGCAGCTGATGTTGCAGGCGGAATATGACACGCTGTTCGCCATGGTGCAGGGCGTGGCGGGGCGCGGGCACCGGCTGCTGTTCACGAGCGGCACCGGCCTGCTTTCCCAACGGACGGATGGCGCATGGAGCGAAGACTGCTTTGCCGAGGATGACGCCTTCATTCCCTCCCGCCATATCGGTTTCCGGCTGGTCACCGAAACCATGGTGCGGCAGGCGGCCTATTCCGGCACGGTGCAGGCCATGGTCATCCGCCCTCCGATGATCTGGGGCAATGGCGGCTGCGGCCATTTGCGCATGTTCTACAGCGATGCGGGCAAGAGCGGGGACGTCGGCTATCTGGGCGCGGGGCTGAACCTCTATTCCAACATCCATGTCGAGGATCTGGCTGAACTCTACCGACTCGCGCTCGAAAACGGCGTTCCCGGCGCGCTCTATCATGCGGTCGCAGGCGAGGTGAACAACCGGACCATGGCGCAGGCGGTGGCAGACGATCTGGGGCTGGCCGCCCGCAGCGTCGACTTTGCCGAGGGAGTGAGGCGCTGGGGCAAGTTCGAAACGCTGATCGGCATGGCGACGTGCAGCCGCTCGCGCAGCCCGCGGGCGCGGCGGGAACTGGGCTGGGCGCCCCGGCATGCCGATCTGCTGACCGATATAGGCCACCCTACCTATCGCGCGCTGGCGGGGCTGACGGACTGAAGCCGGCTGCTGATTCCGCAGGGCTGGAAGAGGCGCGCCAGTTTTTGACGCTGCCTCGATGCGGCGTTCATCTGCCCGGATCATTCAAGGAGAGGCTTCATGCAGACGAGTGAAACCCTGTTCAGCAACGCCCGGATACCGCGGGCGGACCGGCCGATCCGGCTGGGTTCGCTGCTTTTCACCATGGTCGAGCCGCGTCCCGGTTTCGAGGCGGCCTATAATCGCTGGTATGAACGCGACCATTTTTACAGCGGCTGCATGATCGGCGCCTATACGCTGGCCGGGGGGCGGTTCGTTGCCACGCGCGAGGAGAAGGCGCTGCGCTTCGGATCGGGCGGTATGAACCTGAACAAAGGGTCCTTTCTCGCGCTCTACTGGATTCTTGATGGCCATCATCGCGACTGGGACGCCTGGGCAGTGAAGCAGGTCAACGACCTTCACGCCACCGGCCGCATGTTCAGGGAACGCGATCATATCCACACCAGCTTCTATGGCTTCGATGCCGAATATAACGCGCCGGGCAGCGCCATGCCGATCGAACTCGCCCTCGACCGCGCCTATGGCGGCGTGGTCGCCTTCATCGTCGATCTGGCCGACGGCAGGAGCGGCGTGGATCTTGCCGCCTTCCTCAAGGATCGCGATCTGCCGGGCGACGTAGCGGTCAGCGGATCGCCCATTCCGCTCGATCCGACCAGCCCCAAGGACGTACCCGCAGACGCGAGCAACCGCGCCCTCTTCCTGAGCTTTTCCGTCGACGACCCCAAGCTGGCCTGGGACGCGCATTATATGCCCCTGGCCCGTGCGATCGAAGAAGCCGGGCTGGGCGGCATCGCGCTGGCCGCCCCCTTCATCCCCACGGTGTTTGGAACCGACACCCATCTGGACAGGCTGTGATGCGCGGCGGCCTGCTGGAAGACCGGACCATCGTCATCAGCGGGGTCGGGCCGGGGCTGGGGCGCAAGCTGGCATTGCAATGCGCGGCACAAGGGGCGCGGGTCGCGCTGGGCGCGCGATCGGGCGGCTTGCTGGAGGAGGTAGCCGCAGAGGTCCGCGCAGCGGGCGGCGACGCGCTGGCGGTCCGCTGCGACGTCACCCGCGCCGAGGATTGCCGCGCCCTGATCGAAGGCGCGGCATCGCGCTTCGGATCGATTGACGGGCTGGTCAACAGCGCCTTCCGCATGACCAGCGGCCTGTTCGAGCAGGCCGACCTTGCCGAATGGCGCGAAGCCATGGAGGTCAATTGTTTCGGGGCGCTCCGCCTTGTGCAACTGGCCCTGCCGCATCTGCGCCGGGCAAGAGGGTGCGTCGTCAATATCGGCACCATCGGCACCCGCGTCACCAATCCGGCGGCGGGCGGCTATAACATGTCCAAGGCCGCACTGGATCAGGCCACCCGGCAGCTTGCGGGCGAACTTGGCCCATCCGGCGTCCGGGTGAATGGCGCGCTGATGGGCTGGATGGACGGCGAACCGCTGCGTGCCAATTTCGATCAGCGAGCGGCGATCCGCGGGATCACGCCGGATGAGCTGCGCCGCGACCTGACCGACGCGCTGCCGCTGCGCCGGTTCGCGACCGATGACGAATGCGCGGGCGCCGTGATTTTTCTGCTGTCTGACCTGTCCGCGGCGATGACCGGCGCGCTGATCCATGTGAATGGCGGGCAGTTCATGCAGGCCTGAACGAAAAAAGGGGGAGCGGCGATCGCTCCCCCCCTTCCTTCGGACAGATGATTGCGTGCCGTTAGAGCAGTTCGAAATCCGCGTGGCGCGGTCCGCGGCATTCATTCCAGAAGTCGACCAGACGCCACGGCCAGGACAGGAAATTCCGCTTCTGGCTGTTGTTGTAATAGCTGAACGCCCGCGGATGGCTCCAGATCATATTCACCATCTGGGTCTCCACCTTCTTCTGCCAGGCATCGAACGCGGCGACGGTCGGCTGCAAGGCCTTCTTGTCCCGCTCATTCAGCCAGTCGAGACATTCGATGGCATAATGAACCTGGCATTCGGAAATCAGGTTCTGGCCCGCAGCATGGTTGGGTGCGCTGTTGGGACCGACGGTGTGGAAATAATTGGGGAAGCCGGGGATCAGCATGCCGAAATAGGCGCGCGGATCCTCTGTGCCCCATTCGTCGCGCAGACGCTTGCCACCGACGCCGACGATCTCCAGCTGGCCCATCATATTGGCGACGTCGAAACCGGTGGCGCAGACCAGAACGTCCAGTTCGATTTCCCGCCCGTCCTTCAGCACGATACCCTTGGGCGTGATCCGTTCGATCCCTTCCTGCTCCAGATGAACGTTGGGCTTGAGATAGGTCGGAAAATAGGTGCCCCGATCAAGGATGATGCGCTTGGAGAAGACGGGGAAGTCGGGCGTCAGCTTTTCGCGCAGGTCGGGACGATCGGCGAAGGTGCGCTCGATATGGCCGATGGCGAATTGACGCATGGCTTCGTTGACGGCGGACACCGAGGGCGAATCCTTGGGCCATTCGGGGTCGAGCAGCACATTGGGATAAAGGCCGTCGGCTGCATACCAGTAGATGCGGAAGCGGTACCATTCCAGATAATGCGGAATATGCCGCATGGCGAATTTGACGCCGTCGCTGACGATATCCTCGCCCGCCGGGGTCGGCATGACCCAGTGGCGGCTGCGTTGGAAGACGTGCAGTTCGCTGACATCGTCGGCCACGGCGGGAATGAACTGCGCGGCGCTGGCGCCCGTGCCGATGATGCCCACGCGCTTGCCCTTGAGGTCGATCGACGTGTCCCAGGTCGCGGTGTGCTGGCGAATCCCCTCAAAGCTCTCCAGCCCCGGAATGGTCGGCCACTTCAGGCGGTTGACCGGGCCATGGCCGTTGATGACGGCATTGGCGCGGATCACTTCCTCGCTGCCGTCGGACTTGCGCACCGTGACGTTCCACACGCCCGCCGCATCGTCCCACACCAGCTTTTCGACGCGGGTGTTGAAGCGGATGTTTTCGCGCAGGCCAAAATCGTCCGCCACCTGCTTGAGATAGGCGAACATGTCGGTGCCCTGCGGATGGTAATTGTGCCAGCCTGGGTTGAGCGCGAAGGAGAAGGAATAGAAGTGGCTGGGCGTGTCGACGCCGACGCCCGGATAGCGGTTTTCCCACCAGGTCCCGCCGACTTCCTCATTCTTTTCAATGATGACCCAATCGTAACCGGCCTCTTCCAGCTTGATGCCGGCGGCCATGCCGGTCATGCCGGCGCCGATCACCAGCACCTTGAAATCCGGATTGGCGGGCTTGCGATCGGGATTGTCGCGACGGGGCGCCTCCGGACGGAAGCCGATCTGGTCGAACAGCAGCGGCAGGAATTCCGGCTCGACATCTTCGGCGAGGCCCACGGACATCATCCGGTGCATCAGCGCCTCGGACGGTTCCCCCTGCTTCGCGGCGCCCGGCGTCACCAGCACATGGAGCAGCTTCTCCCGCAACTCCACCAGCAATTCGGCGGGAATGGCTTCGGGGGGATAGGC
This sequence comes from Sphingobium sp., assembly GCF_041987595.1. Lineage (GTDB taxonomy): Bacteria > Pseudomonadota > Alphaproteobacteria > Sphingomonadales > Sphingomonadaceae > Sphingobium. Next base: position 31,551 of record NZ_JBHIWJ010000036.1, on the reverse strand, counting down.
GTAAGGCGACTTGAAATGAGGCGCGAACTTGTCGAGCATCTCCTCATCGCCGCTCAGATGCACATAGGTCATCAGCAGCGTATGGGGTTCGCCCTGCTCAAGCGCCTGCCGCAATTCGGGGGTATCGTCAATCGGCAGCGGGCGCTCCGTCAGGTGAGCCGAATCCTCATCGGTCGCGGCTTCGGCATATTGGGTTGCCATTTACAGACTCCTCGATCTTCTCATTCTGCTTGAACATCAGTGATATGGCGAAACCGGGAAGAGCAAAGCGCCAAACCCGGTTTTCCATATGCGTGGAGTAAATATTCACTTGCTTGGCAAATATATGTCAAGACCTCTTTTCTCTATGAAATTGCGGATCAGGAAAAGCCGATGCCTGTAACCCTTGGGGCGCACGTCGCCCTGATCGTGAGCGAATGCCAGCGCGGCATAGTGGAACCGGGCATGGGCGGGTTCGAAGGGCTTGTGGAGCAGGTCCGCGATCGTGCCATTCTGCCCCGAACAGCCGCGCTGGCGAACGCGTTTCGTCGCGCTTCTGCTCCCGTCGTGCACCTGCCGATCATCCATCGCTCCGATTTCGCCGATGTCATGCCGAACAGCCTGCTGGCCGTCATGGCGCGAAAAAACCGCCTGCTGATCAGCGGCACCCCGGAGGCGGATTTCGCCGCCGAAATCGCGCCCCAGCCGCAGGATTTCATCGTCGCCCGCAGTTCGGGCCTGATCGGCTTCAACGGCACCTCGCTCGACGCCATGCTGCGGCGAATGGGCGTCACCACCATCGTCATGACCGGCGTTTCCACCAATGTCGCCGTGGCGGGCTGCGTCCTGACGGCAGCCGATCTTGGCTATCACGTCATCGTCGCGGAAGACTGCACGGCCGCCGCCGACGCCCGCACGCACGAAGTCATCATCCGCGATCAGCTGCGCATGGCCGCGCGTATCGCCACTGCCGCCGACATCATGGCCGCACTTTCCTGACCCATGCGCTCACTGCATCCGCCCGGCCGAACCGGAACGTCGCACCTCGTCATTATGCCGGAAGATGACTGACTGCATCGCAGACAGCATGTTGCGGACATCATTGTCATTCTGGAACAGCGGATCGCCGACGACGCCGATCGCGTGCGCCGTCACGGCGTTGGACACGCGCAGAGGGATGGCGATCGAATCAACCGGGACGGATTCGCTGCGGCGGCACAACGCAAAGCCGCGCGCGCGGGTATGGGCGATGCGGTCGACCAGATTTTTCATGAGCGCCGGCCCCTTGGGTCCCAGTCCCAGACGCTGGGTCCGGGTGGCCAGCTGGACGATCGCGACGTTGGACTGTTGCGCCAGCATTGCCGCCGAGAAGTTGGTGGCCGGACGCCAGCTGTTGCGGTCGAAGCAGATCATTTCGTTGCGATAGCGCGGTTCTTCATCGGGCGCGGCCGTCCAGACTCCATGCATTTCGGCGACGCTTTCCGCCCAGCAATCGTTCTGCTGGGTCAGGAAAACCGACGCGCCGGTCTCCCGCCGCATGCTTTCCATAATCTGCCTGATGCGGGTATCGCCGAAGAAACGCTGCTCTATCGCATTCGCATTGGCGACGATCTTGTAGGACGGCGCATAATATTTGGACGTCTGATTATAGCTGAGATAACCGGTCGCCGCGAGCGTGCGCAGAATTTCATCGGCGCTGGAATTGGGGATGCCCATCGCCTCGCTGATCTCGATCGTGCGGGCAGGCCGTCCGAAGGTCATGAAATATTCGATGACTTCCAATGTCCGCAGACAGGACTTCACGCTGCCCCGTCCGCGAGAACGCCCTGCCCCGTCTTCCGATTTGGAACCCATAAAGCTCTCCTAATGCCCCTTGCGACAATGGCCCCGCTGCTTGCGGGCGCGCTTTATTTTCGGGCGCACCGTAAACTTACCTATGGACAGTTTCAAGTTCTCCAAAATCGCGCAGCCGTCCTCCATTACGCCCTTCCGGAAATTCGCGATTATATGTCTCCGTGCGGACCGCTGTCGGCTTTAGCCTCCGCCAATGCAGCACATTTCAGAAGACGGCCTGGCAGGACCCGATTCAGCCGGGCACTCCATTCGTCCGGCAGCCCGGCGATTTCATAACGCGCGCATGCCCCTGGCTTATTCCGACTGGGGAAATGAGGGCGCGCCGATCTCGATCTTGATCCACGGCAATCGCGATCATGGCCGCAGTTGGGACGCCATCGCCGTTGCCCTGCGCCGGGACCATCATGTGATCGCCCCGGACCTGCGCGGCCATGGCGACAGCGGCTGGTCGCAGGACGGGCGCTATAATTTCGCCGCCTATCTTTCCGATCTGGCGGCGCTCTGCGATGCGCTGGGGGTTTCTCCCGACCGGCGCGTGACGCTGATCGGCCATTCGCTCGGCGCCCATATCGCGCTGCGCTTTGCCGGGGCGCTTTGCGACCATGTCGAACGGGTCATAGCAATCGAGGCCGTGGGCGCGCCGCCGCATGTGGAAGCCGTGCGGCTCGATCAGCGGGTGGATCAGCGGATCAGGACATGGTTCGAAGAGAGGCGGCTGGCCGAAAGCGCCTCACCGCGCCTGTTCGGGTCCGTGGAAGAGGCTGCAGCCCGGATGCAGGCACGCCATCGCTATCTGACTGACGGCCAGGCAAGGCACCTGACCCGCCATGGTCTGCGCGCCGTGACCGGAGGAGGCTGGCAGTGGAAGCATGACCCTTATCTGGCGGTCTGGCCGTTCCCGGACATTACCCCTGAAGAAACCCGCGCGCTCTGGCGCAAGGTCACATGCCCCACGCTGCTGATCTATGGAGAGCAGAGCTGGCCCTCTGGCGTTCCTGCTGAACTGGCGCGGCAATTGCCCAACATGCGCGAACTCCGTCTGGCGGGCAGCGGCCACTGGCCCCAGCATGATGCGGCGGAGCCATGCCTGACCGCCATCACCCGCTTTTTGCGATCCTGATCATCCGCTGCTCGTCTTGGTAGCCATGACGCGGGGATCGAAATGATTGGCCGCCATCCATCCGCCGTCGACCAGCAGCGTGTGTCCGGTCACATATTCCGACAGGCTGGATGCCAGAAACAGCACGGCGCCCGCCACGTCCCGCGTCGTGCCCGCCCGGCCGATCGGCACCACGCTCTGTTCCATCGCGGCGCGGGATTGCGGCGTTTCGGGCAGGCGCGGGGTGGTGATGCTGCCAGGCGCCACCGCATTGGCGCGGATGTCGTTGCGGCCCCATTCGGCCGCCATCGATTTCACCAGATGCATGAGGCCCGCCTTGGCCGCGCCATAGGCCGCGTGCGACGGCGCGCCCTGAAGCCCGTCGACCGAACCGATGCAGATCAGCGATCCGGGAACCCCGCGCCGGATCATCGATGCGGCGACCGCCCGGCCCGTCACGAAAAAATAGCGCAGGTTGCGGGACTGGTCATGATCCCATTCCTCCAGCGTGACGTCCAGCAGCGGCTTGAACAGCGCCTGCCCGACGATCGTGACCAATATGTCGAGGCCTCCCAGCGCCTCTTCCACATCGGCGACGGCCTGTTGCACCGAAGCCTCGTCCAATATGTCCGCCCTGACCGGCACGCCCCTGCGTCCCAGAGCGCGCACTTCGGCCGCGACCTGCTCAGCCCGCTCCAGTTCGCTGTCCAGCACGGCGATGTCGCATCCCGCCTGCGCCAGCATCAGCGCGCTCGCTTCCCCCATGCCGCGGCCGCCGCCTACGATCAGCGCCTTCTTGCCCTCCAGCCCCAACAGCGACGTCGTCATTCCCATTCTCTCCCTATCGCGGATATGCCGCGGTGATTATCGCTCCGGCATGGCCGATCCACGACCAAAGCCGGTTCATTCCGCCTATGCGGATTGCGGGTCAGGATGATTGCCAGGATAACGGATCGAACGAAAAACTGAAAATATGGGGAGGATTTCCATGGAAATCAGCGTCTGCGTCGACTGCGACAACAAGCTGGGCGAATCTCCCATCTGGGATGAGAGAGAGCAGCGGCTCTACTGGATCGATGGCCTCTCCTGCCAGATCTGGCGCTGCGCCGCCGACGGATCGGACGTCCAGCATTGGGACCTGCCCGCCACCATCGGCTCCATGGCCCTGCGCGAACGGGGCGGCGCGGTGATCGCGATGGAAACGGGGCTGCATCTTTTCGACTTCGACACGGGCGCCCTGACCCTTGTCGCACATCCTGAGGAGGGTCGGGAGGGCGTGCGCCTGAACGATGGCAAGGTCGACAGCAGGGGCCGCTTCGTCGTCGGGTCGCTGGACATCGATACGCTCTACACGCCTCCTGTCGAGGGCGTCGGTCGCGCATCGCTCTATCGGCTGGACCCGGATCTCAGCCTGCATGTGCTGGAACGCAATGTCGCCATGTCCAATGGACCCTGCTGGAATGCGGACGACAGCATCTTCTATTTCGCCGACAGCACGCGGGATGCGATTTATGCCTATGACTGGGACGAGGAAAGCGGCGCGCCCCGCAACAAGCGCCTGTTCCATCGCCTCAAGCGCATGGAGACGCCCGATGGTGCAGCGGTCGACATGGACGGCTATTTGTGGACCACGACCAACGGCGCCTTTACCGGCGTGGGCGAGGTAAGACGCTTCGCCCCAGACGGCACGCTGGACAGGGTGATCGTGATGCCGGTGCCCAGCCCGACCAGTCTGGCCTTTGGCGGCGCGGATCGGGACATATTGTTCGTCACCAGCATGAACATGCCCAGCGAAGCGCCGGCCGCTCCGCTGAACGGACGGCTTTTCGCCGTTCAAGGACTTGGCGTGCAGGGCGTGCCGATCCGGCGCTTCGCGGGATGATGGCCGCTCACGCGGCCGCGAACAGCCGCTTCACGTCCATCAGGCTGACCTTCAGCGAAGGGGTGCGCGGCAAGGCGTCGACGATGCGGATCTGCGCCGGAACATGGGTGGGCGGCAGTTCGGCGCGCAGATGCGCCAGCAACGCCTGCTCATCCACCCCTGCTGCGCCCTGACTGAGTTCCACCGCCGCCACCGGCACCGCGCCCAGCCGGGCATCGGGGATGCCGACGACTGAAGCGTCGACGACGGAAGGATGCTGCCGCAGCACATCGACCACCCGCTCCGGCAGTATCTTGAAGCCGCCCCGCACGATCGCCCCGTCATGGCGCCCGCGATGAAAGACATAGCCGTCCTCATCGATCATCACGAGGTCGGTGGTGCGCACCCAGTCGGGACGGACCGAAGGGCAATGCACCTCCAGCAGCCCTTCTGCGCCGGGCGGGACTTCGGCGCCGCTTTCCGGGTCGACGGCGCGAATATCGACGCCCGGCATGGGAAGGCCGGTGCTGCCGCGCTTGGCATGGCCCATCGCCTCGCGCATCTGCGGCGTCCAGCGTATGATCGTCCCGCAAAATTCCGTCGCGCCCATACCCCAGAGAATGGAAAGGTTGTAACGCCGCTCGAACCGGTCCTGAAGGTCCGGGTCCAGATAAGCCGATCCGCCCGACACGCTCTTGACGCTATCCATGTCCTCGATCGCGACATTTGCATCCATGATCATGGCGATGGCGGTGGGATTGAGGCCCAGCGTCGGCGGGCGATAGCGGCGCAAGGCATCGACCAGCCGATCGACCGAAAAGCGCTCCATCATCACCAGCGGCGTGTTGTTGACGGCCGCGCCCGTCAGTAGACAAACGCCCCCCACCCCGCCCAGCGGCCAGATATTGATCTGCACCGGCGGCGCCATGCCGGATTCGCCGCCCGGCGCGCTCATCACGGCGCGTTCCAGCAGCCTGAGCGGCATGGCGATGCGCTTGGGCGTCCCGGTGGTGCCGCTGGAAAGCACTTCAATGCCGCCATCTTTCAGCATCCGGTCGAATTGGCCACGCGTGCAGCTATCCAGCCCCTCAACCAGCGCGGGGGCATGATCGATGCTGCCCAGCGCGATCCCCGCGCAGCCCGCGCCCTTCACTGCGTCGGAAAAGCCCGGCCAGTCCTCCGGATCGGCAAGGATCGCGCCCGCTCCCAGACTGTCGACATTGTCGGCAATCGCGGTCGCGGGCAGAAAAGGATAGATGAAGCTGATCGAACGGCGATGCGCCAGCAATCCCACGACCGCTGCCGCATGGGCAAGGCGATTGCGGATGATGATGCCGACCTTCGCCTCGGCCGGGCATCCGGCCGCGTCCAGCGCGGCCACGACGGCGTCGCCATAACGGGCGACATCGCCCCAGCTGATCCATCGCCCATCGAGTTCGATCGCGCGGTCGTCCGCATGATCGCTCAGGGTCGCGCGCAACTGGTCTATGACATCCTGGCTCACTTGTCCGATCCTCAATCCCGCCTGCCTTCCAGCAGCCCCTTCAGGTTGGACGACATGATCCTCTCCTTGTCGGCCATGGAAAAGCTGGTGAGTTCGTGCAGGAAGTCCAGCGGATGCTCCGTACCCTCCGGATGCGGATAGTCGCTGCCGAACAGGATTCGGTTGACCTGCATGTGCCGGCCCAGTTCGGCAAAGTCATCCTCGACGAAGGGCGTCACGAAGATGTTGCGGTGGAACTGCTCGACAGGATCATTTTTGAACTTCTGCGGCATCTGACCATAGACATGGCGCAGCTGCTCGATCAGCGGAATCACCCATTTCGCGCCATTTTCCACGCTGACCACGCGCACGCCGGGGAAGCGGTCAAACACGCCGCCGCAGATGATGGCGGCGATTGTATCGGAAATGGCGCGCTCGATGATGCGCAGGCAGTTGACGAAGGGATCGGATTCAAAAGGCAGCCATTCGCTGCCCCCGGTCCACATCTCGATCAGATGGTCATAATCGGAATTGGACGCATGGATCGATACAAAGATCTTCGCTTCCTCAATGCGCGCCCAGAAGGGATCGAAATCCTTCAGTCCCATCGACCGCCCGCCGCGATAGCCCGGCACCGGAGAGGGACGGATGCAGATCGTCCTCGCACCTTCCCTGATCAGCCAGTCGGTCTCCCTGATCGCCCTGTCCATGTCGGCCAGCGACACGACCGGCACGCCGAACAGGCGATTTTCGCGAGCGAAGCCCCATTCCTCGCTGGTCCACCGGTTCAGGGCATGCAGCGCGTCGTGAAGAAATTCATGATCATAGCTCATCCACTTCTCAATCACTGAGAAGAGCGTCGGGAACATCAAAGCCGCATGGACATTATGCCCGTCCAGCACAGCCAGCCGATCCTTGCCGTAGCGCCAGGATTCAGGGGGCGTGATCGGCTTGCCCGTCATCTGGCGCATGGTCAGGCCCTCAGGATTTTCGGCCTTGTAATATTTGACGTGCGTGCCGGGAGCCGCCACCCGCTCGAAGGTTGGATTGGGGATATAGTCCGAAATCTGTCCCCTGATCGCCAGCCGCTTGCGCCCGTCGACCTCGACGAAGCGAAAGTCCTTGTGCCACTTCTTCGGCAGATGACGGAACAGCGCGTCTTCGGGCTCGTAGAAATGATTGTCCGCGTCATAGACGGGGAAGGGCAGGCTGGTCGTCATCAGAACATCTTTCGGTAATAGGTTGAACCTGTTTGATCTGCTTTTTCCGCCAGCCATATCTGCACGGCAACGGAACGGCCCGGCTTTCCGGCCATATGGAAACCCCGTCAGCCTGGCCCGTTCAGCCCCTTCACAAAGGCCGCCATGGCATTGACGGCCTCGGCAGCGGCAGGGGATTGCGGCGCCATCAGCGGCCAGACATGCCCCATGCCCGGCGCGACATGCAGCGTGACGCGCCTGTCGGCGACCGCCAGACTGCGCGCAAAGTCCAGAGCTTCGTCGAGCAGCACTTCCGCTCCGCCGGTCAGCAGCAGCAGCGGCGGAAATTGGGCCGGGTCGGCATGAATGGCCGACACCAGCGGGTCGGCCGGATCATGGTCCTGAAGATAGAGTTTGGCTGCGTCCAGCACCGCCGCTCTTGAAAAAAGCGCGTCGCGCGCGGCGTTGCGATCATGACTGTCGCACCGCGCCGTCAGGTCGAGCATCGGCGACACGAGTATCGCGCCCGCGGGCTGCCATCCCGCCCGCGCCGCCACGATGCAGAGCGCCGCCGTCAGCCCGCCGCCTGCCGAATCCCCGGCGATCACCGCAGAGGCGGGGTTTTCCACCGCCCGAAAGACCGCCACCACATCATGCAGCGCGGCGGGAAAAGGATGCTCCGGCGCAAGCCGATAGAAGGGCAGGATGATTCGTCGCCCCGCCGCCGTCGCCAGCCGCCGGGCATAGTCGACATAGGCAAGGGGCGATCCCAGCCGGTAGCCTCCGCCATGCAGATAGAGGATCGCGCCTTCGCTCTCGCCCCCTTCGGGTTCGATCAGCAGGCAACGCACGCCGCCCATCGTCGTTTCGGCTGGCGGCGTGCCTTCCTCCGCCATTCCGGTCGCCCTTGCGCGCCGTTCGGCCAGTTCCGGGGAGGCCGGATAACCGGGCCGCAGCGGCGGCAGATCCCATATTTCCTCATCGCTCAAAGCACGAAGACTCCCCGCGCCAGTTTGCCAGCCTCCAGATCGTGAAAGGCGCGCTCGAAATCGGCCAGATCATAGCGCTGCGTCACCAGTTCATCGAGCATCAGCTTACCCTGACGATATTGCGCGATATAGGAGGGGATGTCGCGATGCGGGCGGGATGCGCCATAGCGGGCGCCCATGACGCCCCGGTCGACAAAGGCGAGCGGGGTCAGCGGAATGTCCGCCGTGGTGCCCATGGCGGTGGTGCCCACGATCACGCAATTGCCGCCCCAGCCAAGGCTGGCCATCGCGTCGGCCAGAACGCGGGTGCTGCCTACGCATTCGAAGGACCAGTCGACGCCGCTGCCCTGATCGGGCCTGCCGTCCGAAACGATGTCGCGGATGCGGGCGGGCGTGTCGCCCAGCGAGGCGTCGATGAAATCGGTCGCGCCGAACTCCCGCGCCTTTTGCTCGCGCGAGGGGAGCAGGTCGATGGCGACGATCCGGCTCGCACCCGCCAGCCGCAGCCCCTGAAGCACGTTAAGGCCAATGCCGCCAATGCCGAACACCGCAGCCGTATCGCCCGGCTTCACCTGAGCGCGGTTGATCACGGACCCGACGCCGGTCAGAACGCCGCAGCCCACGACGCAGGCAATATCCAGCGGCACGGAGGGATCGATCTTCACTGCCTGATTCGCCTTCACCACCGTCTTTTCGACGAAGGTGGAGGTGGCGGCGAAATTCTGCACCGGCTGTCCGTTCAGCGAAAAAGGCTGGGCGCGGTTGCCATAGGAGCGGCGGCACTGGGTCGGCTTGCCGCTTTCGCATGGCCCGCAGGTGCCGCAATTGGCGAGCGTATGCAGCGCGACATGATCCCCGACGGCCAGATCAGTGGCGCCGGGTCCCACCTTTTCGATCACGCCTGCGCCCTCATGACCCAGCACGGCCGGCACGGGCCAGTCGATCGTGCCGTTCACCACCGAAATGTCGGAGTGGCAGATGCCGCTGGCGGCGATGCGCACCAGCACCTCGCCCGCTTCCGGCTCGCGCACCTCCAGATCCTCTACATAGCGTATCTTTCCGCCACCTTCGTAGATCAGAGCGCGCATCCAGCTTCTCCCCAAATAGTGTTTCGTTCGGTTTTCCGCATGGCCGACGCGGCCCGGCAATGACGATCCAGCATCCGCCCCAGCGCATGGATGCGCGACAGGGACATGGGCCGGTCAAAGCCGAAGAGCGACAGCGTGCAGGCAATCGCCCCATCGGCATCGAAAACGGGAGCGGAGATGAGGCCGACCGGATGCAGCCTGTCGGCTTGCCCCTCGATCATCAGATAATCCTCGCCCATGCGGCCGATCCGTTCGATCGCCTGTTTTCGGCGATCATCGGCAAAGGGTTCGTCCGCCAGATCCAGCACGGCCAGTCCCGCCGCCTCCTGCCTTTCACTGCGCAGCGTGACGGCAAAACCACGGTCGCGAACGGCGGCCAGCGACTGGCGCAGACGGGCATTTTCCGTTCCGGCCCCGGCGCGCTCCAGCCAGACCGCAACATCCTCCTCCGCCGCCCAGGCGAGGAAGGGGGTCCCCAGCGGCGGGATCAGCGGCACACGCTGACCGATACGCAGCCCCGGATCCCGGCTTGGATGTTGGCATGGCCCATCCGAAGCCAGCGCGATCAACTGATCCCCCACCCTCGCCGTCAACAGGCTGGCGAGCCGCGCCTCCGCCGACAGCGTGGCGATCTGCGCCCGCGCCGCCGCCACCACCGGATGGCATTGCAGCGCCCCATGGCCGATGGCGATCAACGCCGGGCCGAGCCTGTAAACGCGGCGCGCCTCGCGTACCAGATAGCCGTCGCTGGTCATCGCCCCCAGCAGGGCATGACAGGAGGCCGGATTGAGGTCGAGATGCCGCACCAGTTCGGTCAGCGACCACGCCCGCATCGGGCTGGCCGCCATGAAGTTCAATATGTCGATGGCGCGCGACGCGGCCAGCGCGGGTCTGGGCATGGCCGGTCTTCAGCTCAGGTCCAGATCGTTCCAGTCGACCACCGTGCACATGCGATGATAGTCGGGGCCAAGCCAGGGCGCATTGACCTGAAGACGGCGATGGTCGCGGTTCACATAATAATTTTTCTCTATGCCGCCCTCCGGCGTCATCTGGAGCCAGTTGCCCGCCTCTCTGTCGAGCGCTTCATTATAGCGATCGAAGGCTTCCCGCTTCACGTCGACGCGGCCCTTTTGCTCCTTCAGCATCCGCATGATGCATTGCGCGGCATAGCCCGCCCAGATCAGCCACCACTGCGGCAGGCCCGTGCCCCCGGTCAAAGGCTGCGAATTGGGACCGTAAAGCATGAACAGATTGGGGAAGCCCGGCACCATCATCGACAGATAGGCGCGGGGTCCGTCACCGGCGTCCCAACTGTCGTGCAGGTCGCTGCCGCCAACGCCCTTGTAGCGGGCGGGCCAGAGATATTTGAGCACGTCGAAGCCGGTGGCGCTGATAACCACGTCCACATCGCGCGCCGTCCCGTCGGCCATTTCGATGCCCGTCTTGGTGAAGCGCGCGACCGATCCGGCCAGCAGTTCGACATTGTCGCGGGTGAGCGCCCGATACCAGCCATTGTCGACCACCGGGCGGCGCGACATCGGCGCATAATCGGGGATCAGCTTTTCGATCAGATCTTCCCGCCCGCCGGTTTCCTCCCGGATATAATTGGTAAGGAAAGCGCGGACATCGTCATTGGCCTTGCTGACCTTGCCGCCCTGCCGCTGCCATTCGGGATCGACGCGCTGGAGCAGGTGAAAATCGAACAGCGGCGCGGTCGCGGCATAGCGCCACCAGTTCCAGTAGCCCGGCATGTTCTCGATCAGCCAGGCCAGTTCCGAACCGATCGCCTCGCCATATTTCTCACGCGGGCTGATCCATTGGGGCGTGCGCTGGACGACGGTGACATGCGCCGCCTCTTGCGCGACGGCGCTCAGCAACTGCACGCCGGTTGATCCGTTGCCGATGACCGCGACGCGCTTGCCGGCAAGGTCGATATCCTCCGGCCAGGCCGAGGGATGCACGATCCGTCCTTCAAAATCGGCGATGCCCTCAATGTCGGGCAGCTGGGCATTGGCGAACGTGCCGCATGCGGTGATGACGACATTGGCCTCAATCCGCTGCGGCCCGTCTGGCGTGCCGACATCCAGCACCCAGATGTTGCGCGCCTCGTCAAAGGCCGCGCCTTTCACATCATGGTTGAAGCGGCTGTTTTCCAGCACGCCATATTTACGCGACACATGCTGGAGATAGCCGCGTACAGCCTCGCCCCGGTTGAAATGCTCGGCCCAGGGATAAAGTTTTTCGAAACTATATTCATAGGTAACCGAAGGCGTGTCGACCCGCACGTCGGGATAGCGGTTGATGGTCCAGGTGCCGCCAGCCTCCCCCTGCCGTTCGAGCAGGATGTAGGGCAGGCCCAGCAGCTCGCACTGGACGCCGGCGACAATGCCCGCCGGGCCGCTCCCGATGATGACGACCCGGAAATCCTGCGGAATCTCCGGCCTGTCACCTGTCCATTCCACCGCGCAGGGAAAGGCACGGAAGGCGGGCAGATCGCGCCGGGCGGCGAATTCCAGATCGGTCATCTCCCGCCCGGTGACCATCACCATCAACCTGCGCAGCTCTTCTTCTGGCGGTTCGGGCAGTTCCGCGGCGCCGGCATTGTCAGCGAGCCAATCCACGGCCCGGTCGATCAGCAGAGCCTTTTCCCGCGGCGTCATCCGTGCAGCGGGGGGCAGGGCTGCGACCTCCTCGTCCCCACTGTTCTGATAGAGGGCAACCCGCAGCGCGTCCAGGTCAGCGCTCTCGACCGCCCGCCTGATAAAGTCGATATTCGTCGCGCGGGCTGCCGTTGCCATTCCTTATCTCCTGTGTCGGGCGGCGTCCGAAATCGCCCGCAGCCCGTCTGCTATTTTTTGCAATATCGAATATGCGGCGGGCTGGAACGGGCGACCGCCATCATTCCGGGATGGCGGAAATTGCGTCTCAGTGGCCCAGAAAGCGCGGCGGCCGCCGTTCCATAAAGGCCCGCGCCGCCTCTCCAGCGTCATGCGAGAACAGGCTGATCTGGGCATTGGACGCCGCCTCCATGACCATGTTTTCCTCCAACGCGCCGACTTCCGCAGCGTTGAGGTTGCGCTTCATCGCGGCGAAGGCCGCCGTCGGGCCGCATGCCAGTTTTCCGGCCATGGCCGCGCACTCCGTCTCCAACATCGTGTCATCCACCAGCCGGTTAACAAGTCCGATGGCCAACGCAGCTTCCCCTGTCACCGGCTCGTCGAGCAGGAACAGTTCGCGGGCACGGGCGGCGCCCAGCAGCCGCGTCAGCAAATAGCTGCCCCCCGGATCGCCGCAACGCCCCGCGCTGGCAAAGGCCAGCTTGAACTTTGCCGTGCGTGACGCGATCCGCAGGTCGCAAGCCGCCGCCATGACCAGACCGCTGCCCGCCGCCGGTCCGCGCACGCAAGCGATGGTCGGCTTGGGCATGCGATGCAGGAGCAGCGGGATTTCGGCGTGCGCCATCATCCGGGCCGCCGCCTCATCGGCGCGCATGGTTTCGGCGCCTTCCTTCTTATCGTCGCCCGACAGGTCGTAACCGGCACAAAAGCCCCGCCCCGATCCTGTCAGAACGACGCAGCGGATCGCGGCGTCGGTCGACCAGCGCTGCAGCGTCGCCGCGACTTCATCCAGCATCTTTTCGGTCACGGCATTCAGCCGTTCCGGCCGGTTCAGCGTCATGGTCGCAATGCCGCAGTCAATCGCCGTCAATATGCTCATTGGTGCCCCTTCACCTTGCTCATGCCCGCGACGATGAACTCGCCGGTCTGGCCATAGGCAGAGGCATGGCCCAGCTGGTGGATATCGAAACAGCTTTGCAGCGCGGCGCTCTGACCCATGATGTCGAGCGTCTGGTTGACTGCGCGCTTCGCCATGGCCAGCGCATGGGGATGCATCCGCGCAATTTCCCGTGCCAAGGCCAGCGCCTCCGCATCGAGATCAGCGCGAGGAACGACGCGGTTCACCATACCCCGCCGCTCCGCTTCCTGGGCATCGACCGGGCGGGCGGTAAACAGCATTTCCTTCGCTTTGCGCGGCCCCAGTTCCCAGGTGTGGCCATGATATTCCACACCGCCTATGCCCATCAGCACCACCGGGTCGGAAAAGCGGGCATCATCTGCCGCGATGATGAGGTCGCAGGGCCATGCCAGCAACAATCCGCCTGCGATGCAAGCGCCCTGCACCGCCGCGATCGAGGGTTTGGGAATGTCGCGCCAGCGTTTCGAATAGCCCAGATAATGGCGCGCTTCCCATTCATGGATGCCCAGCAGCCCCCGCTCCGGGATCGTCTCGCGAATCCGGTTGAAGGCGCCGTCGCGAATGGCCTCCTCGCTCACATCATGGCCGGCGGAAAAATGCCTGCCCTCCGCGCGCAGCAGGATGACCCGCACGCGCTCATCCGCGGCCGCGCGCTCCCACGCCTGATTGAGCTGTTCCAGAAACGGCTCATTTTGGGCATTATGCTTGTCCGCCCGGTTGAGCGTGATCGTCGCCACGCGATCTTCCACCGAATAGAGGATATACTCTGTCATAGCTCGTCTCCTGTCGTTCCGGTGGCGCGGCATCCTGCCGCAGCCCAGCAGGAACATGCCGCTTTCCGCATGGTCGGAAGCGCCCGGCCTGCAAATTGACATGACCATGGGCAGGATGACGAAACGGGGCAGCGCCAACAAGGGTGGAAGCGAATGAACCTCGAATGGAATGAACAGCAGGAAATGATGCGGGAGGTGGCGCTTCGCTTCTTCGAGCGGGACGAGGTGCTGAAGGCAGCGCGCGGCGCGGGCGAAGCGCCGGACGTTGCGCTATGGCGGGAAACCGCCGAAATGGGGTTCGTCACGATGCGGTTATCCGCAGCGCAGGGGGGATCGGGCGCCAGTCTGATGGAGGCCGCACTGGTGTGCGAGGCGGCCGGACGAGGCGTCGCGCCGCTTCCCCTGCCCGATGCCATTGCCGCCTGCACGCTGTTGGGCGGTTTGGAGGGCCAGGCGGCGCGGAGATTGCTGCATGACGCACAGACGCGACCAGTGACGTTCGGTGCGGCCCCCGAATGTGTGGGGCTCGAACTGGAAGGCGACACATTGATCGCCGCGACGCCCGACGGCGAAAAACGGACGATCGAGAGCGGCAATGCCATCAGTGCCCTTTTCGAAGCGACGATGATCGAACGGACCATCCTGCGCGCCGCATGGCTCGCGGGCGCAGCGACGCGGGCGATCGAAATGGCGGCGGCCTATGCCAGCGAGCGCCGTCAGTTCGGCCAGCCTATCGGGGCCTTCCAGGGTGTCGCCTTCCCGCTGGCTGACGCCATCACCGATATAGAGGGCGGGCAACTGCTGCTTTGGCATGCGATCTGGAGCATCGCGCAGGGCAAGGAGAATGCCGGCGCGCTGGTCGCCATGGCGGATTGGTGGCTGGCGCACAGCGCCCGCACGGCAGCGCAGCGGGCGCTGCGCAGCTTCGGCGGCTACGGGCTTTCGGTGGAATATGACATTCAGCTTTATTTTCGGGCGATCAACCGCGTCGCGCTGGCCGATGGCGATCCTGAGCGGCGGCTCGGACTCGCAGGCGATCGACTCTGGGCGGGTGCGGCCGCGACTCTTCCCGACGCAGGCGATCCGGGCATCGACATGGGGATGGGAGCGAAGGCGGAGGCGTTCGCCGGGCAGGTTCGCGACTTCCTGCAGGCGGAGATAACGCCCGACATCGTGGCCCAGGCGCACGCATCGACGGACGGGCATCTGCCCGACCTCCACCGGAAGCTGGCGGCGGCAGGCCTCGCCTATCCGGACTGGCCGAAGCAATGGGGCGGGCAGAACCGCAGCCCAATGGAAGTGACGGCGCTTGGCCGCGTGTTCGAGCAGTTCGGCCTGTCGCGCATCCCCATCGGCTGCACGAACATGGGCGCGCGCATGACGATGAAATTCGGCTCGCCCGAACTTCAGGCGGAGGTGCTGCCGCGCCTGGCCGACGGATCGGCGCTCGCCTGTCTGGGTTTTACCGAGCCGGGTTCGGGATCGGACATGTATGCCGCCCAGACCCGCGCCGTGCGCGACGGCGGCGACTGGCTGATCAGCGGGCAGAAGATGTTCACCACCGGCGCCCATATTTCCGATTATGTCCTGCTGCTGGCGCGCACCGATCCCGCGCTGCCCAAGCATAAGGGGATCACGCTCTTTCTTGTGCCCCTGACCCTGCCGGGGGTGACGATCCAGCCGGTCGAGACGCTACAGGAGGAACGCACCAACATCACCTTCTATGACGAGGTGCGGGTGCCCGACCGCTATCGGCTGGGGGAAGTCAATGGCGGGCTGAAGGTCATGGCTGCCGCGATGGAAATCGAACATGGCGGCGAAGGCTATCATATCTATCATCATAGCCTGATGGCATCGGCGCTGGAATGGGCGCGGACGGAAGACGGCACCGGCCGGCAGCCGATCGACGACCCCGCCGTCCGCATCCGCCTGGCGCGTGTGCACACCCATCTGGAGATTGCCGATCTGCTGTGCCGCCGTGTGACCTGGGCTATCGAGGCGGGAAAGATGAACCGCGCGATCGGGCCGATGGCCAAGATGTTCGCAACCGACATCTATATGGCCGATGCTGCCGACCTGACAGCACTGGCCGCTCCTGCGACATTGCGTCACGCCAGTTCGGCCACGGCGCGGATCGAAACATCCTATCGCCAGTCGATCGGCCAGACCATCTATGGCGGAACCAGCGAGGTGCATCGCGGAATCATCGCCCAGCATCATCTGGGGCTGCCGCGCAGTTGAAAGAAGGCGGAGGGCGATTGTTCGCCCTCCGCCTTCCCCCTTTGGTTACCAGCGCAGCTTCAGCGACTCAAAGCCCATGACCGAGCCGCCGAAGACGGACAGCGCCTCCTGATCCTGCGCCAGTTCGAAATCGGGGATCTGGCGCAGCCATTCCTGCAGGGAGATCATGATTTCCCGCTTGGCGAGGTGGGAGCCGATGCAGCGGTGCGGCCCGACGCCGAAAGTGACATGATTGTTCACCTTGCGGTCGAGGTCGATCGTCTGCGGATCGGGGAAGATGGACGCATCCCGGTTGGCCACCGTATTGGGCAGGATGACGCGATCATTCTTGCGCAGCCGCACGCCCTTATATTCGCAATCATGCGTTACGCGACGATAGATGTTCGACACGGCGTTGATCCGCATCAATTCCTCAATTGCCAGCAGGAAGGCCGCCGGGTCGTCAAGCCGGTCCCGGAATTTCTGCCGCGCGTCCGGCGTCGTCGCCAGATAGCGCCAGACATAGGCCATGGTGTTCGTCACCGTATCCAGCCCCGCCACGAAGAGCAGGAAACCGCAATTGATGATGTCCTGCCAGGGAAACTGGTTTCCATCCGAATCCCGCGCCTGCAGCACGGTCGTCGCTATGTCATTCTGAGGATTGCGTTCTTTTTCGCGGAACAGGTCTTCAAGCACCGCATAGATTTCGAGAAGGTTCGCGGCGCGAATATCGGGATCTGTGCTGCGGAAAAACACATTGGCGATGCGCAGAAATTCGGGCAGGCGCTCCTCGGGGAGACCGAAAAGCTCCAGAAAGGTTCCTGTCGGGAATTTCGCGGCGTAATCGGCAATGAAGTCACATCCGCCCTGACCGGCAAAGCCGGAAATCAGCGTCTCGGCGCGCCGGTGCAGCCCTTCCGTCATCCGGCGGACGGCGAGCGGCGTGAACATGGGCGCCAGGATCTTGCGGAACACATCATGTTCCGGCGGATCGACGCCATTGGGTTGCAGCACGGGGAACGGCTCGATCGGCGGAATCTGCGCCCCGCGGGTCGAGAATATCTCATGGTTGCGATAGCCCTCGACAATGTCGGCATAGCGCAGGAACACCCAGTGCCCGCCATTGCGCGGCGTGTAGAAGATCGGCGGCGCGCCGTCCCGCGCAAGTCGGTGCCAGATCTGGACCGGATCCGTTACGTCTTCGGGAACCTTGAAAAAGTCGAAATCGACGATCAGTTCAGCCGGTACATGATCTGGCGCGGGCGGCTGGAAGACGAGAGTCATGCCTTGCCTCCCTTGGCGATCCGCAAAGCCCCTTCCGGACAGTTGCGCACGGCGAGCCTTACCTTATCTTCCAGTTCAGGCGGGAACTCGGGATGCTCGATCACTACCTTGCCCTCTACCGCATCCGTCGAAAACACTTCAGGGCATAGGTCCTCGCATCGCGCATGTCCCTGACAAACATTCAGATTGGCGACAACTCGCATTGGCACTCTCTCCATTTCGGTCGTTGCGCCCGTTTTATCATTGCGCCGACGGCTGGCCCATGACGGTAATGGAACCCGATACGCCATAAGGAACATTGCAGGACATTAACCCGGCCATATCGTCGCGTCTCGTCAGCAACGCAGGTCTGCGGTCCCGTGCGACTCGCATGCAGGCGCCCGGAGACAGGCTTCCATATGGGCGGAAACCACCCTGCCCGCGTTGATTGCGGCTGCGACCAATGACCCTATTGCGGACACGAACGACAAGGAAGAGCGATGTCCCGACAGATTGCGCTGCCGATCGAAGACCCGGTCCCGCCGACGCAGGCTGATACAGCCATGGCAAGACCCGCCCAGGCAGACAGACGCCGCCGGACGTTCATGCTGCTGATGCTCGCCTTCATCTACAGCCTCAACTATCTTGACCGGCAGATCGTGGTTATCCTGCAGGAACCGATCAAGGCGGACTTCCAGCTGGCGGATTGGGAATTGGGGCTTTTGACGGGTGGTGCGTTCGGCCTTTTCTACACCGCGATGGGCATTCCCATCGCCCATCTCATCGACCGGGGTTTCAACCGCGTCCGCCTGATCGCCGGATTTGCCGCCATATGGAGCCTGATGACGGCGCTTTGCGGCCTGACACGCAATTTCAACCAGTTCTTTGCCGCACGCATGGGGGTCGGGCTGGCGGAGGCAGGCTTCGCGCCTGCCGCCCATTCGCTGATATCCGACCTTTACCCTCCTCGCGAGCGATCCGCCGCCGCCGGTCTGTTCGCAGTCGGCGTGCCGGTCGGAATCATGGCTGGCCTGTCGATTGGCGGCGTGGTCGCGCAGGCAACCGATTGGCGCACCGCGCTCCTTCTCGCGGGTGTTCCCGGCCTGCTGGTGGCTATCATCTTCCCTCTGCTCGCGCGCGAGCCGATCCGCGGAGGGATGGACCAGAGCGATGCCACCACGCCGGAACGGACGAGCTTCCTGCAAAGCCTGCGTTTTCTTGCGCGGCGCAGGGCCTTCGTCCATGTCATTGCGGGCAGCGCCGCGATCGCCTTCGCCCAGACAGGGATCGCCGCCTGGTTGCCTTCCTTCCTGATCCGCAACCATGGCCTGAATCTGGCGCAGGCTGGACTGAGTCTGGGACTGCTGACCGGCATTTGCGGCGCGATCGGCACATGGGCGGGAGGCTGGCAGGGCACGCGGCTGGCCCGGTCAGGACTGCACATGATGCTATGGCTGCCGATTGCCGGAGTGCTGCTGTGCGCGCCGCTCTATATGGCGGTACTCAACATGCCCAGCGGGTCGGGAGCGCTGATGCTGCTGGTCCTGCCGATCATATTGGGCGCCTTGTGGACCGCGCCTTCCATTGCGCTGACCCAGAGCCTCGCGCCCGTTGCCATGCGGGCACGGGCAAGCGCGGTCTATATCGTTGCCGCCAATCTTGTCGGCGTCTCCATGGGACCTCTGGTCGCGGGTCTGCTCAGCGACTGCTTCGCCGAACTGCGCGGCGGCAATGCCGCGCAGGGTCTGCGGGACGCTCTGATGAGCATCACCGCTTTCTTCCTGCTCGGCGCGTTGCACTGGACACTGGCGGCGCGGGCATTGCGGCGGGAAGCGGACAATCAGGTCGGTCAGGGTTGATGCCTTTGGCCGCAAGAAAGTCCGGCGCATGATGACCCGTCCCCGCCGCCAGCACGATGGCGCGTCCGATACCACGGGTGGCGCCCGTAACGCAGCCGGGCTTCTTCATGGTGCCTTTCCTCTCGCGGCCTGAAATGAAACATTGCGTTGTAATTTATCATGCGATCCGATACGCCGGACCGGCATCGAGATAAAGAGCGGCCACAGGACGGGCTGGCACGACATCGACACTCAGCAGGAGAGACAGGATGGCCGTTGGCAATGCGAAGAAGCAGGTGACCCGCGACATGAGCGCCGGGGACAAGCGGCCGGTCAAGCCGCTGGAATTCGACGGTCCGCTACCCCGGCCCACCAGGGATATGAACCAGATTCGCGCTGACCTGGACCGCGCGGGCTATGCTATAGCGGCGGAGGTGTTCAGCACCGCCAAGGCGCAGGAGATGCGTAATTTTCTTGCCGCCGAAATCGATCGCGAGGAAGCGATCGACGAGGAGCGGGTTCGCCGTTTCTACACCGACAATGACGATCTCAACCGTCGCATGTCCGGCGCGCAGCTGGTCAATCGCCATCCCTTTTTCCGCGATATTCTGGAACATGAGCTGCCGCTGCACATCACGCGGGAGATTTTGGGGCCGCAGACGCTGGACGAATCCTATCTTGTCCATAGCTATGGCGCCAACGTCACCCGTCCCGGCAGCGCGCAGCAGGGCATCCATCGCGACCGCAGCGGCGCCATCCCCCTGTCGGCGGGCGCCGCGCAGACCCGCTTCATCTGGTGTCTGGACGATTTCGTGGAAGAAAATGGCGCGACGCGGATGGTGCCCGGCAGCCATCGCGACATCGAGCCGCAAAGCTGGACCGTGCAATATGAGTCGGTTCCAGCCGAAGCTCCGGCGGGTTCGGTGTTGATCTACACCGATCTTCTGCTGCACGGGACGGGCGCGAATGTCTCCACCGATCTGGAGCGCGCAGGTGTCATCGTCGGCTATTGCCCGCCCTGGTGGAAGCCGATGATCAACTTCCCCATGACCACCGATCCGGATGTGCTGAAAGGATCGTCCAGAATATTGCGCCAGATTTTGGGTTACAGTTCGGTCGCCGTGGGGTTCGAGGAGCCGTGGACCTATGCGCCCAAGGCCGTGCAGGACCTCATCGTCCCGCCCGAAATGGAATGGTGAGCCGACGTCAGGGCTGCATCGGGCCGAACAGGGATGCGAGGCGGGCCAGCATCGCCGCCTCGCCCTCCGCCGTCGGGTCCGCCGGTTCGAATTCCAGCTCCAGCAGACCGTCATAACGCTGCGCGGCAATCTGGCCGATGATCGCGGGCCAATCCAGTTGCCCAAGCCCCGGATCGATCCGCCCGGGAACATCGGCAATCTGGATGAGGCCTATCGCATCCCGACAGGCGGAAAGCGCGTGCACCACATCCCGTCCCATCATCGCGACATGGCCGACGTCGAACAGCAGCCGCACCGACGGCGTGGCGACGGCCTGCACCATCGCAAGCCCGTCCTCCAGCCGGTCAAGCAGCAGCCCGGAGATTCGGCTGGCCGCAATCGGTTCAACCAGCAGGACCAGCCCGGCCCGTGCCGCCGCTTCTCCGTGGCGCTTCAGATTCTCGATCATCGCCGCGACCTGCGCCGGGCGGGACCTCCCCGGATCAAGTCCCGCCACGCACACGGCGGCCGCACCGCCGAAACGCTGCGCCAGATCACAGCTGAGCGCCACGCTCTCCGAAAGGGCATCACGCCCACCCTCGTCTTCCGCGCTCCAGAGGGGCGTGTTCCAGTGCAGTGGATCGCCGCCGAAGCTCGAAAGGCGAAGTCCGCGCCGCGCCATTTGGGTGGCTGTCGCGACCTGCTCGGCGGCTGGGCGCAGTTTCAGGAACAGGTCCTGCACGCCGCCAAAGCCATGATCGGCCAGCGCATCGATCTGGTCGAGCGGATCGGCAGAGCGGCCCAGATGCGCCAATAGCGGCCGATCCGGCGCGCTGAGGCCCAGATGCCCGGCCAGGCGCAGGCTCATATTTTCAGGGCTTCCAGGAAATGCAGCATCGCCCGGTTGAAGGCGGCCGGTTGCTCCTGCTGGAGGAAATGCCCGGCGCCAGGCAGCGCCTCGATCCCGCGCAGGCCCGGCACGCGCCGGCGCAACCTCTCTTCCCATTCCGGGAAGAAGCCGAAGGACGGATCATCCTGACCATAGAGGAACAGGGTGGGCGTCTCGACGTCATGATCGGCCCATGCCTTGCCGGTCAGCCAGTTGGCATCCGCCGTGCGATAGCTGTTGAGGCCACCGATAAAATTCAGCATCGGTTCGGCATGGCGATAGCCCGCCACGAACCGCTCAAATTCCGCTTCGCTGAGCCAACGCCAAGGCAAGGGCGGCGCTGGCGGCAGCGCGTCCAGATAGCCGCTACCCGCAGATGCGACCGCCTTCCACCGCCACAGATCTCCCTCCGCGCTCAGCGCATGGAACAGCCGGGCGAGGAATTCCGGCACATGCCCGGCCAATTCGCGCTCGGCGGCCCCCACCTGCTGAAAATAGTGGAAATGGAAGAAATGCAACTGCGCCATCGCGGCGAAGCGTTCGCTTGGCAGGCGATCGGGCGAGGAAGCCTCCGGCCGCGGCGGCGCGTCGGCGGGCAGACGCTGCGCGCTGCCCAGCATCGCGCGTCCGGCGAGGTCATAATCATAGGGAATGGTGGCGATCAGCGCCGCTATCCTTTCGGGTGCGCGCACCGCCAGATTCCAGGCATATTGCGCGCCGAAATCCTGTCCGACGATCACCGCCCGCTCCGCGCCATAATGATCGAGCAGCGCGATCAGATAGTCCTGCATCCTCTGGGCGGTATAGGCCGCCGGATCGGCCGGGCGGTCGCTGTCGCCATAGCCCAGACTGTCGATCGCGACGGCGCGATAGCCCGCCTCGGCCAGCGGCGCCATCTGGTGCCGCCACGACCAGGCGAGGCCGGGAAAGCCATGGATCATCAGCACCAGCGGCCCATCGCCTCGCTCCACGGCGCGCAGTCTATACGAGCCGACATCGATCATATGGTCCCTCATAGCCGGGCGTCCTCCTCTCCCACGGCGACGCGCCAGCCAAGGCCTGCAATCTCGCCCGCCCTCGCGCCATGCAGCGCAGCCGCCTCGCTCGACGCATTGCCCTCCAGAGCGCGGCGGTAGACGCCCTGCCGGATGGCGGCGTTGCGGAACATGGCAAAGGCCATCGCATAGCGCCAATGGCCGGGATCGATCGCACCCAGCCCGCTGCGCTGCGCATAGCGGCGGACGTAATCCGCTTCCTTCGGGACACCGAGCGCCGACAGGTCAGCGTCGGACAGGCCGCGATAGCCTTCATGGGGCACGCGCCACGCCATGACGTGCTGGGCAAGGTCAGCCAGGGGGTGGCCAAGCGTCGAGAGTTCCCAGTCCAGCACCGCGACGATGCGCGGCGCGTCGGCCGCGAAGATCATATTGTCGTTACGGAAATCGCCATGGACGATGCGGCAGGCATCCAGCTCCGGATCATGAGCCGGAAGCCATTCGATCAGCCGCTCCATCGCATCGATCCGCCGGGTTTCGGTGGCGCGATACTGCTTTGTCCAGCGCGCAACCTGCCGGGCAAAATAATTGCCGGGGCGGCCATAGTCGGAAAGACCCACTGCCGCGGGATCAATGGCATGGAGCGCGGCCAGCACCCGATTCATCTCATCATAGATGGCGGCGCGCTCATCCGCTGTCATGCCGGGCAGGCGCGCATCCCAGAAATTGCGCCCCTGCGCATGGTCCATCACGAAAAAGGGCGTGCCCACAATGGCGCTGTCCTCACACAAGGCAAGCGGCCGGGCGACCGGCACCTCAGTATCCTTGAGCGCATCGGTCACCCGATATTCGCGTTCGATCGCATGGGCCGACGGGAGCAGCACGCCATCAGGCTTCCGGCGCAGCACGAAGCGCGGGGCGCCATCGACCGACAGCAGATAGGTGGGATTGGATTGGCCGCCCGCAAACTTCTCC
Organism: Sphingobium sp.; assembly: GCF_041987595.1. Classification (GTDB taxonomy): domain Bacteria; phylum Pseudomonadota; class Alphaproteobacteria; order Sphingomonadales; family Sphingomonadaceae; genus Sphingobium. The sequence continues at coordinate 8,112 of NZ_JBHIWJ010000036.1, read as the reverse complement.
GCCGAAATCATGCCGTCCGCTCCGGGCACATGGTTCCGCAGCCATGGCGCCAGCCGCGTCAGATCAAGCGTGCGAACGTCACCCACATCAGTCATATTTGCCGAGTTCCAGACGGCCGAGCTGGTTGCGGTGCACCTCGTCCGGCCCGTCGGCAAAGCGGATCTTGCGCGCGTGGGCGTAGTAGTTGGCGAGGAAGAAGTCCTGACTGATCCCTGCCGCGCCATGGGCCTGCATCGCCCAGTCGATCACCTGACAGGCCATGTTGGGCGCGGCGACCTTGATCATCGCAATCTCCGCCTTGGCCACCTTATTGCCGACCGTGTCCATGCGATGCGCGGCATGCAGCGTCAGCAGGCGCGCCTGGTCGATCATGATGCGGCTGTTGGCGATGCGTTCGATGATGACGCCCTGTTCGGCGAGCGGCTTGCCGAAGGCGACCCGGGACTTCACCCGCCGGCACATGGCTTCGAGCGCGCGTTCGGCCATGCCGATCATGCGCATGCAGTGATGGATACGCCCCGGCCCGAGACGCGCCTGCGCAATCTCGAACCCTCGTCCCTCGCCCAGCAACATGTTGGACGCGGGAACGCGGACATTCTCGAAGAGTATTTCCATATGGCCATGCGGCGCATCGTCATAGCCGAAGACCGTCATCGGCCGGACCACCGTGATGCCCGGCGTGTCGCGTGGGATAAGGATCATCGACTGCTGCTTGTGCTTTGGCGCGTCCGGGTCGGTCTTCCCCATGAAGATCATGAGGGCGCAGTCCACCTCCCCCATGCCCGAAATCCACCATTTGCGGCCGTTGACGACATAGTCATCGCCGTCACGCGCGATCGAGCTTTCGATATTGGTCGCATCGCAGGAGGCGACCGCCGGTTCGGTCATCGCGAAGGCGGAACGCATCTCGCCCGCCAGCATGGGCTTGAGCCAGCGTTCCTTATGCTCATCCGTGCCGAAGCGTTCCAGCGTCTCCATATTGCCGGTATCGGGCGCTGCGCAGTTGAATATGGCAGGGCACCAGTGGACCCGGCCCATTTCCTCGCAGAGCGGCGCATATTCGAGATTGGTGAGACCCGCGCCGTGCGTGCTCTCGGGCAGGAAAAGGTTCCAGAGTCCCGCCTCCCTCGCCAGCGGCTTCAGCCGGTCGACCAGCGTGACATGTGCCCAGCGGTCGCCCGCCGCGACCTCCTCATAATAGGCCTGTTCCTGCGGGTAAACATGCGCGTCCATGAAGGCGCGCAGCCGCGCCAGCAGATCCTCCGTCTTCGCATTGGGTTCATAACTCATGCGGCGAACCCCCTATCCTCGGTCGCGTAGCGCGCCAGCAACGGCGCGGGCGTCCAATAGGCGTCGCCCTGCTCGGCGCGGAAACGCTCAATCTTGGCCAACACCTTCTCCAGCCCGATCTGGTCGGCCCAGTGCATCGGACCGCCCGTATGGCTGGGCCAGCCAAGGCCGTTCACCATGGCGATGTCGATCTCCTGCGGGCGCGGAGCGATACCCTCCCCCAGCAGCTTCGCGCCCTCATTGACCATGGCGTAGAGCAGCCGTTCACGGATTTCCTCCTCGCCAATCCCGCGCAGCGTCAGGCCGTGGCGTTCGGCGTGGGCGGCGATCATCGCCCCGGTCTGCGGATTGGGACTGGCCTTGCGGTTTTCGTCATAAAGATACCAACCCGATCCCGTCTTCTGCCCCAGCCGTCCTTGCGCCACCATCTGCTCGACGAAATCGGCGCGCAATTCCCGTTCCGTCGCGCTGGCGGCGCGGGCCTTGCGCGCCGCGGCCTGCACGTCCAGCCCCGCCAGATCGCCCAGCGCGAACGGTCCCATCGGGAAGCCGAAGGACAGCAGCACCTTGTCGATCAGCGCCGGATCGGCCCCTTCCTCCACAAGGAAGAAGGCTTCGCGCGACCGTTTCGAAAGCATGCGATTGACGATGAAGCCATCGCACACGCCCGACAGGACCGGCAGCTTGCCGATGCGCCTGCCGAGCGCCATGATCGTCGCCACAACCTCCGGATCGGTCTTCGCTGCGCGGACATTTTCCAGCAGGCGCATGACGTGGGCGGGATTGAAGAAATGCATCCCGCACACATCCTCGGCCCGACCCGATGCCTCCGCCAGCGCGTCGATATTGAGAAAGCTGGTGTTGGAGGCCAGGATGGTGCCCGGCTGCGTCGCCTGCCCCAACGTCGCGAACACCGCCTTCTTGACCGCCAGATCCTCCGTCACCGCCTCTATGACGAGTTGGGTCGCGGCCAGATCGCGCGGGTCGTCGCTGGTGGTGATCAGCGCCAGCCGCTTGTCCATCGCCTCCTGCGTCAGGCTACCCTTGGCCACGGAGGACGCCCACATTCTGGTGATCGCCTTCATGGCGGCCTCGACATGCGCCTGATCCAATCCGACAGCGATCACCGGCAGGCCCGCGCTTGCTACCGCCATCACGATGCCGCGCCCCATGACGCCCAGACCGATGACGCCGACCCGATCGATCGGCCGCGTCGCCGTATCGGCGGGCAAATCGGTTATGCGCGCCACTTCGCGCTCGGCGGCGAACAGATAGCGCAGCGCTTTCGACTGCGGTCCCGCGATGCTCTCCCGGCACATCTCAAGCTCACGGACGAGCGCGGCGCCGAAATCCATCTCATAGCCGAGCCGGATCGCCTCCAGTATCTTTAGCGGCGCGCTTTGTCCGCGCATCTTGCGCGACAATGTCCTGCGCGCTTCCTCGAACAATGCCGGATCATCGGCGGGCATGGGCAGGCTACCCGCGCTGCGCGGCCCCTTGCCCTCCGCCACCAGCCCCTCGGCATAGGCGAGCGCGGCGGCGGCCAGCTCACCATCGGCAATAGCGTCGATAAGGCCCTCGGCGAACGCGCTGGCAGTACCGATCTGCCCCCCTTCCGTCGTCAGCCTTATCGTGGTCGCCAAACCCGCAAGACGCGGTGTGCGCTGCGTGCCGCCGGCGCCCGGCACGATGCCCAGCTTCACCTCCGGAAAGCCGAATTTCGCCTCCGGCGACGCGATGCGATAGTGGCAGGCCAGCGCCACTTCGAACCCGCCGCCCAGCACCGTGCCATGGACCGCCGCGATGATCGGCTTCGTTGCGCGGTCCATCATAGCGATGACGTCGGGCAGTCCCGGCTCGACCAGCGGCTTGCCGAATTCCTTGATGTCGGCCCCGGCGATGAAAGTCTTGCCCGCGCAGCGGATGACGAGCGCCCGCACGGCCGGGTCCGCCTCGCTGCGGCGGATGGCTTCGGCAAGCCCCTGCCGCACGCTGGCGGAGGTTGCATTGACCGGCGGATTGTCGATCACGGCTTCCGCAATGGCGCCGCGGACGTGGAACTGGACTGTATCGGGCATAAGAATTTTCCCTGTTCAGAATGCGCTGGCGAGGGTCAGGAGTACCTTGCCCTTCACCTTGCGCTTTTCGAGATGGTGGAGCGCGTCGGCCGCGTCGGAAAGCGGGAAGCGGGCGTCGATCACCGGCTTCAGCGCGCCCTGCGCCAGCCAGTCGAGAATCTGCCGCATGTTGGCTCCCTGCCGGACGGGATCGGCGCGAACGCTGTTGCCCCAGAGCACGCCGACTGCCGCTGCGCTTTTCAGCAGCAGCAGGTTGGCGGGAATGGCCGGTATCTCGCCCCCGGCAAAGCCGATCACCAGATGCCGCCCGCCCCAGGCGAGGCTCTTGACGGCGGTGATGCTCATCGGCCCGCCCACCGGATCATAAACGATGTCGACGCCCTTGCCGCCCGTCAGCGCCTTGACGCGTTCGCGCAGATCCTCCTGCGCATAGTCGATCAGCTCGTCGGCGCCCTGCGCCCTGGCCAGCGCCAGTTTTTCCGGGCTGGAGGCCGCGGCGATCACCCGTGCGCCCATATGCTTGCCCAGCTCCACGGCGGTAAGGCCCACGCCACCCCCCGCACCCAGCACCAGCAAAGTCTCCCCCGGCTGCAACGCCGCCCGATCCTTCAGCGCATGACAGGAGGTGCCGTAGGTTATGGCGATACCTGCCGCGACCGCCAGATCGACGCCTGCGGGCACCGGCCAGACCTGCGTCGCGGGCACGCGCACCTGTTCCGCAAAGGCGCCGCTTCCGGTGAAGGCGATGACCCGATCGCCGACCGCAAAGCCCTCAACCCCTTCGCCCAGCGCAGCGACGTGCCCCGCCGCCTCGCTGCCAGGAACGAAGGGCAAGGCCGGCTTGGTCTGATATTTGCCCTGCACGATCAACACATCGGGATAGTTGACTCCAGCCGCGGTCACGTTGATCAGCAGTTCGCCGGGACCGGGTTCAGGCGCAGGAAACACACCATATTTCAGGTCGCCCACGGTCGCGAAATTTTCGCAGATGATCGCCTTCACGTCGCTCTCCCATCCGGTCTTTCCTTCTGGTTAAGCGCTGCCGATCATCAGATAAACTGGGAAGTTTAGATGGTCATATTCAATAAAATTGATGATCTTCCGGGGCGTCATTGCGCGCGACCAGCCGCATCGCGAAGCGCTGAAAGGCCTCGAATGCATGGGTCTGTTGCGTATCCCGGCGGCTGACGAGGCTGAAGACGCGGGTGAAGCGCAGTTCCGGCACATCCAGCGCCACCAGCTCGCCCCGCGCAATCTCCTCCTCCACCGACAGGCGGGACAGGCATGTTAGCCCCGCGCCATGCGCGACGGCCCGCTTGACCGCCTCCACGCTGTCGGTTTCCAGCAGGATGTTGAGCGAGTTGATATATTTCAGCGCCTCGACGGTGAAGGAAATGCGCTCGCTCGACTGGGTCTTTTCCAGCACCCATCCCTCCTGCGCCAGATCGGCCAGATGCACCGCCCCGCGCCGCGCCAGCGCGCTGTCGGGCGCGGCGCAGACCACCAGCGCATCGCGCAGCCACGGGAGAGCCTCCAGATAGCTGGAATTGACCGGTGAACCGACAAAACCGATATCGAGCGCCATCTGCTTGATACCCTCCATGACATCCTGAGAGGGCAGGATCTTAAGGTCGATCCGCACCTGCGGATGACGACGCATGAATTCTGCGCACAGGCGGGGCAGCACATAATTGCCAGCCGGCGCCGCCGCGCCGATCCGCAGCCGGCCGCGCAGCTCTTCCGGGATGGAGAGGGCTTCCATATCGGCGACCTGCACCAATATGCCTCGCGCCATTTCCAGCATCGGCCGTCCCCGGTCGGACAGGCTCAGCCGCCGTTTGGCCCGGGTGAACAGGCTGATGCCCAGATGCGTTTCCAGTTCCTTGAGCGACATGCTGGCCGCTGATGGGCTGAGGCCGATCTCTTCAGCCGCGCCTGCAATGCTGCCCGTGCGCGCTACCGCTTCGAACGTCGCGAGCTGGCGTAATGTAATCCTCACCCTGCCTCCACCACTGTCTCGACTGCCCGACGTCGCATCCAGATAGGCGGAAATACCTCCGCTCGGAAAGAAGAACTGCGCCGTTCAGGACTATCGAGGCCAAAATGTGCAAAGGGGGGGGCGGCCGCCGCGCTCTTGTCACCGGCGTCAGTTCAGGCATCGGAATCGGCATTGGCCGAGGAACCGGCGCGGGCAGGCATGCGATATCGCCGCGCTGGTAACATTGCAGCCCGCTGGCCGATTTCATCAACGGCGCGAACATGCGCCGCGACGGGACCGTTCGGCAGCGATCAACTGCCACAGTACCCGTTACAGGGCCGCAGTTTCCGGAAGCATGGAATTCCCTCGGGCGCAATTGCACGCAGACGACGGATACACGCATGTCTTGGCCGCTTCGCCGTAACGCCGGTCATCCCGTGGCCCGGCCATGGCCCGGACCGAAGACGAAATCAAAACAGGTGAAAGGGGAGAGGATTTTCATGAGAGGAATACAGCCTTTTATAGCGTCCGCGTCGCGAATGGCCTTGGGCCTGGCCTGCGCCGGCCTGTCCGCGCCGGCCATAGCGCAGGATGCCGATGCGGAGCAATCAGCGCAGATCGGCCAGTTTGCCGACATCATCGTCACCGCCAACCGCCGCGAGGAGGGAATTCAGAAAGTCGCGACCGCCGTCACCGCGCTCAACTCCGACATGTTGCGCGAACAGAATATCAGTTCGGCCAGCGACCTGCTGGGGCGGATCCCTTCGCTCAACGTCACCGCCAACGGCCAGCAGCGCGAGGCGGAGACGATCACGATCCGCGGGCAGGGTCAGACTTATCTCGCACCGACCGGCGTGGTCAATTATTTCGCCGAAGTGCCCCTGGTCGCCGGGTCGATCATCGGCAATCAGGGCGGCCCCGGCACGATGTTCGACATCGAATCGCTTCAGGTTCTGCGCGGTCCGCAGGGCACGCTGTTCGGCAAGAACACCACCGGCGGCGCGTTGCTGATCGGGCCGAAAAAGCCGACGGACCGGTTCGAGGGCTGGCTATCGGCACAGATCGGCAACTATAACGATCGCGAATTCGAAGCCGTCGTCAACGCCCCGATCATCGCCGACAAGCTGATGGTGCGCTTCTCCTTCAAAAAGGTCGATCGCGACGGCTATACCAAGGATGTTGGCACCGCGGACCTGCCGTTGTCGCTGCCGTTCCAGGGTCCCGGCTTCACGCCGATCGTCTATAATAATTCGGGCCGCGTGCTGCCCGGCTATGGACCGAATACAGGAATTTCCGGCCTGCCCGGCGTCAACGACGTGCGCAGCGACTTCCGCGGCAGGGATTATGATGATCGCCATTATTGGGTCGGCCGCATCGGCATCCTGTTCCGCCCGACGGACGGCATCGAAAATTATCTGGTCGCCAATTATGCCAAGTCGCACAATAACGGGACCGGCCAGATTCTGGATGCTGTCGCGACCGACCATCCGACGCTGACCAATCTGGTCGCCAATTCCTATGGCAACAGCTTTGCGCCCGGAAGCGCGGCTGCCTTCACCTCGGCCAATTCGACCATCGCTCAGGCCGTGGTTGCGCGCCAGAAGGCGCTGGGCGCACGCAGGACCTCGCTCAATCAGGACCAGTTCTACCGGCTCGAAACCTACAGCATCGTCGATACGCTCAGCATCCAGCTCTCGGACTCGCTGACCTTCCGCAACCAGGAATCGGCGACGATCGGCGGCATCGAGATCGACGCGAGCGTGACCGCGCTCGACATGGCCAACCATGCGCTGACGATCGCGGCCAACGTCGCCTTCATCGAGTCCGAGATCAACCTCGACGCGCAGGGCCGGCAGCTGGAACTCGACCCGAATCGCGAACTCCAGGGTCAGTCTCCGTTTCTTGCCAACCTGCAGTTCGCCTACGACCACTTCCCGAGTGCGCAGAAGGTCACGCTGCTGGCGAACTACTTCGACGATCGCATCGACATCGTCGCCGGCCGCCCGGATACGCCGATCTACGAGGTCGGTCGCGCGACGGTGAACCTGAACTACGAGAAGGAGTTCGCGAACAGTTCGAAGATCAGCTTCAAGGCCAAGAACCTGCTCGATGAAGAGATCCAGTACGAGCAGAACGGCCGGATCATCGAAAGCTATTCCGAAGGTACGGAGTTCTCGGTGGGCTACACCTACAAGTTCTGACGTGAAGTTTTTCCCGGGCCGGATGCGCGGCGCGGGATCGCGGCGGCTACCCGAACGGAGCGTGGCTCCCATGGACCCGACCGCGAAGGCGTGAAGCGAAGCGCGTTTTTGTCCCGGCAACCCGACTATGTGAGGATGCAATGAAACGAGAGAACCTACTCGGCTTGATCTGCAGCGCCAGCGTGCTGCTGGCCGCCTGCGGTGGTGGTGGTGGCGCTGACGCGGGCGGCACGGCCACGCCGGCTGGCAGCGACCTGACGCCAGGCACGCCCGCCGCGCCGCCGCCCACGCGCCGCGATGCGGCCCGCTTCCTCAGCCAGGCGACCTTTGGCGCCACCGGCCCGGCCCAGATCGACGCGCTCGTGACGCAGGGCTTCGACGGCTGGCTGGCCGCGCAGTTCGCCCGGCCGGCCGCGCTGCACCTGGACTACCTGAACAGCCAGCGCGGCCGCGACCAGCAGCCGCGTCCGCAGCGAGTTCACAGGCGGGCGTCCGGGCCTGCCATCAGCTGCGCGGCAGGTCCCAGCGGTAACCGGCGCCGCGGATCGTGGTGATCGGGTTGTAC
>NZ_JBHIWJ010000035.1:0-39942 GCF_041987595.1 Sphingobium sp. | reverse complement strand
GCGATCAGCGCGCAGCAGGGCGGCGCGGCCTCCGCCCCATGGATGCCGCAGGCCGTCGCGCCCGCCGCCGTGCAGGACGCGATCGTCAACGACCGGCTGATTGCCGCTTTCAGACTCCCCGGCTGGCAGTTGCAGGGGGTTCAGCTTTCCCTCGCGCAACCGGCCATAAGCTATCGCCAGCCCGATCTGATGCCCAGCTTCATGAAGGGTTTCGCGCCTGCCCCGGCCGTTTCCGCGAGCGGTTTCGTCATGCCGGTGCGCCCCGTCCCCGCGCTGACGCCGCCTGCCCTGCGCAGCGGGCAGCCCGACGTGTTCGGGTCGGTGGCGCTGCCGATTTCCCGCACGGCGCTTGACGGCAAATGGGCGTCCGTGTCGCAACCGCTGGCCGGCAAGGGGCTGTGGAGCGGACTGGTTCATGCCGCGCAGGGCGCCGGACAGCTGCGACAGGCCGAGATGGTGAACAGCTGGGTCAACCAGCGGCTGCGCTTCGTCGACGACCGGGGCGACAATTGGGCGCCTGCCAGCCAGTCGCTCCAGCGCGGCGCGGGCGACTGCGAGGATTATGCCATCGCCAAAATGAAGCTGCTGGAGGCGGCGGGCTTCGACCGGCACGGGATGTTCCTCGTCATCGCGCGCGATCTGGTTCGGCAGGCGGACCATGCCGTGCTGGCGGTGCGGATCGATGACGAACTCATGATCCTCGACAATATGACCGACCGGCTGCTGCCGTCGTCCAGCGTCAGCGATTACCGGCCGATCATGAGCTTCAACGCCTATGGCCGCTGGACCCACGGCTACCGGGTCACGACGCCGCCGAAGGTCCAGTTCGCGGCGCGTTGAACCTTATCTTTCCCGCAGCGCCTCCGACCGCGCCTTCATGATCGGCTTGAGCAGATAGGCCAGCACCGACTTGCGGCCGGTCAATATCTCCACGTCGCAGACCATGCCGGGCGTAATCGGCAGCTTGTACGCGCCTGATCCCAGCCATGCGCGGTCGGTTTCCACCACCACGGTGAAATAGGCCTCCCGCGTGGCTTCGTCATAGACGCTGTCGGCCGACACCTGCTGCACGGTCCCTGTCAGGCCGCCATAGATGGAGAAGTCATAGGCCGTCACCTTCACCACGGCGCGGTCGCCGGTCTTGATGAAGGCGATGTCGTTGGGCTTCACCCGCGCCTCGACCAGCAGCTTGTCGCCGACCGGCACGATCTGCATGATCTTCTGCCCCGGACTGACGAAGCCGCCGATGGTGGTCACCTGCACGTCGTTCACCACGCCGTCGACGGGCGAGCGGATCTCCGCCCGCTGCGCCCGTCCTTTTGCGCCCCGAAGAGACTCACTGTTGACGGCGATCTTCGCTTCCAACTGACTGCGTTCGTTGAGCGCGTCCTGACGGAACTGGAAATTGGCTTCGGAAAGTTGCGCCTGCGCCTCTCGAATGGCGGCAGCGGCGCGCGAGGCCTGCTGGTGCGCGGCGTTCAGCCGACCCTGCGCGTCGACCAGATCGCGCCGGGCGTCCAGCAATTCGGTCTGCGGGATGATCGACTTGGCGGCCAGCGGCTCCAGCATCGTCACACGCTGCCGGGCCAGTTGGACGCTGCCGGTCAGACTCTCGATGGTCGCCTGCGCTTCTCCCAGTTCGCGGCGGCGCTGGTCGACCTGAGCCGACATCGCGTCCTGCTTGCTGCGCAGCGCGGATTGCCTGACGGCGGCCAGCGCTTGTTCCTGCTCGCATTCCGGCGCGCCGGCGGCGCAGACGGCGCCAGCGCCGGTGCCTTCCCGTTCGAGACGTCCCGCCCGCGCCGTCAGGGAACGGGTCTCGGCCTGAATCTGCCCCAGTTCCGACGCCAGCATCGCATCGTCCAGCCGGACCAGCAATTGCCCCTTTTGGACCTTCTGCCCGGATCGGACGAGGATTTCCTCGATCGTGGTCGGCTCGGCGGACTGGATGACCTGCGCCTTGCTGGACGGGATCACCCTGCCCTGCCCATGCGTCACCTCGTCCACCGGCGCGAGGCTCGCCCAGAGCAGGAAGGCCAGCATGCCGCCGCCGCCGTAGAGGATGACCTGCTTGTTGCCGGGTTGCCCGCGCAGCCAGTGGATCCAGCGCGACATCATGGTTGTTTCCCTTGGGATGAGTGGTCTTCGGCCGCCAGCGTGACCGGCGCCGCCTTCTGCTGGGCGGCGAGCAGGTCGCTGAGCGCGCCCCTGGTTTCGGACGGATCGGGAATGGAGAGCTTCCAGCCCCTGGTCGGGTCCATCCGGCCGCCGACATCATTGGCCGCCCGCCTTTCGGGCAGCGCGGCGACCGGCGGATAGTCGATCGCCGGTTCAGGCGCTGCCATCGCGGCAAAGCGCGAGGCGTCGAACGCCGGGATATGCTCGCCCCCCGCATAGCGTCCGGTGAACGCCCCCGGCATCCCCCAGCCGCCCGGCCAGCGATAGAAGATATGCGCGCCCACCTGCGCCAGCTTGGCCAAATGCGGCGCCCAGCGAGGAAAGACATAATCGGCGTGATAATGGGTAGCCGTGCCGACCGCCCGCTCGACATGGCCCGCCAGCGCATCGACCGCGACCCGGTGCGCTCTGGCCCAGAGCGCCGCCATCGGCTGGCGCACCAGCGATCCATCACAGACAAAGCTGAACTGGCAGACCGACGCGTCGAAGCGCTGATAGACGACGCCGCACACCGTTTTGGCGAAGGCGGGGTGGCGCACGCGGTTCAGCACCACCTGCGCGACGGCGCGTTGACCGGCCTCCGGCTCCTGCGCGGCTTCATAATAGACGGCCTGCGTCAGGCATTGCAGTGCGCGATCATGATCCTCGCCCCCGCCCGTCAGAGCGCGGAAGGGCTTGGCGGCTGCGGGCGCTCCGCGCGCAAAGCCGAGGCGGGCATTTTCCTGCCGCGCCTCATCCCCCTGCGGAGCGGTGGTTTCGGCCGCCCCGGTCATCTGCACCAGCGTGAGATATTGACGCGGGATGGCAGGCGCCGCTTCGACGATCTTCGCGCTGACGGCCGGACGCGCCGGATCGTCATGCCAGAGCGCTGCGGTCGCGGCCGCGAGGGCGAGCGGCGCCGCGATCGCGGCGCTGCGCAGCACGATCCTTTGCGCGCTCATTGCCCTGCTCCCCTTTGGAGCTGACCGATGATCTCGTCGCGGGGGCCGTCGGCCAGCACCACGCCCTGATCGATGACGATCAGGCGGTCCACGATCCTCAGCAGTGCATGACGATGGGTCGAGACGATCAGCGTCTGTTCCGGCTCCAGCGCTCTGGCGAGATGATCGATGAACAGATTCTCGGTCTGATTGTCCATCGCGCCGGTCGGTTCGTCGAGGAACAGCAGCTTCGCCGGTTCGACCAGCGCCCGCGCCAGCACCAGAAAGCTCCTCTGCCCGCCGGACAGACGGTTGCCGCGTTCCCCGATATGCAGGTCGAAGCCCGCCGCATCGCGCCCGAAGAAGCGCGAGGCGCCCGAACGCTCCAGCGCGTCGAGCAGCTTTTCATCATTGGCCTCGCGGGCGCCCAGCAGCAGATTTTCGCGCACCGATCCGCTGAACAGTTCGGCGTCCTGCCCGACATAGCGGAAAGCCGATCGCAGTTCATGCGGATGATATTGGCGGCTGTCGACATCGTCGATGGTCATGGCCCCGCCCGCGGGCGGATAGAGGCCGCAGACGACCCGGCCCAGCGTCGACTTGCCCGACGCGACCCGCCCGATCAGGCCCACGCGCTCGCCCGGCTCGACGCGCAGGTCGATTCCGCGCAGGCTGGGCTGGCTTGCGCCCGGATAGGCGAACTCCACGCCCTGCATCACGATCGCGCCCTTGCGGATCTTGGGAATGATCCCCCGCGCGCCGTCCAGCCGTTCGTCGGGCTGGTCGATCAGCGTTTGCAGGCTGTCGAGCGTCGTCATCGCCTGCCGCGCCCGCACGATCACGAAGGCGAGTTGCCCCACCGGCGCCAGCGACCGCCCGGCCAGCATGACGATGGCGATGATCGCACCCATCGAGATGTCGCCCGCCGCGAACATGTAGAAGCCGCCGATCACCAGAGCAATGCTGGTCACCTGCTGGCATAGCGAGGCCAGTGTCACGCTCTTGGAAGAGAGGCGCCGCAGCTTTTCCTGCGTGGCGGCGCTCATCTTCGCATAGCGGCGCCAGCGGTCGAGCATCCGCCCTTCGGCGCGGCAGGCCTTGAGGGTCTCGATGCCGCCAATGGCTTCGACCAGCGCCGAGCTCTGCAGGCTGGCATCCGCCTGCGCATCCCGCGACAAGCGGGCCATCGACCGTTGCAGGAAGTAACCTGCGCTCGCCATGACCCCCATCATGACGACCGGTACGATGGCCAGCCAGCCCCCGAGGAGCGCGATGATGCCGACGAAGAAGAAGAGGAAGACGACGTCGATCGCGAGAACCACCGTGGTCGAGGTGAAGAATTCGCGCACGGATTCAAATTCGGACACGCGCCGGGCCAGTGCGCCGGTGCTGCCGGCGCGGCTCATCAGCGGCACGTTCATCACCTTTTCGAACAAGCGCTGCGAGAGGCGCTCGTCAATCTCGCGGCCCGCCTCGTCCACCAGTCGCGCCCGAGCCAGCCGCAGCGCGAAGTCGAGGCCGAAGGCCAGCATGACGCCGACGCCCAGCACCCAGAGGCTGGCCGCCGCCTTGTTCGGGATGATCCGGTCATAGACGTTCATCGTGAACAGCGGCAGCGCGAAGGCGAGCAGGTTGATGATCGCGGCGGCCAGCATGACGTAGCCGAAGGAGCCGCGGGCCCGCCAGACCTCCCGCCAGAACCAGTGCTGGCGCGCTCGCTCGTCCCACGGCCGCTCCTCGGCCCGTTCGCGGCCATGATCGGCCATCACCACCAGCGCCTCGCCGGTGAAATGGGCTTCAAGGTCGCTCAGCGGCGCCCATACCGGCTCGCTCGCATGGGGCAGCTGCACCAGCGCGTCACCTGCCTTGATGTCCATGAGCAGCAGGAAACGCCCGCCCCTCAAGGGGAGGATGGCGGGCAGATTGCCCGGTCGCCATTTGTCCAGCCTCCCGCGAACATGATCGCTCAGCAGGCCGATCTGATCGAGCGCGGATTCCGCCTGATGGAAGGGCAAACGCCCCGATTCATCGACGGCAAGCCCCGCCCGCAGGCCCACTATGCCCGGCGATCGGTCGAAATGCCGCGCCGCATGGGCGATGGATTCCACCAGCTCGTCGCCGGGCGTGCCCTGATGGTCCAGCCATTCGGCCAGACTTAACGTGCTTCGTTCCAACATTGTTTACCCGCCCATCCGGACTTGCGCCCGAATGGCCCCAAAGTGGATTTCAGCCCGGAAAGCGCCGCCGCTGCAACTCAGCGGGCGGCAGGTCGGGCACGTCATATTTCTTCCGCGCTTCGGCTTTTGCGTCGGAAGGTGGCGCGATGCCGAGCGTGTCCAGCAACTGGTTGGTCGCCGCCAGAATCTGATATTGCGCGAAGATTTCCGAGAAGCGCGCCGTTTCGGTCCGCACCTGCGTATTGAAACGGGTGTTCTGGCTGTCCAGCACGTCGAGCAGGGAGCGCCGCCCGACATTGAACTGCTCGCGATAGGATATCAGCAGTCCGTCGGACACCGTGCCCTGCCGCGACAGGTCGGTCAGCCGCTTCTTTTCCGTATCCCAGCGGTTCCAGGCGGTGCGGACATCATCCTCCGCCTCGCGCTGGCGCTGGCTGAGACGGAAGCGCGCCTCGCTCGCCCGACGGGTCATTTCCTGAACCTTCGCCCGATTGATGCCGCCATTATAGAGCTGCCAGCGCACGACCACCCGGCCCTGCAAGTCGTTGGTATTGCCCCTGAAGCCGTCCACATCCTGACCGACGCGGCCGGTTCCCTCCAGCGAGACCGTCGGCCCGAGTTCCGACTTGGCCTCATCCACCACGGCATGGGCCGCCTGAATGTCGGCCTCGGCCTCTCGCACCAGGGGATTGCTGGTGCGGGCAGCTGCGATGGCCTCGTCCAGCGTCGGCGGCACTGCGCTCGTCACCGGATCAGGCATGGTCACCTGATCGATCGAAAGGCCGGTCAGCGTGCGGAAGGATATAGCCGCGTTGGTCATGTCCTGCTCCGCCTCGCTCTTGCGGACGAGGGCAGCCTGCAGCCGTTCCTCGGCCTGCTGCTGATCGGCAATACTGATCGAACCCTTGGACACACCCTCGCCCAGATCACCCAGCAGCTTGCGGTGAAAGGCGATATTGTCGTCTGCCGCCGCGACGACCCGCTGCTGGAGCATATAATCCAGATATTGGCGCGTAACGTTCAGGGCCACGAATTGCGAACGTTCGCCCACCCGCAGGGCAGCCCCGTCGGTACGGGCCGCCTGCCGCCGCTTCTCCGCGCTGCGATAGCCTGAGTCCCACACGGTTTCCTCTGCCCGGACGCTGGCTTCCAGCGGCCAGAGCGTCTGGTTGTCCAGATTCAGAGCGCGGCGGGTGGCGTTCTCCAGCCGGCGGACGCCCGCCGATCCTTCGACGCTGATGCGGGGCAGGTAAAGGCCCTGCGCCTGTTCGCGTTCGAACTCGATGGCTTCCTTGTTCTGGATCGCCTGATTGATTTCCGGATGGCTGTCGATCGCCGCCGCGATGGCGCTCTTCAGGTCCATGGTCTGCGCCCAGCCCGTCGATACCATCCCTGCCATGCAGAGGGCGATCAGGCTGCCGCACGTCTTGCGCATCAATATCATGTTGGCCTCCCCCCTCAATTCGCGCTGGCGGTGATTTCGACCCGACGGTTCATCGGTTCGCGCACCCCGTCGGCGGTTTCGATCTTCAGCTGGGTTTCGCCCAGCCCGGTCACGGTCATGGCCTCCATCGGGATGCCGCCCTGGCTCATCAGGCCCGCGACGTTCCTCGCCCGGCGCATCGACAGGCCGTCATTATATCGGGTGCCGCCCGACGTATCGGTGTATCCCGTCACCCCAAAGCGCTTCCAGCCGCACTGGGTCGCCGTCTGCGTCAGCGTGCTGATGGTATTCGCCCCCTCCGGCAGCGGCATATCCATGTTCCAGTCGAAGAAGATGGACACCGCCGGTGCCGTGCAGTCCAGCGCGGGTGGGGCTGAGCCTGCTGCCGGCACCGGCGGCGGTGGCGGCGCCGAGAGGCGTGCCACAAAGTCGTCGCACTTGTTGATGCTGTCTGCATCCTTCGTGCCGGATTTCAGGAAACCGATGGCGATGCCGCACTGGTTCTTCGCCTCGACGGCATAGGTCCAGCGGCTGTCCTGCGCCGCGCGCATCGCCGGATCGGCCACGGCCTTGACCGCCGTGTCGTAACGGCTGCCCAGCGCATCCTTCAGCTCAGGCTTGCCCAGTTGCAGCAAGGGCGAAGCGGGCGCAGCCAAGGCCGTCCCGGCCCCCAGGCCGCCCGTCAGCATGGCGGTCACCAGCCCGACGGCTGCCGCCTTTCCCAACGCATCATGCATAATCACTCTCCCCAATGTCCCCGCGAGATAAATGTCAGTCCGGTCAGGCATGCGCGGTCGCCATCGCTTCATGCGCAGCCATCGCCGCTTCGAAGATGGCGGTGGCTGCCGCCAGATGGCCGCTGTCCATCGCTTCGACCGGCGCGGCCGCCAGCAGGGCCGGTGCCGTCAGATGCTCGCCGCCCGGCAGAGCCGCCAGCAGGGCATCGATATTCGGCGCGTCATGGGCGCCCAGCGCCTCCTTCACGACATCCGCCACCGCGCCTGCCGGAGTGCCCGCGGCCGCATGCGCCGCGGCGAGCACCGCAGCGGCATTGCCGTCAAAGGCGGGCAGGCTGATCGACTGCGCCAGCAGCGCCTGATGATCGCCAGACGGCTGGTCCGCCTGCGCCATGTCCGCCGTGGCCGGCGCGGGGGCAGCCCCGCCATCCGACAGGGTGGCATGATCGGGCGCCGGTTCCTCGCTGGCATGGGCCTGTTCGGCGGGTTGCGGCGCATCGTGCGTGCCCTGATCCTCCGTGGAGGCAAACGAGGTCGATCCGCTTTCTTCCGTCGTGGCCGGTTCCGTCGCAGCCGTGCTGGTCGGAGCAGTCTCCGCAGCGACGGGCGCGCTTTCCGTTGAAGCCGGAGCCGTTTGCGGTTCGGAGCTGCTTTCGGCAGCACCGGCAACCGCGACCAGACTGGCGGCGATCAGCGCCTGATTGAAGCCGCTGGCCGTGCTGTCCCCCGTCTTGCTGGCGTCATCCTTGGCAGCGGTCGCGAACAGGACGTCGCCAATCACGCCCTTCGTGCCATCCGTCCTGACAAAGCTCGCTTCGCCCAGCACGGTGACGTCGCCATTGGCAGCGGTGTAGCTCTTGCCGTCGGCGGTGAGTTCGATCGCCTTGATCCCGGCATCGGTCAGCGACCTGAACTCGCCGGCATCGACGAGGCCATCGGCGTTCAGATCCTGCCAGACGCCGAATTCGCCGAACCTGGCGTCGTTGGCATCGAACAGGCCGTCGCCATTGCTGTCATAGGCAAGGCGCAGGCCTTCAAGATCGCTCTTCGCCCCGGCGGCATCGTCAGAGAAGACGATGTCGAAGCCGCCGCCGGTCGCATGGGCCAGCAGGCCGTCGTCAGGCGCCACCCAGGCAGTGTTCACTTCGCCGGCGCCATAGTCATGACTGACGCCGGCGGAGAGGCCGACAAATTCAAGTCCGTCGCCGTCCAGATCGATGGCGACAGGCGGCGTGACCGGGTTCAGCGTGACGCTGAGCGAACTGTTTACGCTGTCGCTGTCGGCGTCCGAGCCGATGATGGCGTGGTTGATCGTGATCGGACTGCCGCTGTTGACCGTGATGACCGAGAAGATGCCCAGATCCATGCCGTGCGTGTTGGTGGAGGGCGCCTCCACCAACAGCGCATCAAAGGGCGTTGCCGAGGAAACGGCATATTTGTCGCCCTGTTGAAGGCCGGAGATCGTCACGCTGCCGGACGCAAAGCTGACCGTGAACCCTGCCTGCGTGCCATTGGCAGTGAAGGTATAGAGCGTCCCGGTGCTGACGTCGGTGACGACGACCTTGTTGATCGCGACGAAACTCTCGCCTGCTTCCGGCGACGCCGACGATGAACCGAAGACCTGATCATTGTCGGCATCGATCGCCGTCACCTTGACCGCGACGCTGTTGCTGCCCGATCCCTGAACCTGCGCGATCGTCTGTTCGAAGCTGATCACGCTTTGATGATCGACATAGGCAAATCCGGTCGGCTGCCCGGCATTGGTGGTCAGCGTCTTGACCAGGTCGATGCGGACAGCCTCGTTGGCGTCGACGGAATTGTTGCTGACGCCGATGGAGTCGCTGTCCGTGTTGATCGTTCCCTGACCCCCACCTGCCGCACGGCCCGACAAAAGCACATCGATGGCGTCCGTGCTGTTGACGCCGATGCCGCGAAAATTCGCGTTACCCGCAGCCGCACTGGTCAGGCTGCTGACCGAAATCTCGCTGCCATTGGTGATGGTGCCGTAGAGATCGAACACATAATGGTCCGTTCCCGGCTCCAGCGTGACGGTATAGCCGACGGCACCAGATGCCGTCTTCGCAGTCAGGACAGTGGTGCCGTTGCCGTAGATATACAGCGCATCACCGCCCAGCCGCAGCGTCGCGCCGCTGCTATCCTTCGCCAGCGCGCCGTCGGTTATGTTGAAGAGGACATTGCCCACCCCGTCAGCCCCCGCCACGGAGGCGAAGTTCAGATTGAAGGTCGTCGCCGGGCTGTCATTATTGGCCACCGAACCCGCCGTCGGCGTGAACGCGCTCGGCATGTCGTCGTTGAACGAGATGTTGAGCTGACCGATCGCTGAGGAACCCGGATTGGTCGACGCGTTGTAATCGCTGTCGGTCACGAGGAAATTGAGGCTGACGGACGTGTCATTCTCGTTCCCGCCCGCGCTGTGCAGCACATTATCAAGCAGCGTCACCGTATAGGCGCCGGTGTTCGGGTTCACGACGACCTGAAACAGCGGCGTGCCGACGCGTCCGCCGACTGTCGTAATGGTCGCGGTCAGCGTGTTGGTGGCGCCGCTCCAGCTGTAGGAAACCGTATCCGTTCCCACCGTTCCGGTGGTTCCGTTGAGATTGGCGAATGTCACGCTGCCGGTAGCGCCCTGGCCGTCAGCTCCGAAGGTGAAGGGCAAGGTGCCGCTGAAGCTCGCCTCGCTCGCCCCCGCAGCGCCGCTGTCGCCCACATTGGCGTTGACGTCGCCGATCGTGCTCAACGGATTGCCGCCCGTCAGGCCGTCGTCGTCCAGCTTTGCGGCCGTGTTGTCGGCGGTCGGCTTGTTCTGGTCGCCCTGGAAGGTGAACTTCAGCGTCGCGCTGGCCGTGTCATTGTCGGCGTCGCGCATGACATAGGTGAAGCTGTCGACGGACCCCGACGGCACCGAGGTCTTGGGTGTGTAGCTGTAGGTGCCGTCGGAGAAGATCTGCAACGTGCCGAGGCTCGTCACAATGGTCTGGCTGCCGCCCGCCGTGATGGCGGCGCCGTTGATCGATACCACGGCGCCCGGCGTATCCGCGCCGACCATGTCATTGGTCAGCACGTTCCCGGTCGAGGCCGCAGCCTTTTCCGTGGTCGTGATATTGTTGTCGACGGCGATCGGGCTGTCGTCCTCGATCGTGACGGCGATGCTGGTGGCGACCGTGGCGGTGCCGTCGCTGACATTCACCGGGACCGAGAAATTCTTCAGATCCTCGACATTGATGCCGCTGTGATCGACCGACTGGAGCAGCGTAACCGTATAGGCGCCCGCGTTCGTGATCGTGATGGTGATGACCGGCACGCCGCCAGCCGAGCCGGTCAGCGTCTGCGTGCCGATGCCCGTCCAGGTGACGGGAAGCGTGTCGGCGGTCAGCACCGCACCCGGATCGCCGAGCGTCATGGTGATCGCATCGCCATCCGCGTCGGTGGCGGTGATCGTGCCGCCGGCCGTCACCGAATTGGTCGTGTCGGTGGGCGTGCCGCTCGTATCGGCATTGCCGCCGGTCAGCCCCTCTTCCGAGACGATGGCAACGCCGCTGCCGACCTGCGGCGCGTCGTTGGTGCCCTGAATGGTGATGCGCAGCACGGCGGTCGTGCTATCGCCGTCGCCGTCGGTGATCGTATAGGTGAAGCTGTCGGTCAGCGTCTGGCCGTCGTCCAGATTCTGCACCGCAGTCAGGCCGTTGTTCAGCGTGTAGGTGTAACCGCCCGCGGCATTGAGGACCAGCGTGCCGTAGGTGCCGACTGCGTTACCGCCGACCGTGCCGCCGGCAACGGCCGTCACTGCACCACCCGCAGCAGGGCCGTCAGCGCCCAGCGAGTCCGCGCCCGCCGCATTGCCGTCGCTGCCCGCGCCGGTCAGCACATTGCCGCTGGCGGTCAGCGTGACGTCTTCCTTGACGACGTCGGTATCGTCGGCCGCGACCGGCGTATCGTCGTCTACATTGATGGTCAGCGTGCCCGTCGCCGTGTCATTGTCGGCATCCGAAACGCGATAGGCGATGTCGAAGCTGACGTTGTTTTCGTCATTGCCGGCGGGATGGGCGATCGCGGCATTCTGCACCACTGAATAGGTGCCCGCCACCGGATCGGTCAGCGTCACGGTGAGGACGGTGGTGGCGCCCTGCTTCACCAGCAGCGTCGTGCCGTTGCTTTCATAGGTGAAGCCGGAGGGCGCGCCGGTGCCGAGCAGCGTGATGCCGCCGGGACCATCGGCGCGATAGTCATGGGCCAGCGTGCCGGTGGCGTTGAGGCTGTTGGCATCGTCCCCGGTGCCGTTCGCATTGCCGCCGGTCAGCGCATCATCGTCCAGCTGGACCGTCGCATTGGCACTGACGACCGGAAGGTCGTCGGACACGCTGATCGAAACGGTGCCCGCGGCGATATCTCCATCGGTATCCGTTGCGATCACCTGCACCGAACCCAGAGCAACCAGATCGTCCACATTGACGCCCGGATGGGTATCGTAATTGTCATTGAGCATTGCCGTGACCGTCGCGACATTGCCAACAAGCGACAGGTCCAGCGTCACCACGACGCCGCGTTCGTCCGAACCGGTGATCTGATTGCCGGACACCCGCACCCATGTCAGGTCGCCAGTCAGGCCGCTCGTATCGCCGAACGCGATCGAGGTGATGGCATCCGAACCGGGCGTGAAGATGATCGTGCCGCTGGCGAAGTCCGGATTGCCGGGGCTGGTGCCCCCCGCCAGATTCTGATCGTCCAGCGCCAGGTCGATCGGGCCGCTCGCGCCCGGGTTCGCGCCATCGGTGACCGTGATCGGCTGCACCGCCGTCGCCTGGTCCCCGTCGCCGTCGGTGATGACATAGGAGAAACCCGCAGCGACGCCGCTCGCGTTGTTGAGGTTGGTCGACGGGTTGAACGTCCACGCCCCGGCCGCCGTGAAGGTATAGGCGCCGAAGGCCGTGCTGACATTGGTCGTGCCGGCCGCGTTTATCGCTGTCGTAACGCCGCCGATCGTGACCGAGGTCAGGGTGGCGCCGTCGGCCCCCGGCGTGTCGTTGGTCAGGACATTGCCGCTGATGTCGGCGCCGTCCTCCGCCACGGTGCGGGCGCCATCATCCACGGCCTTGGGAATGTCGTCGACGACGTCAATCGTGATCGTGCCGTTGGCGATATTGCCCGAACCGTCAACCGCCTGATAGTGGAAGACCTCCGCACCTGCCACGGTCAGGGGACCGTCATTGGCCGTGGGTCCGTCGACCGGTGAGGTCAGCGTGTAGGTGTAGCTGCCGTTGCTGTTCAGCTGGATCTGGCCATGGCTGCCGGTCGGCAGGTCGGTCAGCGTGTAGCTGACGGCGCCCGCGACGTTGAGCTGGCCCGTCACCGTCTCGGTCGTGGCGGCAGGCGTGCTGCCGGTCACGCTGCCCGCGGCGATATCGTCGCCAGTGACGCTCGTGTCCAGAGCCGCCTCATAGACGGTCTTGGTCTGATTGTCGGCCGCCAGCGCGACATTGGCAACGTTGATTGTCAGAGTCGTGGTCGCAAGGTCGCCGTCCGCATCGCGGATCGTGTAGACGAACACATCCTGCTGATCGGCCGAAATGACATTGGGCGCCGCGTCATAGGTATAATGGCCGTCCGCATAGAGCGTCAGCGTGCCGTAAGCGCCCACGACCGCCGTGCCGACATCGCCGCTGACGGGGCTGCTCGTATCACTGCCCTTGGCCACGCCGACCACGCCCGGCGCATAGCCGTCCGCGCCGGGCTGATCGTTGACAAGCACGCCCGCATCCGCCGCGACGGTCAGCGTCTGACCTTCCGTCACCGAACCGCTGTCGGCCGCGGCGATCGGCGCATCGTCCAGCACGGTGACGTTGATCATGGCCGCAGGCGACACATCGCCGTCACTGTCCGTCACCTGCACAGCAAAGGCATCCCCCGCCTTGGGATCGGCCGCGCCGCTGATGCCGTCGCCATCTGTCGCGATATTGTCCGGATGCGCCGGATCATTGACCGCCAGCGTATAGCTGTAGCTGTAATGGCCTACCCCGTCGGAGGTCACGGTCAGCGTGCCCGCCGCGCCTGCAACCACCACCGGCGCGCCAACGGTCGCCGCGGTCACATCGACCCAGGCGCCATTCTTGTCCTGCACCTCGACCTTCGCCAGCGTATCGCCGCCGGTTGCGATGGTCATGGAGCCGGCGGCCGTCTCGCTATCGCCTGCCGCCGCCGTGCCGCCGGGCAGCCCGGCTTCGGAAACGGTCATGCCGGAAACCGTGACCGTCGGTGTCGAATCCGCCAGCAGGTTCACCGTCACGGTCGCGGTCGACTTGTCCCCGTCGCCATCGGTGATGGTGTAGGTGAAGCTGTCGCTCCCCTGCGCGCCCGCATTGGGGGTGTAGAGGAACACGCCATTGCCCTGATAGACGACCGTGCCCTTGGCTGCGCCGGTTTCCAGCGCAACGCCGGTGGCCAGATTGACGCCATCGGCGCCGGCCGTGTCGTTGGCGAAGACGTCTATGCTGACCGGCGCATTTTCGGTCGCCTGCGCGGCGACGTCGTTCACGGCGGCCGGAACATCGTCCACCACCCTGACGTCGAGGCTCGCGGTGGCGTTCGACCCGTCCGTATCGGTGACCACGACCGCGAAGCTGTCCGTCAGGCTGCCGTCATTGCCGCCGCTGTGCAGCAGCGTATTGTCGTTCAGCGTGTAGCTGTAGCTGACGGTTCCGCTCACCACATCGCCATCGGCGCCGATCGTCGGCGTGAAGCCGGTGATGGTCAGCGTGCCATAGGCATTGGACAGGGTAACGCCGCTCACGAACGCGCCGCTGGTGAAGATCGTCTGCCCGCCCACGGTGACCGTCGCCACGCCATCCTGCGCGGTCAGTGCGAAGCTGCCGGTCTGGGTCAGCGCCGCCGCATTGGGCGAGCTGCCGTCCGACAGGTCATTTTCGAAGACCAGAACCTCGGCGCCCTCGCCGTTCAGGCCGGTGACGGTTACGCCGTCGTCGCCGCCCTGAACGGTGATGGTGATGGTCGCGCCCGATATGTCGCCATCGCCGTCGGTCAGCGTATAGGTGAAGGTCTCGGTCAGCGCCTGGTTCTTGTCCAGCCCCTGAACCACGCCATTTTCATTGTTGAGCGTATAGGTATAGCTGCCGTCCGTCTGGATCACCAGCGAGCCGTAAAGCCCGGCCAGCGCCGATCCCACCGTCCCGGCGGTTCCGCCAAAGGAGATAGCGGTGACATGCGCGCCGTCGGCGCCCTGCACGTCGACGGCGCCGTCGGTCGTGTTGGCGTCCGTGCCGCCCGCGCCGGTGATGACATTGCCGTCGGCGACCAGCGGGCCGTCTTCCCGGACCGAATCCGCGTCGGCGGCGGCGGTCGGCACATCGTCGATGACGGTGATGGTCAGCGTGTCGGTGGCGCTGTCGCCGTCAACATCGCTCACCGTCACGACGAAACTGTTGGTGACATTGTCGCCGGTCGTGTTGGTGGTCAGCGTATAGCTGTAATCGATGCTGCCATTGCTGACGCCGGTGATCGTCAATATGCCCTTGTCGGTGACGATCTGCTGACCGGGTCCGGTGATCACCGTGCCGTTGATGGTGACGGTCGCCGGACCGTCCGGCGCGGTATAGGTGATGGTCCCGTCGGTCGTTTCGACGTCGCTCGCCGCGTCGGAGCCGACGGGATTGTTCAGCCCCGCTTCGTCGACGATCGTGCCCTCGCCCACCTTGGGGATCGAGATGATCATGACGTTGGCGTCGGCGATATCGATCCGCAACGTGGCGGTGGAGGTGTCGCCGTCCCCGTCCCGCAGCATATAGGTGAAGCTGTCGCTCACCCCGCCCGGCGTGCCCGCCGCGCGGACATAGCTGTAGCTGCCGTCGGCGTTCAGCGTCAGCGTGCCGTAAAGGCCCTCGAAGGTGCCGGTGGTCGCGACCACGGCGCCGTCCGCACCCTTCACATCCGCGCCTGCCGCGCCCGATACGGTGCCCGCCCCGGTAATGACGTTGCCGGTTTCCGGACCATAGGTTCCAGCGGCCACGGCATCGACATCATTGTTGGCGACCGGAACGTCATCGACGATCCGCACATCGACCGTCGCATTGGCGGTCGATCCGTTGCGGTCGGTCGCCACGACGGCGAAACTCTGCAGGATGCTGTCCGCACCGGCAGCGCCATGGGCAGGGCTGTTGTCGTTCAGCACGAAGCTGTAGGTGAAGGTCCCCGCCGTCGGCGACCCGCTTTGCTGCGACGTCGGGGTGAAGCCGGTGATGGTCAGCGTTCCCACGGGGGTCGTCACCACCTGGCCGGTTACGAAAGCGCCGTTGGTCAGAACCGCGATGCCGCCGACCGTGACGGTCGACAGGCCGTCGGCGCCGCTGACGCTGAAGGAACCCGTCTGCGTCAGCGCCGCCGCATTGGGCGAGCTGCCGTCGGAAAGGTCATTTTCAAAGACCGTGACTTCGGCGCCCTCGATGCCCGGCGTGCCGTTGAGGCCAGTGATGGTGATGCCGTCATCGGCGCCATTGATCGTGATGGTCAGCGTCGCGGTCGAAGTGTCGCCATCCGCATCGGTGATCGTATAGCTGAAGCTGTCGGTCAGCGTCTGGCCCGGCACCAGGAACTGCACCGCCGCATTGTCATTGGCGAGCGCATAGCTGTAGGCGCCCGCCGCATTCAGCGTCAGGACGCCATAGGTCCCCTGGAAAGTGCCGGTCGTCGAAACCCCGGCGCCGTCCGCGCCCTGCACGTCAATGACGCCGTCGGTGGCGTTGGCGTCGCTGCCGCCGCTGCCGGTCAGGACATTGCCGTCCGCGACCAGCGGGCCGTCCTCGGTCACGCTGTCCACATCGCTGACCGCGAGCGGCGCGTCGTCCGCAATGGAAATGGTCAGCGTGGCGCTGGCCTGATCGCCGTCCGTATCGGTGACGACGACGGTAAAGACTTCGGCGGGCGGCGCACCGACCACATTGTCGCTCAGCACGTAGCTGTAGCCGATGGCCCCGTCCGCAATCGAGGTGATGGTCAACACGCCCAGCGGCGTCGCGATCGTCTGGCCGACCGTGGTGATCGCCGTGCCGTTGATGGTGACGCCCGCAAGGCCGTCACTGGCGGTAATCTGGATGGTGCCGATGGTGCGTTCGCTGTCGCTGGCCGCTGCCGAGCCGGCCGGCTCGTTGCCGCGCGCGGGAAGGCCCGCTTCGCTCACCTCCGCGGTCGCGTCGACGGCGCCGGCAGGCTGGTTCGGTGTGACGATGACGACTTCCGGCGCTTCAATGGGCGCGACAGGCAGGATTTCGCGCTCTTCAGGCTGGGTGAACAGCAGTTCGGTCGGCGGCAGCAGGTCGCCCAGACCATGGGGATCGCCCACATCGCCATCCGGCCCCAGGAAATTGCCGCCGGAACTGCGCGGCGGACCGGCGGCAGGCTGCGGTTCCTCGCCGATCAGCAGCGCGGCCAGGTTGACGGACGGAATTTCGACGTCGCCGACGACAAGGCGGGGCATGAACACCGCGCCGTCCTGGATCACCATGTCGGTGCCGTCGGGCAGGTGGACGATCAGATTGCGTCCCGAAACCTCGATCTGATTGATGTCGGTTCCGGCGGGAAGAACCACCACGCCCTGCGCATCGGGCGCGACCGTCTGCGTGGAGGTCGCATGAAGCGTCTTGCCGGGATGAATCGGCTTGCTCTTCGCGGTCAGCGCCGCTGACTCAGGATGAAGGGCCTGCTGATGGTCGGCCGAGTCCTTGCTGTCCCAATCGCGCTCGAAATCCATAATCCATCCCAATCATCGCCATGGGGGCGTGGGAGGAGCGCGCAGAAAGCCATGTCCCGAAAGCGCCTTCGCAAACGGACCAAACCTTCTCAGACAATGCGGCATTCAGCGGATCAGCCAATGCCCCTAGTCAACGATCTCCCGCCGACAGGACCTTTTTGCCAAAGTCGACTGCCGCCCCGGATTAACTATCTGCTTTTATGTTTCTACTGACCCGATCGATGCATCTTATTCGTCGCCCTTAAAACGAGTCACGCAGATTCAACTTTTGTTAACCATTTTAACGCGGTAAGAGCCAAAAAATGACTTTAGGATTATTACCAAAGATATAGATTTTTTGTTTTATCTATATCCACGCGCCTATGGCGGGATCCGGTCATGGTTAACACTCAAGGCTTACAACATTAGCGACTCGGACGACTCGGAACACAGAATATGTCCGGAGGGACGAAACATGCGGGAGAAGCCCCGGCAGCAGATCCATGATTGCGCTGCTGAACAAGGGCACCTCGCCCTTTCTTCGCAGGCTCCCGCTTTTGCGCGATCTGATCGGATGGAAATGAAAACGGGCGACTGGCCTGTTCAGCCAGCCGCCCGCCGGAATGCGACCCATAGGCTTATCATTCGGAGCCGTGCCTGCCTTTCCCCGGCTTCCTCCAGTCGGCCTGTGACTGGCGATAAGCTATGGAAAATCAACCCCCCTCCGACGGGAATCAGGAATAGCGATACCAATCATTTTCACAATTGGCCCGATGACTTATATCTTAGGTTAATTTCGCTCGATACCGTGCGACAAGGGGCAGAAATCAGGGATCAGGGACGGATTTACCGCTGATCGGACCCGGCATTTTCCGGCATCTTTTCCACAGCATCGGCGGCCGGCGCCGCAACATTCCGCGACGAATGGTCCAGCAAGGGGGGCATGTCCTGCGCTGGCGATGACGGATCAGCCAAGGTGGGCATGGCCGCGATGATCTGCGCCATCCTCTGGCTGCGCGGGCTGGCCGCCCCTGTAGTCCTGCGGAAGCTGCCGAGCGCATAGTCAGCCAAAGGCGCCGCCGCGTCATAGCGCTTTCGCGCAATGTAGAAGTCGACGAGATTCTCGAGCGCGAGCTGCGTGTTGGGATCGTCATCGCCCCGTGTGCGCGAATAGCTGTCGAAAACGCGGCGGAAGAGGCTTTCCGCTTCCCGGAAATGACCGGCCGACTCCAGTTGCAGCGCCAGGTCATTGGCCGAAATCAGCGAACGCGGATCATCCTCCCCAAACAGCTCATCGGCCAGCCCCAGCGCCTTGCGCGCCGTTGCCATTCCGTCCGCTGCCTGACCTGCCGAATAGGCCGTCTGCGATGCCGCGGCGAGCCTGCGCCATTCCTTTTCTCGCGCTTCGGTCACATCCGGAACATAGGGCGCCTGTGCCCGCAGGGGCGCCGCCAGGCAAAGCAGCAGCGCCACTCGCAACTTGCCGATCCTCCTGCAGCCCAAGGTCATGCCGCCCTCCCCCCGCGCAGCCAATCCTGCACGACATTATTCCGCGACAGGTTAAGAAAAAGCAGGAAACCGCCGAACTGTCAGCGCGTCAGCGCTTCAATGAGCGCCTTCACCTTTTTCTGGCGCCATTGCGGCAGGGGTGCGATCAGCCAATAGGCAAGCGGTGACGGCGCCGGATCGCCGATTTGCCGTACCCGGCCAGCCGCAATATCGGCCTGAGCCAGCAGCAACGGGACACAGGCCCGCCCAAAACCGTTCGCAGCCGCATCGATGGCCAACCCGGCATCGGCGACGCGAATGGTCGCGATCGCATCCCCCTTGGGACAGCCGGGCCATTCTATGCGATGATCGGGACCGCCTGCGGCTCCCTCGACCGTCACAAAGGCCGCCCCACCCAGCTTGACGCCTTCATTCTCGCCCGGCCCCTCCGCCAGACGCAGGGCGAGATCGAGATTAGCCTCGGTAAAATCCAAGGTCTCGTCTGCCGCCACCAGAGCGAATTTGAGATCGGGCTGGCTGGCGGCATAGCCCGCCAGACGCGGCTGGAGCCATTTGGCGGTGATATCGCGCGGCGCGGCAATGGTCAGCGAGGAACTGGACTGCCCCGCCTGCATGGCGCGCACCGCCTCCTCAAATTCGAGAAAGCCCGCGCGCAGAGCGACCAGCCCTGCTTCGGTTTCAGGGGTCAGTTCCAGCCCCTTGGGCGTGCGTCGGAAAAGGACGACGCCGAGCAGATCTTCGAGCGCCCTGATCTGCTGGCCCACGGCGGCCGGCGTTACCGCCAGCTCGTCCGCGGCGCGGGTGAAGGAAAGATGCCGCGCGGCCGCATCCAGCACGCGCAGGCCGTTCAGCGGCAAATGGGTGCGCTTCATTCAGCCACCGCCGGTGCGATCAGCGCAAAATGGGGAATGGCGATGTCGAACGTCTCGCCGCTGGCGCCGATCATGTGATAATGGCCCTTCATCGATCCCGTCGGCGTATTGAGCGGGCAGCCCGACACATAGTCGTAGCTTTTGCCCGGCTGCACCACTGGCTGTTCTCCGACCACGCCATCTCCGTCGACCCGATGCTGCGTGCCCCGCCCATCGGTAATGATCCAGTGACGGGTCAGCAGTTGCACCGGCTGGGACCCGTCATTCTCTATGCGGATATGGTAGGCCCAGAACCATCGGCCCCGGTCCGGCTCCGACTGTTCGGGCAGGAAGGTGACGGCCACATGCACGTTGATGTCGCGCGTGGTCGCGTGGAAGGGAAAAAGTGCGTTCACAGACAAAGAAATGCGCCTTTCTCCCCTGCCCCGTCAACGCCCTATCGACTTCAGAGCGCGATCCAGATCCTCGATCACGTCATTCGGGTCTTCAAGGCCCACATTAAGACGCAGCATGTCTTCGGTAATGCCGACCTCCAGCCGCGCCGCTTCCGCCATTCCATAATGGGTGGTGGAGGCAGGATGCGTCATCAGCGAGCGGGAGTCGCCGATATTGTTGCTGATGTCGACCAGTTCCAGCCCGTTGAGCAGGCCGTGCGCCTCCGCCCGGCCGCCACCGACATAGAGCGAAAAAATGGGACCGGCCATCGCCATCTGCCGCATGGCGAGCGCATGCTGCGGATGACTTTCCAGACCCGGATAGAGGACCTTCGCCACGCGGCCCTCCAGGAATTTCGCAACCTTCAGCGCATTCTCGCTCTGGCGGCGGATGCGCAGGTCCAGCGTCTCCAGCCCCTTCAACACCACCCAGGCATTGAAGGCACTGAGCGTCGGCCCGGTGTTGCGGTGGAAGGGCAGCAGCGTGTTGATGATGAATTCTTCCGTGCCGCAGATCGCCCCAGCGAGGACACGACCCTGCCCGTCCATCATCTTGGTCGCACTATAGGCCACCACATCCGCGCCGAATTCCATCGGCCGCTGGAGCGCGGGCGTCGCGAAGGCATTGTCCACGACGCTGGTGATGCCATGCGCCTTCGCAATGCCGCAGATCGCCGCCATGTCCGCCACGTCCATGGTGGGGTTGGCCGGCGTCTCGAAGAAGAAGACCTTTGTATTGGGGCGGATCGCCGCTTCCCACGCTGCATTGTCGGTCGCGTCGACCGTGGTCGTTTCGATGCCGAACCTGGGCAGCAGCGTATCGGTCAGCCACCGGCAGGAGCCGAACAGTGCCTTGCCCGCCACCACATGATCGCCCGCCGAAAGCTGACAGAGCAGAGCCGCCGTCATCGCCGCCATGCCGGTTGCCGTCGAACGACAGGCCTCCGCGCCCTCCAGCAAGGCGATGCGCTTTTCCAGCATCTCCACGGTCGGGTTCTGGAGGCGGCTGTAGGTCATGCCCTGCTGCTCGCCCGCAAAGCGCATCGCGGCATCTTCCGCACGGTCGTAGCTGTAGCCGCTGGTCAGGAACAGCGCTTCGGAGGTTTCCCCCCATTCGCTGCGCGCACTGCCGCCGCGCACCGCCAATGTGGCCGGACGCCAGTTCTTGGTGATCTCCGGGTTCTGCCCGCTCCTGCGCTTCATCGCCCAAATCCTCGCAATAAATTCCTCAGTTGAGCGCCGCGAGCACCGCGTCGCCCATTTCGACCGTGCTCATCGTGCCGCCCAGATCGAAGCTGCGCGCACCGTCGGCCAGCGCCCTGGCGACGGCGGCCTCGATACGATCGGCCTGTTCCGGCATGCCCAGCGAGTAGCGCAGCATCATCCCCGCCGACAGGACCGTTGCCAGTGGATTGGCCTTGCCCTGCCCGGCAATATCGGGAGCGGAACCATGGATCGGCTCGTAAAGGCCCTGATTGCTGTCGTTGAGCGTGGCCGACGCCAGCATGCCGATCGATCCCACGCACATGCTCGCCTGATCGGAGAGGATGTCACCGAACATGTTGCCGGTGACGATGACGTCGAACTGGCCGGGATCGCGCACCAGCTGCATCGCGGCGTTGTCGACATACATGTGGCTGAGAGCGACGTCGGGATAATCCGCCGACACCTCGATCACCACGTCGCGCCACAGCTGGCTGGTTTCCAGCACATTGGCCTTGTCCACCGAACAGAGCTTGCCCCGCCGGGCGCGGGCGGCCTGGAAGCCCTGATGCGCGATCTTGCGCACCTGCTCCTCATTATAAGACATGATGTCATAGCCTTCGCGCAGGCCTTCCGGCGTCTTGCGCATGCCCTTTTCGCCGAAATAGACGTCGCCATTGGTTTCGCGCACGATCAGCAGGTCGATGGCGCTCGCCACCTCCCTCTTGAGCGCGGATGCGTCAGCCAGTTCCGGGAAGACCTTGGCGGGGCGCAGGTTGGAGAACAGGCCCAGCGCCTTGCGCAGCCCCAATATGGCCTGCTCGGGCCGCAAATGCCGTTCCAGCGAGTCGCAATCGGGATCGCCGACCGCACCGAACAGGATCGCATCGGCCCGCTTGGCCAGCTCCAGCGTCTCCGGCGGCAGCGGATGGCCGACCGCCTTGTAGGCAGCGCCGCCGACCAGCCCTTCCTCATATGTCAGGCCGGGAATTGCCATGGCGTCGAGTACGCGCTTCGCCTGAGCGACGATTTCGGGACCGATACCATCTCCGGGGAACAGGGCGATCAACATGGGGCAACTCCTTCACTGTCGTGGCCGCCCCTTATGAAGCCCCCGCCGCCAGCGCAAGCTTTTAGGCGACCACTCTTGCGAGCCGATCAACCAGCCTTTCCCGTGAAGCCAGCACATCGGCCCGCCAATCGGTCAGAACCGACCGTTCGAGAAAAAAGCCGGTGAGCCGCAAGCCATCGAGTATCGAGGGCCAGTCCCCCGAACCGCCCTCCAGCAGAAAGGCAGGCAAGGGCAGCAGGCGATCCTCATAGCCCATAGCTCCGGCGCGGCTGACCGCGGCCGCGCTGCGCGGACTGACGAAGACGAGGTCGTCCGCCCCGCCCGTCGCCGCGCAACGGGCGAGATCCAGCCCGAAGCCCAGCTCGGCCAGCAACAGCAGTTCATAGCGGACGAGCGCCACCGCCCATCCCCGCGCGGCAGGCGCCGCCTCCACCGCGCCCAGCACACCGTCCAGCGCCTGATACAGCGCCGGAGCGGGCACCCCTTCCGGCAAAGCGACGGCGGTCAGCGCGCAGACCCAGTCAATGGCCGCGGCAGGCAATGGCTCCGCCAGCAGGGGCGCCCGGCTATGGTCCAGCTCGACGGTGAGACCCGCCAATTGTTCCTCCGTCCGGGCGCGGAACTCCGCCTTCACTGCGTTGCCGGGCAGCAGCACCGGGCGCAGCGCACGCGAACGCCCGCCCCGCACATAGCCCGCCAGCAGGCCATGATCGGGGGTCATCAGCCGGGCGATGGCGCCATGCTCGCCATGCGCCCTCAGCGCGCACACAATGGCCGGAGAGATCAGCGTTGCCATGCAGCATCCTTTACCGATCCATGACCCGTCGCGCCATCCATGGCCATTCGCATCAAAAGCATTCGTCATTTGTCCGGAAATGGCGCAAAATCGCTTCGGACAGCCGCCCAAGCCTGCGATATCGGTTGCTTTTCCCGGCCGTCCATGCGCACAAATTGTGTGGGGACTTGTCGGGGGACAAAATTCGCCATGTATCACACGCCCTTGGCGTCATCCTCTCTGATGGATCGCCTGGTGCTTTGGTTGGGACGATCGCCGACGCTGGGTTTTGCCATATCCCGCGTCGCCTTTTCCGCTGCCGCCACCTGGCAGATCAACGCCATGTTCGGCAATGAAGGCGATTTCGCCCAGACCGTGCTGCTTCTGAAAGCAGGCATATGGACCTGGACGGCGATCAGCATCGTGCTGAATTCGCTGACGCCGCCGCTGGGCCTGCTGCTGCGGCCGGTTTCGCTGATCTTCGACCTGATCGCCTTCCTGACCGTCATCGTGCTGTGCGAACCGTTGCAGATCGCGGCGCTGGGATGTCTTTTCTTCGTGGCATGGTCCGCCTCCGACCGTTTCGGCCGCAGCGCGATCATCGTCATCGGCTTCTGCCTGATCTTCGCCTTCATGGCGCGGGGCTATTATGAGGTCTGGACTCCGGGTCCGCGGACGCCGGACGTCGGCCGGGCGATCGACAGCCTGACCATCGTGATCGGCTGCCTGATCGCAGCTTCGATGCTCAGCATGTCCATTCTGGAACAACGGCTGATCAGCTGGACGGAGCGGCTGCAAGGCGTCGGCCTCTCCTTCCAGAAATCGCTGGCCCAGTTTCTGGTCGAGCAGATCTCGCACCTCATGAACTCGCGCTATTGCGCCTTCGTCTGGGAAACGATGGAGGATGAGGTCATCCATTGCGACCTGATCGACGGCAGCGGCCTGCGGCAGGTGACACTGCCGCAAAAGCAGATCGACAGTCTGCTGGGCGTCCAGCCGCGTGAGGCGCCCTTCCTCTATTCGACCCAGTCGCCCCGCCTTCTGCTGCGCGGCCGCATCGGAATATTGCGCAACGAACGCGCGCCCGACGTGAGCGACGCCATCGTGGATGTGTTCGGCGCCGGTCAGGGCGCGAGCTTCTTCGTGCAGGCGGGCGAGTTGAGGGGGCGGATATTCATCGGCACCAGCCATGGCTGGTCGCCGGCGCTGCTGTTGCGCTGCCTGCGTATCCAGGAGGGGGTCGACCTGTTTCTGGAGCGCCATTTCTTCTTTCTGGCCTGGCGCCAGCGCACCTTTGCCGAAGCCCGTCAGGCGCTGAGCCGCGACCTGCACGACAGTGTGTTGCAGACGCTGGCAGCGTTGCGCGTCCGGCTCGTCACAGCGATCCATGGCCTGTCGGAAGCGAACGTCCCCGATCAGCTGGCCGAACTCAAATCGATGGAAGAACTGGTCACGTCGGAACAGGCCCATCTGCGCCGCCTGCTCAGTCAACGGCACAACAGCCCTTCCGGCAGCGCGGTCGACCTGATCCGCGAGGTCGAGCGCTGCTGCCGCTTCATCGCGCTGCAATGGACGATCGAATGTCGTCTCAACCCCGTCGACCGCCCCATTATCGTATCCGCCGAAACGGCGGCGGAGGTGGAATTCCTGATACGCGAAGCCACCGCAAATGCCGTCAAACATGCCAATGCCCGCCATATCACCGTATCGATCGCTAAGGCCGATGACGAAATATTGATCGCGCTGAAGGATAATCCCGGCACGGAAGCAAAGGCATGCGAAAGCTATAACGGCGACTTCGAACTCCAGTCCCAATCGATCATGAAGCGGCTGGGCAAGATCGGCGGAACAGCGTATTTTCACAATTTAAGCATGAATTCACTCATCTCGATCAGACTACCCTCCTCTTTACCAAGGTCTCCGATATGATGGCCCAGATTGCGATTGTCGACGATCATCCGATCTTCCTGGATGGCATGGCGCAGTTCCTGAACTCGCATGGCCATGACATATTATTCTGCGCCAAGTCTGTGGAGGAAGCGCTGGAACGGATGAAGTCTGGCGAACCCGACCTGCTGATTCTGGACGTCAGCATGAAGAGCGGCGGCGGCCTGGCCATCCTGTCCGCCATCCGCAACAGCGGCAGCACGGTGCCGGTGATCTTCATGACCGTGCATATCCGCCCGGAACAGACGCTGGAGGCAATCAAGCTGGGCGTCGATGGCGTCGTTCTGAAGGACAGCGATCCCAACGAACTGTTGAGCTGCATTCAACAGGTGATGAGCGGCAACAAGAGCATCGCGCCCTTCGTCATGGAGCAGGCGCTGGTGCACAGCATTTCGGCTCCCGCCAGCGAAGCCAATGTG
Organism: Sphingobium sp.; assembly: GCF_041987595.1. Taxonomy (GTDB): domain Bacteria; phylum Pseudomonadota; class Alphaproteobacteria; order Sphingomonadales; family Sphingomonadaceae; genus Sphingobium. The sequence continues at coordinate 14,501 of NZ_JBHIWJ010000035.1, read as the reverse complement.
CTGAACGTGCTGACGGAGCGCGAGCTGGAAATTGCGGGCCTGATCCGCGCTGGCCTGCGCAACCGGGAAATCGCCTCGCGCTGCGGCCTGACCGAAGGGACGGTCAAGGTGCATCTGCACAGCATCTTCCAGAAGCTCAGCATCAAGTCGCGTTCCGAACTGATCATCATGATGATGTCGATGGACAGCGACATGCCCGCCGTCGGCATGGAGCATTGAAGGCGGGCAGACCAATGGACCGGCATTCAGAGTCCTGACGGCCTTGATCGGTCAAAGACTCAGAGCGCGCGCACGAAATCCGGAAGGCGCGCCATTCCGCTGGGATTGGGACCTGTCAGATAAAGCGCCATGATCGTGCCCAGCGCGATGGCCACGCCATAGGGGATAGGCCCCTTCGCAGCGAAGATGGCAAGGGAGCTGTTGGCGCGCGCCGTCTGCGGCACCAACCGCCGGCCCGCCATGATGACGAGCGCCAGCAGGCCACCCCCCACCGTGATGTAGATGAACCAGGGAACGGCCCCCAGCCAGTCAAACCACAGCGCGCAGGCAGCCATCAGCTTGACGTCGCCGCCGCCCATCCAGCGCAGGGCGAACAGGCCGCACCCCAGAGCGAACACTCCCAGAAAAACGACGCCATTATGCCAGATGCCGCTTTCCCATCCCGCCACAGCGACCCAAACGGCATACAGCCCCATGACCAGCATGGGAAAAATATTGGATATCCGCAGCCGTGCCATATCCTCCATGGCAGCAGCGATCAGGACGAAGGAGACGGCGAGGAGAATCAGGTCCTTTATCATGACAATTCCTGCATCAGGGCCGAGCGGGTTCCATGGCCGCAAGAGCGGCCTCCGCATCCGGCACGAAGCTGTCCCCTTCCGTGACGGCGCGACTGAGATAGGCCTGCGCCAGCGGCAAGTCGCCGATCCGTATCGCCACTTGCCCCGCATTGTTGAGCCGCCGCGCCCATTCATCAGCGGTGTCGATCGGGCGGCGGCGGATTTCCTGCCCCGCCATGACATAGGCCCTATCGCCATTGGCGATGATCCGCGCATCATCAGGCATTAATTCGCGCGCCCTGTCGAAGATGATCGCCGCTTTGGCCGCCTGCCCCTGCTTGAGCAGCGACAGGCCGTAATTGTTGAGGATCTGGGCAGGTTTGTTCGTCAGTTGAAATGCGCGCTCATAGGCTGCGGCACTCAGCGCCCAGGAACGCACATCGTCATAGGCGACCGCCAGCGCGTTCCAGGCCCGCCAGCGATCGGCGCAGGCGCCGACGGCATGATGCAGCGGATCGAGCGCCTCTGGCGACCGACCAAGCCGCACCAGCGCGATACCCTGCCCCTCATCAACCCGGCAATCGCTGAGGCCGCCCTGACGGAGCGCCGCGAACCGCGTCAACGCCTCTTCATCACGCCGTTTTTCCAGCGCCATGCGGGCTGTCGCGATCTCTATGGGCTGAACCTCACCTGCCTGTGATTGCATGCGCCACTGGGTCAGCATGGCATCCGCCTGAATGATCCGGCCACCGTCTATGGCCTCATCCACCAGCCGGCCATAGTCCAGCGTCGGCGCAGACGTCACGAGCGGCGGCGCCCCTGCGGGCGGTGTGGCCGCCGCCAACAGCAGCGCCCACATCATCCCCGCGCAGCCTTTCGTCCCGACGGACGCATGATGCTTTTCCAGAGACGCTCGAACAGGCCATCATGAGCCTGAGTATCGGATTGCAGTTGCAGGGTCGGCGGAACGGCGGAACCTGCGTCCAAACTGGCAAGCGGCGTCGCCGACGACCCGGTTCCGCCAACGGTGATGATTGGCGCTTCCAACTCCGGCCCTGCCGGGGCACCGACAACAGTCACGATTCGCGTTTTCAATTGCGGCTCGATGGGCATTGCCCTGTCCATCGTCCTCAACCGCACTTCGCCGAGCGAAACCCGTTCCAGCTCCACAGCAGTCAGTTGCACTGGACGAAGGGCGGCGGCAACCGGGGCGACTGAGGCCAGTTGCGCCAATGTCGGACGCGCCGCGATCGCGAGGTCGGTCGGCACGGCGCCCGCCTGTGCCAACAGCGCATCCGCCTCACCCTTCAGCCCTTGCGCCGTCAGGCTACGCGCAAAATTACGGGCGATGCGGGCGTCCTCAGGCGATCGCGCCAGTGCCAGTTCAAAAAATTCCCTCGCAAGATCATGCCGCCCCATCGCCGCATAGCTGATCGCAACCCCATTCAGACCGCGCGCGTCGGCAGGTTCGTTGCGAACCGCGCGACGAAAAGCATCCAGCGCCAGCGCATATTCCCCACGTGAAAACAGCAGGTCGCCTCGGGCCAGCGCATCCTGCGCGGGACCATCAGATTGTTGATTGACGGACCTGATGGACAGGACGCCCTTTTGGGGTGCGCTGCACGCCGTCACCGCAACTGCGAGAGTCACTGCCAGCAGCTTTTTCTTCATGCTCCCCCCTCCCTCTTCCTAGTGGCTCATCACCGGCAGGATTTCCCGCACCACCCGGACCACTGCGGGCAGCATCAACACCCCGATCATCACCGGCAGCATGCAGGCGACAAGCGGGACCGACAGCAGCACCGGCAACCGATGCGCCTTTTCCTCCGCCCGCATCCGGCGCTTTTCGCGCATTTCCGCGGCATAGACCCGCAATGTCTGTCCGACGCTCGACCCAAGCTGATCGGACTGGATCAACAGCGTGGCAAAGGAACGGATCTCATCCACATCGACCTCATCGGCCATGCGACGCAAGGCGTCCTGCCGGCTGCGCCCCGCGCGCAGTTCCAGCACCACCTTGCCAAGTGCCGCCGAAACGAGAGGGTGAGAGGTCACCAGTTCCCGGCCAACCCGATCCATCGCCGCTTCCAGTCCCAACCCGGCCTCGACGCAGACCAGCATCAGGTCCAGCGCATCGGGAAAGCCGTGGACGATCGCTTCCTGACGCCGCGACGCCTTCGCCGAAATATAGAGGTTAGGCATGTAGAGTCCGGCTATGGCCAGCACTGACGCGACCAGATAGAGCGTGAGCGGAGTCGGCGGATCCGGATTGCCGAGCGAAGTGAGGACGAAGACAGCAGGCAGGGCAAAGGTCAGGACAAGCCGGATGAAGGTGAAGAATTTCGGCGCGTCCGGAGACAGATAGCCTGCCGCGACCAACCGTCGGCGCAGCGTGACATTATTGGTGTCGACCAGCGAGATGCCCATCTTCTCGATCCGGTCGATCAGCTTTTTCCACTCACTGCTGTTGCGTTCGCCGCGCAGCGTCTGGCTGCCCGTCTGGGCCGCGTTGCCGCCTTCCCCGACCAGATCGAGCCGGCTTCGTACCCGCGCGTTGCGCAAAACGACCTCCGACAGGCCGAATACCAGCGCCACGATGGCGATGAACAGCAACCCGAGGATGAAAGGCCGCAACTGTATCAGGAGTGCCGAATTCAACATAGCATCACACCTTCAGGTCGACCATGCGACGTATGGTTATGAAACCGACCATGTAGAGCAGGATCAGACCGATAAAGCCGACGATGAACATGCTGTCCTGCGCAATATCCAGATAGAAGGCCGGATTGACGAGAAACAGACCGCAAAAGGTCAGGATCGGCAACGCCGTCAACATCACGGCCGTCATCCTCCCTTCAGAACTCAGCGCGCGCACCTTCATGAAAAGGCTGGCCCGTTCCCGGATGACGGTCGACAGATTTTCGAGGATTTCCGCCAGATTGCCGCCCGTCTCGCTCTGCACCGAGAGGGAAATCACAAACATGTGCATCTCATTCATATCCCAGCGTTCGGCCATCCGCTGGAGCGCATCGCGAAGATCAGCGCCGTAGGTGACTTCGTCGACCACGATGCCGAATTCGCTGCCGATCGGATCGCGCATCTCCTTCGTCAGCAGATCGAGCGCCGCAGCGATCGGATGCCCCGCGCGCAGACCTCGAACGAACGTGTCCAGCGCGACGGGAAACTGCTCTTCCATCTTCTTGCGTCGCCGCTGCGCCAGCCGGGCCAGCACCATCATCGGCAGCATGATGCCCAGCGCGCCGGCGAAGGCCAACGCCATCACGATCATGCCCGCCGTCAGTGCATAGCCCGCCGCCATGCCCCCCACCATCACCAGCAGAAACAAGGCGGCAGCCGCGATCAGCATGATCGTCAGCACGGTGCGCGCGGGAAAGGTCAGCCCGGCACCATGCAGCACGCGCATCACCGCCAGCCCCGCCCGCCCGAACAGGCTGGACCGGTCGAAGCTCACCGCCTCATCGCTCCGCCGGAGCTTGGAGAGGACCGTGCTGCGCTCGAAGCCCGCCGCAATCATCTTCAGCCGCCGGTTGACCACGCGATCGGTAGTGGCGCGGGCACGCAGCCAGCTGGAAATGCCCTCGATCGTCAGCAGCACCGCCGCGAACAGCAGGACAAGGACGAAGACGCGGATGTAAAGCGGGTTCATCAGTGGATCACCGCATCTGGACGGAAAAGTTCGGCCGAAAGCGTAATGCCCCGGTCAGCAAGTTCGCCCATGAATTTCGGACGAATGCCCGTCGCCTCGAAATGGCCCCGGACCATGTTGTTTTCATCGCGCCCCGTCATCTTGAAGCGGAAGATTTCCTGCATGGTGATTACCTCTCCTTCCATGCCGGTGATCTCCGACAGGCTGAGAAGACGGCGGCGACCATCGGCCAGACGCCCCACCTGCACGATCACGTTCAGCGCAGAGGCGATCTGCGCCCGCGCCGACCGGGGCGAAATGTCGATGCCGCTCATGCCGATCATCTGTTCGACACGGGACAGCGCATCGCGCGGCGTGTTGGCGTGAACCGTGGTCATCGATCCGTCATGGCCGGTGTTCATCGCCTGGAGCATGTCGAACGCCTCCCCGGCGCGAACTTCGCCCACGATGATCCGGTCTGGCCGCATACGCAGGGCATTTTTCACCAAGTCGCGCTGGGTGACTTCACCCCTGCCCTCGATATTGGCCGGGCGGGTTTCCAGCCGCGCGACATGGCGCTGCTGCAATTGAAGTTCAGCGGAATCTTCGATGGTGACGATGCGCTCATGCTCGTCGATGGCCGCCGACATGGCGTTGAGCAGCGTCGTTTTGCCCGAACCCGTGCCGCCGGAGATCAACACGTTCCGTCGCGCCTCCACCACCGCCGAAAGCACCTGCGCCATGGGCGCGGGAACGCTCCCCAGTTCGGTGAGCCGCGCCATGCTGATCGGCACCTTGGCGAATTTGCGGATGGAAAGCAGCGAACCGTCGATCGCCAGCGGCGGAACCACCGCATTGACGCGGGAACCGTCGGCCAGGCGGGCGTCGACAAAGGGCGAGGCTTCGTCGATCCGCCGCCCGACCGCGGCCACGATCTTCTGGATGATGCGCAGCAGATGCTTCTCATCCTTGAACCGGGTCGCGGTTTCCACCAGCCGGCCGTTTCGCTCCACGAAGACGACCTTGTGACCATTCACCAATATGTCGGTGATGCTATGGTCCTTCAGCAACGGCTCAAGCGGGCCAAGGCCGAGCAATTCATCCAATATGTCCGAAACCAGCCGCCGCCGCTCTTCCAGATTGAGCGCATGTTTCTGAAGCGCCAGTTGCTCATGGACGATCTCGCCTACCTCGACTTCCACCTGCGGCCGCGACATGGTTTCAAGCGCGGACAGGTTGATGATGTCGATCAGCTTCTGGTGCAGCGCGACCTTCAGCTCGGTGTGCCGGTCCTCTTCCCAGTGGACCAACTCCGTCTCGGTTGGCCCCACCTCATCGCGGCTATCGCCCCGCTCCCCTTTTCGGATCTGCCACATCAGCCCTTCTCCGCCTGACGTTCGGCCTCAGCCGTCTGCACGCAGCAATCGACGATATCCTGCAAATCCTTGCAGATGCGACTGCGCGCCTTGAGTTCCTGTATCAGCACGCCCTGATCGAGCGCGGAGCTGACCAGCGGAAAATCATTGGCAATGCTGAGTTTGACGGGATGATCCAGCGCCGCCGCCGCATCCTCCAGCCCGATGGCGCGGAAGAATTTCTTCTCCACGCGGTTGGCGATCACATGGATGCGGGCCGGATCGATATCCTGATCGCGCAGCAGCGCAATCTGTCGGCGCGCCTGCCGCAGACTGGCGATCGTGAGTTCGCATACGAGAAACACGACCTGCGACCGCGCCACAAGCGACATCGACCAGTTGGTCCAGTTGCCCGGCAGGTCGAGATAGACCGTGTCGAAATTGCGCTGCGCCAGTTCCACGATGCGGAAGATCTGATCGGCGTTCACCGCCTCGATCGGCATGATCTCCGGGGGCGCCGTCACCACGCGAAGACCGGTCGACGTCTCCACCGTCACCGTACGCAACAGTTCATTGTCGACCCGGTTTCCGCCCATCAACAGGTCCGCCAACGTCAGCGGCGATGAAATGCCAAGGAACGTGCCCGCATTGCCGAACTGGATGTCGAAGTCGAACAGACAGACTTCGCCGCCCTTCTGCTTGACGGATCGGGCATGAAGGCTGGCCGCCTGCGTCGCGATGGTCGTCGCGCCGACGCCGCCGACGCTCTTGATGATCGAGACGAGTTGACCAGTCCTGACATCGTCCTGACGGCTGGCCGCGATACGGCTGCGCAGATCGTCCAATATGGCCGCAAGGTCATCGGCGCGCAGCGGCAGTTCGATGACGTCGTTGATCCCGCTGCGCAGCAGAGCGCGAACCACCGGGATCTGCGCATCGCGCACGGCCGCCACCAGCATCAGCTTGGGATGGTCCGCCCGTAGCCCGGCAAGCCGAACCATGGAGGCTTCGCTGTCGGGCTGGACCTCAATGATGATCGCCTTGGCCTCTGCCGCGAGTTGAGCCGGCACGGGCGCGCTCGGAGCCAGCATGGAAAGGGCCAGAGACTGGCCGGTCAGCCGATCTCCCAATATGTCGGATGCCTGCACCTCCTGCTCTGACAGAATGAGGTGCAGTCCCTCATCCCCGATATTGAGGGTCCAGCTTTCGGCGGGTTCCGCTGCGTTTGTCACGATGCCCACTATCTTGTCCCTCAATTTGCCACCGTACCCTGGCCGTCTTCCATGGTGAGAGCGGCGCTGAAGCTGGGTAGAGTGATGGTGCCCCTGAAAAGCATTAAAAGCATTGGCCGGAAGGTCAGCTGTTTCAGCGACACCTTGACCAATGGCGAAACGTCGGACCCGTTGGGATCGCCTGCATAACCCAGACCCGAATAATCATAGTCGACGGTCACATTGGTCGAGGCGATTTCGGGCATGAACAGGCGCATTCGGTTGACGATTCCATTGAACGCCGTCAGCGCATTCGCACTGCTGCTGACCAGCGGACTGGGACAGGTCGCGCCCGTCTTGCACGAACAGCTTACCGCGCCCGCATTGATGATGCACGACGCTCCACCGAAGGATGACTGCGGAATGGGGTCGCCTTGCGTAATCGTCGACCCGTTGACGAAACTGTAGGTGGCAAGACCATTGGGAACCATGTCCGTCGCCACAGCATAGCGCACACCCATCTGGGTCGCCTTTTCGGCTCGGTTCCACGTCCACATGAGACGGCCAACATCAATGATACCGAGCAGAAAGATCAGCAGCAGTGGCAAGACCAACGCAAACTCCGCAGCCGACGCAGCATGGGTGTCACGGCCAAGGCGGGCGAGCCAACGCATCATAGCCCCTGCACCGTGGCTTCGGATTCAGACACAAGTTGTGGCGACGACCTCGTAAAACCGAGAACATAGAATAGCGATCTATATGGCACTATCGCGGATACTTTTACCTTGGGAACATTCGACATACCCTTATATATGCCCGAATAATTACCGCCAGTAATTGCCGTGCAACTCATGGTCACCGACACGGTTGTGGGCGTCGTCCACCCTACCAGCCGTGCCGTTCCACCACTTGTTACTTGCCCGGTACGCGTCAAATTCTGCGTGTTCGTCACTACACTACTATTGACGCTGTTGGGACATGTAAAGTTGGTAAAAGGCTGTCGCGAAGCATAGCGCGCGCCATCTCTTACAGCTTTCGCGACTACATGCTCACTGAGGAAATAATTACCCAATTCGAATGAGCCAAACATCAAGATGATCAAAATTGGCGTCACCAGCGCCATTTCCGCAGCTGCAGCCGCTTCGTTATCGCGAATAAGATGTGATAGGATCGATCAAACCATTGTATTACTCGATCAGATACGGAACGTTGCGAAGAAATGCTTGGGCTGCGCCAGTTTCACTCAACGGTTCCGCTTCTCCCTTAATTTCAACATAGATGTCGGCTTTGTTCGTGCGACTTCTGGTCAAGGAAGGCTCTACCAGAAAAACGTCGACAAATTTTTCTACATGGACATTCTTGGTCTGCCCCTGAATGCCCTCTGCAGCACAGTTCACGACCGCAACGGACAATATCCGGCGATCTCGAACCTGCGCGCTTGGCGCCATACCGGCGGCACAAACCGGGGCGGAATAGGAATAATAATTTGTCGTGTTGCCATTTCCATTGCCCTGAGAAACGGATTCCGCCGACTTTGGAGCCAGAGCACCCGATGTTGCAATTTCCCAACGATAGACATCATAGCGCGTCAAAGTGCTGATACCGCTTTTGCCAGCCCAACTGGCCACGGTTGCGGGTGATATTCCAGGATGGTTGATCTGGAAATATAGTGCACGATCCCAAAGCCCGTCACCTATGCGGCCAGCCGCGCAATCACCGGTGGAACTGACGGAATGACATATGTCCCTGGGAAAGCCCATGTTGGTCGGCGTGGTCGACACCCGCGACACTGGATCGGGCAGATATTGCACCGAGGGCAACTTCCAGGGATCCGTACCATTCCCGACGGCGCAATTTAGGGCTGCATTGCCATTGCCATTGCCATTGCCGTTGCCGTTGCCGTTGCCGTTGCCGTTGCTCGATATATCCGGCCGAACCACATCTTTGCGAGTGTTAAGTGCCGGACTGCAATTCCCCGTACCGCTGGCGCAATAATTGACCAGACCATTTTCATAGATATCGAAGCGCGTATTGACCGCGTCGGTCACCGAAACGGACAGACCGGGTTTTGTCGTCACCTCATCGGCGCTGATGCAATCACCACCGGGAACGTTCGCGCCCAGTGCCGTTTCAAGAACATTTGCACCTGAACCGAGATTTGTTTCGAGATAGCCGAAATTCCCCGGCCCCCATGCGCCGCCGCTGCCGCCTGCGACGAGCCGGATCCCCTTGCCAATATCAGTGCTGAGAGGGAAGTCCTGCCCTGTTCCTTCAGCCGGGTTGCACATCATGACTGGAGGAACCTTGCAAATTGCTCCGCCCACGCCCGCATAAGCCTTTGCTGACAAGGGGCCAGAGGAAAGGACTGCCACGATCGGCGTCAACGCAAAAAATGCTGAACGCGAATTAACCGTCACCTCCACGAAATTGACGTCCGCGTCGGTCAGCGCACCGGTGTCGCTGCGGTCCTTGTTTTTGTAGAATTTGATGAAGCCGGTGCGATCGCAGGTCGCCTCATTCGCGATGGTGACGGCATAGCCGCCGCCATCATTGGCGAACCGCGTATCATTACGGATCAAGGCGCTCGCTGCACTCGCAGCGCGGCTGCAAGCGTCCGTCTTTCCATCCAGCTGCGTCGCTGCTGCAAGAGCGGCCTGATCGGCCGCGTTCTGCAACTCGGAATCGAGGCTCGCCATGCGCGCATAATCGAAAGCGATCCCCCCCGCCGCGACGAGCCCGAAAAGCGACAGCGCAACCGTGGGCGCCACTGCACCGCTGGTCGACTGCAACAGGGCTTTCCGAAGGTCGGGCATGGGATCGCTTCTCCTCCGCTCGATCAGTTGGCGCCGCCGCTGGAGCCGCTTACGCCGCTGGTGGTGCGGATCGTTTGCGCCTTCTTCACCTTGTCAGTGCGATAGCGCTCCACCGCAGCCGCTGAGGTCTGCCCATTGCCGCCCTCGACCAACGTGCCTTCATAATGCGGATCAGGATTGATCACCTGCATCGCATAATTGCTGCGCACCGCGCCGCCGAAGGTCGGGTCGTTCGCCGTGCAGCCGGCCAGCATTGGCAGCAGCAGGGCCGAACCAATAAATATTCTCCGCATGGTCAGTCTCCCGCTCACAGCTCATATCCGCTTGGCGCCTTGCCCGAAGCGGGCGCTTCCTTGACCGGCGCGGGCGCATTTTTGGGCGCTTCAGGCGGCATGGCGTCAGGATCGAGCGGATTGATGCCCACCGCCTTGTCGGTCCGGCCCATCAGGAACAGGTCCAGCTCATTCGGCGGCTTGACCCTGTCGGTGGGAAGACGGACATCTTCGGCCCGCATCGGCTTCACGAGACGCGGCGTCACGATGATCACCAGTTCGCTCTCGCTTTTCTGAAAACCGCTCGACCGGAACAGCGCACCAATGATGGGGATCGAACCCAAAATCGGAAATTGCCGCACCGTATCCTGAAAATCTTTGCGCAACAGGCCTGCCAGAGCGAAAGACTGCCCATCGCGCAGTTCCAGAGTGGTACTGGCACGGCGGGTTTGCAGACCCGGAATGGTAAGGCCGTTCACCGTCACCGATGCGGAAGGATCGATCGAGCTGACCTCTGGTTCGACCTGCAAATTGATGATCCCGTCATCCAGCACCGTGGGCGTGAAGCCGAGGCTGACGCCGAAGGGCTTGAACTCGATGGTTATGGCATTGCCGCCGTTGGCGCCACCTGTGCCGCCATTGCTTTGCGACACCGGGATCGGAAACTCGCCGCCCGCCAGGAAGGACGCCGTTTCGCCCGAGAGCGCCACCAGCGTCGGTTCAGCCAGCGTGGTCACGACGCCCTTGCGTTCCAGCGCATCCAGCGCGGTGGTCAGATTGAGGCTGCCCACCGAATAATTCGCCGCCCCGATACCGAAACTGTCGAGTATCTTGCTCAGATCAACTATGGGCCGTCCATTGCCGTCAGACAGGATAGCGGAGGACTGTGCAGCGTTGCCTATGCCGCCGACCACCTTGCCGCTGTCGGATAGAAAAGCCGTGTTGATACCGAATTGCTTGGCGGCGCTGCGCGTCATTTCGGAAAAGCGCACTTCCAGCATCACCTGCTGCGCCGCGCCGACCGAGAGCATGTTGACGACCTTGTCGCCTGCATAGGTCTTCGCGATCTGAACCGCACGGTCGACCGCTGCGGCGCTGGAGACGGTTCCAGTCAACACCACCGCGTCATTGGAAATGCGCGCTCCGACCGACTGGCCGGGCAACAATTCCGACAATTGCCGCTTCAGCGTGACCACATCCGGACCGACGGCCACGTCGACCACCGCGATCATCATGTTGCGGTTGTCGTAGAGCGTCAGGCTGGTCGTGCCCATCTTCTTGCCCAGCACATAGACCGATCGATTGGTCATGGGCAGGATGTCGGCAATTTCCTGATTGCCGACCAAAGCCTTGGAAAAGGGCCGATCGACGGTCAGCACCTGACTCTTGTTGAGCGGCACGTCGAGTTGACCGGCATGATGGGCGTTGCTGACGTTGAGCGAGGCGATCTGAGCCTGCACCTGCATCGGCAGGAGCGACACGCCGGCGCCCAGCGCCAGGAAAAACGCCATCCTCGGCAGGGAGTTAGCGGGAACCATAGCGCTTCACCTCATAGCTGGTGCCGGTCGTGCCGCGCACGATCTCGACCGATGCGGTTGATGGCAGGGCGTTGGCGTTCTTCGGCACAGTGCGACGCGCAGGGCGGAGCGCCGATGCGGGACGCGGCGGCAGATAGGCGATGTCGGCCACGCGGGCGCGAGGCCCGGCAAAGCCGCCCACATAGGCGCCGTCGCGCAGATCCTCGATGCCAACGGTCTGCACCGCCGGATTGGGCTTGTCGGTGAGGTTGCGCAGGACCAGCGTCAACTGGCCGACCTGTTGACCCAACACCAGTTTTTGCGCGTCGACCTGATTGACCTCCAGAGTGGCGGTCCGGCCCACGGCCGGGTCCTTGGAGTTATCGTTCGCATTCTGGTCGATGGCGATCACCCGCGTCCCTTGCAGGAGAACATCGGTGATCTGCTGACTGCCGGCCACCGGATCCTGCAATGTGCGGGTCACGAAGACGTCGACGGTATCGCCGGGAAGCACAAAGCCGCCCGCGGCGGCCACATCACTAACTCTCACGGCAACGGCACGCATTTCCGGAGAGAGCACCGCCGACATCGTCGCCCGCCCGCCTTCACCGGAAAGCTTCGACGCCAGGATTGGCTCGCCCGGCTCGATCTGGCGCAGGACGACGCGGCTCTTGCCGAGGGAGGTCAATTGTATGGGATCGCGGAAGGCGCCTGGCGGCACCGAGCTGGCAGGCCAGTCGAGTACCCGGATCTTTTCAGGCGTTACTGTCGCTCCAAAGGGCAGGGCTACGGTCGCAACGACGACCTTCGCGGTGCCCCCATCTGCCTGTTGCACCTTTTCGGCGCTGGTCAGATAGGTATTGGCGATGAAAACGGCTGCCAATCCAAGCAGGATTGCGAAGCCGAGAATGATGAGAGATCTGCGCTGCCCCACGTCAACTCCCCCCGGAATTGAGTTTTTGGGAAAGCCGGTCAGGCAACCGGCTTTCCCTTTTTTCGCGATTAGCAATTAGCAGGACGGTGTGTTGCCCGTGCCAACATTTGCGATACAATTGGTTGCGCTACCCATCGAATTCTTGATCGCGCCGCCCAGGTTCCAGGCGGCAAGCGCAATGCCGGTCCCGACAATCGCCAGGATCAAAGCATATTCGGCCGCCGACGCACCGCTCTCGTCAGCCCACAGCTTCTTGAAGAATGTCATTTCTTTCCCTCCTACCCCAACGCTTTAGCAGTTCGCACCCGGAGAATTACCCGTGCCGACTTTGGCGATACAGTTGGTCGCACTGCCCATCGAATTCTTGATCGCGCCGCCCAGGTTCCAGGCGGCAAGCGCAATACCGGTCCCGACGATTGCCAGGATCAAAGCATATTCGGCCGCCGACGCACCGCTCTCGTCAGCCCACAGGCTTTTCATAAAGATCATATCTTTCACCCCTAGTAGCTGGGAGCAATTCCCAGTGCTCTTGCTCAGTTCTACGGCAGGGGCCTGTCCACCTCGCGACCCCGGCGCTGGTATCCTCCAGTCGCCAGGCAGTTGGCAGTTTCCGTAGAACTTGGGATCAAGTTGAACCAAAGCCAACACAAGTCAACATGGTAAAAAATATCTATATTTCACAATGGCTTATTGCAAATTTTTATTAACCATTTCCGTAAACCCGATTCATTGCCTTAAGTAAATTATAGTGTTTCCTAAATATATCTTTGGATATATGTCTTCGGAATATCACAAATTATACTACGCTATATTACGAATTATATTTGTTAACTTCCTATATTTTAAAAGTATAATATCTACTTTAGAAAGATAAACTATATTTTTTACTATAAATCATATAAGGTTATCTTACAAAGCAATCGGCACTTATTTCATAAATTAGTGATCCTGAGGAACCGCAAATGGCTCAAAAGCTAGTACCTTGGTACTAGGCTATTCGGAACGCGACGGGGTGGCGACTTCGGCGGCGAGAGGTGGGCCGACACACGGCTCACCGCGAATCGCCTGCGACTCGTCGCGCCAAATTCAGGAAAATTAACCAGTTTGCGCCCGTCCCATGGGGAACTGGAATGGTTGCATCAATGGACGCTCACGCGATGACGGAAGGTAACGTTAACCCGATCCGACAACAGCAGATAGGGCAACCATATTGCCGCGCTGATGAGGACCTTCTTCACATTGCCCGTCAGCATATCGAGCAACGCGGCATCCACGCCGCTCGGAACATTGGCTACGTCGGCAATCAGCCTGGCAATAATCAGCTGCGCCAGCAGATCGACGCCCCAAACCATCACCAGAAAGCGCGGAAACAGCGGAGCGAGCCGCAAGGCCATGGCAAAGGCGAACATGCACCAGCATCCCGAGCAGAAGGAGTTGACGGTGGCCCAGGCATGGGCTGCCGAGCGTGGCGTGCTCCAGCCGGTCGTCGCGCCCTTCGACGGCTTCCACGAGAGCGAGCACGCGGTGAGCGGCACGTGCCTGATAAGCTTCGACCGCAACCGCTACTCCGTCTCCGCCAAAGCGGTGCGCCGGACGGTGCAGGTCCGCGCCTATGCCGACCGCATTGTCGTGCGCTGCGACGGTGAAGTCGTCGCCGACCATCCCCGGTTCTTCGGGCGCGACCGGACCATCTACGACCCGTGGCACTATCTGCCGGTGCTGGTGACCAAGCCGGGCGCCCTGCGCAACGGCGCGCCGTTTCAGGACTGGGAGTTGCCGCCCGCGCTGTCACGACTGCGGCGTAAGCTCGGCGCCGGTGATGATGCCGACCGGCGGTTCGTGCGGGTGTTGGCGACTGTGCTCGACGACGGGCTGGAAGCGGTGGAAGCGGCCGTGCGCGAGGCGCTGCTGGCCGGTGTGGCTCTGTTGCAAAAATCGTGAAGCTTGAGCATGCTTGGCGGAGATTGGACGGAC
>NZ_JBHIWJ010000034.1:0-42780 GCF_041987595.1 Sphingobium sp. | reverse complement strand
CGATCACATTGGGGATCGCCATCAGGAAGAAGCTGCTGTCGACGATGCCGACCACCCGGCCCAGATCGATGGCAGCCGCCGGGGGCAGGGCGACGATATAGAGGATCTTGTAGGTCCATTGCGCCTTCGGCCCATTGCCGAACAGATAGCCCCAGGCCTGCAGGCCGTAAAAGCCCCAGGCCACCAGCGTCGAATAGGCGAACAGCACCACTACGACCGCGAGCAGCCAGGGAAACCATGAAGAGACCTGCGCAAAGGCGGCGGAGGTGATGGCGATGCCCTCCAGCCCGGATCGCCATGTCCCGGCGACCACCAGCGCGAGGCCGCCCACGGCGCAGACGATCATCGTGCCGAGCAGGGGTTCCAGCAGCGCGACCAGACCCTCCGAAACAGGGTGCCGGACGCGGGCGAGGCTGTGCGCCATCACCGCCGATCCCACGCCTGCTTCGCTGGCGAAGACGGCGCGACGCATGCCCGCGACGAAGGCGCCCACCGCGCCGCCGGTTGCGGCCTGTCCGCTCCACGCGCCATGCCAGATTTCGGCGAGGGCGGCCGGAATGGCGGACGCATGCAGGATCAGCACCGTCGCGACGCCGGTCAGATAGACCGCGACCTTGAGCGGGGTCAGCCGCTTCGCGACCTCACCCAGCCAGGCGGCGCCGCCTAGCGTCACCATCGCCACCGCCCCGGCGAGAATCGTGCCATAGGCCCAGCCGTTGCTGAAGCCCGTCACCACTTTCACCTGCGCGAAGCTCTGATTGACCTGCACCATGGGGATCGCCCCGAACAGCGCGAAAAAGGCATAGGCGCCGCCGAGCGCCAGCCCGATCCTGGGCCAGCCCCGTGCCGCGCCCACCGCCTTCAGCACATACATGGGGCCGCCATGGACATGACCCCTGCCGTCGAACGTGCGGTATTTGAGGCCCAGCGTCACCTCCGCCATCTTCACCGTCATGGCGAACCAGCCGATGACGAACATCCAGAGGATCGCGCCGGGTCCACCCATGGTCAGCGCCACCGCGACGCCCGCAATATTGCCAAGGCCGATCGTGCCGGACAGCGCCGTCGACAGCGCCCCCCACTGGCTGACGTCACCCCTCGCCTCGCCCTCATGGGGCTGGGTCTTGAGGATGCGCAGCGCCCGGCCGACCGCGGTGAGATTGGGAAAGCCCAGCCAGACGGTGAAGAACAGCATCGGCAGCGCCAGATAGAGCACGATCAGTTCGATCTGCGCGCCCAGCACCGGCACCCTGAAAAAGACCGCGCCCGAAAGCGCGTCCACTGCTGCGTTAAATCCGTCCATTCGCAACGGCATGGCGGGTGGACGGTGGAAAGTCGAACAAAGATTGCTATGGGGTGGAAACAGGGTTCACCGCATCAGCGGGCGAGGATGATGAGCAGAAAATATTTCGGCACCGACGGCATTCGCGGACGCACCAATCAATGGCCGATGACGGCCGAGCTGGCGATGAAGGTCGGCATGGCGGCGGGCAAGCATTTCCAGCGCGGCACCCACCGCCATCGCGTGGTGATCGGCAAGGATACGCGCCTGTCGGGCTATATGGTCGAAAATGCGCTGGTCGCGGGCTTTACCGCCGTGGGCATGGACGTGGTGCAGTTCGGGCCGATCCCGACGCCGGCCGTGGCGCTTCTGGCCCATTCGATGCGCGCCGATCTGGGCGTGATGATCTCCGCCAGCCACAATCCCTATTTCGACAACGGCATCAAATTGTTCGGCCCGGACGGCTACAAGCTGTCCGACGAGGATGAGCTGAAGATCGAGGCGATGCTGGAGCAGGACATCGCGCTCGCCGCGTCGCAGGACATCGGCCGCGCCCGCCGCGTTGAGGACGCCCGCGGGCGTTATATTCATGCGGTCAAATCGAGCTTCCCGGCGGACCTGCGCCTCGACGGACTCAAGATCGTGGTCGATTGCGCCAATGGGGCCGCCTATCAGGTGGCGCCCTCTGCCTTCTGGGAACTGGGTGCCGAAGTGGTCGCGATCGGCGTCACGCCAAACGGCATCAACATCAACGACCAGTGCGGTTCGACCGCGCCGATGCTGTTGCAGGAGACGGTGGTGTCGTCGGGCGCGGACATCGGGATCGCGCTGGATGGCGATGCGGACCGGCTGATCGTGGTCGACGAACATGGCGCGATCGTCGACGGGGACCAGATCATGGCGCTGATCGCGGGCAATTTCGCCAGGGCGGGCACGCTGCGCGGCGGCGGGCTGGTGGCGACGGTGATGTCGAACCTGGGGCTGGAGCGGTTCCTGGTCGGGCAGGGCATGGCGCTGGAGCGGACCAAGGTCGGCGACCGCTATGTGCTGGAACGGATGCGCGAGGGGGGCTTCAATGTCGGGGGCGAGCAGTCGGGGCACATGATCCTGTCCGACTTCGCCACGACCGGCGATGGCACGATGGCGGCGTTGCAGGTGCTGGCCGCGCTGGTGCGGTCGGGCAAGCCGGCCAGCGAAGTGCTGCATCAGTTCGATCCGGTGCCGCAGCTTCTGAAGAATGTCCGCTTTTCGGGCGGCAAGCCGCTGGAGCATGAGGATGTGAAGCGGGTGATCGCGCAGGCGGAGGCGGAGCTGAACGGTTGCGGGCGGCTGGTGATCCGGCCTTCGGGCACGGAGCCGGTGATCCGGGTGATGGCTGAAGGCGACCGCGAGGAGCAGGTCAGGGACGTGGTCGAGCGCATCTGCGACGCGGTGGCGAAGGCGGCGGCCTGATGCTGGAGATGCGGCCCGATTGCGAACGCTGCGGCACGGACCTGCCCGCCGATGCGCCGGGCGCGTTCCTCTGTTCGTTCGAGTGCACCTTCTGCGCGCCCTGTGCCGAGGCGCTGGATGACCGTTGCCCCAATTGCGGCGGGGAGCTGATGGACCGGCCGACGCGGGTGGGGGATGCGCTGAAGCGGCATCCGGCATCGACGGAGCGGCATTTCAAGGCATGAGTGTCGCCCGCATTCTCATCATTGCCGGGTCCGACAGCGGGGGCGGCGCGGGTATTCAGGCGGATATCCGCACGGTAACGCTGCTGGGCGGCCATGCCATGACGGCCGTTGCCGCGATCACCGCGCAGAATACGCTGGGCGTGCAGGGGGTGCATCCCGTGCCGACGGATATGGTGATCGCGCAGATGGACAGCGTGATCGGCGACATCGGCGTCGATGCGGTGAAGATCGGCATGATCGGGTCGGCCGAAACGGCGGCAGCGGTGGCGGAGCGGCTGGCGCAGCTGGAAGGCGTGCCGATCGTCTTCGATCCCGTCATGGTCGCGACCAGCGGATCGGTGCTGGCGGATGCGGCGACCATCGCCGCCTTCGAAAGGCTGATGGCGCTCGCCACGCTGGTCACGCCCAACATCCCGGAACTGGAGGCGCTGGGCGGGGAGGAAATCGCGATCCGCTTTGCGACCCATGTGCTGGCCAAGGGCGGGCATGGCGAAGGGCCGATGCTGACCGACCGGCTGATCGGGCCGCGCGGCGTGGTGAAGGCGTGGAGCAATGCGCGGATCGATACGCCGCACACCCATGGCACCGGCTGCACGCTGGCCAGCGCGATCGCGACCGGGCTGGGGCAGGGTTGCGACCTGACCCACGCCATCGAACGGGCACGCAAATATGTGCGCGAAGCGCTCGCCCTCGCGCCGGGGCTGGGGCAGGGGCATGGGCCGATGGGCGCGCCATTGGGCTTTCACCATCATGCCTGATTTCGCCCATGAACTGCGCCACCATCCGGGGCTGGTCGCCGGAGTGGACGAGGCGGGGCGCGGCCCGCTGGCCGGGCCGGTGGTCGCGGCGGCGGTTATCCTGCGCGCGGAGGATTGCCCTGACGGACTGAACGACAGCAAGCAGCTGAGCGCCGCGAAGCGCGCCGTGCTGGAGGGGGAGATCAAGGCGCGGGCGCTCTGCTGGGGACTGGGCGTCGCTTCGGTCGACGAGATAGACAGCCTCAACATCCTCTGGGCGACGATGCTGGCGATGACGCGGGCGGTCGAGGCGCTGACCCATGATTGCGCGCATGTGCTGGTGGATGGGAACCGCTGCCCGCAGTGGCGCTGGGCCTCGACCGCCGTGGTGGAGGGCGACGCCAAATGCCTGTCCATCGCGGCCGCCTCCATATTGGCGAAGGAGGCGCGCGACCGGATGATGATCGAGGCGGCGGCGGCGCATCCGCACTATGGCTGGGAAACCAACAAGGGCTATGGCAGCGCGAAACATCTCGCGGCGTTGCGGGAACATGGGGCGACGCCGCTGCATCGCAGAAGCTTTGCGCCGGTCGCGCAACTGAACCTGCTGTAAGAGACTGGTCGAATGCGCCTTTCGGCGCATGTCCCGGCAGTCTGCCGGCGCGCAACGATGCCGACCTGTCCCATGGCGGGATTGGTAGGGGCTGGCGCCGCGGCGTCTTGTGGTTAAAAAAGGGTTTATGCCCTCCGTTCGCCCCTTCCTTGTTCTGGCGCTTCTGGCGCTGGCTCCGCTCGCGCAGCCGGTGCGCGCGCAGGGGGATGTGGAGCCGGGCAGTTATCGCTGGCTGGAAGAAGGGCCGCTGACCGGGCCGCTCTACATGATCATCAGCATCGAAAAGCAGCGGATCCATGTCTATGACGGTGACCGGCTGGTCGGCGTGGCCAGCGTGTCGACGGGGATGAAGGGGCACCGGACGCCGACCGGCGAATTCCCGATCCTGCAAAAGCGGCAATGGCACCGGTCCAACATCTATTCCAACGCGCCCATGCCCTTCATGCAGCGGTTGACCTGGGACGGGATCGCGCTGCATGCTGGGCAGAATCCGGGATATCCGGCCAGCCATGGCTGCATTCGCCTGCCCTATGCCTTCGCCCGCAGGCTGTTCGGCATGACGCAGCTCGGCACGCTGGTCAGCGTGACGTCCGACCGGCTTGGTCCGGCGCTGATGGTGGATGCGCAGGTTGCGGCTGATCCCGCCGATCCGGCAAGCGCGCTGGTGACCTTCACGCCGCGGAACGGGCCTGAAACGCCGGCCCCGGTGCAACTGGCAGCCGGCGATGGCGCGGAAGCGGAGGTCGCCAACCCCTTGCTTGCCATCGATCCGGCGATCTTCCGGCACCATCTGCGGCAGCGCTGAAGCGTCTAATCCGGGTGAGGGGTAGGGGAGTGGGCTGATCTCTTCTCCCTTGGGCGATGGAAAGGTCGGCGCAGAGTGAGAAGGCGAGGGCGACGATCCACGCCGCCTCTCGCCCTCACCCTTCCGCCGCGCTTCGCACGGCTCCCTCCCTCTCCCGGTGGGAGAGGGAGTTCTCTTTGCCGGGCTGGACGGTCAGGCCGCTTCGGCGGTTTCCTCCGTCGCGGGCAGGCGGATGAGATAATCGAAGGCGGAAAGCGCCGCCGTCGAGCCTGCTCCCATGGCGATCACGATCTGCTTGTAGGGAACGGTCGTGCAGTCGCCCGCCGCGAAGATGCCCGGCTGGCTGGTTTCGCCGCGCGCATCGATCTCGATCTCGCCGCGCGGGGAGAGGGCGATCGCGTCCTTCAGCCACTCGGTGTTGGGGACGAGACCGATCTGGACGAAAATTCCCTCCAGCTCGACATCATGTTCAGTGCCGTGGTTGCGGTCCTTGTAGCTGAGGCCGGTGACGCGCTCGCCATTGCCCTCTACCTTTGTGGTGAGCGCCGACGTGATGATCTTCACGTTGGGCAGGCTGGCGAGCTTGCGCTGCAACACCGCATCGGCGCGCAGCTGGCTGTCAAACTCGATCAGCGTCACATGGGCGACGATCCCGGCGAGGTCGATGGCGGCTTCCACGCCGCTATTGCCGCCGCCGATCACGGCCACGCGCTTGCCCTTGAACAGCGGACCGTCGCAATGGGGGCAATAGGCGACGCCCTTGTTGCGATAATCCTCTTCGCCCGGCACGCCCATCTGCCGCCAGCGGGCGCCGGTGGAGAGGATGACGGTGCGGCCCTTCAGCGAGGCGCCATTTTCCAGCACGACCTCATGATAACCGCCTTCGGACTTCGCCGGGATCAGCTTCGCCGCCTTCTGGAGGTTCATGATCTCGACGTCATAATCCTTCACATGGGCTTCCAGCGCCGACGCGAGCTTGGGGCCTTCGGTGCGGCTGACCGAGATGAAATTCTCGATATCCATGGTGTCGAGCACCTGACCGCCGAACCGCTCCGCCGCGACGCCGGTGCGGATGCCCTTGCGCGCCGCATAGATGGCCGCCGCGGCGCCCGCGGGGCCGCCGCCGACGACCAGCACCTCGAACGGGTCCTGGGCCTTGATCTTCTCCGCCGCGCGCGCCGCCGCGCCGCTGTCGATCTTCGCAACGATCTGCTCCAGCTCCATGCGGCCGCTGGCGAAGGGTTCGCCGTTCAGGAAGACGGTGGGGACGGCCATGACCTTGCGGGCGTCGACCTCCGCCTTGAACAGCGCGCCGTCGATGGCGGTGTGGCTGATCCGGGGATTGAGCACGGCCATCAGGTTCAGCGCCTGCACCACGTCGGGGCAGTTCTGGCAGGACAGCGAGAAATAGGTTTCGAAGGCGAAGTCGCCGTCAATATCCCTGATCTGCTGGATCAGATCCTGCGCAGCCTTCGACGGGTGGCCGCCGACCTGCAGCAGGGCAAGAACCAGCGAGGTGAATTCATGCCCCATCGGAATACCGGCGAAGGTGACGCCAATGTCGGTGCCCGCGCGGCGGATCATGAAGCTGGGCTTGCGGGCGTCGTGCCCGGCCAGCACCAGCGACACCTTGTCCGACAGTTCGGCGATTTCGGTCAGCAGGCCTTCGAGTTCGCGGGATTTCGCGCCGTCGTCCAGCGACGCCACCAGCTCGATCGGCTGGGTGATGTTCGCCATATAGGCCTTGAGCTGGCCCTTGAGATTTGCGTCCAACATTGAGTTCTCCATAGGTTGGGCGCGCCGATCCGGGGCACGCGGCTATCCTTTCGCCGGGGTAGGGGCCAGCGTTCAAAGGATAGCGATGATTTCGTGAGTTAAAACCCCGCCGGGCCGGGGAGCATGGCTCGACCCGACCCGACGAGACTTAAGGCCTTGTCGACATTTCGTTCAGGTAGAGCCGAGAAGCGGGATTTTTGAGCATCGGAGCGCAGCGGACTTTTGGTCCGTGAGCACCGAAGCGCAGAAAATCGCGCTTCGCAGGCCCGGCTGGGCGGAATGTCGGCGAGGCCGTCAGATCTTGCCGACGAGGTCGAGCGACGGCGCCAGAGTGGCTTCGCCTTCTTCCCACTTGGCCGGGCAGACTTCGCCGGGGTTGGCGGCGACATATTGCGCAGCCTTGACCTTGCGGAGCAGTTCGGTCGCGTTGCGGCCGACGCCTTCCGAGGTGATTTCCATGAACTGGATCACGCCTTCGGGATCGACCAGGAAGGTGGCGCGGTCGGCCAGGCCGACGCCCGGACGCATCACGTCGAAATTGTTGGTCAGCGTGCCCGACTGGTCGCCCAGCATGAAATAGTTGATCTTGCCGATCGCCGGCGAAGTGTCGTGCCATGCCTTATGGCTGAAATGCGTGTCGGTCGACACCGAGTAAACCTCGACATTCATTTTCTGGAGCGTTGGGTAGATGTCGGCCAGATCCTCCAGCTCCGTCGGGCAGACGAAGGTGAAATCGGCGGGGTAGAAGAAGAAAACGGCCCACTTGCCCTTCACATCGGCATCGGTGACGTCGACGAACTTGCCTTCCTTGTATGCGGTGGCCTTGAACGGCTTGATGGTCGTGTTGATAAGAGCCATTGGCTTTCCAGTTCCTTTTGAGAGGTTTGCTGTTTGCCGGGCTTACCTAGGGAAGATGACGGCTCAGGGGAAATTGGTTTTATTGGACGTGTTGATTGAGAAAACCGATCACGACCCGCCTTATTGATCGACCGAGCCGTCTCTGGGTTTTTCAAGAACGTAATTCATCGCCTCTTCGATCATGCCCAGCGCTTCATCGATGGTGAAGGTGGAGGAATCGAGGCAGAGTTCGAGCCAGAGCCCGTCGATCATGGCGGTCAGGCCGATCGCGGCGATGCGGGCGGCGGGGCGCGGTATCTGCGGCGCGGCTTCGCGCAGCAGCACTTCCATGCGTTCACGCCCGCCGCCATAGGTTTCGGCATGGGTCGCGGCGATGGCCGGGTTCGTCTTGTTCAGGCTCCAGAAGGAAATCCAGGTCGCCAGAAGATTGGGGTCAAGGACCGGCGGCTGGAAATTGGAGCGCAGATAGGCCCACAGGCGGTCGCGGGGATTGGGTCCGGCATCCGCGACGGCCTGTTCCATCGCGGCGGCGACCTTTTCACCGACATCCCGATAGGTGGCGAGGATCAGCGCGTCGACGCCGTCGAAATAATGGGTAAGCAGGCCCGCGGACACGCCCGCATAGGCGCAGATCGCCCGGACGGAGGTGCCCCCCACACCCTTTTCGGCAAGGCATCGCGCCGTTGCCTCTATCATCGCCTGCCGCCGCACATCGGCCGACTCCCGCACAAAGCGCGCCCTCTGCTGCACCTTGCCGGAATGAATTTCCAGTTTCTGGTCCATCTCTTTTCCCCGCCCGCTATCCTGCTCTCTGCCCGGCCGGCTGGCAAGCCGTCCTTCCCCTGCACAGAGTAAGGATCGAAGCGCCGCGTTCACCCGTTTGACGTCATAAATGCAAGGAGGAAGATCTATGGGATGCAGGAAGATTGCCTATGTTGTCCTGCCTGCGATGCTGGCGGCTGGCCTGACCGGCGGATGCGCCAAAAGCGTCGATAATGGCACGACCGGGAACAATGCCGCGCAGCAGCCTGCCGTCGAGGCGATCGAGGAGCCGGACGCCGTGAACGGCGCTGCCGGCGAAACGGCCGGGCTGCCCACGGACGACTGGGTCGGGCGGTGGACCGGGCCGGAAGGGCTGTTTCTGGACATTCAGCCCGCGCCGGACGGGAAGCCGGGCCATTATGCCATCACCAACAAGGACAATCTGGACCGACAGGGCGATTATGGCGGCGTGGCGGAGGGGGCGACGATCCGCTTCGTGCGCGACGGCAGGGATATGGTCATCCGGCCGGGGATCGGCGACGAGACCGGCTTCAAATATCTTGCGGGGAAGAAGGACTGCCTGATTCTCGTGCCGGGGCAAGAGGGCTATTGCCGGTGAAAAGCGGCCATGGGATTTGGAGGGAGGGGCCGGAAGTCCGGATTTCGCAAGCGCGTCGTTCGGGATGGCGGGATGGCCGGTGCGCGGGCCGTTGCGGTGCCGGAACCGGTCCGCGGCTCCGCGCATTGTTGACCCGGGTGGCGTAGAGACGAGGAGGACTTACATGGCGGATTATCAGGAACGTCCGGCGACGACCACGGTGATCGAAAAGCGTGGCGGCGGGGGCACCATGATAGCCGTTCTCCTGCTGGTCGTGGTCGTGGCGATTGCCGCCTTCTTCCTGATCAGCAGTCAGACGCGCAAGGACAGCGCCGTTGAAGGTGCGGCAAGTCAGGTCGGTCAGGCGGCCAGCGACGTCAGTGACGCCGCCAAGGACGCGGCGGGCGCCGTGAAGGAGCAGTAATCGTCTGCTTGCTTCGAACGGAGCCATGAAAAAAAAGGGCGCCCCGGTTCGGGACGCCCTTTTTTGGATCGGCCTGCCGTCGACGGCTCGGCCGAAGCTCTTAACCCTCGACCTTGGCGTGCTTGGGCGCCGCTTCGTTGAGGATGCGCAGGATCTTCTTCAGCGCGCTCGGTTCGTCCGTCTCTTCCATCGCCGCGAGTTCGCGGGCGAGGCGGCTGGAGGCGGCTTCGAAAATCTGGCGTTCCGAATAGCTCTGCTCCGGCTGGTCGTCGGCGCGGAACAGGTCGCGCGTCACTTCGGCGATCGACACCAGGTCGCCCGAATTGATCTTCGCTTCATATTCCTGGGCGCGGCGCGACCACATGGTGCGCTTTACCTTGGGCTTGCCCTTCAGCGTTTCGACCGCTTCCTCCAGCGTCTTGTTGGAGGACAGCTTGCGCATGCCGACGCCTTCGGCCTTGTTCGTGGGCACGCGGAGCGTCATCCGCTCCTTTTCAAAGCGGAGAACATAGAGCTCCAGCTCCATGCCCGCAATCTGCTCCTTCTGCAGTTCGATGACGCGGCCAACGCCATGCTTGGGGTAAACAACATAATCACCAACGTCAAAGGACAGCGCCTTGGCAGCCATTTGAAACCTTTCTATTCTACCGGGGGAGCGGTGACATTCGCGTTGCATATGCGAAGACGCACAGGCCGAGGAGGACGCGGCGCACCATCAAAACATCAGGCATTTTCTCCAGGGCGGACGCGACCATGTCCGCTTCTTGGCGTCCTATTTAGCAGATTCGTAACAAAATGGCCACCCCCGGACACCAAATCCGGGAGTGGGCCTGGAAATAAAACGCAATAGCTAGTTTTTACGCTGCTGTCCGGAGCCTGTCCGGGGCGGCGCTGCGCTGCGTCAGATCAGCTGCCCGAGCCGGGTTCGGGCGAGAAGAACTTCTCCAGCTTGTTTTCGACGCCCTTCATGTCATCGGCGTCGGCGGGCGCGTCGCCCTTGACGGTGATGTTGGGCCATTCGGCGGAGAATTTCGTGTTGAGTTCCAGCCACTTTTCCAGACCGTTTTCGGTGTCGGGCAGGATCGCCTCGGCCGGACATTCCGGTTCGCACACGCCGCAGTCGATGCACTCGTTGGGATTGATGACCAGCATATTCTCGCCCTCGTAGAAACAGTCCACGGGGCAAACCTCGACGCAATCCATATATTTGCAGCGGATGCAGTTATCGGTCACGACATAGGTCATGGGTCAACACTCTTGGAATAAGGACAATGGGCGCTCTGCTATGCGCGGTCGTGGCGAAGGTCAATGAGGATATTGTTGCGAGGGTGATTGTTGGCCTTCAGCCGGTGCGTTTTCAGGCACCTACAGTGAGTTCCTCGTAGCAGGCCTGTGCTTCCGGTGCCGGGCCGCGGCGGTGGGGGAGCAGCATCACGCGGACCACCCGCACGCCGCTGGGGTGGGGGAAGGTGATGAGGTCGCCCGCCCGCACCGGGGAGTGCGAGCGGTCGATGCGGCGGCCGTTGAGGCGGATATGGCCGTCCTCCGCCATTTTCTGGGCGACCGAGCGGCTCTTCGCGAGCCGCGCGAACCAGAGGAACTTGTCGATGCGCAGGCTTGGCCCGTGGGCCGACGCCATGCCCGCGTCAGCCATTGCGGCCCAGCAGTTCGGCCAGACCCGCAAAAGCGTGGTTGCTGGTCGCCGGAGCAGCGGTCGCGGCGGCCGGGCGTTGCGGTCTGTCTCGATTATCCTTGGCCCGATTATCCCGGTCACGCGGCTTGCCATGGGGCTTGCCCTGACGCTGACCCTCTGCCGGGACGCCGCGCTGCTGATGCGGGCGGGCCTTTTGACGGCCGCGGAAGACCCAGTTGGGCGCGCCTTCCTCGGGGGTTTCGACCGGGCGGAAGCCCGCAAGGCGCATCAGTTGCAGGAATGCTTCTTCGGAGAGGCCGAGCGAGACGATCTGCGGGCTCTGCGCGGTGAAGGCCTCATTCCTGGCGATGGCTTCATGCGCGGTGCGGGCCATGCGTTCGGCCATGTCGATGCGCAGCATCTGTTCGCCAAAGCCGCGGAAGCCCGCGATGCGGGCACCCATCTGCTCAGGCTTTTCGCCCGCCGGGATCAGGGTGAGGCCGGGACCGGGCAAAGGCAGGCAGGGCCTGCCGAGGCGTGCGGCGAGCAGGGCTGCGCGCCAGCGGGCCGAGCCGGGCTTCAGCAGGCCGGGATGATAGATGTCGAGCACGCCGATGTCGATGCCGGCGCGGCGGAGAAGGTGCCGCTGGTCCTTGTCGAGATGGCCGAGCGCCGAATCGAGATCGGTGCGCGCGATCACGCCGCCTGCATCGGCCAGCTGCGCGAAGACGGCGCGCACGACGGCGGGCACTTCGGGGTCGGCGCTGCTGGCGACCATCTTGGTGAGAGGCAGGAGGTGCTTTTCCTTCTGCGCGTCGAACCAGTTCGTCAGGCGGGTCGCCACCTGCTTCTGCACATCCTGGCCCACGGCCAGAAGCGCGCGATCCAGCCGGATTTCCGGGTTCAGCAGCGCGGCGCCGCCATGCAGCGTGGCCACCGCGTCACCCTTCCAGCTGATGCCGGGGGCCTGTCCTGCTTCGTCCATGAGCGCGAAATCAGTATCGGGTGCGCCCAGTAATTCTTCAGCCTTCACTCGCAATATCCTTCCAAGGCGCCGTTCAGCGGCCGCCAACAGCATCTTCCTGTCCTGATGCCGGGTAGCGGGATCGACCGAGAAACGAAATCCGTCAAGTCGCCCGATCGTCTCGCCATCGACGCAGACCGTCCCGTCCGGTTCTATGTCGACCGGCAGATTGGCCGCGCTCTGGCCGATATCCCTTAGCAGAACCGTGGTGCGGCGGTCCACGAATCGCTGCGTCAGCGCGGCGTGGAGCGCATCGGAGAGTTTTTCTTCGAGGGCGCGGGTGCGTTCGGCCATTTCCGCCGGATGGGCCAGCCAGTCGGCGCGATGGGCGATGTAGGACCATGTGCGCGCCGCCGCGATCCGGCCCGACAGCGTGTCGATATCGCCCTGAACCGAATCGAGTCGCGCGATTTGCTGGGCGAACCAGTCGCGGGGGATGTGACCATTCCCTTCCGAGAGGTAGCGCCAGATGCGGCTGACGGTGCGGGCGTGATGTTCGGCGCCCAGCTTCTGGAAATCGGGCAGGCCGCAGGCGGCCCAGAGCCTTTCGACCTGGTGCTTGCCCCTGGCGCGTTCGATGACCAGCGGGTCGTCGGCAAGGCGTTTGAGCACCGCGAGGTCGACCGCTTCGGGCGCGGGACGCAGTTCGGGGCGTTCGGGCTTTTGCTCCAGATCGAAGAGGAGATGGTCGAGCCGGTCGGTGCGCGGGGTGCCGTCGCGCCAGAAAAGCTGCTCCACCGGCGGAAAGCGGTGGGCCTCGATCGCCTCGATTTCCTCCGGCGTGAAGGCGGCTTCGCCATCCTCGGCCCCAAGGCTGCCGAAGGTGCCGTCCCTGTGATGGCGTCCGGCGCGGCCTGCGATCTGGGCCATTTCGCTGACCGTGAGGCGACGGCTGCGGCGGCCGTCGAACTTGCGCAGCGAGGCGAAGGCGACATGCGCGACGTCGAGGTTCAACCCCATGCCGATCGCGTCGGTAGCGACCAGATAGTCCACCTCGCCGTTCAGGAACATCTGGACCTGCGCGTTGCGGGTGCGGGGGGAGAGGGCGCCCATCACCACAGCCGCCCCGCCCCGGAAGCGGCGGAGCATTTCGGCCACGGCGTAGACCTCCTCGGCGGAGAAGGCGACGACGGCGGAGCGCTTGGGCAGGCGGGAGAGCTTTTTCGCGCCGGCATAGGAGAGGGTGGAGAAGCGCGGCCGGCCGATAATCTCCACATCGGGGACCAGCGCCTTCACCACGCGGCTGATGCTGGCGGAGCCGAGGATCATGGTTTCCTCCCGGCCCCGCGCTCTCAGCAAACGGTCGGTGAAGATATGGCCGCGCTCCGGGTCGGAGCCGAGCTGGGCTTCGTCCAGCGCCACGAACGCGAAATCCTCCTTCGCGCCCGTTTCCCTTCCGCCGCTGATCGGCATGGATTCCGCCGTGCAGAGGAAATAGCGGGCGTTCGGCGGCACGATCTTCTCTTCGCCGGTGATGAGCGCGACCTGTTGCGGCCCTTTCATGCCGACCACCCGGTCATAGACCTCCCGCGCCAGCAGGCGCAGCGGAAAGCCCATCATCCCGGATGAATGGCCGCACATGCGTTCGACGGCGAGGTGAGTCTTGCCGGTATTGGTGGGGCCTAGCACGGCGGTGACAGGCGAACGGGCGAACTGGGCCATGGACCTCATGTCGGGCATGGAAAGGGCAAGGGCAAGGGGAAAGCTTTGGTAAATCCGCGCATTGTCGGGACCAATGGGCGCCGATCCTTCGGGCGGCACGTCTGGCCGCAGAAAAAGGGTTAAAAAAGCCGCGTTTATTTGACTTTAACTC
Organism: Sphingobium sp.; assembly: GCF_041987595.1. GTDB lineage: Bacteria > Pseudomonadota > Alphaproteobacteria > Sphingomonadales > Sphingomonadaceae > Sphingobium. Next base: position 28,779 of record NZ_JBHIWJ010000034.1, on the reverse strand, counting down.
TGTGCATTTACAGAATTGGCCCAGGAACGCGCGGCGGGGGTCGTGGCGGTTTGCCCCGGGGGCCTTTTTCACCGTGTTTCATGGAAGTCAGATCAATGCCCAGCAGGGCGGCGCCTCTGCGTCGCTGTGGCTGACTGACTCCCTGCGCCATGGCCGGCCCGCGGCCGACGAGCGCGGCTGGCGCGAAAAGGTTCGCGACTGGGCCGAGGATGTCGAGCTGGTCCCCGATCTGGGGCAGCGGGTCGGCAGTTTCACATGGTTTCGGGGACTTGCGACCTGTTTCGGGCTGTGCGCGGCGGCGCTCTATCTGTCGCCGGGCTTCCATGCCCTGCCGGGTGCGCCGCAGCCTTTGCTGGCGTCCAGGCAGTTCGACGAAGTGCGCAGCCAGATGATTACGCCGCTTGGTCTGGGCGCGGACAGCGGGCGCCGCATGGGACCGACCGACGCGGTGCAGCCGCTGCGCGCGACGCCGGAACGGCCGCAGATCGAGCTGCGCGCGCAGATTGGCGGAAGCGATTCGCTGGGGAGCGCGCTGACGCGGGCAGGCGTGAGCGGCGGTGATGTGGCGACCGTGACGAGCCTGGTGGCGGGCGATGCCGGGGCCGGACTGAAGCCCGGCACGCCGCTCGACATCGTGCTGGGCCGCCGGGCGAGCCGCGACATGCCGCGGCCGCTGGACCGGTTGAGTTTCCGCGCGCGGCTGGATCTGGGGATCGAGATTGCGCGGGTCGGCGGCCTGTTGCAGGTGCAGCGCACCGCCATCCACGTCGATGAGACGCCGCTGCGCATTCAGGGCGTGGTGGGCGAGAGCCTTTATCGTTCGGCGCGGGCCGCGGGTGCGCCGCCCAAGGCGATCCAGAGCTTCCTGCGCGTGGTGGCGCAGCAGGTCGATCTGGGGTCGATCTCGGCAGGCGACCGTTATGACATCATCACCGAATATCGGCGGGCCGACACCGGCGACGTGGAGGTGGGCGATCTGCTGTTCGCGGGGCTGCACCGGGCCAGCGGGCGCGGGATCGACATGCTGAAATGGACGCAGGACGGCCGGGTCCAATGGTTCGAGGCGTCGGGCGTCGGCCAGCGGCGCGGCGTGCTGTCCTCCCCGGTGGCGGGGCGCGTGTCGTCCAGCTTCGGGCTGCGGCGGCATCCGATTCTGGGTTATACCCGCATGCATGCCGGGATCGATTTCGCGGCGCCCTATGGATCGCCCATCTATGCGGTGACGGACGGCGTCGTCTCCTATGCCGGGCGGCATGGCGGGCATGGCAATTATGTGCGGCTGGAACATGGTCATGGCCTCGCCACCGGCTATGGCCATATGAGCCGGATCGCGGCGGCGCCGGGCCAGCGGGTGCGGCAGGGGCAGGTGATCGGCTATGTCGGGTCGACGGGTCTGTCGACCGGGCCGCATCTGCATTATGAGCTGTATCGCAATGGCCAGACGGTCAATCCGCTGTCGGTGAAGTTCACGACCAGCTCGCAACTGGCCGGCCGCGAGCTGGCGGCGTTCCGGGCGCGTCTGGTGCAGTTGAAAAGCCTGCGCATCGGTCTGCCGGTGCAGGTGGCGCAACAGCGGCAGGCCGCAAGTGCCGCTCCGGCCGCGACCGGAAAATAGCTTTTCGCGGGCAGCGGCCTTCGCTAACGGGCGCGGATGACCGAACCGGCTTCCGACATCACCGCCATTCTGCTTGCAGGCTCGCGTCCGGGTGCCGATCCGCTCGCGGTGGCGGCGGGCGTGTCGGTGAAGCCGCTGGTGCCGGTGGCGGGGCAGCCGATGATCAACTATCCGGCGCGGGCCCTGCTGGCGCATCCCGCGATCGGGCGGCTGGTCGTGCTCAGCCAGGCGCCGGAACTGTTTGCCGCCGATCCTGCGACGGCCTGGCTGGCAGAGCATCCCAAAGTGCGGTTCGAACGGAGCGGAGGCGGGATTGCCTCTTCGCTGGTCGATTTTCTGGATCGGGGGGATTTTCCCTTTCCGATGATGATGACGACGGCGGATCATGTTCTGCTGGACGGGGCGATGCTGGACCAGATGGTGGCGCAGGCTTCCGGTGCGGACGTCGCGGTCGCGATGGTCGAGCGGGCGACCCTGCTGGCGCATTATCCGGCATCGCGGCGCACATGGCTCAAATTCCGCGACGGCTGGTGGTCGGGGGCGAACATCTTCTGGTTCGGCAGCGACAGGGCGCGGCCGGTGATCGCCTTGTGGCAGGAGGTCGAGCAGGACCGGAAAAAGGGGTGGAAGATCCTCTCCGCCTTCGGGCCTCTGGCGTTGCTGGGGGCTTTGCTGCGGATTTCGACGCTGCGCGGCGGAATCGCGCGGGTGGGGCGGCGCTTTGGCCTCTCGGCCCGGCTGGTCGCGATGGATCAGGCGGAGGCCTGCATCGATGCGGACAAGCCGGACGATGTCGTGTTGATCGAGCGGATTCTCGCTCAGTAACCGTCGAGTTCCTCCAACGCCGTGAAGCGCTGCGACCAGAGGGCGCCATACACCGCCATCCACTGAACCACCGGAGCAAGCCCTTTGGCGCGGGCGGTGTACCAGGTTTCGCGGCCTGCCCGGCGGGCCGTCACGAGGTTGGCGCGCTTCAGCTTGCCGAGGTGGCGGGACACCATGGGTTGGGATACGCCGGAGATGGCGGTGAGGGCATGGACGCTCTGTTCACCTTCGCGCACCAGATATTCGAGCAGGGCCCGCCTCGTGCCATCGGCCAGCGCCTTGAAAAGTTCGTCGCAGGCGGCCGAGCGATCGCCCCTCAATATATTCTCTGTCATTCCGTTTTCATAATCATCAGGTTATGAATTGGTCAAGCTGCGCCCCCTTTTTGCCCTCCGACGGCGCGTTAACCAAAAAAACTTTTCGGGGCTTTTCCGCTGAGTCTTTTGAGTCACACTACCCGATATTGAGTCTGCCGAGTCGTGTGAGACTCAATATGTCGTGGCTACCCGGTTCGTTCCGGTGCGCGTTAACCCTTGTGTGAGGCATGAACCCTAAGTCGCTGATCTTGACGGCGGACTCCGCAGGACTCATCGCTGGGCCTCAGAACCGAACGGGGGTCACATAATGGGTGTCATGGAACGCGTCGCGCCGCGGCGGAAAAAGGCGATTGCGCCGGTCGAGATCGAGGCCAACCGCCTGCTGCGTGGCGACTGCATTTCAGAGATGGCGAAGCTGCCCGACGCCTGCATCGACATGATCTTCGCCGATCCGCCCTATAATCTTCAGCTGGGCGGCGACCTGTTCCGGCCGGAGGGCAGCCGCGTCGATGCGGTCGACAATGACTGGGACAAGTTCGATACGCTTGGCTCCTATGACCGTTTCACCAAGGCGTGGCTGCGCGAGGCGCGCCGCATCCTGAAGCCCAACGGCTCGATCTGGGTGATCGGCAGCTATCACAATATCTTCCGCGTCGGCACCGCCTTGCAGGATGAAGGTTTCTGGATCCTCAACGACATCATCTGGCGCAAGTCCAATCCCATGCCCAATTTCAAGGGCACGCGTTTCACCAACGCGCATGAGACGCTGATCTGGGCGAGCCAGGGCGAGGACGCCAAATATACGTTCAACTACAAGGCGATGAAGACGCTGAACGACGAGTTGCAGATGCGCTCCGACTGGGTGTTGCCGATCTGCGGCGGGCAGGAACGTCTGAAGCGCAACGGCACCAAGGCGCACCCGACGCAGAAGCCGGAAGCGCTGCTGTATCGCGTGATGCTGGCCTGCACCAAGCCGGGCGACGTCGTGCTCGATCCCTTTTTCGGCACCGGCACGACCGGCGCGGTGGCGAAGCGGCTGGGCCGCCAATGGATCGGCATCGAGCGCGAGGACGACTATATCGAGGTGGCGCTGGAGCGGATCGAGGCGGCGCTGCCGCTGGATGAAAGCGCGCTCACCATCATGCAGACGGCGCGGCAGCAGCCCAAGGTTGCCTTCGGTACGCTGGTCGAGACGGGCTATCTGCAGCCGGGCGCGGTGCTGACCGACGCCAGGCGGCGCTGGCGGGCAGTGGTGCGGGCTGACGGCTCGCTCAGCGTCGGCACGGACAGCGGGTCGATCCACAAGATGGGGGCGACGCTTCAGGGCGCGCCGAGCTGCAATGGCTGGACCTTCTGGCATCATGAGACCGATGGCGCGCTGAAGCCGATCGATACGCTGCGCCAGACCTATCTGCTGGCGAACGAGCCTTGACGTTCGGCTCCGTTCGGCTGCCGGGTCGACAGGCCCGGCTCCAGCGGATTACAGGGGCGTCATGACACTTCCCCCCCTTCCCGCCGATGCGCGGCTTTACCTCCGTCCCACATGGTTCGCGCCATCGCCCGTCGGGCTGCCGGATGGGTCGGCGGCACGGATGGGCAACGGGCTGCTGTGGTTTCAGGCCTACGAGCTGACGGCGCGCAGGGGCGGGGATCGGCTGGCGCGGGCGACCATCCCGGTCGAGGAATTTGCCGACGCCGTGGCGCGGCTGCCCGATGCGCTGGCGGAACGGGCGCAGCTGCTGGCGGCGAATATCTCGGCGCTACGGCGACCTCTGGTGCTGGGCGATCGGACCATCCGTTTCGACGCGCCGCAGGTGATGGCGATCCTCAACATCACGCCCGACAGTTTTTCCGACGGCGGCAAGCATATGGACGATCCGCAGGCGGCGGCCGATGCGGGCTTCGCCATGGCGGCGGCAGGGGCGGCGCTGATCGATGTCGGCGGGGAATCGACCCGGCCCAGGGCGCCGCGCTTGTGGGAAGGCGATGAGATCGCCCGCGTCGTGCCGGTGATCGAGAAGCTGGCTGCGGCGGGCGTGCCCATGTCGATCGACACGCGCAAGGCAGGGGTGATGGAGGCGGCGCTGGCGGCGGGCGCGGGCGTGGTCAACGATGTGAGCGCGCTGTTGCACGATCCGCGCGCGATGGAGGTGGTGGTTAAGGCGGGATGCCCGGTGATCCTGATGCACGCGCCCTCGGCCGGGGATGATCCGCACGATAATCCTGCCGGTTACCGCGATGTCGTGGCCGATGTGTTCGACATGCTGGACGCGCGGGTCGAGGCCTGCCTTGCGGCGGGGATTGCGCGTGAGAAGATCATGGTCGATCCGGGGCTGGGTTTCGGCAAGTCGCTCAGCGATAATCTGGCGCTGGTGAACGGGCTGGCGGCATTTCAGGGGCTGGGCGTGCCCTTGCTGTTCGCAGGCAGCCGGAAGCGGCTGATCGGCGCGCTGTCGAACGAGGCGCCTGCGCCGGAGCGATTGGGCGGATCGGTCGCGCTGGCGTTCCGGGCGGCGGAACTGGGCGCGCAGATGGTGCGCGTGCATGACGTCAAGGAAAGCGTGCAGGCGCTGCACCTGTGGCGCGGGCTGGCGGACGCCGGGTTGAGCGCTGTCTGATTTTTTGCCCGCGGCAATCCCGCGCCCCTGTCGCGCAGTCCGATGGTGCCGATTACCCGCCTATCCTGACCGGCGTTCCGGAAGTCGCCCGCGCCGTTCCGGCAGAAGCCCGCTATGCCCGACAGGTCGGACCGGTCCTGCGCGGTGACGGCGATGCCATATTCGTCCCCGCAGCGCCGGGGGCGATTTCGGACGGCATCAGGGCGCGGCGCTGTTATCGGCGGCAGCGGGGGCGGCGCCGCCCTCTGGCGTCTGCGCCTTGGGTGCAAAGATCTTCAGACTGTCGAGCGCCTTTTCCGCCATCGCCTGATATTGTTCGCTGAGCATTTCGGGATAGACGAAGGTGGCGCTGACCAGCGTTCCGTCCGCCTGTTTGATGAGGCGCAGCGCGACATTATTGCCTTCGCCGTCATTGGCGGTGCCGCGATATTCATTGTCGCCGATAAAGTCGCCGCTGACGCCTTCGGAGCCTTCATTGACCGTCTTGACCAGCTGCTGCAGCGTCTGGTCGCCCTCATTCTTCTGCCAGAAGACGCGGACATCCGCCCCGGCGCCGGGATCCCGATAGACGGCCCCGTCGGCGTTGCCGGCCGATCCGTCCTTTTCCCAGCCTTCAGGGAAGGTGAAGGAATAGCCGCGTTCGACGTTAACATAATTGCGGGACGCCGGGGTGTCGGCCTTGGCCGCCGCCATGGCCTTGGCCGCGGCGGCATTGGCGGCGGCGGCCAGCTCTTCCTGGCTGGGCAGATCCTCCACCGGCTCGGCCCGGCCGCAGGCGACCAGCAACAGGAGGGGAATGGCGATGGCAAGGGAAGCGGTTTTCATGCGCTTTCCAAAGCATAGGCGCTCCGATATTTCAACGGCGCAGCCATCAGCTCTTCTGGAAATGCGTGGAAGAGCGCCTGTCGGTGCCGTACATGCACCGGCAAGCGCGTCCCGACCCTTAAGCTGCGCTGTCGATGCCCAGTTCGGCAAGCTTCCGGTAAAGGGTCGAGCGGCCAATGCCCAGCCGCCGGGCCACTTCGGTCATGCGGCCGCGATAATGGCCGATGGCGAGGCGGATGACGTCGGCCTCGATCTCGGCGAGCTGGCGGACATGGCCGTCGCCTTCGAACAGGGTGATGCCCGCGGCCTCGCGATGCGTTTGCGGCACGGCGCGCAGGCGCGCATGAGGTGCATCGCCATGGGCGCGGTTGCGGATGACGGCCGCGATCTGCGGGAAATCCTGCGCGGTCAGCGCGTCGCCCTCGCAAAGCACGGCGGCGCGGAACAGGGCGTTCTGAAGCTGGCGGACATTGCCCGGCCAGTCATGTTGCATCAGCAGCGCCAGCGCATCGTCGGTGAGGCCGAGGCCCCTGAGCCCCGGCTGGGTCGCGATGCGCGCGAGCAGATGGCGGCACAGCGCAGGGACGTCGCCCAGCCGTTCGCGTAGCGGGGGAATGGTAAGCTGCACCACGTTGAGGCGGTAATAGAGATCCTCGCGGAAACGGCCCGCCTCTATTTCTTCATGCAGGCGTTTGTTGGTGGCGGCGATGACGCGGACGTCGACATGGGTGGGGCGGCGGGCGCCGATGGGTTGAACCTCTCCATCCTGAAGCACGCGCAACAGCTTTACCTGCGCGTCGAGCGGCATTTCGCTGACTTCGTCGAGGAAGATGGTGCCCATGTCGGCGGCGACGAATTTGCCGACCTGCCGGTCGAAGGCGCCGGTAAAGGCCCCGCGTTCATGACCGAACAGGTCCGATTCGACCAGATTGGCGGGAATGGCGCCGCAATTGACCGTGATCATCGCCTGCCTGTGCCGGGGGGAGGCGGCATGGATGGCGCGGGCCAGCACATCCTTGCCGACGCCGCTTTCGCCCTCGATCAGCACGGGAACGCGGGCGCGGGCGGCCTTGGCCGCGATCGCGAGCGCGGCGCGGAATTGCGGCGCGGCGCCCACCACATCCTCGAAGGAGAGAGAGGCGGGAATCTTTTCCGTCAGCGGGCGCAGCTCGCCCTTGCCATGGTCGCCGTTCAGCGTGGCGTTGAGCGCGGCCAGCAGCCGTTCGGGCGCGATCGGTTTCGACAGATAGTCGGTGGCGCCTGCGCGCATCGCCTCGACCGCGACGGCGACATTGTTGTGCGCGGTCAGAATCAGGATCGGCAGCGCCGGACGGCGCGCCCGCAGCTCGCGGACCAGCCCGGTCGGCTCATAGCTGGGACTCCATTGATCGAGGATGACCGCGTCCAGCCGCATCCCGTCCTGCGTGCCCAGCATCGCAATGGCGGTATCGCCGTCATTGGCGAAGATCGTGCGCCACCCTGCGCGGGCGGCGAGCGCGGACACCAGACGGCGCTGGGCCGGCTCGTCGTCGATCAACATCAGCATGGGAACGCCGTCGCGCGCCATCTTAACCCTCTTTCTGAACCACGATGCGAAGGTAGAGCGAGGGGGTAAAGACGGGCTTAACCGGAAAGATTTTCTTGTTCGGTGAAGCCTTGAGGGGGGGCGGCCTTGACGATAAGAGGAGGCCGTCAAAACAGGCGAGAGGGACCGAGCATGGCGTCGGAAGGGAATATGAAGAGCGCAACCCAGACTTATGAGGGGTTCGTGTCCCTGATGAAATGGGGCACTGTTGCCTGCGCCCTCGTCGGTGCTCTGGTTGTGGTGCTGATCGCCAGCTGAAGCCTCGCGCTTCGCGAGGCTGGCGGCGACAGGGGGAAATTCATGAAAATTGCCATAGTGAAGGAGCTTGCCGAAGGTGAGCGCCGCGTTTCCGGCACGCCGGAAACCGTCAAGAAGTTCAAGGCGCTGGGCGCCGATGTCGCGGTGGAATCGGGCGCGGGCCTGACCGCCGCCATCGCCGATGCCGATTACGCCGCCATGGGTGCGACCGTGGCCGATCGCGCCGCGACCGTGGCGGGCGCGGACATCATATTGGGCGTTCAGGGTCCGGACGTAGCCAGCATTTCGGGCGCGAAGCCCGGCGCCTGGATCGTCGCGGGCCTCAATCCCTTTGTCGAGCGGGCGCGCGTCGATGCCTATGCAGCGGCGGGCTATGAGGCGCTGGCGATGGAGTTCATGCCGCGCATCACCCGCGCCCAGTCGATGGATATTCTTTCGTCCCAGTCGAACCTGTCCGGCTACAAGGCCGTGCTGGACGCGGCGGCGGAATATGGCCGGTCGCTGCCGATGATGATGACCGCTGCGGGCACCGTGTCCCCGGCCAAGGCCTTCATCATGGGCGTGGGCGTTGCGGGGCTTCAGGCCATCGCCACCGCCAAGCGTCTGGGCGCGCAGGTATCGGCCACCGACGTCCGCTCGGCCACCCGGGAGCAGATCGAGAGCCTCGGCGCCAAGGCGATCTTCGTCGAGAGCGTTGCGGGGATCGAGGGCGAGGGCAAGGGCGGCTATGCCACCGAAATGTCCGAGGATTATCAAAAGGCGCAGGCCGAACTGGTGTCCGGCCATATCGCCAAGCAGGATATCGTCATCACCACCGCGCTGATTCCGGGCAAGCCGGCGCCGCGCCTGATTTCGGACGCGCAGATCGCATCGATGCGGCCGGGCAGCGTGATCGTCGATCTGGCCGTCGAGCAGGGCGGCAACGTCGAGGGCGCGGTGCTGGGCGAAGTGGTCGAGCGCCATGGGGTCAAGATCGTCGGGCACAAGAATGTGCCGTCGCGTCTGGCGGCGGACGCTTCGGCGCTGTTCGCGCGCAACCTCTATAATTTCCTCTCCGCCTTCTGGAACAAGGACCAGAATGCGCCGGTGCTGGATGAGGAGATCGGCAACGCCATCCGCATCACCCAGGGCGGAAAGATCGTGAACGAGCGTCTGCTCTGACGAGCGGTCGGGCCTCCTCGCCGGGCGGGACTTGACCGGCGCGCAAACAATGCAATGAGGAGGAACAGATGACCCTGTTCCTCCTCATTTCCTTTTTGGCGGCCTGCGCGATGGGGCTGATCGCGGGTTGGCGCGCGCGGCCGGATGAAGGCTGGGCGCTGGTGGCGCTGGTTCAGATCATATGCGCGGCCATAGTGGTCGGCGGGCTGATCGTCGCGGCGGAGGCCGGGAGCGCGGCGGCCCGCAACCTGGGGCTGCTGGCGGTGCTGTTGGGCAGCGCGGCGCTCTGCGGCGGGCTGGCCGCGGCGCGGCGGCTGGATCGGCCGTGACCGAAGGGTTCAATCAGGCGATCCTGTTCGGCTGGTCGCTGGCGGCGCTGCTCTTTGGCCTGTCGCTATGGCTGGCCGCCGCGGGGCAGTTGCGGCGCGGCGCGCATATCGGTTTTGCAGGCGTGGCGGTGCTGGGGGCGGTGACCCTCTACAGCCATGACGTGATGGCCATGCCGCGGATGTGCGCCGCACTGTTGGCCGGCGGCGCGCTGGGGCTGCTGATCGGGCGGGGCGTGCCGAAGGCTGCCTTGCCCGCATGGCTTGGGGTTTTTGCGGGGCAGGCGGGATTGGCGGCAGTGTTGGTGGCCGTGGCGGCCTGGCGCAATCCGCACGCTTTCGGGCTGCTGGACGATGCGACGGACGGCATGGCGCCGGGTGCGGTCGCGGCGATGGGGCTGGGCGCCGGTTTCGGTGCGATGGCCTGCGCCGGGGCGATCACGATCCTGCGGCGCAGGGGGACATGGATCGGGCCGCTGCTGTTCGGCTGCGGGTTGGCGATGCTGGCGGGCGGCGCGGTCCGCGCCTTTGCGCATGATCCGCAACTGGGCTTGATGGGCGGCGGCATCGGAGTCGGGCTGATCGCCGGTCATGGGCTTGTGAAAGCGGCGCTGAAGGCTGGAACTGGACCGGCTCTGGCGCTGGCGGGCGGGATGGCCGGGTGGGCTGTCGCGGCCTGCGGTTTTCTGCTGGAAAACATGGGTCTGGCTGTTGCCGGGGGGCTGGCGGGTGCGGCGGCCAGCCTTTTTGCGCTGCGCCTTTGCGGTGGGGCGGGCAGGAAGGGGCTTGCCGATGCAGGCCGCCATCCCTAACGATTTGCAGGAAGAGCCCTGCTGGGCGCATTGGGGTAAGCGGATAGATGAAGAAACTGGGTCTGATAGGCGGTCTTAGCTGGACGTCGACGGCGCGCTATTATCAGATCATCAACCAGGCCGTATATCGCGCGCGTGGTGGCCAGCACAGTGCGCCGCTGCTGATCGAAAGCCTGGACTTCGCCGATATCGGGCGCTCCACGACGGAGGAAGAATGGACGCATGCCGCGCAGGTTCTGACCGCGTCGGCGCGGCGGCTGGAGCAGTGCGGCGCCGCGGCGCTGCTGATCTGCGCCAACAGCATGCATCGCGTCTATGACGAGGTGCAGGCCGGGGTCGACATTCCGATCATCAACATCGCCGAGGCGGTCGGGCGCAAGATGCAGGCCGACGGCATCGAAAAGGCTGCGCTGATCGGCACCCGCAACGTGATGACGGAGAAATTCTATCGCCAGCGGCTGGTGGCGCACGGCATTTCGCTGCTGCCGCCGGACATGGAGCTGGCGGAGCGGATCGACCGGATCGTTTACGACGAGCTGACCATCGGCAAGGTCAGCCGGGAGTCGGAACGCTACATGAAATCGGAACTGACCGACATCGCCAAGGAAAATGTGCAGGCCGCGATACTGGCCTGCACCGAACTGGAAATGATCGTCGACGTGAAGGCCAATGTGTTGCCGATCTATGACGGCACCAGCATCCACGCACGCGCCGGCGTGGATGTGATTTTGGGGGAATAAGACGGCGGGCTTTGGTCATATTCCGTCATTCCAGCGAAGGCCGGAATCTCAGGACGGTGCGCCCAATCTGGCTTGAGACCCCGCCCCGCCGGGAGTCACATGCCTGCCAACGACCTTCGCTGGGGTGACGGGTTTGAGGACGGCGTGTTGAATCCACGCATCCCGGCCGGTTCAGCGCATCGGCGTCCAGGTCTGGGTCTTGCAGAAAAACATGATGCAGCCCTGAACCTTCAGCGTGCCGTCGCTGTTGCGGCTGACCTTGCTGTTGTAGTTCTTGCCGCTCTCCGGGTCGTAGATCGTGCCCTTCCAGAGATCGCCCGCATCCTCGAAGCCGCTCAACAGGGCAAGGCCGGTCAGCGGTTTTGACCGCAGCGCCGGATTCGGGTTGTTGATGTCGGTCTGGGGGCGGCCGGGGGTCGGCTTCACGACCTTTTCGATGCGCCCGCAAAGCGTCTTGCCGCAGGGCGCGATCTGGACGATGGCCTTGCCGTCGACCGTGGCCCAGCGGCCCGTAATGGGCTGCGCGGCCTGAGCCGGAAGGGCGGCGGCCAGAGGCAGCGCGATCAGCGCGGCGCGGATCGCGTAACGGGCAAACAGGGGCATCAACCTCTCCATCATATGTCCTGGCGGCTGGGATAGAGCAGGTTCGAGCGCGCCGCCAAGCGGGAAAATCGACGGTTTCGCGCGGATTTCGAAGGGACGCTACGGCAGCGGCCCTTCGCCGCTCCAAAATTTAGAAGGCTTGGCTGATCGAGCAGGCGGCCGGACCCAGAATGACGACGAACAGGGTCGGCAGGATGAAGAGAATCAGAGGCACCGTCATGATCGCGGGCAGGCGGGCGGCCTTTTCCTCTGCCCGCATCATGCGTTCGTGGCGGAATTCGGCCGACAGTACCCGTAGCGCGGACGCCAGCGGCGTGCCGTATTTCTCCGTCTGGATCATGGTCGTCACCACGCCCTTCACCGCGTCCAGCTTCACGCGACTGGCAAGATTCTCGAACGCCATGCGCCGTTCGGTGAGGAAGCTCAGTTCAATGGCGGTCAGGTGAAATTCGTCGCCCAGCTCCGGATAGGCCTTGCCCAGTTCGCGGGCCACGCGGCTGAAGGCGGCGTCGACGGTCAGGCCCGCCTCCGCGCAGATCACCAGCAGGTCGAGCGCGTCGGGAAGCCCCTTGCGGATCGCGGCGGAGCGCTTCTGGATCTTGTTGTCGATGAAGATGTCGGGCGCCTTGTAAGACAGCAGCAGCGCCCCGGCAAAGGCCATGAAGCGCTTCGCGCCGCCCCATTCGGGAAAGATCCCGACGGCGTAGAGCAGGAGAGCCGCCGTGCCGCCAATCACGATCGGCAGGATCATGCGGCCGAAGATCACGGCGACGGCCCAGTCCTTCGACCGGATGCCCGCCTGTGCCAGCTTGATCTGCGCGTCCTTGAGCTGGTCGTCCTGAAGCACTTTCAGGCTGGACAGGAAGGAGCGCATCCGGTCGGTCGCCTGATTCTTCTGCACCAACTTGGCGCGGCGCCGGCTGGTGGAGGCGGTGATGCCGGCCTTGAGCTGCTCGCGCCGTTCGTTCAGCGCCTTGACCCGCTTCGCCATCGGGTCGCGCACGGTCATCACCGCATAGAGCGCGAACAGCATCGCCAGCGTCGCCAGAGCGGCCAGCAGCGTGCCGAAATCGGTGGCGGTCAGACCGAACAGGGTGCCGGCGGCGACGGGCGTGGGTTCCATCTCGATCGGTTCCTTGTCAGATCTCGAAATTGATCATCTGGGCCATGATGAAGGCGCCGATGGCCATCCAGCACATGCCGCCGATGCCGATGACCTGCATCGTCGACAGCCCGAATATCCCCGCCGGATCGGGCGTGAAGAAGGGCGACATATAATTATAGTTGATATAGCAGATCAGCCCGAAGACGAGGAAGGGCAGCACGCCGATGATGTAGGCGGACGCCTTGGATTCCGAGGACATGGCGCGGATCTTGAGCTTCATCTGCGACCGCTGGCGGAGCACGGTGGCGAGGTTGGACAGGGTTTCGGCGAGGTTGCCGCCGGTTTCCCGCTGAATCGCCAGGCTGATCACGAAGAACTGGAATTCGGGCGTGCCGAGGCGGTCGGCGGTTTCCTGAAGCGCCTGATCCATGGTCTTGCCGATCTTGATCCGCTCCGTGATCATCCTGAATTCCTCGCCCACCGGGCCGGGGACTTCGCTCGACACCACGTTCAGCGTTTCCGCGATGGGCAGGCCCGAACGCAGACCGCGGGTCAGCAGTTCAAGAGCGTCGGGGAATTTCGCGGTGAATTTCTGAACGCGTCCCTTGATGAGGCGGCTGACCCACATGTGCGGCAGGCCAAGGCCAGCGGCGAGGCCCAGCATCACTGCGAACAGCGGCGGAAAGCCGCGCAGCATCAGCAGGGCGCAGAGGACGAGAAAAATGACCGCGCAGGAGGTCATATATTGGCTGACGGTCCATTTCTTGCCCGTCATGCGGATGCGCTTGGCCAGATTTTCCGGATTGGGAACCAGCGACACCAGCATGGAGGATTCGGGGGTGGCGGGGCGATTGGAGATCGCCTTGCGCATGCGCGCTTCCAGGATCGCATCCTGGGAATCGCTGTGCCGTCCGCGGATCAGATCGATGCGGCGTTTCTGCGCCTTTTCCGGCGACGGACCGGCGAAGGCCATGACGACCATGCCCAGCATGGCCGCGAGCAGCACCGCGATCAGGATGATATTGCCGTTCATGAGCCTGCCCGTTCCAATCCGATTCCTGCCCTTGCCGCTATGTCTCAGATCACGCGGTCTTCTTGTCCCTGCGCGACGGGATCATGCCCTTGAGATCGGCGATCTTGCCGAGCAGCGAGTCGCCCTTTTTCGACGGTGCGCTGGTTTCAGCCTCGCCATCCTCCGCTGCGCCCAGCAAGGCTTCCAGCAGGGCGGTACAGGACGCGCCGACCTTGCTGCCCTTGGCGGTTTCGGCCAGTGTCTTGCCCAGCTTTGCCGCCTGCGACGCGATCTTGAGATCGAAGGGGATGCAGATGTCGACCTTGCGCTCGATCGACTGTTCGAAATCCTTGCGGCTGATCTCCGGTGCACCGGGATGGACGCGATTGGCGACGACCAGCACCCGCGACTGCGGCGCGTTGGTCTTGAGCCATGAAAGGATGCGGATCGAATCCCGCGCCGCCGCCAGCGTCAGTTCGGTAACGACCACGGTGACGGTGACGTCGCTCATCAGATGCGGGTGCTGGATCAGCATGCCGCGCGGCAGGTCGACGACGCTGCATTCGAAGGCGGCGCGAAATTCCTCCAGCAGCTGGTAAAAGGCGCCGCCGTCGGTCAGCATCGGCTGGCTGATCGGCGCTTCGGCGGACAGGATCGCCAGATTGTCGCTGGCGCGGACCATCGCGCGTTCGATGAACAGCCCGTCGATGCGGCTGGGATTTTCGATCGCGTCGGTAAGACCCCGGCCCGGCTCCAGATCCATTGCCAGCGCATTGGTGCCGAAATGGACGTCGAGGTCGAGCAGCGCGGTCGGCCGGCTCTTCTTTTCGCTCAGCAGCCAGGCGAGCGAGGTGGCGATGCTGGAGGCACCGACACCTCCGCGCGTGCCGATGACGGCGGTGGTCATGTGCGGGCGTTCCGGCCCGGCGTCGCGGGGGGCGAAGAACACGGCCTGCGCCTGCGCCAGCGCGTCGCGCAGCTGGTCGGCGCCGAAGGGCTTCAGCAGATAATCCTGAATGCCGCTGGCCAGCAGGTCGCGATAGAGGCGCACGTCGTTGACCTGACCCGCCGCGATGACGACCGTGCCGGGTTCGCAGACTTCGGCCAGGCTGTTGATGTCGCCCAGCGGATCGCCGCTTTCCGACATGTCGATGAACAGGATCTGGGGCGAGGCGGTGATCGAAAGGCTCTGCACCGCATTGCGCATGCCGCCCTTGTTCACCTTTTCGGGCGCCCAGCCCATTTCGGCGGCGACCACGCGCAGCAGGTCGAAGCTGTGATCGTCGCAGACGAACGCGTGGAAGGGATCGCGCTGGCCGGATGCGCCGGGTTTCCAGGGTGCGTTCATCTTAGTTGCCTCCCGACAAGGTCTTGAGGTCGCCGGAGCCGGTCGGCGCCTTTTCGCGATAGGTGGAGATGGCGCGGTTCGAGGTCGCCGTGCGCAGGTCGCTGTCGGTGGTCTGGCCGCGGACCAGATCCTCCGGATTGGCGATCATCGCGGCGAGATTGCCGTTGACGCCGCAGCCGAAATTGGTGGACGCGCCCAGTTGCTGGTCGGTTTCCGGCTTGTCCGACCAGTCGGGGCAGCCGGGCACGCTGGCGCTGGCGCGGCGCACGATCAGGCGGACGCTGCCCTGCGGCGCGGCGCCTGCGGCGGCCGAGCTGTCCTCACCCACCAGCATGCCGTGGCGGGCGACGACATTGGCGATGCCTTCGCGCAGGGCGGGGCTGACATAAGCGGCGTCGGTCGCCATCGCGACCTGATCGCCATAGCCAAGGCCGATCGAGACGAACCAGTCGTCCAGGCGGCGGGCTTCCGATCCGGTCAGGCTGCCGTCGGGGCCGCCCTGAACATCATAGGTGAAAGCGGTATGGCTGACGACCGGCTGGTGGACCGACTGGACGCCGCGATTGGCCCCCTGATCGGTCTGGCAGGCGGCCAGCGGCAGCGCCAGCACGGCCAGCGAGCCAAGGCGGACGAGGTTCTTGCGAGACGGGAAAGTCATGGTCATCGTCCTTCGGATCAGAAGCTGAAGCCGGGCGCGGCGTCCTTGGACCGCTTGTTGTCCCGTGCCGCGAGCGGTGGCATTGCGGCCGTTGTCTGCGGGCCGGGGGCGGGGACGGGGCCGCCGGGCGCGCGGCGCGGCATGGGCGATCGGGCGCCGCTGACGCCGTCATGGCCCTGCTGAAGGAACAGGCCCTGACCCTCATTGGCGTTGCGGAAGCCGTCGGTCGGCAGGCGCACGTCCGATGCGTTCATCGGCTTCACCAGATAGGGGGTGACGACGATGACCAGTTCGGTTTCATGTCGTTGGAAATTGCGCGATTTGAACAGGCTGCCAAGTATCGGCAGATTGCCGAGGCCGGGAACCTTGTTGATATTGTTCGCCGTATCACTGTTGAGCAGGCCCGCGATCATGAAGGCCTGACCCGAACCCAGTTCTACCGTGGTTTCGGCAGTACGGCTCCTGAGCGCGGGCACGCTGGCACTGACCGAGAAGTCGAGGCTCGATACGGTCGGGCGGACGCGCAGCGAGATGCGCCCGTCGGCCAGAACCGTGGGCGTAAAGGCCAGCTGCACGCCATATTGCTTGAATTCGATGCTGTTGCCCTGCGTGCCGTTGCTGACGGTGTAGGGATATTCGCCGCCCGCCAGGAAGCTGGCGGTTTCGCCGGACAGCGAAGTCAGGTTAGGTTGGGCGAGGATGGTGGCAAGGCCGCTTGATTCCGCCAAGTCCAGCGCTGCGGCGACATCAATTCCCAGTATCTTGGCGATACCGCCCAGGCTGAAGCTTCCGTCAATGGGATTATTGAAGGTCCAGTAGCTGGGCGTACCGGTTGTCGTATAGGTACCGTCGGAGTTAAGGGTCTGCGTGAGATTGCCGCGCGTATACGTTGCGAAGTTTCGCGAGCCGCCGCCGATGTTGCCTGCGACGTTCCCCCCGCTCCGATCGACTGAAGCGAAATTGGTGCCTATCTTGTGGCCCACATCCTTGCTCACCTCGGAGATTTTGACCTGCAACATGACCTGAAGCGGGGTCGCGGTGCGCAGGCGGCTCACCACGGTCACTTCCTTGCCGACGAAGGCCTGCGTCAGCCGTTCGGCTTCGGCCGCATCTTCGGGCGCGGCGACGGTGCCGGTCAGCAGGACCATGCCGTTCATCTTGTTGACCGCGATGTCCGCGTTCGGCATCGCCAGCTTCAGCATGTCATCGATGCTGGTCAGGTTGTTGCCGACGCGCACCGTGCCGGAAAACAGCACCTTGCCGTTGGTCGCGGTGACGAAGACGGTGGTTTCGCCGGCCTTCTTCGCGATCAGATAAAGCTGGTTCTGCGAGCGGACATGGACGTCGACCACATCCGGGTCGCCGATCACCACGTCGGACATCCTGGCGGACAGGTTGATGACCCTGCTGCCGCCTGCCGACATCAGGATCGCATTGTCCTGCATGGAGGCGGGCGCAGCGTTCAGCGCGCTGGTCGGCGCGGCGGCGGCGGCGAAGGCCAGCCCGAGCGCGATGGCCGGGCCGAGCAGCGGTTTGGCCGTGCTTACCGAGAGAACCGAAAACCCCTTCATCTTACTTCCCCCCGACCGGAACGACGGTCACACTGGTGCCGCGGGCGACGCGGATCACCGGACCCTGGACCGCGGCAGCCATGGCGGGCGCGCCGCCCATGGGAACGCCGCCCGCGGGCAGGGCCTGCACGGATTTGGCGGGGACGCTGCTGCGCTGATAGCGCGAGACGTCGGCGCCGGTGGAATAGGTGCTGCCGCGGTCGACCGGGCGGGCCGACAGGCTGGCCAGCATCTTCTTTTCTGCGTTCGGATTGCTGCCGTCGGGCAGGTTCATGTCGGTGCCCGCGATGGCGGCGTCCAGTTCCGAGCTGTTGTCGGCCAGCGAGCGCAGCGAGAGCGAGAGCGAACCGATGGTCTGCGCGACCGCGATCTTTTCGGCGATCTTGGGCGTCACTTCGATGGTGACGTTGGAATAGGTCTGGACCACGGGCTTGCCGTCGGCGCCCAGCGCGTCCATGCGCTGGTCGGTGGCGAGCACGCGCAGGTTGCGCAGGATCGTTTCGGAGACCTTGAGCGGTTCGCCGTCGCCGCCGCCGCTGACGCTTTGCGTGAGGACAAGGTCGACGCGGTCGCCGGGGAAGACGAAGCCCGCGACCGAATTGGTGGCCGACACCGGCACCGTCACGGCGCGCATGCCCGGCCCGAGTGCCGCGGCCAGGAAGCCGCGATCGCCCGGCTTGATGACGGAACCGATGGTCATCGGCTGACCCGCCGAAATGGCGGTGCGCACGACGCTGCCCACCAGCTTCTGCGGATCGGCCTGGCCCTTGATATAATAGGCCTGTTCGATGAGGTCCTTGGGCCAGGGCTGGAAACGGAAGCTTTCCGCGTCCAGGATGGTGCCCACCGGCAGCGCCTTGGTCGCGACCAGCACGTTAGGCTGGTCCGCCTCGACCGGCATGGAAGAAGCGCCCGCCTGCGGCGAACCTGACGAACTCAGCATGTTGCGTGCAAGTAGAGCTGTAGTGACCGCTATGATCAGCGCCCCCACCAGCAGCACGATCTTCTTGGCATCCATGATGAAATTCGCCTCCCTCAATCAGACGAGTTGCGTCTGAGATCCCCGATGTTCACGCAAATTGGTTAATATATCGTTCGCCAATCAGCCAAAGCGCGGCGACCGAAATGGCGATGCCATAGGGGATTTGCGGCTGTCCCAGCCGCCGGGTCATGCGATGGTGCACGACGGTTATGATGGTGACGACGCCCCCCAGCACCGCCATCAGCATCAGCATCGACAGGGTCGCCTGCCATGGAAACCACAAGGCAAGAGCGCCCAGCAGCTTGACGTCGCCGCCGCCCATGCAGCCGAGCGCGAACAGGGTGGCGAAGGCCAGGAAGACGATCAGCGCGACAAGAATCTGCACCGCCATGCCCGGCCATAGCGGCAGCCCGCAGGCGAGCCACCAGAGGGGCGCCAGCGCGGCCACTCCCAGGTTCAGCCGGTTGGAGATGATGCGTGACCGCAAATCGGTGACCGAAGCCACGATCAGCATCACTGCCAGGGCGCCGATCAGCGCCAGTCTGAAATATTCCCCCGTCATGGGATCAAAAGTCTAGACCCGATGGCTTACCAAACCGTAACCATGCCGCCGATGGATTCGCCCCGCTTGATTTCGCCTGCCCATGACCCTTCGCTGATCGACAGGCGCGCCTGGCCGATGGATGGGCGGCTGGACTATTGGCATGCGCCCGATGGCTGGGCGCTGCGCCGCTATCGGCTCGGCGAAGGCGAACGGGGCCGGATGCTCGTGCTGGGCGGCCGGGGCGACATGGTCGAGAAATATCTGGAGGTCATCCATCACTGGGCGCAGCGCAGCTGGAGCGTCACCAGCTTCGACTGGCGCGGGCAGGGCGGATCGGGGCGGATGACCGATGATCCGCTCTGCGGCCATATCCAGGATTTCGGTCAGTGGATTGGGGACCTCCACGCCTTCGTCGCGGACTGGCGCGCCGAAGGAAGCGGGCCTGCCGTGATCGTCGCGCACAGCATGGGCGGGCATCTGCTGCTGCGTGCGCTGGCGGAGGGAATGACGGCGCCCGATGCTGCGGTGACGGTGGCGCCGATGATGGGCGTGCACAGCGCGCCGCTGCCCCGCTGGCTGGCAGCGGGGATCGCTGAGAGCATGTGTGCGATGGGTTTTGCAAAGAAGCAGGCCTGGACCCAGAAGGAGGAGTCGGACCGGCAGCGACGAATGCGGCAGAAACGGCTGACGCATGATCCGGATCGCTATGCCGATGAACTCTGGTGGCGTGACCATAGCCGCGACATCGCGCTGGGGCCGCCGAGCTGGCGGTGGGTGGAGCAGGCGCTGCATTCGACGCGGCTGATGGAGCGGGAGCGGGGACTGGAGCGGATAGCGGTGCCGCTGCTCATATTGGCCGCGCAGCAGGACCGGCTGGTGTCGACGGCGGCGATCCGGCGGGCGGCGGCCCGGATTCCCGGCGCAAGGCTGCACGTCTACGGGCGCGAAGCGGCACATGAAATCCTGCGCGAGCTGGACCCGGTGCGGCTGGACGCGCTCGCGCGGATCGACGGTTTTCTGGATGAAGTGGCGCCGCAAGGCGCAGTCCGATGACTCGCGCCGATATCGTGATCATAGGAGGAGGGATTGCCGGAGCGAGCCTGGGCGCGGTGCTCGCGGAAAAGGCGAGCGTGCTGATTCTGGAGATGGAATCGAGCGCGGGCTATCATGCGACGGGACGGGCCGTTTCCTTTTGGGAAGAGACCTATGGCGGCCTTTCCGTCCAGCCCCTGACGACGGCTTCGGGGCCGATGCTGGCCATGCCAGATCCCGATTTTTCCGAACGCTCCTTTCTTTCGCCGCGGCAGACGCTGCACGTCGGCAGGGCGGGGGATGAGGCCGCGCGCGACCGGCTGCTTGACGAATTTGCAGGCAAGGTGGAACTGCACATCGTTGATCCTGCGCCGCTGGTGCCGGGGTTGCGGCCCGAATGGACGCTGGGCGTGCTGGAGCCGGGAGTGTGCGACATCGACGTGGCGGCCCTGCATCAGGCATGGCTGCGGCAGTTTGCGCGGCGGCGCGGCGCGCTGAGGCTGGCGAGCAGGCTCCGGGCCGGGAAGGCCGTTAGCGGCGGCTGGCGGCTGGAGACGGATGAGGGCGCGATCGATTGCGGCATTCTGGTCAACGCGGCCGGGGCGTGGGCCGATGACGTGGCGCGCGGTTGCGGCGTCGATCCTGTCGGAATCGCGCCGCTCAGACGGACGGTGGCGCAGTTGCGCGTCCCGTCCTTGCCCTCGGTCGACCTGCCGCTGGTCATGGATCTGGCCTCCCAATTCTACTTCAAGCCGGAGGGGGAGGGGCGCATCTGGCTGACACCGCATGATGAGGAGCCGTCCCCGCCCTGCGACGCTGCGCCGGAGGAACTGGCGGTGGCGCAGGCCATTGCGCGCTTCGAAAGCGTGGTGGACTGGCCGGTCGCGGCGGTGGAACGCAAATGGGCGGGACTGCGCAGCTTTTCCCAGGATCGGGCGCCGGTCTATGGCTTCGACCCCGTGGTGCCGGGCTTTTTCTGGTTTGCCGGGCAGGGGGGATTTGGCATCCAAACGTCCCCGGCGGCGGCCTTGCTGGCGGCCAGCCTGCTGACCGGAGATGCGCCGGATCCGGCGATTGCGGGCATCGACGCCGCCGCCTATTCTCCAGCGCGGTTTCGGTAGCGCAACGGTCCGGAGAGCGGCTTCAGCCCAATTTGCCGCCTGCGCCTTACCGGCCGGCCATTGCGCGGGCGTTGGCGAGATAGGTGCGGCCGATCCGGATTTCGGTGTCGTCGATCAGGCAGGCCGACCAGACGCCGCTGCCGTCATGGCGAAGCCGCGCGATGTGGTCGCGCCGCACGATATGGGAGCGGTGCAGGCGCACGAACTGCTGGGGGTCCAGCCGGTTTTCCAGCGAACTGATCGTCTGGTGCAGCAAATAGCTGTTCTGCCCGACATGCAGACGCATATAGTCGCGTTCCGCCTCGATCCGGTCGATCTGGACCGCGCCGATTCGGATCAGCTCGGATCGGTGGGGAACCCAGAATTCCTCGGCCCATTCGGATGCCGGCGCGGTCGTCGTGGCAGGTGCGGGGGCGCGGTTGCCCAGCGCCTGCTCCACCCGGTCGATGGCGCGGGAAAGACGTTCGTGCGCGACCGGTTTCAGCAGATAATCGACCGCCGCAAGGTCGAACGCCTCGACGGCAAAGCCTTCGAACGCGGTTACGAAGATCACGGCGGGACAGATGCCCATGCGCGAGGTCGCCCGCGCCACGCCGATCCCGTCGAGCAGGGGCATGGCGATGTCGAGCATGACGAGGTCCGGCTCCAGCCCCTCGATCAGCCGCAGCGCCGCTTCGCCGTCGCTCGCCGTGCCGACCAGCGCGATGCGGGGTTCGCGGGCGCACAGCATCTGGAGCCGTTCGACCGCAAGGGGTTCATCGTCGACGATCAGGGTGCGGATAGTCATTTCAGCAGCTCCGCCGGATGATGGGCAGGGTGAGGCGCACGGTGAACCCCCCGCCGGGGCGGGGACCATAATCGATCCGGCCCTGCTCGCCAAAACGCGCGGTCAGGCGGTCGCGCACATTGGCAAGGCCGATGCCGCTGCCCGCGTCGGCGCCTTGGGGCGGCTTGTTGCCGTTGTCGCTGACGGTGAGATGCAGCAGTCCGCCGTCCTCGCGCGCCGCTATCGTGATGGTCACCGGGCTGGGGGTGCGCGACACGCCATATTTGATCGCATTTTCGACCAGAGGTTGCAGAATGAGGCCGGGCACGCATGCGTTGAGCAGCCTGTCCGGAATCTGGATGCTGGTCGACAGCCGATCGGGAAAGCGCACCGCTTCGATATCCAGATAGAGTTTCTGGAGATGCACTTCCTCTTCCAGAGAGACATCCTCTAGCGGATCGCCGGTCAGGCTGGTGCGGTAGAAGTTGGAGAGGGAGAGGATCATCTGCTCGGCCTCGTCCCGCCGGTCCTTCATCACCAGCGAGGAGAGGGAGTTGAGCGTATTGAACAGGAAATGCGGGTTCACCTGATAGCGCAGGGACCGCAGTTCCGCCTGTTGCGCGGCGCGTTCCAGTCGATCGGCGCGGCGTTCGACGCGATGCGCTTCGCTGGCATAGCTGAGCGCCAGATACAGACCCGCCCAGGCCGCGAGGAAGAAATAGCGGCTGATCGCGTCCTCGACGATCTGCATCAGTGCGAAACCCCGTTCGCTGGCATATTTCTGATAGTCGGCGTCAGGGAAGAGCGAGGCGGGGTCGTAAATGTTGAAGACGTAGAAATTGGCCGCCGCCGTCGCCAGCGCGAAGGGAATGGCGAGGGTGAAAGCGGCGACGATGCGGGCTATCAGCGGCCTTCCGTCGAAGCGGCGCAGGCAGAGATAGAAGACCCAGGTGACGACGATGCCGATCACCGTCACCACGGCGCGGCGGGCGGCCATCGCGCCCTGCGCCTCGAACCCCATGATCGAGGCGCGCAGCGTGATCAGCACAGCATAGAAGAACCAGAAGCCCAGTAGCGAATAGAGCGCGACCGTCGGCGGCACACCCGGCTCGCCGTCTTCATTCTTCATGTTCATGGTGCAAGTCTATGCGATGGCGCGCGCTCTGTCGCCCCTTGGCGGTGAAGCTGGTCGAAGGCTTTGCCATGTTGGTCGATCGGGAACCCGCTCTCGCCGCTGCCCGTTGATCCGGGAAAGCAAGGAGAGCGATATGAGCGAGAAGACCGATATCCGGCCCAACAGCCGCGAGGAAGCGCATGACAGGCGCTCGACCGATGCGCAGGACCATGCCGTTACGCCGGAAGAAAAGCTGGACGAGGGACTCAAGGATTCCATGGATGCCTCCGATCCGCCTGCCGCCACGGCGCCGGGGGACCATGGCGATCCGGTGCCCTCCTCCGGATATAAGGAGGATGAGGACTGAATAGACGGGCAGGCAAATCATGATATGATCGACTGCGGAGGGCGCGAAAACGCGGCCCATCCGCAGGTGAGAGGAGCTATAGCCAATGCCGACTTCCGCCACTCCCGCGATCGAGCGCATTGCCCGCGTACTGGCAGGCCGTCAGCTCAGCCTGAACGGCGGGGGCAGCGATCCGCACGCGGCGAGCGCAGTCGATGCCAGCTGGAAGGACCATGTCGACGACGCCTATGCTATCCTGCACACTCTGCGCGAACCTGATGCGCAGATGGCGCAGGCAGGCGACGTGGCGGTGTGGCGCAACATGATCGGGGCGGTGCTGGAGCGCCCCGTCGATTAAACTGGCAGGGCGCATCGGCTCGCTGGCGCGTTACCGGACGATGCAGGCACCCGTCGCAGGCATGCTGATGGGGCGGATCGACCGCATATGGCAGCTTGTCTGCGTTGGAAGCCGCTGGCGGCGCAGGGGGACGGCTCTTGACCGCCAATGCACAAGCATTTCGGCGCATTCACAAAAATTACATGTTGCACTGCACAAGGAAACATGATTCCCTGTAACTGTCGGCAGATCCGGCGCTTAATCTTGTAGAAACCATATTGGGCGCATGATCTGCTTACGACTTGAAGTCGGAGGGCATGACATGGGCACGAGTGCAAGACCTGCGGACGGAGCCATCACCCTGGCGGAATTGCGTGAATTCGCCAGCTTCCCGGCCGCTACGCAACGCTATATCCGAAGATCGCTGGACATCGGCCTCCATCGGCGCGACGCCATGAAATTATGGTCGCGCGACATGGTGGAGGAAGCAAGCATCCGCGCCCAGGCCAGGATTTACGGGCGGCTGGAGGAAATCAAGGCGATGGTGCCTGACGACAGTGGGCTTGATCAGATGGAGCCGTTCATGGCGCCGCTGGTGACGGTGTCGGCCTTCGATCTGGGGCAGGACCGGCTTAGCAGCTTTTCGGCCTATCGCTTCCTCTACGAACGCCTTTTGGGAGCGGGGGCACGTCCCTGGTTGCCGGGCGCCTTCTGCGCGGCGGCGAGCCTGCCGCACCTGCATCCGGAAAAGCGCCGGGCGCTGCTCCAGTCCATCAGCGAAGCGGCGGCGACGGCGGTTGGCTGGTCGAACCGCGAACCGACCTTCTATCCCGAATGGGTCGAGAAGGTGGATCTGAGCAAGGCGAACTGAGCCTTTGGCCTGCGGCCGTCCGGGGGGAGGGGCGCAGCACGAGGATCATGCCATGACGGCGTGGCGGGCAATGGCTCGCCGCGCCGTTGCCTTTTCGGGGGGGGGGCGCCCCGCACGAAAAAATAAGCCCCGGCGCAAGGGAACGCCGGGGCCGTCAAGAGGGATGTCCCGGCTCAAGGGGGGGAGGGAACGCCGGGACGACCGTGAAATAGGGTGCGTCAATTCAGTTTCAAGATGCTACCAGAAAATTTGTGCGGCATCAGCGGCGGCGGTAGCGGAAATACCAGACTTCATGGCCAAGGCGGCGCGCCTTCGCTTCGTAGCGGGTTTCGGGCCAGCCGCCGGGGCGGGTCTGAAAATCCTTCGGCTCGCTCGCCAGCCAGTCGAAATCGGGATGGCCGTTCATCACCATCAGCGCCCAGCGCAGATAGACGGGATGATCCGTACCGAAACGGAATTCGCCGCCGGGCCTCAATTTCTTCGCGATCAAAGAAACCGGGCCGGGATTCATCATCCGGCGCTTGGCATGGCGCGCCTTGGGCCAGGGATCGGGGTGCAGCAGATAGACGAAGCTGAGCGCGCCGTCGGGAATGCGGCTGAGCACGGAAAGCGCATCGCCCATATGCAGGCGGACATTGCCCAGCGCCTGATCGCGCACATGGCCGAGCGCCTGGACGACGCCGTTCAGGAAGGGTTCGCAACCGATGAAGCCATGATCGGGCAGCAGGTCGGCGCGATAGGCGAGATGCTCGCCTCCGCCGAAGCCGATTTCGAAATGCAGCGGGCGATCGTAACCGAACAGGCCAGCGGCCGTGACCTCGCCCTCTTCGGGAACGGACAGGGCTGGCAGCAGCGTATCGACCAGTTCCTGTTGTCCCTTGCGGAGCTTGGGTCCGGACTGGCGGCCGTAGAGGCGGTTGAGCGTGGTGGGATCGCCGGATTTATGCGCTGTCATGGCGCGCCCGATAGCTGCGGGGCGTGGCGGGGGCAACCGCTATCTAAAGAGGCGGCGCTGTCCGAAAAGGGGCGCCTCCTGCCCCCGGTGTTGAGGAGATAAGACGGGGACAGGAGGCTGGGGCCTGACGCCGGTGGGCTGGCGACAGGCTTTTTCATGGAGATGAGACGACGTTGCGGCCGCGCAGGAGGGCTGCCCTGAACGGCCGGAGCGGTCAGGTCACTTGCACTTGGTGAAGCGGCCTTTGGCGTCCTTGCACGGTCCCTTCTTGGCGACCGGCTTGGGCGGACATTTGACGAACTTGCCCCTGGCGTCCTTGCAGGGTGCGGCGAGCGCGGGAGCTGCGCTGCCGGCCATGAGAGCAAAGCCAAGAAGGACGGAAGGCAGCGCGCGGGAAACGAATCCGCTTGTCATCGCATTCCCCTTTCGAGAGAGGGAGTTGCCGGACCCGACAGGGGTGCGGGTCCGACGCCCTGTCTATGGGCGTTTTGCGGGCAGCAGGCTAATGAACTTTTCGTCATGTTGTCGCCATGCTGCGGCGATGAGGATCAGGCCGGAAACGCCCTTGCCGCCATGCCGGTCGTTTCCTGCTGCATCATCGCGGCGGCGCGTTCCGTGGCGGCACGGGTGTCGTCCGCCAGCTTCTTGACCTCGCCAGCGACGACCGCAAAGCCGCGCCCGGCATCGCCGGCACGTGCAGCCTCTATGGTGGCGTTC
Organism: Sphingobium sp.; assembly: GCF_041987595.1. Classification (GTDB taxonomy): domain Bacteria; phylum Pseudomonadota; class Alphaproteobacteria; order Sphingomonadales; family Sphingomonadaceae; genus Sphingobium. The sequence continues at coordinate 2,615 of NZ_JBHIWJ010000034.1, read as the reverse complement.
AGAGCCAGCATGTTGGTCTGGGCTGCAATGCTCCTGATCGTCGTTACGATCCCCGACAGTTGGTCCATTGTCTTTTCGAGCGCGTCCTTCTGCTGCTCCAGATCCTGTTGCAGGCGGCGGCTGTCGGCCAGGCGGTGGCGGGCCTCGCGTTCCTGCTGCACCTGGCGGGTGATGTCCGTGGCGATCTTCACCACCTTGCGCAGGGTGCCATCGGCTTCGAAAACCGGGTTATAGGTGGCCTGAAGCCATATTTCCCGACCGTCCCGGGCCAGGCGGCCATATGTGCCTGCGTCAAAGGCGCCGGAGCCCAGCTTTTGCCAGAATGCTGCATAATCCTGCGATTCTGCGTGGGCGGGGGTGCAGAAAATCCGGTGGTGCTGACCGGCGATCTCCTCCAGCGCATAGCCCATCAGAGCGAGGAAATTGGCGTTGGCGGTCAGGATCGTGCCGTCGAGGGCGAACTCGATTATCGCCTGGCTGCGGTGGAGGGCCGTCCATGCCGCCTCCGCGCCGTTGGTGCCGTAAGAAAGGGAAGAGGGCAAACCATATACTCCTTATGGCCCGGCCCTATGGTGTGTGTAGTTAAGAAAAAGTAAGGCTGAATCGAATGGGCCGCCGGAAGGTCCGGCGGCCCCTTGTCGGTCGGCTCAGAGCGCCGCCTTGAGCCTGTCCACCAGATCGGTGCGTTCCCAGGGGAAGAAGTCGCCCTCGGCCTTGCGGCCGAAATGGCCATAGGCGGCCGACGGCTGGTAGATCGGCTTGTTGAGGCCCAGATGGGTGCGGATGCCGCGAGGGGTCAGACCGCCCAGTTCCTTGATATTCTTGATCGCCTGTTCGATCCGGTCATCGCCCACCGTGCCGGTGCCGTGGGTGTCGACATAGAGCGACAGCGGTTCCGAAACGCCGATGGCGTAGGCCAGCTGGATCGTGCAGCGCTTGGCAAGGCCCGCGGCTACAATGTTCTTCGCCAGATAGCGGGTGATGTAGGCGGCCGAACGGTCGACCTTGGTCGGGTCCTTGCCGCTGAACGCGCCGCCGCCATGGGGCGAGGCGCCGCCATAGGTGTCGACGATGATCTTGCGGCCGGTCAGGCCAGCGTCGCCGTCGGGACCGCCGATTTCGAAGCTGCCGGTCGGGTTGATGTGATAGACGGTTTCGTCCGAAAGCAGCTCGCCCGGCAGTACCTCCGCCACGACGCCCTTCACATAGGCCTTGAGTTCGGCTTCCTTGGCGCCTTCGTCATAGCCCGGCGCGTGCTGGGTCGAGACGACGATGGCCGTCGCGGCGGCGGGCTTGCCGTTCTCGAAGCGCAGCGTGACCTGGCTCTTGGCGTCCGGTTCGAGGAAGGGTGCGCGACCGCTGTGGCGGTCAGCCGCCATTTTGGCCAGGATCTTGTGGCTGTAGTCCAGCGTGGCGGGCATGAGGTCGGGCGTTTCGTCGCAGGCGAAGCCGAACATGATGCCCTGATCGCCGGCGCCTTCGTCCTTGTTGCCCGCGGCGTCGACGCCCTGCGCGATATGCGCGGACTGGGCGTGGAGGTTGTTTTCGAAGCGCAGCGTTTCCCAGTGGAAGCCGTCCTGTTCATAGCCGATGCGCTTCACCGTTTCGCGGACGGTGCGCTCGATCTCTTCCTGTGCGCCCGGCGCCCATGCGCCATCTTCGTAAACGCCCTTGCAGCGGATTTCGCCTGCCAGCACCACCAGCTGCGTCGTGGTCAGCGTTTCGCAGGCGATGCGGGCTTCCGGATCCTTCGAGAGGAACAGGTCGACAATGGCGTCGGAAATCTGGTCCGCGACCTTGTCGGGATGGCCTTCGGAAACCGATTCCGAGGTGAAGAGATAGTTGTTGCGCATGGGGCTCCCGTTACCACGCTCGATGGACGAGCGATATAAAGAAAAGTTTATGTGCCTATTAGCGGCTCGTTTTGCGGGTGGCAATGGCCCCTGGCGCCAAAGCAAGTGCAACGAGCGCGATCAGGAAGGCGAAGGGCGCCCAGTTGCCAAGGCGGGAGAAAAGCGTGGGAGGAAGCGGAGCCGGCAGCGCGGTGTCGAGAAAGCCCGCGCGCTGGCGGCCGATGGCGGCCAGCACATGGCCCCGCGCGTCGACGACGGCGGAGACGCCGGTGGGAGTCGATCGGATGATGGGGATGCCTTCCTCCAATGCCCTCAGTCGGGCCTGCGCGAGATGCTGGACCGGACCCCAACTGCCGAACCATGCGTCGTTGGAGGGGTTGAAGACGAAGCTGGGGCGATGGGTCTCGTCCACCACCCGCCCTGAAAAGATGATTTCATAGCAGATCTGCACGCCCATGCTGAGTTGCGGGCGGCCAAGCGTGGCGGGCAGAGTCAGGCTTTGCGGGCCGGGGCCGGGCCAGAAATCGACATCGCCGGGAACGAGGCGCGACAGGCCCATGGGCTGGAGAATCGAGCGCATGGGGAGATATTCGCCGTAGGGGACGAGGTGCGACTTGTCATAGCGGCCGAGCAGCCGGGCGTTGGGGTCGATGATGAACAGGCTGTTGTTCGCGCCGGCGAGGACGTTTTCGAGAACGCCGTTTTTCGCGACCTCTTTGAAATAGACCTTGGTGGCGCCGGTCATCAGCAGGTCGCCGGGGC
>NZ_JBHIWJ010000033.1:0-43560 GCF_041987595.1 Sphingobium sp. | reverse complement strand
CAGGTCTCCATCGTTCAGACGGGTGAAGGCGCCGGGATAGGGATGACCCACCGCCCGGATCAGGCGCAACACATCCTCCGCCGGTTGGCGCCAGTCGATCAGCCCGTCGCCGGGCGTCCGCCGGGCCGCCCATGTGGCGCAGCTTTCATCCTGCGCCGATCGCGGCATGTCTCCGGCCGCGAGCCGGTCGAGCGTGCGATCCAGCATCACGGCCAGCGCATGCATATGTTTGGCGTAGAGGGAGGCCGCCGTCTCCGTGGGCGCGACATGGAAATATTGCTGGTCGACGATGTCGCCAGTGTCCGTGCCCGCATCGATCCAGAACAACGATCCGGCGGTGATCGGCTCGCCTTGAAGGATGGTCCAGGGAATGGCGGCCCGTCCGCGCAGGCGGGGGAGGGCGGCTGGGTGATAGCCGATGACCCGGTCGGAGAAGAGGTCGCGAAAGGCGGCCCCGCAAATCTGCGACCAGCCCATGACGAACGCCATGTCGGCTGCTGCCTGCGCCATGGCGGTCAGGGCTTCGTCCCGGTTGATGTTGTCGACATGGATGACCGGACAGCCCTGCGCCCGCGCGGCCGGTTCCAGATCGACAAAGTCGGAATGACGTCCCGCAAAGGCGGGGTCGAGCGTGACGACCGCCGCCAACTCCCAGCCCGGATGCCGCATGATCGCGTCGAAGGCGACCCCGGCGGTTTCAACGGCCCCAATGAGGAGGGCGCGCTTCGTCGACATGCCAGTTGATCCTTTTTTCGCCCGCTATCACCACCAGCAGCGTGCGGGCCATGATCTGCGCGTCGAGCCATGCCGAGCGGTTGCGCACATACCAGAGGTCGAAGCGCAGCTTTTCCTCGACGGTCAGCAGCGTATTGCCGCTGACCTGGGCGAGGCCGGTTAGGCCGGGCCGAACCCGTCCGCGCTCCGCGCCATCTTCGCGCATGGCGGCAATGGTCTGCGGCAGCAGGGGGCGTGGGCCAACAAAATCCATGTCCCCCCGCGCAATGTTCACCAGTTCGGGCAATTCATCCAGCCGCGAGCGGCGCAGGAACTGGCCGAGAGCCGTCACCCGCAACGCGTCCGGAAGGGGCATGCCCTTTGCGTCGTGCAGGTCCCGCATGCTGCGGAACTTGATCATGGGAAAGACGTGCCCGCCCTGTCCGCTGCGCTGCTGACGGAACAGCACCGGCCGTCCCATGCTCAACAGGACGAGGCCCGACAGCAGGAGCAACAGGGGCGCCAGCAGGATAAGGAGCGCCAACGCTGCCAGCGCCGCCGGTCGAAGGCGCGCCTTCATATGCGCTCCGGCCTCAATGGCGAGGGTTGGGGCGCCGGGACCGGCGCCGTCGCGAGGCTGTTCCTGTGCAACTGCATGACGTCGAGCAGCAGCCTGTTCACCTTATCCACATCATAGATATCGGTTGCCGTCCGCCGCGCAGCCTGCGCCATCGTCCCGAGCTGCACGGGATCGGCTATCATCCGCTCCATCGCGGCGGCCAGCGCCGGGGCATTGCGGGGCGGCACCAACAGGCCGTTCACGCCTTCCCGGATCGGCTCGCGGCAGCCGGGCATATCGGTGGTGATTACAGGCCGCCCGGTCGCCAGCGCTTCCAATATCGTGCGCGGCAGCCCCTCGCGATAGAAGGAGGGAAGCACGAAGACATGCGCCGATGCCAGGAACGACCGAACATCGCGCGTTTCTGGCAGGAACTCGATCGGCCCGGCCGTCCGCCATTGCTCCAGGTCGGCGTTGCTGTAGCCGGTCGGGTTTTCGTTTTCCGGCCGGGTCAGCAGCAGGAAGCGCACATCCTTGCGCGTTTCCCGGATGATCCGCGCCGCCTCCACATATTCGCCGACGCCCTTGTCGCGCATCAGGCGGCCGATCATCAGAAAGGTGAAGGGACCTTCAGGCAGGGGGCGTTCGGCAAAATACCGGATGTCGATGCCGGACCCCGGCACCTGCAGGACCGGCTGGTCCGGCGCTACGATGCCGCTTTCCAGCATCACGCGGTGATCGTCGCCGTTGAAGACGAAGATGCAACCCGCCTTGCGGACCGCCGCGCGGTAGAGCCGTGAAACGGTTGCCCGCAGCCAGCGGCGCCCGTCAGCTTCCTCGCTGAACACATAGCCGAGGCCGCTCATGATAGCGAACAGGCGCATGCCGCCAAGCAGTCGCGTCGCCAGCCCGCCATAGATAATCGGCTTTTGCGTATAGGCGATCACGACATCGGGCCGTTCCGCCCGCAGCAACCGGATATAATGGAACAGCGTGCGGGCATCTTGCAGCGGGTTGGTGCCGGTGCGCGCCATCGGCGTCCGGCGGAAACCCACGCCCATTGCGGCGAGCCGGGCCAGTATTTCGGGTTCTTCATCGGGCGCGGCTGCGATGACTTCATGCCCCTCCGCAACCATCCGGGCAATCAGCGCGCCGCGGAAATTGATCAAGGACCATGCGAGACTGGAGAGGATCACGACTTTCACTGGCCCATTATCCTCCCGTTTGCATTGCATGGCAGGGGGTATCACAGCCTGGGCCGCGCCCGCCGGGTGCATCGGTAGATTACCCCTTTGAGGCAGAAGCGGCCCTTCCGCTCCCGCCTGTCACCAGTGTCCGCCTCTCCCGGAACGGCGATATAGCCCTAATGGGATGTCACCGGCTTCGCTGGGGTGCGGCATGGGATAAAGGATGATAGCTGATCGACCGATTACGGCGAACCACCTGTTTCTATAGCTTTATGACCACCGGCGATTGTGTGGTCGGGCTGTAGACGGTTGGTCACGGCCGTTTCCCCCCAATCCGATTCATGCAGTCGCCGGACCATGTATCGGAGACATCGGAATGCCGAACATCGCGCCGGCCAGGCAGGACGCAACAATATTGGACGGGGCAACGCCGCCCGTGACCATGTGGCCGCGTCTGGAGGCTGCGATCCGCGCCTTCGCCGCGCAAAATCCGACCCGCTTCTGGGCGTTGCGTCTGGCGACCATCCTGATGCTCGACGCGCTGATCATGCTCGGCAGCTTTTCGCTGTCGCGTCTGATCCTGTCCGACCTGACCATGCCGCAAACGCTGCACGAACCATGGTTCACTGCGCTGTTCATCGGCGCCAATCTGGCGGCGCTGTTCGTCATCGGGACCTATCGGCATAGCTGGCGTTTCGTATCGATCGGCGATGCCCTGCCGCTGGCGATCAGCCTGCTGATCAGCAGCTGGCTCATCTGGATGATCACGGCGGGTCTGCTGGTCCCCCAGAAAATGTATCGCGGGCCGATGACGGTGTTCCTGACGGTCGACGTGCCGCTTACCGTCGTTGCCCTGCTGGCTGCGCGGGTTGTCCGGCGCGCCTTTTTCCGGCGGGTCCGGTCTGCCCGGCTGCGCCGTTCGGCGCAGGCGCGGCGGCGGATATTGCTGCTGGGGGAGCTGGACTGGGCGCGAGTGATGGCGGATCTTGTCCCCACCGACGCCAACAGCGGGCTGGAGATTGTCGGCGTCATCTCCTTTGACGGGCATGAGCGGCGGCTGCATGTCGGCGGGCTGCCGATCCTGGGGTCGCCCGACATGCTGCCGCAGATCGTGGCCGATCTCGATCGGGCAGGGAGGCGGCCGGTCAGCCTGGTGGTGCAGGAAAGCAGCGAACGGCTCGACCGGCAGCAGATATTGCGGATCGCGTCTCTGGCCGAGCAGGAAAATCTGGTCGTTTCGCGTTTCCGCAATCCCTGGACCAGCGCGGCCCCCCTGAACGGCGATCGCATGGCGATCGAGAAGATGCCGCTCGCCGAGCTGCTTGGGCGGCCGGAAATCACCGTGCAGCACAGCTATCTGGAGCGGGTCGTCACCGGCGCGCGAATCATGGTGACGGGGGCAGGCGGCACGATCGGCGGCGAACTGGTGCGTCAGCTTGCCCATTACGCGCCGGTGGAGATCGTACTGCTCGATCACAGCGAATATAATCTCTACGCCATAGAAATGGAGGCGCGGGAGAAATTCCCCCATGTCCGCTTCCACGCCGAGCTTTGCTCGATCCGTCAGCGTCCGGCGCTCTGGCAGGTGTTTGAGCGGCGGCGGCCCGAAATCGTCTTCCATGCCGCGGCGCTCAAACATGTGCCGATGGTGGAGGCCAATCCCTGCGCCGGGGTGCACACCAACGTGCTGGGCACGCGCAACGTTGCCGATGCGGTGTGCGAATTCGAGGCGCGGGCGATGATTCAGGTGTCGACCGACAAGGCGGTCAATCCTGTCGGCCTGATGGGCGCGACCAAGCGGCTGGGCGAACTTTATTGTCAGGCGCTTGACCTGATCGGCAGTTGCGATCCCGACAGCCCGCGTTTCCTGACCGTGCGTTTCGGCAACGTGCTGGGGTCCAGCGGATCGCTGATCCCGTTGTTCCAGCATCAGCTCGCCAGCGGCAAACCGCTGACCGTTACCCACCCGGATATCGAGCGCTTCTTCATGACGGTGCAGGAGGCCGTGCTGCTGATCCTGCAAAGCAGCGCCCGTGCACTGGAGACGGATTCGGAACGCGGCACCATCTTCGTTCTCGACATGGGCGAGCCGGTCAAGATCGTCGAGATCGCCCGGCGCGTCATCCGCATGGCGGGACTGCGGCCGGAGATCGACGTGCCGATCAAGTTCATCGGCCTGCGCCCAGGCGAAAAATTGTTCGAGGAACTGTTCGACACCAGTGAGGACAAGATCGAAAGCGCCATTCCCGGCATTTTCGAAGCGATGCCTTCGCCCATCCCGCTCGAAATGCTGGTGGAAGGTTTCGGCCAGCTCGCCCGGCTGATCGCGGCAGGGGATGCGGAAGAGCTGGTCAGGCTGACCCATGAGATGGTCGCGGCTTCCGCCAGTTCGCGCTGGGCGGAGATTTTGCGGCGGCTGGCGGCGGAAAGCAGCGACACGCTGTTCATGATGCCGCGCCCGGCGGAACCGTCCGCCGCGCTGCCTTCCTCGCCGCCCCACTTCCCTCGCGATGTCGCCTGATCCCGCTGGAGTGACCTCATGATGCAAGCCGCCCCTGCCCAAGCCCCGATCCAGCTTCGTCTCAGTCCGCTCGATCATCCCCAACTGCGCTGGCCGCAGCATGAGCCGGATGAAGTCGCCGCGGTCGCCCACATTCTGGAAAGCGGCCGGGTCAATTCCATGGTCCATGGCGAACAGACCCGTGCATTCGAACAGGAATTTGCTGCCTTTTGCGGGGTGCCCCACGCCATCGCGGTCAGCAACGGCACGGTTGCGCTGGAACTCGCGCTGCGGGCGCTGGGCGTGGGACCGGGCGACGAGGTGATCCTGCCATCGCGAAGTTTTTTCGCCAGCGCCGCCTGCATCGTCGCTGTCGGTGCAACGCCTGTCTTCGCCGATATCGATCCGGTCAGCAACGCCATCGATCCAGCCTCGGTCCGCCGCATGCTCAGTCCGCGCAGCCGGGCGATCCTGTGCGTCCATCTGGCGGGCTGGCCATGCGACATGGCCGTGCTGCGGGCGCTGGCCGACGAAAAGGGGTTGTGGCTGGTGGAGGATTGCGCACAGGCGCATGGCGCGACGCTGCATGGCCGTCCGGTCGGCAGCTTCGGGGATGCCGCTGCCTTCTCCTTCTGCACCGACAAGATCATGTCGACCGGCGGGGAAGGGGGGATGGTCCTGTTGCGCGACGACGCTCATTGGAAGCGCGCCTGGGCCTATAAGGACCATGGCAAGAATCCGGACAAATTCTTTGCCGTCGCGACGGGCAACGGCTTTCGCTATCTGCATGACAGTTTCGGCAGCAACTGGCGCATGACTGAAATGCAGGCGGCCATCGGCCGTCTGCAACTTGCGAAATTGCCAGCCTGGCTCGACCGGCGGCGGCGCAATGCGCAGGTGCTGATGCGGCTGCTCGGCGACGATCCCGCGGTGGAGGTGCCGCATGTTCCGGCGCCGGTGGGTCATGCCTTTTACCGGCTTTACGTGACCATCGCCGCCGACCGGCTGGGTGAAACGGGGACGGCGCCAATCGTCGACCGGATGGCGCGCATGGGCATGCCGGTGGGCAGCGGTTCGTGCGCCGACATGACGCGCGAAGCCGCCTTTGCCGGGATGGACGTGCGCCGCGACGGGGGGCTGCCGGTCGCGCAGGATCTGGGGCGCCGCAGCATCGCTTTCCCGGTCGATCATCTGCTGGACGAAAATGACATGCATCGCCTCGCCAATTGCCTCGAAATCGCAATGGCCGAGCTGCAAGGCTGACTGAAAAGGGAAATCATGACGATGACCAACGACCGGCTGCCGCATTTCATCATCATCGGCGCCGTCAAGGGCGCGACCACCTGGCTTCACGACCAGTTGCGGGACAATCCGGCGGTCTATCTGCCCGCGCCCGAACCGCATTTTTTCAGTCAGGACCATCATCTGGGCCTTGACCATTATCGCCGCTTTTTCGATGGCGCGCGGCCGGAGCAGATACTGGGGGAAAAATCCGCCGATTATCTCGCCCATCCCGAAGCGGCCGCCCGTCTGGCCGCCGCCTTGCCCAAGGCGCGGCTCGTGGTGCAGCTGCGCAATCCGGTTGATCGCGCCTATTCGGATTACAAGATGCTGTTCCGGCGGGGCACCGTGACGCAGGGGCCGGAGGCCTATCTGGATGGCCGCCCCAGCGATCAGCCCCGCTTTCTGGAGGACGGGCTTTACGCCAGGCATCTGCGCCGTTGGCTGGAGCATTTCGACTCCGGGCAGATCAAAGTGATCCTGTTCGAGGATGTGAAGGCCGCACCTGAAGCCACAGTGGCTATCGTCAACGACCATATCGGCGTGCCCTGCCATTATTCGCAGGCGGTCGGCTCCGATCCGCGCAACGACAGCAGCGAGCGTTTTCTGCCCCTGCCGGTGCGCACGGCGCTGGCGCCGCTCAAGGAAGCCGCCCGCCCGCTGCGCGGCCATCCGATGTTCGAAAAGGTTCGCGGCCTGTTTGCGCGCCAGATCGCTTATCCACCGCTCTCCCCGGCGCTCCGCCAGCGCATGGCAGACTATTATGCGCGCGATATCGAAGAGCTGGAAAATCTCATCGGCCGCGATCTCAGCCACTGGAAGCAGGACCGGCGACTGGCTGCCTGAAGGGCGGCCGCTCTCCTTTGAATCATCCCGAAAGCGGTGTCGCCTCGCTCCTTTTTGCCCGGCTCCGACCCGTTATTGCCCGCCCCGGAATCGGCCAAAGGGCTTAAACTTTCGTCAGTAATTCAAGAGGGGAAGCAGATGCGCAACCGTCTTTATCATGGTGTTTGCCTTGGCCTTTTCGCCTTGTCGACGGCCTGTTCGAGCGGTCTTTCGGGCCTTTCCAGCCTGCCCGCAGCGCCGACCGTCGCCTATCGGCTGGGGGCAGGAGACGAGGTCAGGGTAACGATCCCCGGTCTCAATGCCGCTGAACCGGGCAACGACAGCTATGTCATCAACGATCGGGGGCAGATTTCGCTGCCCGTGCTGGGCGATGTCGATGCGGGCGGCAAGACGGTGCCCGAATTGCAGGCCAGCATCGCCCAGCAACTGGTGCAGCGGCAGTTGCTGAACGCGCCGACCGTCAGCGTCCAGCCGGTCAAGCTGCGCCCCTTCTATGTGCTGGGTGAGGTGAAAAGTCCGGGTGAATATCAATATCGCGCAGGCATGTCGGTGCTGGCGGCGGTTTCGGTGGCGGGCGGCTACACCTTCCGGGCCGAGCAGGGCAGCGTTGCCATCACCCGCATGGTGGATGGCAGGCAGGTGGTCGGGCGCGCTGGCGAGCGTGACATGATCCAGCCGGGCGACACCGTCCGCATCTACGAAAAGTGGTTCTGATGCCCAGGACCGCTTCGGGCAGCGCGGCTGCAGCTCTGATGCTCGGTCTGGGCGTCCTGCCAGCCTCTCTGGCGCGCGCGCAGGATCTGCAATCGCCTACGACCGCGCTCGACGCGCCGGAGGCACTGTTCGTGCCGACCCCACTGACGCTGGGCAGCGCAACCGTCGAGATTGGCGGGGCGGCGCGCCTTGAATATGACAGCAATATTTACGCGCAGGCCTTTGGCGAGAAGGACGACTTCCGGATGCTCTTCCGCCCCTATGTCGAATTGAACCGCAAGGGCAGCGCGGTCGCGATCAACGCGCGGGCCGAGGGGGATTTCCGCAAATATTTCAAATATGACAGCGAAGACGCCATCGGCGGCAAGGTCGCTGCCGGGCTGAACTGGACCCCGTCGGAATCCGACAGGCTGGCGGCAGCGGCGAGCTGGCAACATATCATCGAGGATCGCGGCGAGCCGGAAGGCAATACGCTGCCCTCCATAGGGCCGCGTGAACTGAACGCGCTGGATGGGGACATTGCCTATACCCATCAGGGCGCGAAAATCGGCTTCATGCTGCGCGGGTCGGCATCGCATTTCCGCTACAGCAAGGCGATCGACTCCAATCGCGACCTCGACAATGTGGGCGCGCTGGCCCGCGTGATGCTGCGCGTTTCTCCGCTGATGAGCGGTTTTGTGGAAGGGTTCGCATCCAAACGGGATTTTCGCGTGACGCCGCTGTCCGGCGATTTCAACCGGGATTCGCGCACCTATGGCGGGCGGGCGGGCATCGCCATCGATCCGGGCGGAACCCTGCGCGGCGAAGCGGCGGTCGGCGTCTATCGTTTCGACCCGAAGGACAGCCGCATCGCGCCGCGAACCCGCATGTCGGCGCAGATCGGCCTGACCTACGCCCCCCAGCCCCGCACGGCGATCACATTGGACGGCTTTGTCGGCAACGTCGCGACCTATCGGGTGGGCGTGCAATCGCGCGAGGACATGCGCTTCCGGCTGGGCGTCCAACAGGAAATCCGTCACAATCTGCGCGGTGAGGTGGGACTGGTCTATCGCCGCAGCAAATATTTCGGGACCAGCCTGACCGAGAAAATCTATGGCATCACCGGCGAGCTGGAATATGCGCTTAACCGCCGCGTCGCCCTGGCGGCCAATGCGCGCTGGTCGAAGCGCAACAGCACCGGTTCGCTGGACGATTATGACCGCACCCGCGTCGGGGTGGAACTGCGGGTGCATTATTGATGCCCTGCGGCCTGCCCCAAACTGAAACGGCACTGCCCAAAGAGGCAGATCCTACCCCCTTCGCGCAATGGACTTGGACCTGAGCGGCGGGGACACTGAATGCCGTAACTGCGTGTTTATACAGGACCCTGCCGCCATGCTGGTAAGAGCATCCAGGCCCCCATCCATCGCGTTCGTCCTGCCGGGGCTGGGCGCGGGCGGGTCGGAACATATCGTCAGCCTGCTGTGCAACCATTTCGCGGTGCAGGGCTGGTCGGTTGCGCTGATCGCGTTCGAAGACCCGTCGGTCCCACCCTATTATCCCCATCATCCCGATGTGCGGATCATCCGGCTGGGCATGAAATCGCGGCGCCGGGCCGCTGCGTCGGGCGCCTTCGCCATGCTGCGGCGGCACAGTCTGCTCAAAGGCGTGCTGAAGCGACTGCGGCCCGAACTGGTCGTCAGCTTCCTTACGCGTACAAACGTGCTGGCGGTCTTGGCTTGCCGGTCGCTTCACATTCCGGTCATCGTCTCGGAACGCAACAATCCCGCCCTGCAAAGCGTGGGGCCGGTGTGGAGCCGGCTGCGGCGGATGACCTATCCCCGCGCCGTCGGGCTGATCACCATGACGCAGGGGGCGATGGACTGGTTCGCCGCCACCATGAAGGTGAGGGGGTGGGTGATCCCCAATCCCGTGCCACCCGCCATCTCTGCGGCAGAGCGACGGCCTGAGGGGCGGACCATCGGCGCCGTCGGGCGGCTGGTGCCGCAAAAGGGCTTCGACCTGCTGCTGGCCGCCTTCGCCCGCGTGGCGCCGCTGATTCCCGACTGGAAGCTGGTGATCTGGGGCGAGGGACCGGAGCGCGAAGCGCTGGAGCGCCAGCGCGACCGGCTGCACCTGACCGATCGGGTCAGCCTGCCCGGCGTCACGGAAAAGCCGGGGGAGTGGATCGCGCAATCCGACCTGTTCGTGCTGTCGTCCCGCTTCGAAGGCTGGGGGATCGTCGTGGGCGAGGCGATGGGCGCGGGGCTGCCGGTGATTTCCTTCGACTGCCAATGGGGGCCGGCGGAAATGATCGAGCAGGATCGCAGCGGCCTGTTGGTGCCCAACGGCGATGTCGATGCTCTGGGGCAGGCGATCGCCGCCCTCTGCGCCGACGACCCGCGCCGGGCGATGCTGGGAGCTGAGGCACGGGAACGCATGGCGCAATTCGGTCATGACCAAGTGCTGGCCCGCTGGCAGTCGGTCATCACCAACGTTCTGGACCATCATCGGGTGAAGGCAGGATCATGAACATGATGTCGCTGAAGGGCTTTGCGCGGGCGATGCGCCGCCGTTTGCGGGACGAACCGCATCTGCGCCTGGCGGCTGCGCGGGCCGACGCCTTTCTGGTCTCCTATCCCAAGAGCGGGCGGACATGGCTGCGCTATCTGCTCTCCTGCTATTTCGCGGAAAGCGCGGGGCTGGGCTTCGAGCCGGACCTTACCAGCACCTTCAGCATCCTGCCCAATTTCGACCGTGACCCCGTGCGCGGCATCGATGCCTTTGTAGGACGCGATAAAGCCGATCTGCCGCTGATCCTGGTCAGCCATCTGCCCTATCGCGACCGGCTGTTCCTTGATCGGCCGGCGCTGTTCCTGGTTCGCGATCCACGCGATGTGATCGTATCCGCCTTTTTTCATGCGACCCGCCACAAGAAGAGTTTTGCAGGCGACATGGCGGCCTTTCTCGATGAACCGAAATATGGGCTGGCGGCGCTGACCCGCTATCTGAACGGCTGGGCAGAGGGACTGGCCGGGCGGCCGCATCATCTGATCAGCTATGAACATATGCTGGCGGAGCCGGGCATTACCGTGGCGGGCATCCTCTGCTTCCTTGGCGTGCAGCCGCAGCCGGACATTCTTGTCCGTGCCATCGCTGCCGCGCAATTCGACCGGATGCAGAACGGGACGGCGGCATTCCGGGTCATGACTATGACCGCAATGACGATCAGAGCATGCGGATGCGCAGCGGCAGGGCGGGTGGCTTCGCTGACTGGTTGAGCGCCGATCAGGCCGATCTGGTGCTGACCCGGTGCCGTGCCGAATTGTCGCCCCGCGCGCTCAGGCTGCTGGCCGCGACCGGCGTTGATCTATAGCCGTGCGCATCTGTTCGATCATCACCAGCTTCACCTCGGGCGGGGCGGAAATGCTGGCGTGCAATCTGGCGGAGGCCTTCGCCGCTGACGGCCATGATGCGGCGATCCTAACATTGAGCGATGCGGTGCAGGTCGGCAACGCGGCCGATACGGAAAGAAAGATGATGGAGCGCGTCGGGCGAAGTGGCGCAACGGCGCTGTCTCTGGCTCTGGCCAATCGCAATAACTGGCTGGGGGGGGCGCTGGCGCTGCGCCGGGCGCTGCGTTCGATACGGCCGGACGTGATCCACACGCACACGGCCCGCGCCTTGCCGCTGATCGCGCTTGCCATGCCTGGGGTGCCGGTGGTGCTGACCCATCATAACAGCCGCCTGTCCTTCCCGCCCGCCGCCTTTCGCTTCTTCAACCGGGTCGTCGACGCCTATGTGGCGATCAGCGACCAGTGCGAGGCGATTCTGAAGATCCATGGCCGCAAGCCTGTCCGCATGATCCTGAACGCGGCCAATCCGCGCTTTCGGGCGGATAGGCCGCGTTTGAAGCCCGCCCATGACCCGATGATCCTCGCGGTCGGCACGGTGTCGGACCAGAAGGATTATCCTACCCTGATTCAGGCCGCACGGCCTCTGGCGGATGCGCTCGCGGCGCAGGGCCGGAAGGCGCGCCTCTGCATCGCGGGCGGCGGCCCTGATTTCGCGCCGCTTCAGGCCCTCGCGGCGGGGGAGCCGGTCGAATTGCTGGGCGCCCGAAGCGATGTCGATTCGCTGATGCGGCAGGCTGACCTGTTCGTGAACTGTTCGTTATGGGAGGGATTTCCCATTTCGCTGATCGAAGCCTCGATGAGCGGCCTGCCCATCGTCGCGACGCAGGTGGCGGGCAATCGGGAAATGATCGTCCCCGGCCTAAACGGTCAGCTCGTCCCGCCGTCCGATTCCACCGCGCTCGCTCAGGTCATCGTCGGCATTCTGAGCGACGAGACGCGCTATGCCGCCCTGTCGCGGGGTGCGCTGGAAACGGCCCGGCGCTTTTCGATCGAAAGCTGCGCTGCCGCCCATCTCGCCCTTTACGATGAGTTGCGCTCCCGGCGCTTTCGCCATGGCCTGCCCCGCGGAATGGCGCCAGCCGAATGATCCCCCGCGGCGATTAGGGATATATCCGCCTTGCACCCGCGCTCCGGTGGATCTTCATGATAATATTGGACGCGGACCCGGATTGGAAACATGCCATGCGCATAGCGGCCCTGACGGATATTCATGCGGCAAGCGACCCGCTGCAACTGGCGCTCACCGCGGCTCGGCGGGAAGGCTTCGACGCAATGCTGATCATGGGTGACCTGCTGACCTATGGGGTGCAGCCGCTGGAGACGCTGGAACTGGTGCAGGGTGCGGCGGCCCGCGACGGAGCGATCCTGATCAAGGGCAATCATGATCTGCTCTACCAATCTTCGCCCATGGCTTCGGCCTATCGCGCCGACCTGCCCGACTGGCTGCGCGAGAGCGTGGACTGGACCGCGGCGCATATTCCGGCTGGAAGCATGAGCACGTTCGACTGGCGGGAAAGCTGGTCGACCGGCACGCTGTTCGCGGCTCATGCCAATCCCTTCGCCTTCGGCGACTGGCGCTACATCCGTTCAGCCCCAGAGGCGGAAGAGGCGGCTGAAACTCTGGCGGCGCGAGGGTTTCTCTACGGCCTGTTCGGTCATGTCCACCGGCAGCGCCGCTATGATTGTGCCGCTGCCACCATTTTCACCCTCGCCTCGCTTGGTCAGCCTCGCGATGATCAGGACCGGACGCCAAAGTGGGCGATGATTGAAATCAGGGGAGATTTTGTGAACGTCGAGACCCGCGATATCGATTTCGATCCGGAGGATCAGATGCACGCCATCCGCGCCACCACCCTTTCCGCCACCACGCAGGAGCGGCTCTGCCGGTTTTTCGCATGAAGATATTCGTCACCGGCGCCGGCGCCCTGCTGGGGCAGGGCATCATCAAATCCTTGAGACAATCGACGCTGGAATGCACCCTGATCGCGGCGGACCCCAATCCGCTCTCAGCCGGTCTTTACTGGGCGGACAGGGCCTACCGTCTGCCTCTTGCCGATGACCCCGGCTTTGGCGACCGCATCCATCAACTGCTGGACGGCGAGCGGCCCGATCTCGTGCTGGTCGGAACGGATGTCGAACTGCCCTGGTTCGCCGCACAGCGCCTGCGGTTGGAGGCGCTGTTCCACACCCATATCCTCGTCAGCGACCCGCGCGTGGTCGCCATCGCCGACGACAAGCTGGAAACAGCGCGTTTCTTTGAGAGCGTGGGCCTGCCGCATCCAGCCTCGGCCGCGTCGGAAGACGCTGCGGCGGTCGCGGCGCTGGTAGAAGCGGTCGGCTTCCCGCTGATCGTGAAGCCGCGCATCGGTGCGCGGTCGGTAGGCGTGTCGCTGGTGCGTGACACCCGCCAACTGGCGCAGGCGCTGGAGGGGCGGCAAGGACTCGTCGTCCAGCAATGCGCGGGTGAGGCCGATCAGGAATATACCGCCAGCGTCCTCTATTTCGACGGCGCTGTGCGGGCGTCCATCGTGATGCGCCGGGACCTGCGCGACGGCAATACCTACCGCGCCTATACCGGAGACTATCCGGAACTGAACGCGCAGGTCCGCCTGCTGGGCGAGGCGCTCAAGCCCCACGGTCCAGCCAATTTCCAGTTCCGAACCGCTGCCGATGGCACGCCCCGCGTCTTCGAGATCAATGCCCGCTTTTCCGGCACTACGCCGCTGCGCGCCATGGCCGGATTCAACGAGGTCGAGATGTGCGTGCGCAAACTGCTCGACGGCACACCCATCTTCCAGCCGCCGATCCGATCCGGAGTCATTCTGCGCCATCTCGACGAGATGTTCGTGTCGCAGGACCGGATCGATGCCGTGCAATGATCGCCGGATCGTCGTTGCTGGCCCTGACGGGCGGGTCCGGCTTCATCGGCCGCCACTTTGCCGATGCCCTGCGGCGTCGGGGCCATCGCATCCGCCATCTCGCCCGGAGCCGTCCCCCGGCAAGCGAGCCGCAGGACGAGTGGCGGCCCTTTGACCTGGGCGCGCCCGATGATGCGCGCCTGAGTCTGTCGGGCTGCGCCGCGTTGATCCATGTGGCGGCCCACATCCCCGCCAGCCATGATGATCCCGAAGAGGCCGCCCATTGCCTGCGCGTGAACGCGCTGGGTACACTGCATCTGGTCGATGCGGCGGTGCGCGCTGGCGTGGGCCGGATCGTCCAGACCTGCAGCGCCAATGCCTATGCCCCTTCAACGGACCCGCCGGACGAGGAAGCCGCCCTGTTTCCGCGCAGCAGGGGCTATTATCTCGGCTCAAAGATCGCGCAGGAAATCTATGCCGTGGAACGCTGCCGGGGCAGCGGCGTGACGCTCCAGACCATGCGGATCGCCTCGTCCTACGGACCGGGCCAGCGGGCAGGGGCGCTGGCCGCCATGGCAGGAGCGGCGATGCAGGTCGAGCCGATCCGGATCAGCGGTCAGGGTCTGTTCGGGGCCGACTTCGTCCATGTCGAAGATGTCGTGCAGGCGCTGCTCCTGCTGCTGGAGAGCGGGCGACAGGGCGCCTTCAATGTGGGCAGCGGCGTCCGGACCACGATTGCCCAACTGGCGCAGCGGCTCTCCGCCCTCACCGGCGCGCCGGTCATCCATGAACCCTCGGACGGACAGGATCGGGGCTTTTCGGCGCTTGATATCACCCGTTTGGGAACTTTGGGCTATCGACCAATATCCCTGGAAGACGGTCTGCGATCGCTGCTGGCCTAGCTGCCGTTGGGACCGCCACCGGTGTTGCTGCCGCCACCGCCGCCGCCCATGCCGCCAGCGCCGACCGCGCCGATGTTGCCGAAAATCTCCTGGAACAGGCTGCGATGGCGGCCCAGCGTCGGCGTCTTGTCGCCCGTAGGCGAGATGCGCGCAACCTGCTCCAGCCCCATGCGGTCGACGGCGACGACGTTGCCCGCCGCATCGAATTTCACGTGCAGGATCGTCTGCGATACCGGCTTGGGATTGGAAAAGGCGAGCGAGCGCATGTCGCGCGAGACATAATACCAGTCCTGATCGCCGAACTGCGCCACGAAGCTCGGGCGGCCCAGCGTGCCTTCCACCGATGCGCGGTTGTCGATGCCCGGCTGGACCGAATCGACCAGAAGCTTGTCGACCTGATAGCCCTGATGGGTGCGGATGCGGGTGCAGCCCGACGCACCCAGAAGCAGTGCGCACAGGCCTGCCGCAAGCAAGATCCGCCCGCTGCGGGATTGGCGGCTGAACTGGCGCATGAACTTCTCCTGCGGGGCGACCCCGGACCTTGGCCGAAAAACAAAGCCGCCATTGCATCGGGCGGCTGGGCGATCAATATGGAAATGCGGGGGTCTCGGCAAGGGGCCGCCGCTCGGTTCAGCCAGGAAACAGTCTCATCATGCCCAGCATCTTCCAGCGTCTGTTCGCGCATAGCGATCCGAAGGACGCGATGCGTGCCCTTTACAACGCCATCGTAGCGGAGGGACGACAGCCCCACTGGTATGTGGAAGGTCAGGTGCCCGACACGATCGACGGCCGGTTCGACATGATCGTCGCGATACTCGCGCAGGCGCTGATTCGGCTGGAGGCGCTGGGCTCGGCGCAGGAAAGCGTCTGGCTGACCGAGTTGTTCGTCGACGACATGGATGGACAGCTGCGGCAGGAAGGCATTGGCGACGTTGTCGTGGGCAAGCATATCGGCCGCATGGTGAGCGCGCTGGGCGGCCGGCTCACCGCCTATCGTGCGGCCCTGGCCGGCGAAACGGATCTGGCCGAAGCGTTGACCCGCAATCTTTATCGTGGAGAGATGCCCTCCGCCGGGGCGCTGGCCCATGTCGAATCACATTTGCGCGGGCGCTGGGTGCGACTTGGCTGTCTCAGCCGCGATGCGCTGATGGCCGGAGACCTTGGATGACTGAAACACCTGAATTTTCCCGCCCTGTCCGGATCGACCAGCTTGCCCGCCATGCGCAGCCGGTGACGATCACCGCTGATGCTGCGGAGCGCGAAGCATTGGCCAGGCGATTCCATCTGCTTGGTCTGGACCGACTGGAAGCGGATTATGCGCTGAGCGAAGACAATGGCGTGATTTTCGCCCGCGGGCGGGTGCGGGCCGAACTTGCTCAGCCTTGCGTTGCCACCGGCGTCGCGGTGCCGGAAAAGGTGGACACGGATTTCGTTCTGCGCTTCGTCAGGGAAGGCGCCGACCAGCCGGAAAGCGAAGAACTGGAGCTGGATGCGGAGGATTGCGATACCATCGGCTTTGACGGCCAGATACTCGATATGGGCGAGGCCGTGGCCGAAACCGTTGCGCTCGCGATGACGCCCTATCCCCGCTCGCCGGAGGCGGACAGCGTCCTGCGTGACGCGGGCGTGCTGAGCGAGGAACAGGCCAGTCCCTTTGCCGCCTTGCTGTCGCTCAAGGACAGGAAATGAGGGGATCGCGAGCCATTTCCGCCTTTGCCATTCTCTTCAGTGCCCTTCCTGCGCTTGCCGCCGAATCATCATCCCTGATCGGGGAAAGGCGTGCCCGCGCCGAATGGGCGAAGGCGGAAAATCGAAAATCCTGCGCGCCGCTGGCCCTTGCCGCCCCCGGTAATGCTGAGGGAACGCCCCGCGCGGCCACCTTCAGTGGCGGCTGGGCCGTTGCTTTCGACCTGCCGGGCCTGCGCAGCGCTTATGGCTTTGCCGGCACCGGCCTGCTGCCCGGCGACAAGGCCGACTCCAAGGCCCAGCGACGCAGGCTTGTCGGCCAGTGGCCCTATTTCCGCGACCTCGCCCATCTGCCCAGGCCCTCCTTTGCCGGTTATGGCCAGGAAGGGGCGGAAGCCTATCCTGCGGGCAATCCGGGCGGCGCGGGCCTTCATTCGCTCGCTTATCTGCGGATTGGCGGCCAGCGCTGCACCTATAATGTGTGGAGCCGGATCAGCCGGGCGCATCTGGAATGGCTGCTCGACAATTTGCGGGTTCTCCGCCGCAAATAGGCTTGCCTGTTTTCCTTTCGTTCCGCGCTATGGCATAGAACCCCCATGGAATCCCCGTCGCGCAAGATCATCCATATCGACATGGATGCCTTTTACGCGTCGGTCGAGCAGCGCGACGATCCCAGCCTTCGCGGCAAGCCGCTGGCGGTCGGCGGCGGCGGGCCACGCGGCGTCGTGGCCACGGCCAGCTATGAAGCGCGCAAGTTCGGCGTCCGCTCCGCCATGCCGGGGGCGCGCGCAAGGCGGCTGTGTCCTGACCTGCTGTTCGTGCGGCCGCGCTTCGAAGTCTATCGCGCCGTGTCGGCCCATGTGCGGGCGATATTTTCCCGCTTCACCGACATCATCCAGCCGCTTTCGCTGGACGAGGCCTATCTCGACGTCACGGTGAACAAGATGGGGCTGGCCTCCGCTACCCGCATTGCCGAAGAGATCCGCCGCATGATCCGCGAGGAAACCGGCCTCACCGCTTCGGCGGGCGTCTCCTACAACAAGCTGATCGCCAAGCTCGCCTCCGACCAGAACAAGCCCGACGGCATCTGCGTCGTGCGGCCGGAGGAAGGCGCGGCCTTCATCGCGAAAATGCCGGTGCGGCGCATCCATGGCATCGGCCCGGTCACGGCCAAAAGGATGCAGGCGCTGGGCATTGAAACCGGCGCTGACCTGCGTTCCCGCGATCTGGCCTTTCTCCAGCATCATTTCGGCAGCGCCGCCCATTATTATTATGGCGCGTCGCGGGGTCTGGACGACCGCCCTGTACATGAGCGGCAGGAACGCAAATCGGTGAGCGTGGAGGACACTTTCTTCGACGACCTCAGCAGCGAAGAAGCGCTGATTCACGAAATCGACCGGATCGCGGAAAATCTCTGGGGCCGGGTCGAACGGAGCGGCGCTTATGGCCGCACCGTCGTGCTGAAGGTCAAGTTCGCGGATTTCCGGATCATCACCCGGTCGAAAAGCTTCGGCAGCCCCGTCCGGTCCGCGGAACTGCTGGCGGAAACGGGGCGCGTCCTGCTGCGTGCCCAGTTGCCGTTAAGGATGGGCGCCCGGCTGCTGGGTCTGGGCGTTCACAATCTCGATCATGAAGAGCAGGACGGAGAGGCGGGCGAACAGCTCCGCCTCTCGCTTTGACCGCTCAGAAGGGCAGCCAGTTCCGCTTTTCGGTGAACTTCATATAGCCGGCATTGACGCCCAGCCTGTATCCGACGCCCAGCCGGATCGGGATCAGCACCACGCTGCCCCAGCGCAGATAGCTGGCGGTGAACCCCCCCACCAGATAAGCGGTGCCCTCCGCCGCGGGGAAGCGGTGATAGAGGTCCTGCGTATCATAGAGATTATAGACCAGCACAAAGGTATTGGCGGCATTGCCGCCGACATCGAAACCGATGGACGGGCCGGTCCAATAGACTTCGCGCTTCCCTTCGACCTTGTGGTTGAGTGTGCCCGATCCATAGCGCAGACCCACGACGAACGCGCCCGAAGCTTCGCGCCCGGCGATATAGGCATTGGGACGGCCCTGATCCTTCAGGATCTTCTCGATGATTCCGGCCAGCCCTTCCGCACCCTTGCCGAACACGCCTTCGGCCGCACCGATGAGGTCATCTTCCTGATAGGATTCGCCGGGGGCAAGCGCTGCGGGCGGAGAATTGGCCGTCACCGGCGCGCCCGTGGCCGTCGAGCCGGAACTGATAGGCGGCGGACTGTAGGCCGCGCCGCTGTCGGAGGGCGTGCCGGGGGCTGACGACACGCTGCTGTCCACGCCCGGCTCGGTCGGCGCACTGTTCTGCTGCGGCGCAGGCGACAGATCGGAATCGATCGCCATGTTGGGATCGACCGTGCGCACCTGTGCCTGCGCCGCGACCGGCGCGAGCGCCATTCCGGCCAGAGCAGCCGCCAGCGCACCGGCCCGCGCCATGCGGCTGGATATCCGCCCCACTATCCCGATCATTGCCCGATACTCCCGAAAAGGCCCGCCTTAGATGATCCGTCAGATTATCGGCTATCAAGCTGAAACGACAATGAACGAACGGCGACCCGAGTCGATTCCGCGCCAGTCCGAATCCGATATTCGAAATTCGCGCCATTTTTCCTGATCAAGGACCGTTGCCATGGACGAAAGCCGTCGCTATAGGCCGAGACCTAGCCACTGCTCATCTTTCCGGTGGGCAAATTCGTGCGGAGACGTGGGTGAGTGGCTGAAACCAGCGGTTTGCTAAACCGTCGTAGCCTTAAGGGGCTACCGAGGGTTCGAATCCCTCCGTCTCCGCCACCTTTCCCTTTAAGTCATTGATTTACTTAGGGGAATTGGCGTGGGTTGCTTTCCGACCCACATTCGGCCCAACATATGCAAATGGCTTTGCTAGCGGCACGCCGTTGACTCACGGACGGCTTTACGCTGCATTCCTCCCATGCACCTTCTATTCGTTGATGAAAGCGGCACGCCGTCCAAGCCGAACAATCATAGGCGGCGTGGACAAATTCTGGCTTGATGTTGGTTCCCTTCAGCCGCCGACGCATCTAGGGTCTGCGCGGCAATGGAGGGCTTGATCTTGGCAGATTCGATTGCGATTCAGCGCATTATTCGCCGCGCTGAAGGCGAAGGGAACGCCATCATGAGCGTTAGCTCCGGATGGAGCCGTCTCCGTGAAGTGACGCACATTTGCTGATGTCAGCGAGGACCTCTGGATCGCTTTGCAACGCGATGAGCCGCAACTTCGGAGTTGGAACAGCGACGCCACGCCGCATAATCGCGCGGGACGCGGTTTTACAGACGAGGGTGCCAGCGAGGCCGTTTCTTTCCCTCGCTAGCTGCATGAGGGTCATTGGCGGTTCGCGAGCGGGTTGATTCAAGGCTGTCTTTTGGAGGCAGGCTTGAGCAGGGGCGATCTCACCGAAGCAGAATGGCGCGTTCTGAAGGACCTGTTGCCGATCGAGTCCGAAAACCGTGGTCGAGGTTGGCGTCCCGAACAGAACCGCTCGATCGTCAACGGCATACTCTGGCGGCTTCGCTGTGGAGCGCCCTGGCGCGATGTGCCGCCCAAATACGGCAGTTGGAACACCATCTACCGACGGTTCCGGCGGTGGAACGAAGCCGGGGTCTGGGAGACTGTCGCCGTGACGCTGGCTGAGATCATGGCGGACAGCGGCCACTACAGCATCGACAGCACCACCGTTCGCGCCCACGTTCGGCAGCGGGCGGAAAAGGGGGACTCATCGACGCGCTCTTGGCCGCTCGCGGGGCGGGTTCACCAGTAAGCTTCACTGCCTGGCTGATGCCCTCGGACGACCGCTCGCCTTCCATCTGACGGTCGGCGAGGCGGCAGATTGCAAGGCTTATGACACCCTGATCGGTCTGCCAGAACGCACACCAGATGCTTTGCTTGCCGATAAAGGTTATGACGCCGACGCCATCCGCGCCGACCTTGCCGAACGGAAAATCGAAGCCGTCATTCCTGGTCGATCAAACCGCCGCGTGAAGATCGAGCATGACCGGACCCTCTACAAGCAGCGTAACCGCATCGAGCGAATGTTTGGCCACCTCAAGGTCAACCGCTCCATCGCCACCCGATACGACCAACTGGCCAATAGCTTCCTCGGCATGGTTCATATCGCTACCGCCAGATACTGGCTCAAATTTGTCCACGCCGCCTAATACATTCAAATTCGTGTATTAAATCCATAAATCTCGGTGGAGCCGGTGATAATTGTGACGAGTGGAGCCGGTGGAGCGCGTGGAGCGGTGATCCCGGAAATCCTATCCCCCAAGATCAGCGATGATGGAGGCAATACCGCTTAACGGTTGCCTCCGACAAACCAAACTGCCGAGCGGTGCCTTTGATGCTGGCTCGATTATCCTTACGCCATTGGACCACATGAGCGGCATCAGCAGCCAAGGGACGTGGCTGCGGTCGTGCTATGCACAACAGAAAAGCCCGCAAGATTCAGCGCGGAACGACCGACATAATAAAAGGGACCAACCATAGCCGGCAGATCCCTTTTGGCGTCTCAGCGCTGAAAGCGGACGCTCGAACTATGACCGACTCTGGGACATTTCTGCCGGTCGCGCTTATAGCGGTGAAGGACGCATTCTGGTCGAGAGCATCCGTCGCGAGGCTCGATATCGCCAAAAAACTTCCGCTCACGCTATGACTCTAATGTAAGCAAATGTTGCCATGCAGCATTGACGTCTTGTCGAAATTGGCAGGGGTTCGTTATTAGACCGACCGCAGAAATTCTAGGGGTGCAAATTGGCTGGCGAGCAGTTCGGTCTGCGGCATGCTGCCGCGTGGGTGGGCGAGATTGTTGGCCCTGACAAGGGCTACGTCAACGTTGGCATCGTCTATACGCTTGCCATAACGCTTCTGTCGTTGGCGACGCCGATTTCCGTTCAGTTGCTGATAAACTCCGTGGCGCGCACGGCACTCGTCGCGCCGCTCTGGATATTGTCAGGGGTCATGCTGGTGCTGCTCCTGATGGTCGCGTGCTTGAGCGCATTGCGTCTCTACCTGCTTACCATGTTCGAGCGCCGCCTGTTCGCGCGAGTGGTGGCGGAAGTCACGGTGAGGGCGGTTCACGCCCAGAACCCCTTCTTCGCCGATGAAAGTCGCGGCAGCCTGTTCAACCGCTATTTCGACATGGTCGTCGTTCAGAAGTCTGTCCCCAGCCTCGTCATCGGCGCATTCACCATCATTCTTCAAGGTGCGGTGGGGCTGGTCGTCACAAGCTTTTATCACCCCTTCTTTCTCGCCTTCAACATCATTCTCGTGGTGACCTGCCTACTGATCTGGATGCTCTGGCGCCATGGCGCGATTACCGGCGCGGTCGGAGTGTCCCATGCCAAGCATGAAGCCGCTCAGTGGCTCGAGAGCGTGGGCGCATCCAACGGATTCTATAAATCAGCAAGGCATCTGAACTTCGCGATGGACCGTTCGGAGGCCGTGACCGCGAACTACATCCGCGCGCACCGCCGTTACTTCCGATATAGTTTCGCGCAGGCGCTGGCCTATTTCCTGGTCTATGCCTTTGCCGCGTCAGCCCTGTTGGCTCTGGGCGGGAATCTCATTCTCGCAGGGCAACTCTCGATTGGGCAGCTTGTCGCCGCAGAGCTCATCTTGTCGGGCGTATTCTACGGCATCGCGCAGTTGGGCTGGTATCTCGACACGTTCTACGATTTGGTGGCGAGTTCGGAGGAACTGTCGCAGATTTTCGCGATCCCTCAGGAGACGTTGGGTCTGAGCGGTCAGGCGCCCTCGAATGGATCTGTCCGGTTCCGCAATGTCGAGCTGGCTGGATCGCGCTTCGATTTCTCGATCGAAAGCGGGGAGCAGACCGTCATCGTGGCGGAACCCGGCGTCGAAAATCAGATCGCGCTACTGCTCAAGCGGCACGTCAATCCCGATCGCGGGCTGCTGACGATCGGCGGCAGTGACCTTGGCAGCCTTGATATATATCTACTGCGCTCCGAGGTCGTGGTACTTAACCGGCCGACAATCGTCGATGTCACCATCCGCGAATATCTAAACATGGCGGCGGGCGGTAACGCGGACAGCGCCATCACCATGAACGTGCTCGATGTGGTCGGCCTCGCGACACGCATCTCCAGTTTACGGAATGGCCTTGATACGCAGCTGGCAAGTTCAGGCTCGCCGCTTTCCATCGTGGAAGTCATGCAACTCAAGGCGGCAGCCTCGCTGATAAGCCGACCCAAGGTGCTGCTGCTGGCCCAACTCTACGACATGATGCCCGCCGATGCTCTCCACGCAACGCTCAAGATGCTGCGAGAACAGGGAACGACGATATTGCTATTCACCGGGCGACCCGAGGCGCTGGATTTGGACTGTTGCCTATTGCTGGGCGCGCAATCGCAACATCGCTTCGCCGACAAGGCGGCCTTGTCACAGTTCCTCGCTGCGAGGGAGGTTCAGTCGTGACGATCAGCGCAAGTCAGTTGGCGCATTTCCGTTCCCTTGCCGCGCTGAACCCGCCGCGCATCGTCATCGTGATTGCCTGGCTGATCTTCATCGGGCTTTGCGTCGCCGTCGCCATTCTGTTCGTGCCCTGGCGGCAAACCGCGCAGGGGGGCGGCCAGGTTACCTCGCTCGACGCAGGCGATCGGCCGCAACAGGTGTCATCGCTGGTGGACGGTCGGGTGGACCGCTTCTTCGTCCAGGACGGCCAGCTTGTGAAAGCAGGCGATCCGATCGCAAAAGTCGTCGATGTTGACCCGCACTTTCTCGAACGGCTCGCTGCTGAAAAGGCGGAAGTGGAGGCGCAGATCGCCGCAATCGGACAAGCGCGTGCTGTCGCTTCGATCGATGTGGGTCGCACCTCGCAGCTCTTTGCAGAGGGGTTGGCCGCGCGGCGCGACTATGAGCAGACCCAGATCAAGGTCGCCGATGCCAATGCAAAACTGGCGGAGGCGCGCGCCAAACTAAAGCAGATCGAGGTCAAGCAGATCCGGCAGTCGGCGCAGGTCGTCACGGCGCCGCGGGAGGGCCGCATCCAGAACCTCAACGCGGCTGCGGGTGGAGCTCTTATTTCCGCAGGCACCGTGTTGGCGACCGTCACGCCCGAGCAAATCGAACGCGCCGTAGAATTGTTCGTTGACGGGCGGGATATCCCCTTGGTCTATCGCGGACGGCCGGTTCGGCTTGAGTTTGAGGGCTTCCCCGCATTCCAGTTCAGTGGCTGGCCGGCATTCGCCATCGGCATATACGATGGCCAGGTTCGCTCCGTGGACCCAGCCCCGCGCGCGGACGGCCTGTTCCGAGTTCTCGTGGAGCCGGTGCCCGGCAAGCCTGCATGGCCCGCCCACCGCTTCGTGCGCCAGGGCGGCAAGGTGCTGGGCTGGATACAGGGCGACAATGTCACCGTCGGCTATGAATTGTGGCGGCAGCTCAACGACTTCCCTTTGAACTTCGGACAGGATCAGGCGGCTCAGAAGGCGCAGGGGAAAGCCGACCAAAGCTCGATCGAAAAGAAAAAGAAATGAAGGCGCAGCCCATGATCGGCATCGCTTTCCTGATGACCGGTGCCCTGGCCTCGACGGCGCAGGCGCAGGGTGCTTTCCCGAGCGCCTCTGCTGCGAGAGGCACCGGCCCACTAACGTTGCAGGAGGTGCTGCAATCGTCCGCGCGGTTCGCCCCCGATATCATCGCCGCATTGGCTCGCAACCGGCAGGCGGACGCGCGCGCCCTGACTGCACAAGGGGCGTTCGACACCGTTTTCGCCGTCGAGGGGCGCAGCCGCTTGCAAGGCTATTACGACGGCACGGAAATTGCCAGCAAGGCCGAGCAGCCGCTTAGCAACAATGGCGGCTATCTCTATGGGCAGTATCGAGCGTCGATGGGCAGTTTTCCCGTCTATGAAGACAAATCCTACACGAACCGTCTGGGTGAATTGAAGGTCGGGGCGCTTTATTCACTGTTGCGCGATCGCCTAATCGACGCCCGGCGGTCCGAGTTTCGACTGGCGAGCAACGATATCGACATTGCCCGGTTCGAGACCAAGGCCACGAGCATCGGCGTTCAGGCGCGCGCGGTGGAGGCTTATCAGAAATGGGTGGCTGCCGGGCTGAAGCTCAAAGCCTATGAGGCGCTGCTCGCACTGGCCGGAGGGCGCACCGACGGCATACAGCGTCAGGTGCAGCTTGGAGCCAAGCCCGATATCCTGCTGACCGAGAACGACGTCAATCTGGTGAGGCGACAGGCCTATGTCGTAGAGGCGCGGCAGGACTTTCGCGCCGCAGCCGTCAAGCTGTCGCTTTACTATCGCGATGTTGACGGCGCGCCGATCATTGTCGCTGAAACGCGTCTGCCCGCCGATGCGGCGGCTCTCGATGGGATCAGGACAGAAACCGCCTTCAACCTGGAAGGCCGCCCCGATTTCGCCATCATGCTCGAGGAGATTGACAAGGCCACGGTCAAGCTCGCGCTTGCCCGCAACGACCTATTGCCGCGGCTCGAGATTGGCGGAGAGGTGGCCAAGGACATCGGCCCGACGGGTCTGGGCGGAAGCAGCCGCACACCTCTTGAGATGATCGTCGGCGTTACCTTTAAGGTGCCGCTGCAAAATCGCAAGGCCAAGGGCAAGCTGGCCGAAACGCAGGCGAAGATCGATGAACTGACGGTCAAGCAGCGGTTTCTGGCGGAGAAAATCCGGGCCGAAGTCACCGCGATCGGTCTGGAGGTCGAAACTGCAAAGCAGTTGGTTGCGACGACGGAGAAGGAGCGTGCACTGGCGCAGCGCCTGGCTGCAGCCGAACGTCGCCGTTTTGAGCTGGGATCGAGCGACTTCTTCCTTGTGAACCAGCGCGAGGAAAGTGCGACCAATGCCGAGGTGAAGCTCATCGAAGCGCGGGCTCGCATTGCAGCGGCGAGGGCGGAATTAGCTGCCGCGACGGCCGACGACGATGCGCTTGGACTAACCTCTGTTCCAGGACCAGATTGATCACGCGCCGCGATCCGGTGCCTCAATACAACATGCAAAAGGCAGGTTTCTTCCAAAGCGGCCGCCAGCATTCTTCTCACGAATGACCGACTTTGGGTCGAGTGAGGCCACAACCTGGCGTCGCTAAGTACTGCCGATCTAGGTTCAAGCCAGCGCATCGGCATGGACGGCTTATGCTGGCGACAGCGCGCGCGACGCGCTACGAAAGTTGGCATGAGCGCAATAGAGAGTGCGCGGCGTAATGCGAAAGGCCACTCCCAATTGACTTCCGAACGAACATCTTTCCAGTTCGGTGATTTTGAGTTGATACCGGATCGTCAAGCACTGCTGCATCGTGGCGACGCTGTTGCGCTAGGGGGACGGGCTTTCGACATCCTGACGCTATTGGTGCGCCGTGCAGGTGAAACGGTCAGCAAGGCCGAGCTGTTCGCGCACGTCTGGCCCGGCTATGTCGTTCACGAGCACAATCTGAAGGTCAACGTCGGCAATCTGCGGCGGATATTAGCGGCCTGCGATCCGGATAATGACTATGTGGCGACGATAGCGGGCCGGGGCTACAAGTTCGTGGCGGCACTAGACCCGACCGCCGAAGCACGCTCGCCGTCTCAGGCGGGATCCAGCAGGCGGCATTTCGCGCCGCCACCCAATGCGCCTTATCTGTACGGCCGCGAAGAAGCGCTACTCCACATCGCTGAGCGCCTCCGGGAGAACGGCTATGTCACGGTCGTAGGTCCGGGGGGTGCCGGCAAAACATCGATCGCTGTAGCCGCCGCACAGCACTGCCGCTCCGCTGGTCAGGCTATCGCGTTCGTCGATCTTTCGACCTTGAACGATGCTCAGTTCGTTATCCCGGCGATGGCGGCGGCCTTGGGTATTTCGCTAGCTATTGATGACCCGATTGCCGGTGTCGCAGCCTTGCTGCGTGCTGAGCGTCCGATCCTGATCATCGACAACTGTGAGCATGTGATCGCCACCATGGCGGTTTTGCTCGAGCGCATTTCCAGCGAGGTGCCTGACGTACAGATTATCGCCACAAGTCGCGAGCCGCTGCGCACCCGCAGCGAACACATGTTCCACTTGACCAAACTGAGTTTCCCCGAAACCGGCACGATCACCAGTCTTGCTGACGTTTTGCAGTATCCGGCCGTCCGCCTGTTTCTTGCCAAGGCAGGTCACAGCGACGACCCGGATCTGGAACCTGCCTATGTGCAAGCCGTGGCTCAAATCTGTGCTCGGCTCGACGGACTTCCGCTGGCGATCGAGCTCGCGGCAGGAACTGCCGGCAGCTTCGCCACGCACGCTCTGGCTGATTTGTTCAGGGATGGTTTCGGCGCGATGCACCGCGGCCCGCGCGACGCGCCGTTGCGGCATCAGACACTCGAGGCCGCGTTGGACTGGAGCTACCGCTTGCTGCCAGAGCAGGAAGCCGTGCTCCTGGCACTGTTGTCGGTGTTTGCGGGCCGGTTCAGCGCCGACGACGCGGAAAGCATCTACGCTGCGGGCGGGCTTGATCCGATGATTGGCCGCGATGCGCTTGGCCAGCTCGTCGCAAAGTCGCTGGTGTCAGCCGACGTCATTGCAGGGGTGCTGCGCTATCGTCTCGTCGAAAGCACATGGGTTTACGCCTCGCAGCGCCTGCTTGGATCCCACCATGTAGACCTGGCCAAGCGGCTGTTTGCGACCCGCGTCCTAGCGCGCATGCAGCAGGCCGAGCGGGAGTGGTCGTATCTGACCTCTCGCGAGTGGTTGGGCCGGTACAGCGAGCAATTAGACGACCTGCGCGCTGCGATCCGCTGGGCGTTCGGTCATGGCGGCGACGCGCGCGTGGGGATCGACCTAGTGGTTGCGGCGCTGCCGCTGTGGCAGGAGCTGTCAGCCTTTCAGGAGATGCTGGCCGCGATCGAGCGGGCCCTAGCGTCGGGCGGAGGCGACGAGCTGCCGCCGCTGAGTCTGGCCAGAATGCGCATGGCTCAGGCCTGGGCAATGACGCTGGCCCGTCGGGTTCATCCCCAGACCAGCGAAGCCTGGCGCGAAAGCATTCAATTTGCCGGCGTCGCGCGAGACGGCGATCTCACTTTGCAGGCCGTCTGCGGTCAGGCTGTCTACCTTGCTTATTCGGGACGGCCGCTGACGGCGCTTCGCAGCATGCTGGACTTCGCCAAGTCTGCGGATGTCGATTGGCATCGGGCGCCCGGCGGCATGCGGTTTCTCGCACATGACGAGATCTACGCGGGGCGCCTGGCCTCGGCGGACGCTCGCCTGCAATTCCTACGGAAAACCTGGGCAGGAGCCAAAGACGAACAGGGTCTCTCGCGCTTCCAGGTCGATCTGCCCGTAGCGATCAATCTGTCTTCGTCGCTTCTGGCTTGGCTGAAAGGGTGCAGAGAGGTTTCGGCTGAGCTGGCCGATCGCGCAATCGCGCGGGCCGAAAGCCTCGACCACATGATTTCGCTCGGCAACGCCATCTGCTTGGCGGGGCTGCCGGCGGCCTTCCTCGATGGAGACCTGGCGCGAGCCGAAGACTTGCAGTGCAGGCTGGCTGATGTGGCACGGCGCGAAAGCGTCGGCATCTATGAGGGAACCGCCGACTTTTTCGCCGGTGCCGTTGCTGCCGCGCGAGGTGATCATGATGGGCTTGAGAGGATGGCAGCGAGCATCGAGGCGCTTTGGGCAAACGGTTGGCGGTTGCGGACGGGGCTCTATCGCGGCCTTCTCGCCGAAGCTTGGCTGCGCGCCGGCGACCAGGATCGCGCGGCGCGGTCTTTGTCGCCCGTGCTGGATTGGCGGGATGTTCGCGAGGAACGCTGGTCACACCCCGAGCTGTGGCGCGTCGCGGCGCTCATCGCAGGCCAGTCGGGACAGATGGATCGTGCCGAGCGATACTTTCGCCGTGGGCTGAACCGGTCCGAGGCTATGGGGGCTGTAGCTTTTACCAGGCGGATCAAAGCATCGATGGCGAAACTGGAGCTCGGTGCGGGTTAGTCCCGCGCAGCCCCTCAGACGGCCCAGCATCCGCAACCAAGCGCGCCCCAAAAAGACTGCACGTCGGCGGCAGGAGGGGCGGCGCCCAGCGCCGCGGCATGATCGTGGCCGTGGACGTTGCAAGAGGATGCGCAGCCGCAAGCCGAGGCCAGCTTCTTCGCGTCCTGGCCCCGGCGATAGTGACCGCCGAAGGCCGCGACCGGCGACCAGTCGGGCATGGCCTTGGGCGCTTGTGGCGCCAGCGGGCCGAACTCGCTCTCGCCATAGACCACCTTGCCGCCGAGCATGGTCAGCACCGAGCGCAGATGCGCGATCTCGCTCTCGGGGACCAGGAAGTAATCGTCCGAAAGCAGAGCTAGGTCGGCAAGCTGACCCGTCTTGATCTGGCCCTTCTTACCCACTTCGTTCGAGAACCAGGTGTTCTTCTCGGTCCAGAGCCGGAGCGCGGTCTCGCGATCGAGCCGGTTGCGCGCGGGATAGAGCGTCAGCCCGCCGACGGTCTTGGACGTGACAAGCCAGGACAGCGAGACCCAGGGATTGTAGCTGGCGACGCGGGTGGCGTCGGTACCTGCACCTACAGGGAGGCCCGCCTCCAACATCCGCTTGATCGGCGGGGTCGCCTCGGCTGCCTTGGCGCCGTAACGCTGGACGAAATATTCGCCCTGGAAGGCCATGCGGTGCTGTACGGCGATGCCGCCGCCCAGCGCGGCGATCCGGTCTATATTGCGCTCGCTGATCGTCTCGGCATGGTCGAAGAACCAGTTGAGACCCTGCAGCGGCATGTCGCGGTTGACCTTCTCGAACACGTCGAGCGCCCGGGAGATAGTCTGATCGTAGGTGGCGTGGAGCCGCCAGGGCCAGCGGCGTTCCGCGAGCAGGCGAATCACCGGCTCGAGATCGCCTTCCATCTCCGGGGGCATGTCTGGCCGGGCGACGCGGAAGTCCTCGAAGTCGGCGGCCGAATAGACCAGCATCTCGCCCGCGCCGTTATGGCGATACGTGTCGTCGCCCATGCCCGGCTTCACCTGGGTCGACCAGTTCGCGAAGTCCCTGAGCTCTTCCTTGGGCTTCTGGGTGAAAAGGTTATAGGCGATGCGCAGGGTCAGTTCGTTGTCCTGATGCAGCTTCTCAATGATCCGGTAGTCGTCCGGATAGTTCTGAAAACCACCGCCCGCGTCGATCACGCTGGTGACGCCGAGTGCATTGAGTTCACGCATGAAGTGACGGGTCGAATTGAGCTGATAATCCTCACGCAGCTTCGGACCCTTGGCAAGTGTCGCATAGAGAATGGCCGCATTGGGCTGTGCCAGCAGTAGCCCGGTGGGATTGCCTTGGGCATCGCGCATGATCTCACCACCCGGCGGGTTAGGCGTGTCCTTGGTATAACCCACCGCGCGCAGGGCCGCGGCGTTGAGCAGTGCGCGGTCGTAGAGGTGCAGGATGAAGACCGGGGTCTCGGGCGCGGCCGCATTGATCTCGTCGAGCGTGGGCAGGCGCTTCTCGGCAAACTGGTGTTCGGTAAAGCCGCCGACAACGCGGACCCATTGCGGCGGCGGGGTATTCTCGGCCTGCTTCCTGAGCATGGCCATGGCATCAGCCAGGGTCGGCACGCCTTCCCAGCGCAGCTCCATATTGTAGTTCAGCCCGCCGCGGATGACGTGGATGTGGCTGTCGATCAGGCCAGGGATCAAGCGGCGCCCCCTCGCGTCGATCACTTTGGCGTCCGGCGCGGCTGCGGCGCGGACCTCGGACTCGGAACCGACGGCCAGGAAGGCGCCATTGCGGATAGAGACCGCCGTGGCCACGGGATTCTCGCGATCGAGCGTGGTCACCTTGGCATTGACGATGATGGTGTCGGAAGCGGTCATGGCGAAGCTTTCTGCAATGGGAAGAAGCGCAGTGCCGGCAGCGCTAGAGAGCGCCTGGCGGCGGGTCAGGTTCATGCGTCGCGCTCCCCTTTAGCGGGCAGCTTGCCCAGCACATGATTGGCGCAATCGATGCGAATGTAGCGGGCGAGTTCGACGCGGTCGGCCAGCCGACGAACGATCGGCGTCAACTGCTCGCCGAGCAGGATCCCTGCCAGCCCGACCAAGGCGATGATCGGCGGCGCGGGCGAACGCACGCCCAGCAGGCTATAGACCACGCCCACCAGAAGACCGGCACCGAGCGAAAGAAGATAGGGTTTCATGGGTCAGCTTTCTTCGCCAAGGGGCCTCATGCCCCGTCCGGCGAGGCGCGCGCGCAGAACCGCATTTTGGGTCTCGAGCGCGAGGAGCCGCTCGCGCAAGGTTTGCGTCCCGGCCAGAACCTCCGCTTCGGTGAACCGCGGCACGATGTGCTGAGGACAGTTCCAGTCGAACGCTTTGAGATGGATGCGGAACATTCGCTCGACCTTGGCACCGTAGCCTTGGTCCGTAACGGCTTTGGACAGGCCGGGATCCGCATCGAGCGCCACCGTCTCGGCCGTTGCATAGATCTTCAGCCGCATCCGGTGCGGATAGTCCATCAGGAACAGGCAGACCCGATCATCCGCGGCGACATTGCCGGTGCTGATATACTGACGGTTCCCCCGGTAGTCAGCGAAGGCAAGCGTCTTGTCGTCGATGATCTTGAGGAAGCCGGCAGGGCCGCCGCGATGCTGTATATAAGGCCACCCTGTTTCCGAGACCGTGGCCATGTAGAAGCTGTCGCGCACAGCAATAAACCCTCGTTCCCGCAGACCAAAGCGGTCGAATTCGCGGTGGCCCTTGAAATCGGACCAGAGATGGTCGGCGCCCATTTCGCCTTGCGCCCGGCGAACGCTGGGAGTGATTGCGATATCCATGAAACCATAAGGCATGTGCGTTCTCTCTTGCTGTCTGTTCGCGTTCACCGGGCGATAGGGGCCGATCTCCAATCAGTTCGACGATCGGGCGGCCTGCTGCGCGCGGGCGTAGCTTTCCGCCACGGCGGCATAGTTGGGCGCGACCAGGCCGTAGAGTATGCCGAGCTCGGCCGCTTCGGGGCGAGCCCAGGTACGGTGCAGTTCGGACAGCAGAGCGTTGGTGGTGGTCGGGATGACGTCGCCCTGGACGAATCGAGAGAGGGAGGTGCGCGACGCAATCTCGCTTGGATCACCCGAAGCATCGATCACGGCGTAGACGTCATAGCCGGCGGCGCGGGCGTCGAGCGCTGGGAACATCACGCACACGCTGGTCCACACGCCGGCCATGATCAGGGTCTTGCGTCCCGTGGCGGCGACGGTGTTGACGAAGTCGTCATTGTCCCATGCGTTCACCTCGCCCTTGCGCGGCACATAGACCGCGTGCGGGGCGTACTGCTCGATCTCGGGCATAAGCGGGCCATTGGTGCCGTTCGGCTCTGAGGCAGTGGTGATCACCGGGATATGGAGGAGGGTCGCAAGTTTTGCGATCATCTCGACGTTGCGGCGCAGGTCGGCGACCGGGATGTCCTGGACGGTTTGGAACAGCCCCGACTGGTGATCGAGCAACAGGATCACCGCGTCGGACGGATCGAGCAAGGCTACGCCGCCGCCAGAGGGCAAGATGCTGGTCTTGGGAGGCTTGGTGGTCATGGTCATTCTCCTTGGTTGGATTGGGTGGTGTGCGAGAGGGTTCGCGCGAGAAAGTCGCGCATCACCGGGATCACTTCGTCTGCTCTCTCCTCGAGAGCGAAATGACCGGTGTCGAAAAAGTGCAGCTGCGCGGCGGGTAGATCGCGCAGGTATGCCCGCGCGCCGGCTGTCAGGAAAATCGGGTCGTTGGCCCCCCACAGGATCAGGGTCGGAGGCTGGTGCTGTCTGAAGTAGGCGTGGATCGCCGGATAGAGAGCTACGTTGGCCCGATAATCGTAGATGAGGTCCAACTGGATCTCGGCAGCGCCCGGCCGGTCGAGAAACAGCTGGTCGTGCAGCCAGGCAGCCGGGTCGATCTTGGCCGGATCGCGCGCGCCGGTCAGGTACTGGAACTGCGTGCCTTCCAGCGAGAGAAAAGGCCGCATGCCATCGCGATTGGCGGCACCGTTGTCGGCCCAATAGGCACGCGTCTGATTCCAGAACGCGCCCATTCCGTCTTCATAGGCATTGCCGTTCTGGATGATGAGCGCGGAAACGCGGTCAGGGTGAGCCAGCGCCAGCCGGAAACCGGTCGGCGCGCCATAGTCCATTACGTAAAGCGCATAACGCGTGACTTCGATTTGTTCGAGGAAGGCGGCGGCGACTTCGGCAAGATTCGCGAAAGTATAGGCAAATTGGTCGGCCGGGGGCATGGCCGATAGGCCGAACCCCGGCAGGTCGGGCGCAATGACGTGGTATTGATCGGCTAGTTCCGGGATGACGTTGCGGAACATGTGCGATGAGCTGGGAAAGCCATGCAGCAGGACGATGACCGGCGCCCCTTTCTCACCGGCTTCGCGATAGAAAATCTCGGTCCCGGCGACGGTGACCTTGCGGTGGAAAGTAGCTGACCGGATCATCGGATTTCTCCTGTCAGTTGGTCACTGCGGCGACGGCGATGAAGTCTGCGACCTTCGCCGGTTGGGAGAGCATGACCGCGTGGCTTGCCTCGACCTCGGTGATCGGCGCGCCGGCGCGCTGGGCCATCTGGCGCTGTGCACGCGGGGGGATCATCCGGTCTGCGGCGGCGACAAGGTAGGTCGAGGGCTTCGACCTCCAGGCCGGTTCGGCCATGGGCATCCCCACGGCTTCGAGGCCCCAGGGTAGCTGGGCGGCCGCCATGAAACGGGACGTCTGCGCATCGACATCGGCGGCGAAAGCTTGCGGAAACCCGGCCGGATCGACGATCAGGAACCCGTCCGGCCCAGGGATGACCGGCGCCGGGATCTCGCCATCTTCCAGCGGCGCTGCCGTCAATGTGCCGATTGACTCACCCGCATCGGGCGCAAAGGCAGCGACATAGGCGAGCGCAGCCACCTTGGGATCGGCTCCGGCGGCTGTGATGATCGCCCCCCCGTAGCTGTGGCCGACCAGCAAGACCGGCCCGCCGGCAGCGGCAATGGCTCGCTTGACTACGGCGACGTCGCCGTCGAGTGACAGGGTCGGGTGCTGGGTGACCAGAACCTCGAAGCCCCGGGAGGTAAGATCGGTATAGACCTGTTGCCAGCCCGAGGCGTCGACGAACGCGCCATGGACGAGGACGATCGAAAGGGGCGGCGAGCCAGGGACCTGGCCGCCCGTCGCCGAGCTATTCATGGAATGTTCCTTCGGGATTTGTCCGGAGCCCGAAGGCTCCGGACGCGGAGGGTCACTTGCAGACCTTGCGGTCCAGGAAGTCGTGGATCAGCGGCGCCATCACATCGAGCTTGTCCTCGAGCGCAAAATGCCCGCTATCGAGGATGTGCATCTCGGCCTTGGGCAAGTCGCGCAGATAGGGTGGCGCACCGGCTTCGGGAAAGATCTTGTCATTCTTGCCCCAGACGATCAGCGTCGGCGGCTGATACTTGCGAAAAAACGCCTGGAATTGTGGGTAGAGTGGCACGTTCGAACCGTAATCGCCGAGCATGTCGAGCTGGATGTCGCGATTGCCTGGACGATCAAGCAGCGCCTGATCCTGTATCCAATTGTCGGGGCTTATACGCGCGACATCGCCCATGCCGTCGGTGTATTGGAATTTCGTGATGTCGAGCGTGACCAGGCCGTTCAATGCGTCCCGGTTGCCCTGCGAACGATCGCGCCAGTAGACTTTGATGGGATCCCAGAACGGGGACTGCAGACCCTCTTCGTAGGCATTGCCATTTTGTACGATCAGGCCGCTGACGCGTTCGGGGTGTTTGATCGCAAGCCGGTAGCCGATAGGGGCGCCGTAATCCATGACGTACATTGCGTAACGCTGGGCGCCCAACTTCGTCACAAGCTTGTCGACAATGTCGGCCTGGTTGGCGAAGGTGTATGAGAACGACTTATGGTCCGGTGCGTCGCTCTGGCCGTAGCCCGGATAGTCGGGGGCGATGACGCGGTAGCGATCCGCAAGCAGCGGCATCAGGTTGCGAAACATGTGCGACGACGTGGGAAAGCCATGCAGCAGGAGGATTACCGGGCCATCTGCCGGTCCGGCTTCACGGTAGAACACTTTCACGCCGTCGATCGTGGTGCTCTTGTAATGAATGACAGGCACCGATGCCGCGATTTGGGCCGGAGCGATCGGAGCGCATTGCGCATGGACGGCAACCGGGGCCGTGGCTGCGAGAAGGGCCAGCGCGCTGACGAGGTGTCGTTTGTTCATGATCCTTGCCTTTTGAACATGGTGCCGAGGGACTTCAGCGCCGTGACCAAAGGGCTATCACCGTCCCGATAAAGGGCAGGGATAAATAAGGGTAAATAGAGGGAAATCTGAGGCTATCTATTTGAACAACAAGCAAATAAGTTCCGGTCCCAGGACGCGTTTGGTCACTCAGGATCGCGACGAGCCACTGATCTGCTGCAACTGTGCGGTGCTTTCTTCATCGGTACATTCGCGACAAATCCGTTGAAAGGCTGGCTTGGCAGCTTTCAGCAAAACCTGTCGTTTAGGTTCATCTTTGGAACGGCGGGAGTTGGTCGGTCTTCCGCCTCCCACATGCTCGAGCCGAGCGCCTTCGCCGTGCCCCGAAGACGGCAATTCGCCTCTAAATAAAAGGGCTTAATCGACTATGTTCCGGCGTGGCATCGGCCACGCATCGTCGTTTCGGAACAGTGCTGCGTTGCCGTTGATCGCAAGGGTGTGGAAGTGATGAGCAGCCATCTCGGCGTAGGCCGTGCCCACTTTGCCGCGGGCTGAACAAATATGGGAGCCGGCCAATAGGGGCTGGATCCTGCGCCTCCCCTCAGGAACAGGATCAGTTGCTGCTAGGCCGGGTCGATGCCCCACAGCCGCGCGGAGGCACGGGAAGCATTTTCCGTGAGTGCCGCGCGCGGGGCGGCGCGCATCGCCTCCACTACCTCGTCGCCGGCCGCGTACCAGATCGGTCCTGTGCCCAGATGCTGCAGCGCGCCCGATGCGACAGCCTCGGCACTCATGGCGGGAAAGCCGCTGTCCGGCACCATGCCTGATCGCTGCATCGCGGGCGTGTCGGTCAGCGTCGCAACCGCGCACAGCACATCGACGCCCTGACGCGCCAGTTCCCAGTTCAACCCTTCCGCCAGCACCATCTCGAACGACTTGGTGGCGGCATAGGCAGCCACATAGCCGCTGCCGACCAGCCCCGACATAGAGGAGACAAGAATCATGCCACCACGGCCGCGCTCCCGCATTGCCGACAGGGCGAGGTGCGAAAATATGGCAGGTCCATCGCAGTTGAGACGGATGAGGTTGCGGGCAAGGTCCAGCGGATTGTCCAGGAACAGGCCCACGCCATGGGTTGCCCCTGCATTGTAGATGACAAGGCCATATTCATGCTCGGACAGCAGGTCGGCTGCGCGTTCCGCGAGATCGGGACGGGTAAGGTCCATGGGTCGGCAATCCACCGCCACGCCATAGCGCGCAGCTATGTCCGCACCCGTCGCCTCTAAAGTGCCGGCCGACCGGGCGACCAGAGTCAGGTCGAAGCCGGTCCTGGCAAGCTGCTCGGCAAAGGCTGCGCCTATGCCCTCCGACCCCCCCAGGATGAGCGCTCTTGGGCCGTAGCGGTTCAGAAAACCGGCATCCGGTAAGGGAGCCGTCATCCCAGCCCTCCGACGTTTGCGGCAAGGACGGCAGGGTCGCCGGAATGGAGAAACCAGATGGCGTCCCGGCGGACGATACGCCAGCTTTCTTCGCGCCGCTGCCATCGATCGACATATTCGCCGGTCGAATCGAAGATGCCGCCGACCGGATCGGCACGCCTTTGGTGGCGGGCCTGCACATAGGAACGGCTGACCGCCTCATGCCCGTTCACATCGACCATGATGCTGCCGAGCAGATGCTGGGTAGGTCCGCAGACGTCGAGATACTGACGCATCTGATCCTCCAGTGCGGCGATCCCCGCGCGTTCCCCCTGACCATAATCGAAACTGAGGTCATGGGCGAAGACATCGGGCAGGCCGGTCCATTCCTTATTGTCGAGAATGCGGGCGAAGCGTCCAAGTTTCCGCACGATCTCCCTTTCGTCGAGGAGCGTTTGCAAATCGCTCATGTCAGCTTCTCCGCCTTGGCCTTGAGAGCGTCGTCCATATAGCTGGAGATGCCATGCGCTTCTGTGCGAGCACCATATTCTTT
This sequence comes from Sphingobium sp., assembly GCF_041987595.1. Lineage (GTDB taxonomy): Bacteria > Pseudomonadota > Alphaproteobacteria > Sphingomonadales > Sphingomonadaceae > Sphingobium. The sequence goes on along the minus strand of NZ_JBHIWJ010000033.1, from coordinate 6,751 downwards.
GTCCTCCGGCGCGCCGGATAGCATGCTGTTGTAGAAGCCCGCCATCCATCCGCCGTCCACGGCCAGTTCGGCCCCCATGACATAGGATGCTTCGTCGCTGGCGAGGAACAGGCTGGCCGCCGCTACTTCGGAAGCCAGGCCGATGCGCTGCGCGGGGACCATGGTAAAGCCCTTGTCGATATCCTCTTTCGCGCTGTCGACGGGGTTCCCCATATCGGTGTAGACTCCGCCTGGATGAACCGAATTGACCCGGACTCCGCGCGGCCCGAATTCGAGCGCGGCGACCTTGGTCAGGCCGCGCACTCCCCATTTGCTTGATGAATAGGCGGCGTAGCCGTTGGCGCCGCGCATGCCGTCAACCGAAGAAATGTTGACGATGGCGCCGCGGCGCTTCGCGACCATCGCTCCTCCGATGATCTTGAGCCCCAGGAATGTGCCGACAAGGTTAACGTCCAGCACCTGCCGGAAATCATCGACATCGCATTCAAGGATCGACCGAAATCGCTGGATCGCGGCGTTGTTGATCAGAATATCGGGTGGTCCGAACGCCTGTCCTGTTGCCTCTAGCAGGCTTTGCCAATCCTGCTGGCTGGCTACATTGATTTTTTGAAAGATCGCATTGGCCCCGATTTCAGCCGCCAGCGGCTCCCCGTCGATGACATCCGCGATCACTACCCGCGCGCCCTCGGCTGCAAAGAGGCGAGCAGTCGCCGCACCCATGCCGCGGGCACCGCCGGTGATGATGGCAACCTTTCCCTCGAGTCTCGCCAAGCTGTCTCTCCTCTTTCGCCACCATCAAAGCGGGCAGGCCCGTCGCACGGCACGGGATAGGTCTCAGCGTTCCTCAAAACAATTGCGCCGATGTGCGGACTTGCTTCCATGTTGCGCCAAATTGGCTCCGCCATGCTTTTTCGCGCTATTTTTGGGCAATGCCTTTCGTGCTACGGAGGAAATTGAGGTGAGGGAATGGCTGTTTCGTCAGATTTGTGGACTGTACAGGCTTCCAGTTCGTCCCAGCTGGCGAATGTCCAGTTGCGACGTTATCATTATCCGACACCCAATGAGGTGATCGAAGAGGAAGCGCGGCCCATTCTTTCGCTGACCTATCCGCAGCGGCAGGCCAACGACGGACGCGGGCGTTTCCTGAAGGAATGCGGTGACTGGCTGGACTTGGGCAGGGTCATCCTGCGACCACCCAACATACCCATGCATGCTTATGGAGCAGGTGGCATATTCACCTGTCTTATCTGCGAATACGACGCCGACGCCTTCGAACGGCTGACCAAGCTTTCGGATTGGGACATGAAGCGCCTGCGGAAATGTACTGATATCCGGACAGCGCCGATCGGCCGCATGCTTCGGCGTATCGGACAGGAAGTAGAGCATCCCGGCATGGGAACCGAGCTCATCGTGGACTTGCTTCTCCAGGCTCTTCTGGTTGATCTCGGCCGGCTTTTCGCCTCGACAGAGGTCGAGGAAGGCGCCGCGAAAAGGGGAGGGCTTGCCGGCTGGCAGCTTCGCCGGATCCGCGATCTCCTTCACGATTCCGTGGGCGTATGGCCCTCTATCCAGATGCTGGCCGACGCATGCCAGCTAAGCCGTAGTCATCTGTCGCGCAGCTTTCGGGAGGCGACAGGTACGACCCTCGTGGAATATTCGACTGCGATCCGCATGATACGCGCGAAGGCACTGTTGGCCGCGAAGGACATGTCAATCGGTGACGTAGCGATGCAGATCGGCTTTGGGTCCCTCAGTAGCTTTTCGAACGCCTTCCGGCGGGAGACAGGTTACAATCCCACAGAGTTCGCAGCTTTGGAAAATCCCGACAAGGTCGCAAGCTCAGTCGGCTGATTTCGTGCAGAAATGAGCGTCATCGTCGCCTACTCTTGGGTCAATTTCCTATTTCTAATGTTTTGCCTAACGAACTCTGTTGCACCGGACAGCAGCCGGCCCAACTACGGTCACGATTTACCAGATATAGATCGTCCCATGCGCCCCCACACTCTTGAAAAAGACCTTCTCTGCTTTCACGCCCCATGTGATGCAGGTGGCCTCAGCCGATCGCTTTGTGCCCAGCTGCAGCGTTCGCACGATGAAGTGTCCGACATGGACAGGGTTTGTCTTTCAATCACGGTCGACCGCCGTGGCCTGTTCGTTTCAGGGAAGCCGCGACGGCTTTGTCAACCGGCAAGATCGGGCGCAGCCCATTCCGCCGCTCAACTGAGTAATGCCGATGTCCCACGTTGATGATTACACCAATGCCGGTGCATAATATCATACGGTTCTGACCGTACCGCCATCGATGACGAATTCGGCGCCGTGAATCGCAGCAGCACGATCCGAGGCCAGATAGGCGATGAGGTCCGCGACTTCGTAAGGCTCGGCCCCGCGCCCGATCGGAATGCCGCCAAGGGCATCGAGGACCGACTGCCTGGCGTCCTCGATCGTGCCGCCATTCACTTCCCGAAGGCGTTCGAGGAACTGGACCGTCGAGCCGGTCATGATCCAGCCGGGGGATACGACATTGACCCTCACACCCTTCGGCCCCAGTTCCTTGGAGAGCGACTTGCTGTAGGTCCTGAGCGCGGCTTTGGCCGCGGCATAGGCCGTGGTCGACTCCGGCAAAGGCAGGACGGACTGGATGGAGGTGACATGCACCACGGCGCCAGCACCCTGTGCGATCATATGCGGGACCAGCAGGCGATCGAGGCGAACGGTCGCCAGAAGGTTGAGGTTCAATTCCGAAAGCCAATGTTCATCGGTCAGGACAGCAAAGCCGCCTCCCGGAGAGGACGAGCCGCCGATGACGTGGGCGAGAATGTCGATGCCGCCCAGCCGTTCGAGCGCAGCGTCCGCCAGCGCTTTACTGCCTTCTGCGGTCGTGAGGTCGGCCTGGACGAACTCGACGCCGTCGATCGGCTCCGGCGTTCCGCGCGCGGCGGTGATGACCCGGGCGCCTCCGGCCAGGAACCGGTCCACCGTAGCGCGGCCCGCACCCTTGGTGCCACCGCTGACGAGCACGCGCTTCCCGGCGAACTCGGTCGGATCAGCCTTGATCGTCATGCCGTGACCTCCAATGCTTTGACCGCGTCGGCCTCAAGCGTGAAGCGATAAGTGAAACGGAGAGGGCTGCCGGGGAAATCGCCATGGGCAGGCCCTTCGACGACGACGACTTTATCGTCCTCGCGGCGGATCGCTTCCGGCGTGAAGATGGCCTTTGCGGCGATGACCTCTTCTTCGAACAGTTTGCGGATCTGGTCGTGGCCTTCAAAGCGCTTGTCGTTGTCCAGGAAAACCGCGTCGACGGCGAACGGCTTGAGCATCGCGTCGGCATCCAATCGTGCGTTGGCCGCGACATAGTCGGCGATGGGCTTGGGTAGTTCGATCGACATTGCATGGCTCCTTGCGGTGACAAGGGGAATGTAGCGTCGAGCGATGCTTGTGATAATCGGGCTAAACCGCCATGTAACGTTGCGAAAGGCAGGACAATGTCGAAGCGGGGTTTGATCGAATTTGACGCTGTTCTCGCCATAGCGCGGCGGGGATCGTTTCGCGCCGCGGCGCTGGAACTGGGGCTTTCGACCACCGCGCTGAGCAATGCCATCGCCAAGCTGGAAGGGAATCTGGGCGTCCGGCTGTTCAATCGCACGACCCGCAGCGTGTCCCTCACCGATGCCGGCCGAAATTTCGTCGAGCAGGTGGGACCCGCCGTGAGCACTCTTCACGAAGCGATGGGAGCCGCTCGGTCGCAGCAGGAAACGCCCTCGGGAACTTTGCGGATCAATGCTTTCGCCACAGGCGCACGGGAGATCCTCGGCCCATTGCTGTTGAAGTTCCTGCGACGCTATCCCCAGGTTCACATCGACCTGGTCACCGAAGGCCGCATCGTAGACATCGTCGCCGAGGGCTTTGATCTTGGCTTGCGGGCCGCAAATCTTGTGCCGACCGACATGATTGCCATTCCCGTCGGGCATCCACGCAGCTTTGCCGTGGTTGCATCGCCTTCATACTTCGAAGCCAATGACAGGCCGCGCTCCCCTCCAGACCTGCTTCGCCACCCGTGCATTCGCATCCGCTTGCCCAACGGGGCGCTGCATCGCTGGCATTTTGAGAAGAATGGCCAGTCCGTCCAGATCGACGTTCAAGGTCCGCTCACGCTGGACGAGGCCAGCCTTTCGCGCATCGCTGTCCTCGGCCACGTCGGCATCGGCTATTTCATGGAAGCCGATGTCCGGGACGACATCCAGGTGGGCCGCCTCGTCCGGGTTCTGGAAGACTGGACGCCCCCACTCGCGCCCTTGTGCCTCTATTATCCCACCCGCCGAAACCCGTCGGCCGCTTTCAGGGCTTTGATCGACATGGCGCGGCAATCGGCCGGATAGGCAACGCGGAAGCGGCGGGCGGAAAAGGCGGAGGGATTGCATCGGCTTCCGTCAGCGCGAACATCGCGGGGCTGATGATGGTAGAGCGCGAATCTCTGTCGAGTGCTGAAACGATCACCGCCGCGGCGATCGAGGGATCCGTTCCCGAACTCGTCGAGGCACGGGACATTGCCGACATCTTCCATGTCATGCTGCGCAAGCATGCGGTCTCCTCTCTCCATGTCTCGCTAGAAAGGGCATGTCAGAGTTTGGTGAACTCCTTCGCCCACGGCATGATCAAAGACATTGATGCCGTTCCGGCCGCGACCGCCTCGAACTGGTCAAACGGGCAGACCGAAGGCCAGATCGCCAAGCTCAAGCTCGTCAAGCGGCAGATGTACGGCCGAGCCAAGCCTGAATTCCTGGAGGCCAGACTGATCGCGGCGGCGACATGACCTCCGTCATCAAAATCGCGTCAGAGTCCCGTTCGCACGCCGGTTGACAGTTTGTGGGGCCGTCGAAGCACATTTCGGGGAAAATCCCGTGGCAGCTTGTCGTAGCAAAGCCTCTCTGGGGACCGTCTTTGGGACGATCCCCCAGCATTTACAACGCTTGAGAGTAGCTGGTGCCAGAAGAGGACTCGATCGTGTCCCACAGCGTGGTGTAGGTTCGCTGGGATAGCCACAGCGACCTCCGGCTAAGCCGGATTGATCATGCTGCCATGGCAGGCAACGTGATGATGGGGTTATCGCTTAAACCTGAGACGCTCTCAAGTGTCATGTAGCGGCAGCGTTGGACGGCCCATTCGTCATTCTGTTCCAGAAGGATAGCGCCGACGAGACGGGTAATCGCCTCTTCGTTGGGGAAGATGCCGACAACATCAGTACGCCGCTTGATCTCGCCATTGAGCCGCTCGATCGGATTGTTGCTGTGCAACTTCGTGCGGTGTTGGGCTGGGAAGGTCATGTAGGCCAGCACATCCTCCTCGGCGCTGTCCATCAGGGCAGCGAGTTTTGGCACGGTAGGGCGCAATTGATCGGCGACGCTACGCCATTGGGCCTTTGCGGCCTTTGGAGTTTCCTGGGCGAAAGCGGTGGCGATGAATGCCGACACGACCCGGCGTCCGCTCTTGCCGGCATGGGCCAGCGCATTGCGCATAAAATGAACCCGGCATCGCTGCCAGGTGGCGCTGAACACTTTGGCGACGGAAGCTTTTATGCCTTCATGGGAATCGGAGATCACCAGCTTCACGCCGCGCAGACCGCGACGGGCAAGGCTGCGTAGAAAGTCGGTCCAGAAGACCTCAGCTTCGGAATGACCGATCGCCATGCCGAGCACTTCGCGCCGGCCATCGCTGTTAACGCCAACGGCAATGATGACCGCGACAGAGACAATGCGACCGGCTCGCCGCACTTTGATGTAGGTCGCGTCCATCCAGAGATAGGGCCAGTCGCCTTCGATCGGACGATCGAGAAAGGCCTTCACCCGCTCGTCGATCTCCACGCACAGTCGGCTGACCTGGCTCTTTGAGATCCCACTCATGCCCATGGCTTTGACCAGATCGTCCACAGAGCGGGTCGAGATCCCCTGGATATAAGCTTCCTGGATGACGGCCGTCAGTGCCTTCTCTGCCATACGGCGGGGCTCCAGAAACCCTGGAAAATATGTTCCCTTGCGCAGCTTGGGGATCCGCAGCTCGACCGTGCCTGCCCGCGTCTCCCAGTCCCGATCCCGATAGCCGTTGCGCTGCGCGAGGCGCTCGGGATCCTTATCGCCATAGGCCGCGCCCGTAAGGTCGCCCACTTCCAGCTCCATCAGCCGCTGCGCGGCAAAGCCGATCATATCGCGTAGAAAATCGCCGTCGGCTGTCTTCCCAACCAGGGCATGCAGGTCCATCTTGTCATTGGTCATCGGTGGTCTCCGTAAGTTGAGTCTCGCAACCCAAACTTATCCGAAGTTCGCCGGTGACCACCCGCGAAACTGACCGGCCGCTACAGCGCTTTATCGATGAGCGCGCGTCCGGTCAGCTTCGCTACCCTCAAAACCTACACCACGCGCCGGGACACGACCGAGGACTCAAAAACGGCAAAGTTGTTATTATAATTCAATAGAATACTGCGTCTGTCGTCGGTAGATACCATAATCGATACCCTGGGACTTTTTGCTTCAGAGGTTCGAGTCCTTCGACGGAAAATTCCGACCTGAAAGCAGGTCAATCAGGCGGGTGATTCGGATAACCCGGTTCCGATCGTTCCAAACAGGAAAACCTAATTTTCGCGCGGAACGATAACCTGAAATCTGTGCATCCCGAAGCGCTTGACCCGGCGTGAGGAGCCGCCGCTGTCCGAAATACGACTGCAAATTTCGGACAGATCATAGGCCGCCAGACC
>NZ_JBHIWJ010000032.1:0-43945 GCF_041987595.1 Sphingobium sp. | reverse complement strand
GGCCGCGCGTCTGCATCGGCGCCTCCCTGGCCATGACCGAGGCGGTGATCGTGCTCTGCGAGATCGCCCGCCGCCATCGCCTGAGGCTTGCCGATCCGGCCGCCGTCGCCATGAAGCCGCGCATGACGCTGCGCCCGATGGGACGAATTGGGATGGAGCTGCTCGCCAGGGGCTCTTGACCCTGCGGCCCTGGGCGGTCAGGTTCCGCGCGGACCAGACGGCCGGGCGATCGCGGCTGCTTTTGCAGTCGAGGAAAGTCCGGGCTCCACGAAATGACGGTGCCGGCTAACGGCCGGCTGGAGTGATCCAAGGGACAGTGCAACAGAAAGCAGGTCGCCCAGTCCTCGGACTAAGCCTTCGGGCAGGCGAAATTGAAAGGGTGCGGTAAGAGCGCACCGCGCCTCCGGCAACGGCAGGCGGCACGGTAAACCCCACCGGGAGCAAGACCGAATAGGGGCGGCGCGCAGCTTGACTGCTAGGCCTGTTTCGGCTGAGACCGCCCGGGTTGGTTGCTTGAGGACCGGAGCAATCCGGTCTCTAGAGGAATGGTCGCCACTTCCTTTCGGGGAAGGACAGAACCCGGCTTACAGGCCCTCTGGCAATGGGATCGAACGATAGCGGCGCTCTGGCGACCGAATTTTAACCCTGCCGGGGTGGTTTTCACCCCGCGCTTTCCCTAATTGGAAATGATGGCAAGAAGCAGCCGATCCAATGACTGGGGCTTTCCCCGCTGGCGCAGCTATGGCGCATCGCGTGAGGCGCAACAGGTGCGTTTATGCGACCGGCATGGGTGCGACAAGCCGGGCGACTGCCCCGCGCCCAAATCACCCAACAGCCGTGAGCGCTGGTATTTCTGTTCCGACCATGCGGCGGAATATAACAGGAACTGGGATTATTTTCAGGGCCTTGACCGCGAGGAGCGCGAACAGCGGGAGCGTGCCGAGCGGCGCGATGCGGGCGGGTATCAGAACAGCGCCTATCATGGCTGGGGCGGACCCGGCGACGGCAGCCGCTCGCGGGACGAACTGCATGCGCTCAAGGCGCTCGATCTGGAGGATGACGCCGATTTCGAAGCGGTGAAGAAAAGCTGGCGGCGTCTGGCCAAGGAATATCATCCGGATGTGAAGCCCGGCGATGCGCAGGCGGCGATCCGGTTCCAGACCATCCAGGCCGCTTATGAAGTGCTGCGCGCAGCGGAGGATCGGCGGACATGGAAACCGCAGGAGCGCGCGGATTGAAGGATCATGTCCGCTCGAACTGGGATCATGCCGTCCTCATCTGCCGCAAATGTTCCCGGAAGCTGGACGGCGGTTTCGGCCCCGATGGCGACGAGCGGCTGGCCAAGGCGTTGCGCCGCCATCTGTCGCTGAAAAAGGGGCGCAAGGCGTCGGCCGGGATCGTCGAGGTCAATTGTCTGGGAGTTTGCCCCAAGGGCGCGGTCACTGTCGTCAATGGCGCGCAGGCGCGGCAATGGTTGCTGGTGCGGCCCGGCAGCGACCTGGATGCGTTGGCAAGCGAACTGACGCTTGCGCCCCGCGCATAACGCAGGCCGCGGCGCCGCTTCAGCCGGCGGCGCGGCGAACCGTCGCGGCGGTTCCCAAATTCCGGTTAAGCAATGGCAGCAGCGTCCCTTCTTCCCTGTCTATCCGGACGATGAGCATGCGCAGAATCTCGCGCGTCTCGTGGCAGAAATCGGGCCATTCGCGCGACACCCGATCGTCGTTCCAGCGCTTCATATAGGCAGAAAAATCATCCGCCAGCGGACCCATCTCGACCTGAAGCCGCTGCGCGATCTGGCGAAGCTGTTCGTCGGCCATGCGCTGCACGCCGGGATAGAAGATCCGGTCTTCCAGCGCCAGATGCGCCATGAGCACGCGGGCGAACTGCCAGCGCAGCGCGCCGACGCTCTGGGGGGAGTGTTCGTCGGCGACCGCTCGCGACAATTGTCCCGCCACCATGTGCAGTTCTTCATGCTGCCTGCACAATTCGGTGAGATCCATAGCCGCTTCCCTCTTTGCCCCGCACCCATAGTGCGAGCCTTGCGTTAACAAAGGATTGTGCGAAGCGTCGCCCGCATGAAAAAGGGCCGCCCGCCGCGTTTTCCGCAGCGGACGGCCTTTCAGGGCGCATTCAGAACAGGCGCCGTCGGCCCTGAATGGAAACGCGACCGGTCCCGGTTTTCAGGCCGGCTGGTCGGCCCGGCTCACGCCTTCGCCGTCGAGGTTCAGCGCGACGAAATCCCAGTCGATCGCTTCCTTCAGCAGCTTTTCGGCATAGCTGGGGCGCAGGTTGCGATAGTCGATATAATAGGCATGTTCCCACACATCGAGGATCAGCAGCGGCGTGTGGCCGTGCGCGACCGGCGTGTCGGCGTCATGATAGCTGGTGACTTCCAGCTTGCCGTCCTTCAGGATCAGCGCGGCCCAGCCGCTGGCGAAATGGCCGACGGCCTCCGCCTTCAGCTTCTCGACCAGCGCGTCGACCGAACCGAAGCTCTCGTTGATGAGGTCGAGCAGCTTGCCGCTGGGCTGCTTCTTTTCAGGCGACAGCGACAGCCAGTAGAATGTGTGATTCCAGATCTGGCCGACCTGGTTGAACAGGCCGCCCTTGCTGGTCTTGATCAGCTCGACCAGCGACTTGCCCTGCAGCGCGGGGTCGGCCGCGATCAGTTCATTGGCCTTCACGACATAGGCATTGTGATGCTTGCCATGGTGAAAATCGAAGGTTTCGGGCGAAAGAATGTCGCCAAATGCATCCTTGGCATAAGGAAGGGGGGGCAGAACAAATGCCATGTCGGAACTCCTCGGTTCGTGATGGGATGGCCGCATAACGATGGTGCGACCGGAAGGCTCCCAGCCCCTAGCAGGCTTATTGCACCGCCGAAAACAGGATATTTTCTTTCAAGAGCGCGGAAATATCCATGTGACAGGGGCTGAACGATGACATAGAATCATCGGTCAGGCCGCCCGGAGAATGCGGCGGTCATCACTATGGGGGTAGGGTCATGGCAAAATTCTTCGGCAATCTTCATCTTGTTCTGGCCGCGGGGCTGTTGTTGGCCATCGTCGTGATGTTCGGCGCGCATGCGGGAATGGTTGACGCCAACACCATCTTCCGCTGGCTGCACCTGTTCTTCGGCATTACCTGGATAGGGCTGCTCTATTATTTCAACTTCGTGCAGATCCCGACCATGCCGACAATCCCGGCCGAGCTGAAACCGGGCGTTTCGAAGCATATCGCGCCTGCCGCATTGTTCTTCTTCCGCTGGGCGGCGGCTTTCACGGTGCTGACGGGCCTGATCGTGGCTTGGCTGGCGGGCTATATCCATCAGGCGTTGCTGGTGCAGGCGCCCTATACGCTGATCGGAATCGGCATGTGGCTGGCGCTGATCATGGCGTTCAACGTCTGGTTCGTGATCTGGCCGAACCAGAAGAAGGCGTTGGGCATCGTCCCGGCCGAGGACGCGGTGAAGGCGAAGGCGGCGACCACCGCGATGATGTTCAGCCGCATCAACACCCTGCTGTCGCTGGCGATGCTCTATTGCATGGTCAATTTCAGCTGATTGAGAAGGGGATGGGCGCGTCAGGGCGCCCATCTTCATCCCTGCGGCGGGGTCGTTTCGCCGATTTCCTCGCTGTCGAGCTTCTCGCCCAGATTGAGGCCGTGGCGCATCAGCATCGGGATATTGGCGGCGGCGAAGACGACCGACACGATCGTTACGCCCCATACCTTGACGGCGAGCCAGCTGTCGAAGCTCATCGAGCGGCGCATCACCTCATTGGCGAGCGCCATGGCGACGAAGAAAAAGGCCCAGTTGCGCGACAATTTGCGCCAGCCGGTTTCGGTGAGGCCGTCATAAGCCGCCTGCAGCAGATATTTGAGCAGCGGCTTGCCGCGCATCAGGCCCGCGAACAGCATCAGCGCGAAGAAGCTGTAGATGATGGTCGGCTTGATCTGAATGAAGCTCTGGTCGCGAAAATAGATGGTAAGGCCGCCGAAGAACAGGATCAGCAGCGCCGACAGCCAGAGCATGGGCGACACCCGGCCGAGCTTCACCTTCGAAATGAGGACGGCGACGATGATCGCGGCCATGAAGGCGGCGGTGCCGAACATCATCGCGGTGATCGGGTTACCCGATCCCCAGATCCAGCCCGCGCCCTTATAGCTGAGGAAGAACACCAGCAACGGCCCGAAATCGAGCGCGAGGCTGAGATTGCCGCCATGGGCGGGCTTCCTGGCGTCACCGGGCATAGGCCGTCCCCGCAATCGCCCGCGCCATGTCGCCCGGATCGAAGGGGCGCAGGTCCGCGATCTTCTCGCCGACGCCGATGGCATGGATGGGCAGGCGGTATTTCTCCGCCGCCGCGACCAGCACGCCGCCGCGGGCCGTACCGTCCAGCTTGGTCATGACCAGCCCCGTCACCTGTGCGAACTCCTTGAAAACCTCGATCTGGCTCAACGCATTCTGTCCCGTGGTGGCGTCCAGCACCAGAACAACGTCATGCGGCGCCGCCGGGTTCAACCGGCCCAGCACGCGGCGGATCTTGGCCAGCTCGTCCATCAGCTCGGTCTTGTTCTGAAGGCGGCCCGCCGTGTCGACGATCAGCACGTCGATGCCGGTGGCGGTGGCCTGCTTGACCGCGTCGAAAACGATGCCCGCCGCGTCGCCGCCTTCCTTGCCCGCGACGATCGGGATGCCGAGCCGTTCGGCCCAGACCTTCAATTGCCCGATGGCGGCGGCGCGGAACGTGTCGCCCGCCGCCAGCATCACGCCATAATCCTGTTCGAGGAAGAGGTTGGCGAGCTTGGCGATGGTGGTGGTCTTGCCGGAGCCGTTGACGCCGATGACGAGGATGACCTGCGGGCGGGGGAAAGCCTCTATCTCCAGCGGACGCGCGACCGGGGCGAGGACCTTCTCGATCTCCTCCGCGATGATCTCGCGCAGATATTCCTCGGTCAGTTCGCGGTTGTAGCGGCCTTCCGACAGCCGGTCACGCACGCGGGCGGCCATGGCCGGGCCAAGGTCGCTGACGATCAGCGCTTCCTCGATCTCGTCCAGAGTCTGTTCGTCGAGCGCGGCCTTGGTGAAAAGGCCGGTCAGATTCTCGCCGAGCTTGTCGGATGTGCGCTTGAGGCCGCCGAAGAGGCGATCGCGCCAGCTGGTGCCGGGTTCAGTCATTGCTGCGCCTCTTGCGCGATCAGCGCGCCATTCTCAAGGCCCGTGATGGTCGCGCGGACGATAGAGGAGGGGGATTGCGCCTTTGCGAAGCGCACGGGAGCGAAGTTTTCGGCATGGCCGGAGAGGCCGTTGCGCTCGACCAGCACGGATTGTTGCGTGCCGATCAGGCTTTGCAGCCATCCGGCTCGCTGCCCTTCGCAGGCCGAGCGGAGACGGGCGGCGCGGGTCTTGATAATGGCGCGGTCGACCTGCGGCATGCGGGCGGCGGGGGTGCCGGTGCGCGGCGAATAGGGGAAGATATGGCCGTGGACGATGGCGCATTCCTCGATCAGCTTCAGGCTGTTTTCGAACATCGCCTCATCCTCGGTGGGGAAACCCGCGATGATGTCGGCGCCGATGCTGATGTCCGGGCGGGCGGCTTTCAGCCGTTCCACGATGCGGATCGCGTCGGCGCGGCCGTGGCGGCGCTTCATGCGCTTGAGGATCATGTCGTCGCCCGCCTGAAGCGAGAGATGGAGGTGCGGCATCATGCGCGGGTCATGGGCGAGCAGGTCGAAGAGGCGTTCGTCAATCTCCACGCTGTCGAGCGAGGACAGGCGCAGGCGGGGAAGGTCGGGGATGCCCTTCAATATGCGCTCGATCAGCAGGCCCAGCGAAGGCGCTCCGGGGAGGTCCGGGCCATAGCTGGTGACGTCCACGCCGGTCAGGACGATTTCCCTGTACCCCGCGTCGACCAGTTCGCGGGCCTTGTCGATGATCGCGCCTGCGGGGACGGAGCGGCTGTTTCCGCGGCCATAGGGGATGATGCAGAAGGTGCAGCGATGGTCGCAGCCATTCTGTACTTCCAGGAATGCGCGGGCATGTTCGGCAAAGGCGCTGGCCATATGCGGCGCGGTTTCGCGGACGGCCATGATGTCTGAGACACGCAGCCTGCCGTCGCCGGGGGCGAAGGATGCCGCCTCCATCTTCTCCCGATTGCCGATGACCGCATCGACTTCGGCCATGGCGGCGAACGTCTCCGGCTCGGTCTGCGCCGCGCACCCCGTCACCATGATTCGCGCATCGGGCCGGTCCCGCCGCGCCCGGCGGATCGCCTGCCGCGTCTGGCGCACCGCTTCGGCCGTCACGGCGCAGCTGTTGACGACGATCAGGTCATCCTGCGCGCCCGCCATTTCGCGAATCGCCTCGCTCTCCGCGATGTTGAGGCGGCAGCCCAGCGTGATGATCTGCGGCCCGCTCATATCAGAAGCGCGCCCAGTCAGCCTCGCCGTCAAAGACATGGGTGGCGGGGCCGGTCATCAGGATGTGCCCGCCCGGCGCCCAGTCGATCACAAGATCGCCGCCGGGCAGGGTTACGCGTGTCGGCCCGCTCACCAGCTTGCGCCGCACTGCCGCCACGGCCGTCGCGCAGGCGCCGGTGCCGCAGGCCCGCGTCAGGCCCGCGCCGCGCTCCCAGACGATCAGGCGGATATGATTTTCGCCGACGATCTGCGCGAAATTGACGTTCACCCGCGCCGGGAACAGCGGGTCCGTCTCGATCAGCGGCCCCAGATGGCCGAAGTTCACATCGTCCAGATCGTCCACGAAGAAGATGACATGCGGATTGCCGACATTGACGGCGACGGGCGAGGGCAGGTCCTCCCAGCTCACCGGCATGGTCAGCGTGTCCATGGCATAGGAAAGGGGTATGGCGTCCCATTCCAGCCGGGGTTCGCCCATGTCGACGCTCGCGCCGCCATCGACGCCCTTGGCGTCCAGCAGCCCGGCCTTCGTCTCTATCAGCACGTCCCGCCCGACGAACAGGGGGACGCAGCGGGTCGCGTTGCCGCAGGCCTCGACTTCGCTGCCGTCGCTGTTGAAGATGCGCATCGACACGTCGGCGCGCTCCGAATCCCCGATCAGGATGAGCTGGTCGCAGCCGATCCCGGCATGACGGTCGGCAATGGCCATGGCGCGGGCCTCCGTCATGTCGAGCGCGGTTTCCCGCGCGTCGATCACGACGAAATCGTTGCCCAGTCCATGCATCTTCGAAAAACGGCCCATAGTGGGCGCGCATGTAAGGCCTGCGCGGGCAAAAGGCCAGCCTATCCCGCGTTCAAGGATGCCCGCCCGCGCCCATAGAGGAAATAGACGCCAAGGCCGATGGCGTTCCAGACCAGGCAGGCCAGGATGGTCTTCACCGGCAGGCTGATGAACAGATAGGCGCAGCCGCCGATCGCGCCGAGGCCCACCAGCCATCCCGCCGGGGTGCGGAAGGGCCGCTTCATGTCGGGCATCCGCCGCCGCAGGATCAGCAGGCAGGCGCCCACGGCGGTAAAGGCGATCAGCGTCCCCGCATTGGCGAGCGCGGCGATCTCATCGATGGGCAGCACGCCTGCGATGATCGCGACCAATAGGGCGGTGACGCCGGTGATCCGGGCGGGCGTGCCGCGCTTCGAAATCAGGGCCAGCCGCTGCGGCAGGAAGCCATCGCGGGCCATGACGAGGAAAATGCGGCTCTGCCCGTAGAGAAAGCCGAGCAGCACCGTCGGCAGCGCGATCACCGCCGCGATGGCGACGATTCGGGCCACCTGCCCCTGTCCCATTTCGCGCAGGATCAGCGCCAGCGGTTCCGGGCTGTCGGCAAAGCGGGCGAAGGGCATCGCCCCGATCGCCGCTGCCGCCACAGCCACATAGATCAGCGTGCAGGCGATCAGCGATCCGACGATGCCGATGGCAAGGTCCCGGTCCGGGTTCTTCGCCTCCTCCGCGGCGGTCGAGATCGCGTCGAAGCCGTAAAAGGCGAAGAAAATGATCGCCGCCGCCGCCATGACGCCGCGCTCGACCCCGTCCGGTCCCATCGTCTTGGCGAAACCGAAAGGCATGAAGGGGGTCAGATTCTGCGCGTCGAAGGCGGGCAGGGCGATGGCGACGAACAGGCTCAAGGTCGCGATCTTGATGAGGACGAGCAGCGAGTTCAGCCGCGCGCTTTCATGCGTGCCCAGCATCAGCAGCCCGGCCACCACGGCGATGATGAAGATGGCGGGCAGGTTGACGAGGCCGCCCAGTTCCGGCCCGCGGGTCAAAAATTCGGGGAACCCCACCGATGTCAGCAGCGGCGCGGCATAGCCCGACCAGCCCACCGCCACGGTCGACACCACCAGCGAATATTCCAGGATCAGGCTCCATCCCACGATCCAGGCAATGCCTTCGCCCAGCACCACATAGCTGTAGCTGTACGCGCTCCCGGCGGCGGGCATCATGGTGGACAGCTCCGCATAGGCCAGTGCCGCGCAGGCGCAGATGGCGCCGGCAATGGCGAAGGACAGCAGCACCGAAGGCCCCGCCCGATCCGCGCCGACGCCGATCAGGGTCAGGATGCCCGTGCCGACGATCGCCCCCACGCCCAGCGCCAGCAGATGCGGCCATGACAGGGTGCGGGCCAGTCGCTGCCCGTCCTGCGCGGGCATCGTCGCCTCCATCGGCTTGCGGCGCGTCCAGCTCATGGCCGTATCTCCTTTGCATGTTTCGCCGGGGATGCCCGCATCCGTCGCGCCCCTATGTCATCCAGATCCTGTCGCGCCCGCCATCAATGGCGCGGCTTCAGGGCGTCGGCCAGCGAAACGGTGGCGCTGCCGCGGCGAGCCGGCCGAGGCTGGCTGGGATCATGTTTCCAGCCGCTCAGATACAGGATCGCCATCTGTTCCCCGGTTCGCCCGTCGGCGTCGGCCGCCGCGGCAAAGTGCTGCGCCGCGCCGATCAGCGCTTCCCGCCGCAGCGCGGGCGGCCGCGAGGTCAGCACGTTGCCCGCGCCCATGCCGCGCAGGTCGTGCATCAGCCGAAGCATGTCGCCATAGCGCACGGTCAGCATGTCGCTGTCGGCCACGGGCATGGTGAAGCCGGCGCGGGAGAGCAGGTCGCCCGCCGAACGCACGTCGACCTGCGGATGGATATGCTGTCCCGGCCGTTCGCCTTCGCCCGCCATCAGCGCCGCCCGCAGCCGGGGCAATGTGCCCGCGCCGGTAAAGGCTGCCAGCATCAGCCCATCGGGCCGCAATATCCGCCGCATCAGGATCAGCGCGCCGGGCAGGTCGTTGACGCTGTCGAGCGTGCCGCAGGCGATCACCAGATCGAAGCTCTCATCGGCGAAGGGCAGGGCGTCCTCGTCCGCCTGCACGCCGCCCTGCGCCCTGGCTGCCGCAAAGCCGGGATCAGCGCAGACGACGCGCTTGCCCATCGCCTCCAGCGCGGTCCGGGCGCTGCCGTCGGGGCAGCCGATCAGCAGCACCTCCTGCAGATCGCGCTGCACATCGGCCAGCCGGTCGAGCAATTCGTCCAGCATCGCCCGGTAGAGAAAGTCATGATCGGCGAACCGCGCCAGCATCCGGTCGCGCCGTCTGGCGCGCAATGCGCGGTCGAAGATGTCGGCGTTGGTCATGGCGGGCCTTGTGCATTGGCGAAGGAGCGGGAACAAGGGAGATGATGTCCCACGCATTTTTCCGCAAGACCGGGCCGCTTTTCAAGACCGTGCTGCGTCCGGCGCTGGATTATGCGCTGCCGCCGCGATGCCCCGGCTGCGGCGTGATCGTCGATGCGGACGACGCCTTCTGCCTGACCTGCTGGAGCGGCATGCGCTTTCTGGGCGCGCCCTGTTGCGCCCGATGCGGCGTGCCGTTCGAATTCGACCAGGGCGAGGGAGCGGAATGCGGCGCCTGTCTGGCCGATCCGCCGCCTTTCGACAGTGCGCGGGCGGTGCTCGCCTATGGCGATGTGGCGCGGGCGGTGGCGCTGCGGCTCAAATATGGGCGGCGCATCGGCCTTGCCCGGTTGATCGCGGGGCAGATGGCGCGGCATGTTTCCGAACTGGAAGGCGCCGTGATCGTCCCGGTTCCGCTGCATCGCTGGCGATTGTGGTGGCGCGGGTTCAACCAGTCGGCGCTGATCGCCGGGCATCTGGCACGGCTGACCGGGCTGGCGGTGGATCATCACGCGCTGCTGCGCACGCGTCGGACGCTGCCTTTGCGCGGCATGCCCCCCAAAGCGCGGGCGAAGGCGGTCAGGGGCGCGTTCGCGCTGGCGCCCGGCCATGGTCTCAAAGGACGGGCGGTGCTGCTGATCGATGACGTGCATACCAGCGGGGCGACGGCGTCCGCCTGCGCCCGCGCGCTGAAACGCGGCGGGGCGGCGAGCGTTCACCTGCTGTGCTGGGCGCGGGTGCTGCCAGATTGACAAAAGCCGGCCGAGCCACAATTTCGGGTGCCAAGGAGTTTTGAGACAGATGGCAAAGGTTGAGATCTACACCAAGGCGTGGTGCGGCTATTGCGCGCGGGCCAAGGCCCTGCTGCAGGGCAAGGGCATAAAGTTCGAGGAATATGACATCACCATGGGCGGTCCCAGGCGCACCGAAATGCTGGAGCGCGCCAATGGCGGGACCACCGTGCCGCAAATCTTCATCGACGGCGCGCATATCGGCGGCAGCGACGACATGGCGGCGCTTGAACGGCAGGGCAGGCTCGACGCGCTGCTGGGCCTCTGACAGCCATGCGCGCCGCGATCTTCCAGATGACCAGCGGGGTCGACCCCGCCGCCAATGCCGCCGCCATCGTCGAGATGGCCGCGCGGGCGAAGGGCGAGGGGGCGGACATGCTGTTCACCCCGGAAATGGCCGGCTATCTGGACCGCGACCGGCAGCGGGCGGCGGCGACGCTGCGGTCGGAGGCGGACGATCCGGTTCTGGCCGCAGTGCGCGAGGCGGCGGCAAAACAGGGGCTTTGGGTGCATCTCGGCTCCCTGCCGCTGAAGGATGAGCGCGCCGATGGGCGCTGGGCCAATCGCAGCTTCATGATCGACGGCAGCGGCGACATCCGGGCGCGCTACGACAAGATCCATCTGTTCGACGTCGATCTGGCGACGGGCGAGAGCTGGCGCGAATCCTCGGTCTATGGGCCGGGCGAGCAGGTGGTCGCCGTCGATACGCCCTGGGCGCGCATGGGGCTGTCGGTCTGCTACGACATGCGCTTTCCCGATCTTTACCGATCGCTGACCAATGCGGGGGCGACGGTGCTGCTGATGCCGGCCGCCTTCACCGTGCCTACGGGCAAGGCTCACTGGCACATATTGCTGCGGGCGCGGGCGATCGAGGCGGGCTGTTTCGTCGTCGCCGCTGCCCAGAGCGGTCATCACGCCGACGGCCGGGATACCTATGGGCACAGCCTGATCGTTGACCCATGGGGGGACATTGTCCTCGATATGGACGAAATGGCGGGACTCGCTCTTGCCGACATCGACATCTCGCGCATAGAGGACGTGCGCGGGCGGGTGCCCGCGCTCGCCAACCGGCGATCATTGCCCATGGATGTGACAGTGTCGTGATCGTTTTCGACCTCAAGTGCGAATCCCAAGGCCATGTGTTCGAGGCATGGTTTGGCTCCAGCGCCGATTATGAAGAGCAGAAGGTGCGCGGTCTGCTCAGCTGTCCGCTGTGCGGCGACATGCAGGTCGGCAAGGCGGTCATGGCTCCGGCGGTCGCGCCCAAGGGCAACAGTCGGCCTGAGCTTCCGGCGCAGGTGGCGCCCTCCGATGGCGCGTCGATCGCCATGGGCGCGGGCGAGGAAGCGAAGATGCGCGAACTGATCCAGTCCCTGGCGCAGGCGCAGAAAAAGGCGCTGGAAGGCTCCACCTGGGTTGGCCGCGGTTTCGCCGAACAGGCTCGCGCCATGCATTATGGCGAACAGGATCGTAGCAGCATCCATGGCGAGGTCGCGCTGGAAGAAGCGCGGGCGCTGATCGCGGAAGGGGTGGAGGTTGCGCCGCTGCCTTTTCCGGTCGTTCCACCCGAAGTCAAGAATTGACCGCACCGTTCTCGCAGAATAGAGCCGTCACCGCGCGCCCATAGCTCAGCAGGATAGAGCGTCGGATTCCTAATCCGAAGGCCACAGGTTCGAATCCTGTTGGGCGCACCATCATTTCAAGGCTTATCAAGCCGCGCCAGTCGGGGGCGAAAGCGGTCGGCCGTTTCGTCTGACGTTCGCCCCGTCACCCCTCCCGCGCGACCTGAAAGCCGGCGAAGGACTGGGTGACCGGCATCAGTTCGATCCGGTTGAGGTTGAGGTGCGGAGGCTGGGTAGCGACCCAGAACAGGGTTTCGGCAATATCCTCCGCCGTCATCGGATTGGCGGTGCCGTAGAGCGCGTCGGACGCCGTCTGACTGCCGGTGCGGACCAGGGTGAATTCGGTTTCCACCATGCCCGGCTCGATCGACGTGACCCGGACGCCGGTGCCGTGCAGGTCCGATCGCAGGCCAAGCGAGAACTGGCTGACGAACGCCTTGGTGCCGCCATAGACGTTGCCGCCCATATAGGGATAGGTCGCCGCGACCGAGCTCAGGTTGATGATCGCGCCCCTGCGTTCGATCAATAGCGGCAGCAGCTTGTGGGTGATGGTGACGAGACCGGTGATGTTGGTGTCGATCATCTGCTGCCACTGGGAGAGATCGGCCTGCTGCGACGGAGCCGTGCCCAGTGCCAGACCGGCATTGTTGATGAGCAGATCGATGGCGGCAAAATCCGCTGGCAGGCCCGCTATCGCGGCGTCGATCGCCGCGCCGTCGCGCATGTCGAAGCTGATCGGATGCGCCATGTCCGCGCCGAGTTCGGCGACCAGCGCGTCCAGCCGCTCGGCCCGGCGGCCGGTCACGACCACTTTCCAGCCCGCCGCCACAAAGCGCCGCGCCGAAGCTGCTCCAATGCCTGCCGTTGCGCCGGTGATGAAAGCGGTTCCTGCCATGGTCGGGTCCATCCTTTGATTGCAATGGCCGGCGATTTAGGCATGAATTGCGTGGTGCCAAGCGCCAATTTTCAGGCAATGGTCACGACGCGGGCATTGCCGCTGCGGTCAAGCGGCTTCACCACCACCTTGTCGCCCATGCGGTCGAAGGCGATATCCACCCGCGCTTCGCCCAGCCGCAGGCCATAGAGCGTCAGCTCGTCCAGAAATCGGGGCAGGGCCGGTTCGCGCAGGGAAATCTCCGCGCTGTGGACATCGAAGCCGAGACCGAGGCTCGACTGGATCAGCGACAGTAGCGCGGCGGCGGACCATGCCTGCGGGCTGCAGGCGACGGGGTAGAAGGTCGGCCCCTGCGCTCGGCGGCGCGGAAAACCGCAGAACAGTTCAGGCAGGCGCATGAGGTCGACATAGGTTGCGGCCGCGAACAGCCCCTCGAAAATCTGCGCCGCTTCCCGCCTGTAGCCGTAGCGCGAGAAGCCTGCGGCGATCATCGCATTGTCGTGCGGCCAGATCGAGCCATTATGATAGCTCATCGGATTGTATCGCGCTTCGGTCGAGGCGATGGTCCTGACGCCCCAGCCGGAAAAGGAGGCTGGCGCCATCAGCGTGCGCACCACGGCTTCCGCGCGGTCTTCGCGCGCAAGGCCAGTGAAGAGCACATGACCCGCGTTGGAGGAGCGGACGCGGCAAGGCCGTTTGTCGCCATCCAGCGCCAGCACGTAGGTTCCAAGACCCGCATCGAAAAAGGCGGCGTCGAACCGTTCCCGCAACTCTTCGGCCTGCTTGCGATAAGTCAGTGCCCTGGCCGGATCGCCCAGCGTTGCATGGATCGCCTCCGCCGCCGTCCATGCGCCATAGACATAGGCCTGGACCTCTGCGAGCGCGATCGGGCCTCGCGCAATCGAGCCATCGGCGTGGAAGACGGAATCATGACTGTCCTTCCAGCCCTGATTGATCAGCCCCTGATCGGTAAAGCGGCCATATTCGACGAATCCGTCGCGATCGCGGTCGCCATGAAGCTCGATCCAGCTCAACGCCGCCTCGATATGCGGCAATATGGCGGCGATGAAGCCGCTGTCGCCCGTGCGCTCCAGATAGGCGCCCGCCAGCATCACGAACAGGGGCGTCGCGTCGATGCTGCCATAATAATGGCGGAACGGCACCTCGCCCAGTTCCGCCATCTCGCCATGACGGACTTCGTGAAGGATCTTGCCGGGTTCGGCATCGGCGGCGGCATCGAATTCGCTGGCCTGATGCGCGGCGAGATAGCCCAGAACTCCCTTGCTGATCGCCGGGTCCAGCCACAGCGTCTCCAGCGCGGTGATGATGGCATCACGTCCAAAGACGGTGCTGAACCACGGAATTCCCGCATAGGGATAGGGACCATGATCGGTGTCGGTCGACAACATGGTGATGTCGGCGACGGATCGCCGTGCGACCTCGTTGAAAAGCTGGTTAGAAGATTGCACGGTCGCGCCGCGGGATCGCGCCTGTTTCAACGCCTGCATGGATTCCCGCAGCCGCTTGAGAAAATGCTTGGACAGGGCACCGCCCGGCTTTTCCGTCCGCTCGCAGCAGATCTGGATATAGAGGGTGCGACGCTCTCCCGGAGGAACCGCCACATCGAACCGGACATGGCTGTCGGTCAGGTGCTGCGGCGCGGGATCGAAGCGCAGATGGGTTTCGCGCACCTTGCCATCGCGCCCTTCATAACCGAGCAACACTTCGTCCGTGCCCACCACCGGATCGCGCATCGCGCCCCGCCGCAGCCGGGTCATGCCGCGTATCTCGAACAGATCGGCGAAATCCGCGGCGAAGGCGAGGTTCAGGCTCACCATCCGTTCCTCGATGTCGAAATTGCGGATGGTGATCCGCTCATGCACGGCGCCTTTCCAGAGGAAGCGAGTGCGGCGCAGGTGAATGAGGTCGTGCTCTACCGCCACCCGACCGTCCGGGCCGGTAAAGTCCGGATTGGTGAGATCGCAGGTCAGCAGCGCATTATCGTCGCGAAGCCCTGAACTCAGCAGCATCGGCCGGGTGCCGTTGATGGTGAGGTAGAGATGCGACAGATGCCGCGTGTCGCGGTGATAAAGCCCCTCGGGACTGCCCGGCCCGGAAATGGCATCGCCGCTATGGTCAAACACGGCGAAACTGTCGCCGTGTTTCAGGGTGCGGGGGCGCCGTTCATGCAGGGACGCGGTGGCGGGAATGAAGAACTGGGTTTGCACCTGCGAGAGATTTTGCCCAGGCTCGATCGACGGCACGCCTTCGATCGGCGAAACGTCCGGCTGCAACTGGCTTGCCGACATGCCCTTCTCCTATCCCACGGCCTGAAGTTCCGCTTCCTCCCCGCGCAAGCGGCGCAGCAGCGCCGCTTCGGTTCTCGCACCGGGCAGACCATGATAAAGCTGGACATAATCGGCCGCCATCCTTTCTGCCGTGAAGCGTGCGTCAAAAGCGGCGCGCACAAGCCGGCGGTCGAGATGGCCGAGTTGCCTGACGGCTTCGACGGCTTCATCCTCGCTCTCCACGATGAAGCCTGAGCGGCCATGCTCTATGACTTCGGGCACCGAGCCGCAGCGGAAGGCGACGACCGGCGTGGCGCAGGCCATCGCCTCGATCATCACCAGACCGAAAGGTTCGGGCCAGTCGATGGGGAAGAGAAGGGCGCTGGCCTTGCCGAGAAAATCCGCCTTCTGCGCCTCGTTGATCTCCCCGATGAAGCTGACGTTGGGAAAACGCTCGATCAGGGGAGCGATTTCCGCTTCCCAATAGAGGCGATCCACATTGTCGACCTTTGCCGCGATCCGCAGCGGCAGGCCGCTCCGGGCCGCGATGCGGATGGCCCGGTCAGGCCGCTTTTCGGGCGATATCCGCCCCAGAAACGCAAGATAGCCGTCGCTCGTCTGCGGTCGCGCGGGCAGGAGTCCGGACGGCAGGCCGTGATGGATCGTTCCCGCCCAATTGACCGGAGGCATGGGCAAGCGTTGATGATCGGAAATCGACACCAGACTATGGTCGGGGAAGGCCCGGTAGAAGGCCGGCAGATCAGGCAGGTCAAGCCGTCCGTGCAGGGTCGTCACCGCGCGCCCGATAAAGTCCTGCACCAGCGGCATGTGGATGAGATCGATGTGGAAATGCAGGGCGTCGAACTCGTCGGCGCGCCGCCGCACCGCATCCAGCAACATCATATGATAGGGGATGGGGTCGCGCACTGCCGGGTTCAGCCGCAGGGCCATGTCCGTGACCGGGACCAGTTCCGCCGCCGTCACCGAATCGCCGCTGGCGAACAGGGTCACGTCATGGCCCTGACGGACCAGTTCCTCGGTCAGATAGGACACGATCCGCTCCGTGCCGCCATAGAGGCGGGGCGGCACGCTTTCGGCAAGCGGGGCGATCTGCGCAATTTTCATGGTCGGGCATTCCTCTCCTGAACCGCGCCATCCACGATCCCACGACGTTGCAGCGGGCGCACGTCCTAAAAGCGCGTGGTGCCCGGAGGTTGCGGCCTCTTGCTCCAGATTAAGGCGATTTTTGCGAACGGGGCGATGATTCGGCTGATCGCCGGAAAGGGGCCGTCGGCATCATTTTTCGGATGGCTGACTTCGGACTGACATAGACCCTTCCTAAAAAGGGAGCATCGAAAAGCGGGCTGGCCGGTCTGAAGAGGGCGGCCGTGGCCTGGAGCGATTCCAGGCGATCGGAACCGGTCGCTGTTTCAGGAATCGCCGAAAACAAGAAATCCGGAGCGGCGATCCGATTCAACCGGATCGAAACCCGCTCCAGAAAATATGGAGAGTAAGTTGACGATCCTCACGATCGATTTCGAGGCGTCCTGCCTGCCCCGCCATGGCCTGTCCTATCCGATCGAGGTCGGCGTTGCCGGGAATGGGCGGGCGCAAAGCTGGCTGATCCGGCCGCACGAAAACTGGGCCGGATGGCATTGGTCGGCGGAGGCGGAACGGCTGCATGGCCTTACCCTCGCCCAGGTGGAACGCGAAGGCCTGTCAGCCGAAACCGTATTTGCCGAACTGGTGGCGGCCGCCCACGGGCATCGTCTGGTGGCCGACAGCGTGATCGACCAATATTGGCTGGAGACACTGGCCGACGCGGCAGGGCAGGCCACGCCCTTCATGATCGACCATGTCTCTCTGTTGCTGGACGAATACGGCGCGGGCGAGCGACGGATCATGCAGGCGGTCGGCTTTGCCGATGCGCAATATCCGGTGCGGCACCGCGCGGCGAGCGACGCCCTGTGGCTGTCGGCGCTGCTGGATCATCTGTTGGACAGGCGGCACCAGCCGCCCCATATTGCCGCGCCGTCGCTGACTGGAAAATGCTTGAGCAATGATTTGTAACATTCGGCAAATTACGGAGACATTCACGCCGCCTAAACCCGGACCAACCATTTCCGGTCGTAAAGGAGAAGGCCCCATGATCCTCATCCTCGCATCGGGCGCCGCGGCGCTGGCCGCCGCGACCCCGATCCACAGCGCTGAAATCACCCACGCGTCGAATGCCTACACGGCGAGCTACCAGACGGCATCGACCATTCACGTTCGTGAAGTCGAATCGCGTTTCGCCAATCGTCCTTCGGTGCCGGTGTGCCGCTGGCAGGCCGAACTTGTGGTGAACCGCGCGGTCGCGGCGCAGGGCCGCCCGATCGCCGCCGTCGCCAAGTCGATCCACCGTTTTGCGCCTCTGTCGGGCAGTCATGCGGGCAAATGCACCGCCGCCCGCAGCCAGATCGAGGCGGAGGTCGCCCGCTATTCGGTGGCCCAGTCGGTCCACGCCACCGCCATTGCACAGCAGGACCGCGCGGTCCTCGTAAACGAGCTTGACGGCATCCAGGCGCTGTCCCGAAAAGGTGCCGTGACAGGCGGATGAGTCCTCCGCTCATACTGATCGCCGATGCCCAGCAGGAGACGCGCCAGCAGGTGCGCCAGTCGCTGGAGGAAAACGGGTTTCATGCCCTGCCAGCCGCCTCGGCGAGCGATATCTGGAACGCCATGGACAGCATGCCCGTCGGCGCGGTCGTGCTGGACGCAGCCCTGCGCGGCCCGGACGGCATGGACCTGTGCCGGGACGTGCGGGAGCGCAGCGATGTTCCGATCATCCTGGTCGGCGCCAACAGCAGCGAGGTCGATCGCGTGGTCGGGCTGGAACTGGGCGCCGACGATTATATGGCGAAACCCTATTCCACCCGCGAGCTGGCCGCCCGGCTGCGCGCGGTTCTTCGCCGCGGACGCAGCGAACGCGCCCTGGGAGCGCGTCGTCCGACGGAGGCGCACTTCGACGGCTGGGTCGTCAATTCCTCCCGCCGGGAGGTGATCGATCCCGATGGCGCGAGGGTGGAGCTGACAGCGGCGGAATTTTCCCTCCTCCTCGTGTTGCTGGATCATCCGCAGATCGTCATCGCCCGATCGCGCCTCATGGAGCTGGCCGGGGTACGCGATACGCCATCCTCCGATCGCAGCGTCGATGTGCTGGTCAGCCGGCTGCGGCGCAAGCTGGGCCGTGGCGGGCGGTCTGCGCCGATCGTGACGGTGCGGGGCGGCGGATATATGTTCAGCGCCGTTGTCGACCGGCGCTGAACGGCGGTTTGTTGCTGATCTATTGCACTGTTTTTAATGGAAAATCGGACGAACCGTTGCATCTGACGCGCTTTCGATCGTTCAGACATAGTATTTAACAATAGCGCTGCGCCGCAGCAAAAACGCCTCCTTATCCTTCATGCCAAGGCCGGTCTCCCCCTGACTGGCCAGGACACAAGAAGGATGCAGTGACATGAACGAGCTAATCGGTCGCGTCTTCAGCTTCGAAAGCCAGGTCTTTCCGAACCAGAGCGCGCTCTACAACCGCCTCGCCAGCGACGGCCAGAGCCCCAAGGCGCTGATGATCTCCTGCGCGGATTCGCGTATCGTGCCCGAGCATATCATGCAGGCCGATCCCGGCGACCTGTTCGTCTGTCGCAATGCGGGCAATATCGTACCGCCGCATGCGACCCAGAATGGCGGCGTCACGTCGACCGTGGAATATGCGGTGATGGTGCTGGGCGTGCGCGACATCATCGTCTGCGGCCATAGCGACTGCGGCGCGATGAAGGCGCTGTCGACCAATGCCGATCTCACCGCGATGCCCAACGTCGCCGCCTGGCTGCGGCACAGCCATGCCGCGCAGAAGGTCTGCCGCGAAAGCTATCCCGATGATCTGAGCGATGCTGAAAAGCTGCGCAACATGGCGCTCGAAAACGTCGTGGTGCAACTTGCCCATCTTCGCACCCACCCTTCGGTGGCGTCGGGCATCGCGCGCGGCGAGATTGCGCTGCACGGCTGGTATGTCGACATTCATGCGGGTCAGGTCCTGGGTCTGGACGGCGAAACCGGCCGTTTCCTTCCCCTTCGCGAAGGCCAGCCGCTGCCTGTCGCGCTGCCGCACGCCAAGCGCCTGGCCGCTGACGTCGCCTACGCTCAGGCCGCGGAGTAATCCGCATGCTAAAGGCATTTTCCGGCGGCACCTTCAGCCGCGACTTCACGGCATCCATCGTCGTCTTCCTCGTGGCGATGCCGCTGTGCATGGGTATTGCCATCGCCTCCGGCGTGCCGCCGGAAAAGGGCCTGATCACCGGCATGATCGGTGGTCTGATCGTTGGCCTGCTGGCGGGCTCGCCGCTTCAGGTGAGCGGCCCGGCGGCGGGTCTGGCGGTCATCGTCTTCGAAATCGTGCAGAAACAGGGACTGTCCGCCCTGGGGCCGATCCTGATCCTTGCCGGTGCGATTCAGGTGATCGCAGGCCTGTTGCGGGTCGGCGGCTGGTTCCGCGCCATTTCTCCGGCAGTGGTGCATGGCATGCTGGCAGGCATTGGCGTGCTGATCGTCGTTGGTCAGTTCCATGTCCTGTTCGACGACAAGCCGCTGTCGAGCGGCCTTGCCAATCTGGTCGCCATGCCGGGGCAGATTTTCGGCCTCAGCAATCAGGATGCCGCGACCGCTTTTGCCGTGGGCCTTCTTACCATCGGCGGCATGCTGGGGTGGGAGAAAATCCGTCCGGCGTCGCTGAAGCTGGTGCCGGGCGCGCTGGTCGGCGTGGTGCTGGCGACGCTGGCGGCCTTCGTGCTCAGCCTTCCGGTGGCGCGCGTCGTGGTGCCGGAATCGATCATCTCGGCGATTTCTCTGCCGGAACAGGGTCTGCTTGCGCAGCTCATGAATCCGACGATCATCACCACCGCCATCGCCATCGCCTTCATTGCGAGCGCGGAAACCCTGCTGTCGGCGGCGGCGGTCGACCGCATGCATGACGGGGTTCGCACCAATTACAACCGCGAACTGAGCGCCCAGGGCATCGGCAACCTGCTCTGCGGCGTTGCGGGGGCCCTGCCGATGACCGGCGTGATCGTCCGCAGCTCGGCCAACGTGCAGGCGGGGGCCAAGACCCGTCTGTCGACCATCCTGCACGGCATCTGGATTCTGGGCTTCGTTGCCCTGCTGCCCTGGCTGTTGCGGGAAATCCCGATGGCCGCGCTGGCGGGCATCCTCGTCGTGACCGGCGTCCGCCTCGTCAGCGTCGATCATGTGAAGCATCTTTTCCACCGCTATGGTCCGCTTCCGGCGGTGGTGTGGGCGGCGACGCTGATCTGCGTCGTAGCGACCGACCTGCTGACCGGCGTTCTGGTTGGCATCGGCCTGTCGCTGCTGGAAATGCTGCCTCATGCCCGCCGCCTGCGGCTCGGCATGGAGGAGGAAAGCCGCGAGGACGCGCATGAAGTTGCGCTGCACGGCACCGCGACCTTCCTCAGCCTGCCCAAACTCTCGGCCAAGCTGGAATCGGTTCCCGCAGGTCGCCTCGTCATCCTGAATGTCGAGCGGCTGGGCCATATCGACCATACCTGCGCCGAAATGGTGCGCGAATGGGTCGACCGCCGGCGGGGCGCCGGGGCAGAGGTCGAACTGTTCGGGGCCACCGGCCGGATGCGCCACCTGGTCGCCTGATCTTCACCCCCTTACCGGGCGACAGGAGAGCCGCCGCGTCATGACTGTGACGCGGCGGCTTTTTAACAATCTGTCTTGAACCAGAAATCAAATAGAAACATTTAGAGCCATAAAAGAAAATAATCGTGCTTCTGGTGGCACAGATTGAAGATTAGCTTCGCATGTGCGGAAAAATCCGTTTCCCTAACGTCCTTGCGGGAATAGTCTGGGGTCAATTCGCCGGTATCGAAGACGAACGAAAGTGCAGATCTTTGAACTTGGCGGACGCAGGACGGAACATTCTTACCTAAAGGGGAATGTTCATGAAGTATCAGATTGCCTGTGCCGCGCTTGCGCTGCTTTCCAGCGCCCCGGCTTTCGCTCAGGAGGAGCCCGCAGGCCCGATCACCGTTTCCGGCAGCGTTGCGCTGGTGTCCGACTATCGGTTCCGCGGCGTGTCGCAGTCCGACAGGGCCATGGCCGTTCAGGGCGGCGTGACCGTCACCCATGAAAGCGGCGCCTATGTCGGCACCTGGGCTTCGAATCTTGCGGGCTGGGGCCAGTTCGGCGGCGCCAATATGGAACTGGACCTGTTCGCGGGTTATGCGATCCCGGTGGGCGGCGCGACGCTGGACGTCGGCCTGACCTGGTATATGTATCCTTCGGGCGCGGACATCACCGACTTTGCCGAACCCTATGTCAAGCTGTCGAGCCAGCTGGGTCCGGTCAAGGGTCTGGTCGGCGTCGCCTACGCTCCCAAGCAGGAAGCGCTGGGCAACTGGTGCAGCGATGCGGCCTGCACCATCTTCAATCCGGGCGACAAGGAAGACAATCTCTACGTCTGGGGCGACATCAGCGGCGCCGTGCCCAACACGCCCGTCACGCTGAAGGCGCATCTGGGCTGGTCGAACGGCAATCCCGGCCTTGGCCCCAACGGCACCTCGATCGCCCCGACCGGCAAATATCTCGACTGGCTGGTGGGCGCTGACGTCGCCATTCCCGGCACGCCGCTGACGCTGGGCGTCGCCTATGTCGACACCGACATTGCGCGGGTCGAGGAAAATTATCTGCGCCCGAACTTCATGGTTCAGGACGCCGACAATTTCGGCAAGTCGATTGCGCGCAGCCAGGTGGTCTTCTCCCTTTCGGCCGCCTTCTGACGCGCTGCATGCCGGGCCTTTGCACAAGGCCCGGCATGACAAAAATTTCTGCAAGGGGGCAGCCGCTTATCCTGCCCGTGACAAATTGTTGCTGAATTGCCTGTGCCTTGTTGCTGTGGCAACGTGCGGTTGACCCTCCAACCGGCCAGACCTATCTCCTTCTCCATGCGCCAAATTCTTTGCTTTCCGGCATGACCGCCCCGACCATCATTCTGGTAGAGGATGACCCGCCGCTCCGCACGCTGACCGCGCGGGCCCTGCAGGAACATGGCTATCAGGTCCGTCCGGCCTCGTCCGGTCCCGAAATGTGGGTTGCCTTCGATGCCGGCCCGGTCGATCTCGTCGTTCTCGACGTCATGCTGCCCGGCACCAACGGCATTGATCTTTGCCGTCAGATCCGGCGCAAGAGCGATGTGCCCATCATCTTCATCAGCGCGAAGGGCAGCGAGACGGATCGCATCGTCGGGCTGGAACTGGGCGCGGACGATTATCTCCCCAAACCCTTCGGCACGCGCGAACTGATCGCCCGCATCCGCGCCATCCTCCGCCGCGTCGGCGTGGAGCGCGGCCCGGACGAGCATCGCGAAAACGAGGCCCGTTTCGACGGCTGGATCGTCAACTTCCCCCGCCGCGAACTGCGTTCGCCCACCGGCGCGATCGTCGAACTGACCGGCGCGGAGTTCGATCTGCTCGGCTCCTTCCTCAGCCACCCGCAGCGCGTCATCGCCCGCGAACGGCTGATCGAGCTGTCCCGTACCCGCATGGGCGACAGCAGTGACCGCAGCATCGACGTCCTCGTGAGTCGCCTGCGCCGCAAACTGTCGACCGACGACCGCGCCGCGCCGATTACAACCGTTCGCGGCGTCGGCTATATGTTCAATGCGGAGGTCAGCCGCGCTTGAGACGGCATGTCAGTCTGGTCGGGCAGATTTTCGCGATCCTGCTGCTGACCCTGACTCTGGAATTCGCCGTCGGCACGCTGGTCTATGAGCGGGCCACCCAGCTCTCGCTCCAGGATGACGAGGCCCGACGGTTGGCCGAGCATCTGGTCATCGCCCGCAAGCTCCTGACCGAGCAACCGCCGGACGAGCGGCATGCCCTGTCGCTGCAACTGACCACCGATCGATACGACGTCCACTGGACCCCGGCTTCGCCGCCGCCGCCGCCTCTGGCGCCGGAGCTTGAGCGGATGCGCCGCCAGATCATCAACTGGGAACCGACGCTGGAGCAGTCGGGTCTCTGGCTGCGGCTGGCCGCGCCGGGGCGCGTTTCCGAAATCAATGGCGGGATGCGGCTGGCGGACGGCAGCTGGCTCTATTTCGGCATGCGGCATAGCGGCGGCAAATGGACCTTCACCCTGGGCCGCATGGGGCTGGCGCTGATCCCGGTGCTGGCGCTGCTGATCGTCGGGGGCCTCCTGATCCGCCGGACGCTGGCGCCGCTGCGCGACCTTACCAGAGCGACCGAGCGCATCGGCCTTGGCGATGAAGTCATGGTGGAGGAGGGCGGCTCCAATGACGTGCGCAACCTGATCCGTGCCTTCAATGCGATGCAAAAGCGCATCCACCGCCTGATCACCGAACGGACCGAGACGTTGGCGGCGGTGGGCCATGACCTGCGCACGCCGCTCGCCCGGCTGCAGTTGCGGCTCGAAAACCTTCCCGACAATGATGCGCGGGAGGCGATCGAAAGCGATCTGGAGGAAATGGGCGAGATGATCGACTCGCTGCTCGCTTTTCTGGGCGGCGAGAAAAATGGCGAGCCGCCGGTGCGAACCGATCTGGCGGTACTGGTGGCCACGGTGGTCGACGCCTTTCAGGATCATGGCAAGCCGGTCGACTATGCCGGGCCGGATCATCTGGAAATGATGCTGCGCTCGCTGCCGCTGCGTCGGGCTGTCGTCAATCTGATCGAAAATGCGCTGCATTATGGTGGCCGCGCCCGCGTGACGCTGGAGCGCAAGGACGCGGAAGTGCTGATCCGGGTCGACGATGACGGCCCCGGTATTCCCCGCGACAAGCTGGACGAGGTCCTGAAGCCTTTCGCCCGACTGGACGAGGCGCGGCAACGCAATACCCGCGGCCTGGGGTTGGGGCTGGCCATCGTGGCCCGCGCCGTCGAGCAGGAAGGGGGACAACTGACCCTTGCCAATCGGCCTGAAGGGGGACTGCGGGCGGAAATCTGCCTGTATCCCCCGATGGATGCGTCCCGACGCTGACAAAGAGAATCTGCACACCCCCAAGCAAAACTCGTTTACCGCCCGCTGCCCTGCGGCGCTATGCCATGTGCCGGTTCGAAAAGAGGCATATATGACGGCAGAAGGCGAAAGCGACATCGCTCCGGAATATTGGGACATCGACCGGCTGGCAGCCGAACTGGGCATGGTTCGGCGGCGCTGGCGGCAGGCGCAGGATCATCATGCCGAATATGGCGCGGAGGGCTTTCCTTCCCGCGCCTCGCTGACCAAAATCATGGCGGCGCTCTGCGGCGCGCTGTTTCCGTTGCGTCTTGGCCCGAGTTTCGTGCGTCTGCATAACGAGGATGTCTATGTCGCGCAGACGCTGCAAACCGTTCTCAGCCGCCTGTATGGGCAAATCCGCCTCGAACTGATCTATGCGCTGAGGGGCGAGCCGATCGCGAGGGTGGATCAGGAAGCAACGCGCATCATCGGCGCCTTTGCCCAGAGCCTGCCGTCGCTGCGCGAACTGCTCGACAGCGATGTGGAAGCCGCCTTCCTGGGCGATCCGGCGGCGCGCAGCGTGGACGAAGTGCTGATCTGCTACCCGTCCATGATGGCGATCACCCATCATCGTCTGGCCCACCGGCTGTATCAGCTGGGCGCGCCGCTGGTGGCGCGGATCATCTCGGAAATCGCGCATGGCAGCACCGGGATCGACATCCATCCCGGCGCGAAGATCGGTCGCAGCTTCTTCATCGATCATGGCACCGGGGTCGTCATCGGCGAAACCGCGATCGTGGGCGACCGGGTGCGGATCTATCAGGGCGTGACGCTGGGCGCGCGCAGCTTCCCGGCAGATGAGCGGGGGCGGCTGGAAAAGGCCCTGCCGCGCCATCCCATCATCGAGGATGACGTCGTGATCTATGCCGGCGCGACCATTTTGGGCCGCATCATCATCGGCAGCCGGTCGGTGATCGGCGGCAATGTCTGGCTGACCGACAGCGTGCCTGCCGACAGCAATGTCCGTCAGGCCAAGGCCCATTATGAGGTCACCAGCCGGGTCGAGGTCTCCGCGCCCCATCGCGTTCACGCGCTGATGGACGAAGGGCGCGACGGGATCGCGGAGAATATCTGAGGCGCGATTATTGCGCCGGGCAGCTGTCTCCGTCGCCTGCGACGAGATCAAGGCAGCGGCCGTCAATCTCATTCTTCGGCACCGGCAGGTGGATCAGCGCCGCCAGCGTCGGCAGGATGTCGACCGTCTCGACGCCCAGCGGCTGTTCGAAATGGGCCAGCCCCTTGCGCCAGAACAGGATCGGCACGCGGCGATCCGTGTCCCAC
The DNA here is from genome assembly GCF_041987595.1 of Sphingobium sp. GTDB lineage: Bacteria > Pseudomonadota > Alphaproteobacteria > Sphingomonadales > Sphingomonadaceae > Sphingobium. Next base: position 18,355 of record NZ_JBHIWJ010000032.1, on the reverse strand, counting down.
GGACTGCCATGGGTGGCGACATAGCCCATCACCGCCTGTTCGGGGATCGACATGACGCGTGGTTTCAGCAGCAGCAGCAGATCGCCCGACCGCTGCGGATCGAAGCTGGCCCGCGCCTCCTGGAGCAGCGACCAGCTTTCCGGGGGGCCAGAGGGGGAGGGCGTTGCGGCGATTTCCGCCTTGGTGAAAACGGTCTGCACCTGGCGGTGGGCGCGCAGCAGGGCGAGGGTTGCCGCTTCCACTCGGGCGCGCTGGGCGGTGGTCAGGCTGGGGTCGAAATAAAGATCGCCCGCCGGGCCATCGCCCCAGATCAGCTTCTTGCCCGTGATGCCGGTCTTTTCCGCGATTGCCGCCGACAGCGCCTTGGGCGTCAGCGCCATGTCGACGCGCTGCTCCATCGGCATGGCGTTGAGACGGTGCCGCTCGGGCAGGTCGTGGCCGCCATGATCGGCGGTCAGCATCACCACATAATCCAGCCCATCCTTGTCCAGCCGGTCGAAGAAGGCGCCCAGCTCGCGGTCGAGCCGGTCGACCTGAATGCAGCTTTCCGTCCCTTCGGTGCCGTAGGTGTGACCGATATAGTCGGTTGCCGACAGGCCGATGGAGAGGATGTCGGTCTGCGCCTGCCTGCCCAGCGCCATTGTTTCGACCGCGGCGGCAGCGAAGGCCAGGGTCATCGCATCCTGTTCGGGCGAGACGCGAAAGCCCTTGAAATCGCCTGCCTCACGGGCAAAGCGGCCCGTGCCGACCGTCATGTTGCCCGCCTTGACCGGAAAATCCCTGGCCGCGCATTGCGGGGGCAGCTCAAAGCCCGGATTGGGCTGGGCGAGGCGCTCGGCCAAGACTTCATTGACCTTGGCCACCAGAGGCGGCGTCGCCACGCCCCTGTAGCTGACATAGCCGTTCGGCCCGCCCAGCCACCAGACCTGATCCGCGTTCGGGCCGCCCATCATGATCGCCGCGCGGTCCTTGCCCGCAATGGACACGACGCGGGTCGCGGGATTGGCGTTCTTCATCCGTCCGCCCAGCGTGGGCACCTTCAGATGGACGGGCGAGGCGACATAATTGCCGCTGCTGCTGCCCGGCTGGCTTTCGTCCTCGGCGCAATAGATCGACTTGTCGGCGCGGGCAGCGCCGAGATCGAACCAGTTATTGGCGATGATGCCGGTGCGCGAAGGGCGGCTGCCGGTCAGGATGGTGCTGTGGCCGGGGCAGGTTTCCGTAGCGGCATGGCTCTGATAGCCGCGCGGGAACACGATGCCCTGTTCGGTGAGCCGCTTGAGGCCGCCCACATAATATTGCCGATATTCGCTAAACAGATCGGCCGAGAACTGGTCGACGGAGATGGCCACGATCAGCTTGGGCGGTATCGTGGACGTGGACGTGGGGGCGGGAGCGGGGGCAGCCGCCGGGGCCTGGGCCAGTGCGGGCGCTGCGCTGGCAAGAAGCAGGGCAGCAGCGACTTTTTTCAACATGAACCGGATACCTTCTGATGCCTTGACGGCGGATGCATCGGGACCTAGCCCCCTTGCATTCACGCGACCAGAGGCCCGATGCGGATTTTTCATGTCCTTCTGATGACAGCGCTTTTCCTGCTCGCGCCGACGGCGGCGCGGGCGCAGGGGGCGTTCGGTCAGGGCGCCCCGCATATTGCGGCGGCGCTCGTCGCGGAAAGCGCCGACCCGCAACCGGGCAAGAGCATGACCATCGCCTTTTCCATGACGCCGCAAACGGGCTGGCACGGCTATTGGGAAAATCCGGGCGATGCGGGTCTTGGGATGACGGTCAAATGGACGTTGCCCAAAGGCGTGACCATCGGCGCGCTGCGTTATCCGGTGCCCCAAACGCTCGTCATTTCGGGCCTGATGAACCATGTCTATGAAGGTCCATATGGCGTTCTGGCGACGCTGAACGTCGCGCCCGATACTGCGGCGGGCACGAAGCTGCCGCTCATGGTACGGGCAGACTGGCTGGCCTGCACGGACAAGGTGTGCGTACCGGAAGGCGCGACGCTGAGGCTGGATCTGGTCGCGGGCGAGGGTGCGATCCTGCCATCGGCGCGGGCGCAGTTCGACGATTGGCGCCGTCATCTGCCCCGCCCTCTGGGCAGCGAGGCGCAGTATGCGATCGCGGACGGCCGTCTGCGCCTGTCCGTTCCCTTTCCCGCGGGCGCCAGGGCGGCGGACGTTCATCTCTTCCCGCTGAAAGACGGCATCGCCCGCTATGCCGCCCCGCAGCGCATCACGCGGGAGGGCGACCGCCTGCTGATCGAAACGGAAGCGGCGCAGGGCTTCGGGTCCGGCCCGATGCAGGCCGTCCTGCGCACCGGCGATCATGTCGGCTTTCTGCTGACGGCAAGGGCCGGCGCCGTTCCGGCCGCCCGTTCCGTCACGCTCCGGACCGCTCTGCTTGCGCTGGGAGGCGCGTTGCTGGGCGGCCTGCTGCTCAACATCATGCCCTGCGTCTTTCCGATCCTCGGCCTCAAGGCGATGAAGCTCGCCCGGGCGGGCGGGGATGAGCATGCCGTTCGCCGTGAAGCACTGGCCTATGGCTTGGGCATCGTGCTGACCTGCCTTGCGCTGGGCGGTCTGCTGCTGGCCCTGCGGGCAGCGGGGGCGGCGGTCGGCTGGGCGTTCCAGTTGCAGGACCCCCGCATCATCCTGTTCCTGTTGCTGCTGGTCACCGCGATCACGCTCAACCTTGCGGGTCTGTTCGAACTTGGCGCCTTTGGCGGCGGTGAAAAGCTGGTGGGCAAGGGCGGCGCAACCGGCGCCTTCTGGACCGGCGTGCTTGTGGCCTTCGTCGCGACGCCCTGCACCGGTCCCTTCATGGGGGCGGCCATGGGCGCGGCGCTCATCCTGCCGCTGCCCGCCGCGTTGTGCGTGTTTGCCGGACTGGGCCTTGGCCTTGCCCTGCCTTTTCTCGCGCTTGCCTATCTGCCCGCGCTCCGCACCCGTCTGCCCCGGCCCGGTCCTTGGATGCGCCGCTTCCAGCAGCTGCTCGCCATTCCCATGGCCCTGACTGCGTTCGGCCTGCTTTGGCTGCTTGGCCAGCAGCGCGGCGGCGCTGCCATGGCGATCGGGGTCGCGGGGGCGATCGTCCTCGGACTGCTGCTCTGGTGGCTGGGCCAGCGCCAATATCATGGCAAACGTGGCGGCATTGCCGTCGCCTGCGCTGCGCTGGCGCTTTTTGCAGGCGCTGCCGCTGCACTGCCTGCCCGTGCACCCGCTTTTGCGGCCCCGGCGGAGGGCATTGCTTTCGAGGAGGCGCGTCTTGCCAGCCTGCGTGCCGCGAACAAGCCGGTTTTCCTCTACTTCACGGCTGATTGGTGCCTGACCTGCAAAGCCAATGAAGCCGCCGCCATCAATCGCAGCGAAACCCGGGCCGCCTTCAAAAAGGCCGGCGTCACGGTCATGATCGGCGACTGGACCAATGCCGACCCCGCCATCACCCGCTTCCTCGAAGCGCACGGGCGATCGGGCGTGCCGCTCTATCTCTGGTACGCCCCCGGCAGGGATGCGCGGACATTGCCCCAGATCCTGACCCCTTCGACTCTCGCGGATCTGGTGCGCTGATGGCCAAGGTTCGTGCCGACCAGCTGCTCGTCGACAATGGCCTGGCCGAAAGCCGCGCCCGTGCGCAGGCGCTCATCCTTGCGGGTCTGGTGTTTCTGGGCGACAGGAAGATTGAAAAGGCCGGTCAGCAGGTTGCCCCCGATGCCGAGCTGGAGGTGAAGGGGCGGGACCATCCCTGGGTTTCCCGCGGCGGCATCAAGCTCGCCCACGCGCTGGAGCATTTTCATATCGACGTGACCGGCACCGTCGCCATCGATGTCGGCAGCTCGACCGGGGGGTTCACCGACGTTCTGCTGACCCATGGGGCGGCGCGGGTCTATGCGGTCGACAGCGGCACCAACCAGCTTGCCTGGAAGCTGCGCTCCGACCCCCGCGTCATCGTCCATGAACAGACCAGCGCGCGCATCCTGACCGCCGACCATATCCCTGAGATGGTGGATATCATCGTCTGCGACGCCAGCTTCATTTCGCTTGCCAAGGTGTTGGACCGGCCCATGAGTTTTGCCCGCCCCGGTGCGGGGCTGGTGGCCCTCATCAAGCCCCAGTTCGAGGCGGGGCGCGAGGAAGTGGGGAAGGGTGGCGTCGTCCGTGATCCCGCAATCCATGAACGCGTGTGCGAAGAGGTCAAGAACTGGGCGATTTCCAAGGGTTGGCGGGTGGAAGGCGTCATCGCCAGCCCGATCACGGGACCGCAGGGCAATGTGGAGTTTCTCCTCTACGCAATATTTGGCGGATAATCTCCCGGCATTCGTTTCGCCGCTATAGTTACAATATGCGACAAATGACCATTTGTGTCGCTTGCAAAGGCCTATTAGCCCATTCCCATGCGCACGCTTCTGACCCTTTTCGTGATTGCGCTCAGCCTGTCTGCCTGCGGGGGCGAGAAGGAAAAGAAAGCGCGTGCCGCTGCGCTGGTGTCGGCGGCCCCGATTGCGACCGAGAGCTTTACCGATAATCTGGATGCCGTCGGAACGGCCTTCGCCAATGAGCAGGTGGTGCTGTCTGCTCCGGTTACCGAGCGCATCACGTCGCTCAATTTCAGTGACGGGGGCTTTGTCAGCCGCGGGCAGGTGATCGCGACGCTCGCAGTGGGACAGGAGAAGGCTGAATTCGCCGCGGCGCAGGCGCAGGCGCTCGCCGCGCAGCAACAGCTGGAGCGTATCCAGGCGCTCAAGCAACGCGGCTTTGCCACTTCTGCAAGCCTTGAAAGCCAGGTCGCGCTGGCCCGTTCCGCCCGCGCCGCTGCGCAGCAGGCCAGCGCCTCGATCGGCGACCGGATCATCCGCGCGCCCTTCGGCGGATGGGTCAGTCTGCGCACGGTTTCGCCGGGCGCCATCGTGACCGCGGGCACGCCCATCGCCACGGTCAGCGACATTTCGCGGATCAAGCTGGACTTCACCGTCCCTGAAACCCGGCTGTCGCTGATCCATGAAGGACAGCCGATCAAGGCCGTGTCGGCCGCCTGGCCCGATCGACCTTTCAGCGGTACCATCACCACCATCGATCCGGTGATCGATCCGGCCACCCGCGCGGTCAGGGTGCGGGCGATACTGCCCAACACCGACCGCGCATTGAAGCCGGGCATGTTGCTGACCGTCAATGTCATCGCCAGACAGCGGCGGTCGCTGGCAGTGCCCGAACTTGCCGTGGTCGGCGATGGGGAGGAGCGCTTCCTCTTTCTGGTGCAGGACGGCAAGGCGAAGCGGGTGAAGGTTGACACTGGCGTGCGTCAGAACGGACGCGTGGAGATATTGGGCGGTGTGAGGGCAGGTCAGACCGTGGTCACCGACGGCGTCGTCAAGCTGACCGACGGCGTCCCCGTGCGCCTGCCCGGCGACGCGCCGGAAGCCAGGAGCGCCAAAGCCGCCCAGGCCGCGGGCTGACGGCGCCATGCAGCTTTCCGATCTTTCCGTCCGCCGTCCGGTTTTCGCGGCTGTCGTCGCCGTGCTGCTCTGCATCGTGGGAGTGGTGGGTTGGCTCAGCCTCTCCGTGCGGGAATATCCGGATACCGATCCGCCGATCGTTTCGGTCGAAACCAGCTATACCGGCGCGGCCGCCGCCGTGGTCGAAACCCGCATCACCCAGATCATCGAGGATGCGGTGGCGGGGGTGCAGGGCATACAGACGATCACGTCGACGTCGCGCGACGGGACATCCGCGATCAGCATCGAATTCGATCCCTCCCGCGACATCGATTCGGCCGCCAACGACGTGCGAGACCGGGTGGGCGCGGTGACGGAGGATCTGCCGGAGGACGCCTTTGCGCCTGAAATCCGCAAGGTCGACGCTGACGCCCGCTCGATCCTGTTCATCACCTTTACCAAGCCGGGATGGACGCCCACGCAGATCGCCGATTATCTGGACCGCAACGTGCTGGATCGCTTTTCCGCGATCGATGGCGTCGCCCGTGTCACCGGCGGCAGCGATGAACGGCCATCGACCCGCATCTGGCTGAACGCGGAAAGGCTGGCGGCCTTCGGCATCACGCCCGGCGACGTTGAAAATGCCCTGCGTGCGCAGAATGTGGAGCTGCCTGCGGGCCGTTTCGAATCGCGGGATCAGAACCAGACGCTGCGCGTCGAACGCGCCTTTTCCACCCCCGACCAGTTCGGGCAACTGGTCATCGGGCGCGGGGCAGACGGCTATCAGGTAAAACTGGGCGATGTGGCGCGGATCGAGCAGGGCCCCGAAAATCCTTACACCAGCTTCCGCTCCAACGGCGTGACCGGCATCGGCGTCGGCATCATTCGCCAGTCGGGCGCGAACACGCTGGACGTCGCGGAAAAGGCCAAGGCGCTGATCGAGGAGCTGCGGCCCACGCTCCCGGCGGGGATGCAGGTCAATATCGGCTCGGACGAATCGCTGTTCATCAGCCGGGCCATCGACAATGTCTATGACACGCTGGCCGAGGCGGCGATTCTGGTGATCGCCGTCATCTTCCTGTTTCTGGGGTCGCTCCGCGCCACCATAATCCCTTCCGTCACGGTCCCGATCTGCCTGCTGGCGACGTGCGCGGTGATGTGGTTGCTGGGCCTGTCGATCAACCTGCTGACGCTGCTGGCCTTCGTGCTGGCCATCGGTCTGGTCGTGGACGACGCCATCGTCGTGCTCGAAAATGTCTATCATCGCATCGAACAGGGGGAGGACCCGCTGCTGGCCGCCTATCTGGGCACGCGGCAGGTCGGCTTTGCGATCATTTCCACCACGCTGGTCGTGTGCGCCGTGTTCGTGCCGGTGATGTTCCTTGCCGGGCAGACGGGCCTGCTGTTCCGTGAACTCGCCATTGCGATGATCGCTGCCATTGCCTTTTCGGGCTTCATCTCGCTCAGCCTTGCCCCCATGCTCTGTTCAAAGCTGCTGCGTCATTCCAGGCGGTCCTGGCTGTCGCGCTGGGTCGATGACCGTTTCCAGAGGCTGGAGGGCGCCTATGGCCGGTTGCTCGACCGGGTTCTGACCAGACCCGCCGTTGCATTGATCGTCGTCGCGATCTTTCTGGCCGCATCGGCGGGGGTCTTCATGACGCTGCCGACCGAACTGGCGCCGGCCGAGGATACCGGCGTGGTCGACGGGCAGGTCACGGCTCCTGAAGGCACCGGCTTCGACCGGATGAAAGCCTATATGCAAAAGATCGAGGCCGATCTTCAGCCCTTGCGCGACGATGGTTCGCTCAAGGTGCTGAACGTCCGCGCGCCTGCCGGTTTCAGCGGCAGCGACGATTTCAACGGCGGCAATATCATCGCCTTTCTGCGGCCATGGGAGGACCGGTCGATCACCACGGCGCAGGTTGCCGACGCCATCAACAGGGTGATCGCCGCCCAGCCCGGCGTGCGCGGAAACGTCGCGCCGCGTTCGGGGCTGGGGCGGGGGCGCGGGTTGCCGGTCAATCTGGTGCTGGCCGGATCGACCTATGAAGGGCTGGTCGCCGCCCGGGACCGCATCATGGCGGCGGCGGCAGGCAATCCCGGCCTCATCAACCTCGACAGCGATTACAAGGAAACCAAGCCGCAGATGCGGATCGAGGTCGATCAGCAGCGCGCGGGCGATCTGGGCGTGTCGGCGAACGACATCAGCCAGGCTTTGCAGACCCTGCTCGGTTCGCGCCGCGTGACCACCTATGTCGACCGGGGCGAAGAATATCGGGTGCTTGTGCAGGCCGAACGCGAAGGCCGCCAGACCCGAACGGATCTGGAGCGCATCAACGTGCGCAGCCGCACCGGCGCGCTGGTGCCCCTGTCGGCGGTGGTCACGGTGCGGGAAGTGGCCGGGCCGCGCCAGCTCAACCGCTACAACAAGCTCCGCGCCATCACGCTCACCGCTGCGCTCGCTCCGGGCTATTCGCTGGGCGAGGCGCTCAGTTTCCTTGAAGATCAGGCGCGCCAGTCGCCCGAGGTCGTCGCCATCGGCTATCGCGGCGAAAGCCAGTCGCTGCGGGAGACCGGCGGTGCGATCTGGCTGGTCTTCGGCCTGACGATCCTGATCGTCTATCTGCTGCTCGCTGCCCAGTTCGAAAGCTTCATCCACCCCGGGGTCATCATCGCCACGGTGCCGCTGGCCGTGGCCGGCGGCGTCATCGGGCTTGGGCTGACGGGTGGATCGGTCAACCTCTACAGCCAGATCGGCATCGTCATGCTGGTGGGACTTGCCGCGAAGAACGGCATATTGATCGTCGAGTTCGCCAATCAGCTGCGCGACGAAGGACTGGAGATCGGGCAGGCCATTCGTCAGGCCGCTACCCGTCGCCTGCGCCCCATCCTGATGACCTCCATCGCAACCGTCATCGGCGCCGTGCCGTTGGTCATTCGCGGCGGGGCAGGGGCGGCCGCCCGTCACAGCATCGGTGTGGTGGTTGTGTCGGGCGTCAGCCTTGCGACGCTGATTACGCTGTTCCTCATCCCCATCTTCTATTCGCGGGTTGCAGGACGAACCGTTTCACCGCAAACCGTCAGTCGGCGGCTTGACTCGGCCTTGAAGGATTCGCCCGAAGCCGCTGAATAAATCGTGGAGCTTCGTTGCCGATGAACGAGATTGCGTCTCCGGGTCAATTACGCCTCGCCTATCTGCGCTGGGCACTGGTTACTGTGCCTGCGATTGTTTTCCTTGGCTTTCTTTCAGGCAGGCTGGCCAATAGTGGCTATGGCAACCGCTGGTTCGCGGCGCTGGCCAAACCGGACATCATCCCGCCCGGATGGGCCTTTGGCGTCGCCTGGACGATCCTCTACATATTGATGGCGCTGGCCTTGGCGATGGTGCTCCATGCGCGCGGCGCGCGGGGAAGGGGTCTCGCCATCGCGGCTTTCCTGATCCAGCTGGCGCTCAACCTGATCTGGTCGCCTCTTTTCTTCCGCGCGCACCAGGTCGACAACGCGCTCATCCTGATCGGGGCGCTGGCTGTCCTCGTCGCCGTCACGACCCTGCTTTTCTGGCGCGTTCGCCGGGCTGCCGGTCTTTTGCTGCTGCCCTATCTGTGCTGGCTGGCCTTTGCATCCTACCTCAACTATGAGATCGGCCGCCTCAATCCGGACGCGGAAAGCCTTGGCAAACCCGCTCTCCAGACCCAGATATGATTTTTGGCGCCAACCATGGCGCCGCACGGAAGGACGAAGCATCATGCAGAGCGAAAACCGCTTTTTCGACGACCTCGCCAAGCTGGTGAACGGTGCGGCCGGCACGGTCGCGGGCATGAGCCGCGAGTTCGAAACCAATGCCCGTGAAAAGGCCAAGCAGTGGATCGGCGGCATGGATTTCGTCAGCCGCGATGAATTTGACGCGGTGAAGGCGCTGGCCGCTGCCGCCCGGGAGGAAGTGGAACTGCTGAAGGCGCGCCTCGACGCGCTGGAGGGTAAGGCGCCCGAGCCGGTCAAGAAAAGCGTCCGCACCAAATCTGCGGATTCGGAATAAGCGGCTGCTTTTCCTGAGCATCCCTGGTTGTCCACGCGTTTTTCCGCGGGTTGCGCTTTCCTCCCGATCGGAAAATGCTCTAAGGCGAGCGGATGATGGACAGCGACGAATTTGAAAATGGCGGTCAGGAAGCCGCGCCGATCGACATGCTGGCCGCCTATTTTGAGGCGCATGGCTGGAGCTTCGATCAGGTGGGCGAGGACGAAATCGTCGCGAGCACTCAGGGGTCCTGGGCGCAATATGAGCTGCGCGGCATCTGGCGTGACGAGGATCAGGTGCTTCAGCTCCTCGCCCTGCCCGATATCCGCGTGAATGATGACAAGCGCAGTGCGATCTATGAAACGCTGGGCCTGATCAACGAACAGCTTTGGCTGGGCCATTTCGAGCTCTGGTCATCGAGCGGCATCATTCTGTTTCGCCACGGCGCGCTGCTGGGCGCGGGCGGCACGCTGACGCTGGATCAGGCGCAGATCCTGATCGAAACCGCTATCGACGAGTGCGAACGCTTCTATCCGGTGTTCCAGTTCGTCCTCTGGGGCGGCAAGACACCCACCGAAGCCATTTCCGCGAGCCTGATCGAAACCCGCGGCGAAGCCTGAGATGTTTCCTGAGTTGATTGATGACCGATATTTTCCCTGAACATCTGTTTCTCGTCGGCTGCGGTAATATGGCGGGGCAGATGCTGGCCCGGTGGCTTGGCTGCGGCCTTGATCCTGACAAGGTCACCGTTCTGCGGCCAAGCGGCAAGCCGGTGACTGACGGCGTTCGCGTGGTGACGGACTATCCCGCGTCCCTTCCGGGTCGGACGACCGTTTTGCTGGGCATGAAGCCCTATCAGTTGGGCGATGTCGCAGCCTTGCTCGCGCCGATCTGCCATGCGGGAACCCGCATCCTTTCGATCCTTGCCGGGACGCCGCTGGCTGACCTCAAGGCTTGTTTCCCGAATGCCGGAGAGGTGGTCCGCGCCATGCCCAACCTGCCGGTCGGCATAGGAGAGGGCGTAACCGCGCTGCACGCCGATGCGGCTCTCCCGGCCGACGCGCGGGCCGAGATCAGCGCCCTTGTTGCGCCTCTGGGACTGGCGGAATGGATTGCCGATGAAGGGCAGTTCAATGAAGTCACCGCGCTTTCCGGCTGCGGTCCGGCGTTCCTGTTCCGCTTTATCGACGCCTTTGCCCGCGCCGGTGAAGCGCTGGGCCTGCCCGCCGACCAGTCGGCCCGCATGGCGCTCGCGACGGTGCGCGGCTCGGCCAGCATGGCCGCCCGGGCGAGCGAAAGCCCGGCCGTCCTTGCCGATCGGGTTGCCAGCCCCGGCGGCATGACGCGGCAGGGGCTGAACGTGCTGGACGCTGATGACCGGCTGCTGAAGCTGCTGACCGACACTCTTGTCGCAGCCCGCGACCGCGGAGAGGAGATGGCGAAAGGTCGGTAGGCCGAAGGGTTCCCGCCCCAGGCGAAATGCCTTAAAGGGCGGCGCACCCCCCTTCGGAGTCCCGATATGTTGCCCGCTGAAACGCCCATCCTCCTGCTCACCACCGGCGGGACCATCGACAAAATCTATTTCGATGCCTTGTCGGACTATCAGGTGGGCGAAACGGTGGTGGCGAAGCTGCTCGACATCGCCCGCGTCAAGCGGCCTTTCCGGATCGAGGAAGTGGTGCGCAAGGACAGTCTGGAACTGGATGATGCCGACCGCGGGCTGATCCGCAACCGGGTCGCCGCAGCACCGGAGAAGCACATCATCATCACCCATGGCACCGATACGATGACGGAAACGGCGAAGCTGCTTGCCGCCATTCCCGGCAAGACGGTGGTGTTGGTGGGCGCGCTTGCTCCCGCCCGCTTTGGGGAAAGCGACGCGAGCTTCAATCTGGGAATGGCCTTCGCAACCGTGCAGGTCGCGGAGCCGGGCGTCTATATCACGATGAGCGGCTCGGTCTTTCGCGCCGACAGGGTCGTGAAGGACCGGACCAAGGGCGCTTTCGTCCCCGTTGAAGATTAAGCGCTTCGTCCCGTCACGGCCCGCCTGCTTGCAAGGCCCATCATTGCAAAGCCCACGATCGAAGCGATGATGTTCGCCCCGGCGGCGCCGATCGTGCCGTAGATGGGCAGCAGCGCCGCCTGCATCGCCAGCAGCAGCGCAGTGGAAATGAAGGTGATCCGCAGTGCCAGAGTGGCGCGATCAGTCGCCATCAGCAACGGCCGGTAGCTGACGCCGACCAGATCGATGCAGGAGGATACGCCCAGCAGCACAAGCAGCGGATAGCCGGGCAGGAAGGCCTCGCCCGCGATCAGGCCCAGCAGCGGATGGCCGATGGTCAGGATCAGCGCGACGATCACGGCGCCGGCGATCAGCGCCAGGCGGTTCGTGCGCCGGAACAGGGTGCCCAGCGCCTCGGCCCCGTGACTGCTGTGGGTGCGGCTGAGTTCCACGAAGATGCTGCGGGACAGCAGGCTTGAAATCTTGGTCAGCGAATTGGCGAGCTGATTGGCGAGGCGATAGAGACCTGCGCCCACCGGACCCACGAAGAGGCCGACGACCAGCACCGCCACCTGCTGTCCAACGGAAGAGAGCGTGGTCTGTAGATTGGTGGCGGTCAGAAAGCCGACGATTCCCGGATTTTCCACGCGCGCGTCCAGTGTCCTGCCAGCCCGCCAGCTTCCGAGCCTCTGACCCCCGACCCGCAGCGCCAGCCACCAGTAGCTGACCGCGCAAAGCAGTTCTGCGGCTCCCCATGCGATCAGGAAGCCGGTTACGTCCGGCATCGCCACCCAGGCAATCACGGCGCCGATCATCCGGCCCACCGGAATCATCGTTTCGGCAAAAGCACCCGAATCGAAGCGGTCGAACAACCGCAGCACGCCGGTTGGGCTGGACCGGATGGTGATCATCATCACCATGCAGAAAAGCCATGCCTGCAGGCCCATGGCCGGAGACAGTTCCATCAACGATCCGAAAGCAAGGATGATGAAGGCCGCGATCAGCCCCCCCGCGAGCGCCGACGCCAGATCGATGAGGATGCAGAAGCGCAACACCCGGTTGAGCGCGTCGTCATTGCCTGACGCCAGATGGGGCTGGCCGTATCGCACCACGATCTGCCAGCTGTCGAAGCTCACCAGCGTCTTGATGACGTTGGCCGCGCTCAACACCAGCGCGAAACGTCCGAAATCCGCGACGCCCAGCGTGCGCGTGACGATAGCGAGATAGACGAGGCTGAGGACTGCGCCCACGCCCTTGCCGCCCAGCAGCCAGCCGGTGTTCGCCAGAATGCGGGCAAAGCCGTCCTGAGCGCCACCCGATCCGCGCTTGCTCTTCACTTGGGGAACCGGCCTTTCGTTGCAACGCCGTTTGTCAGGCGCGGGCCTATCTAGGATGGGGCAGGGTGCGATGCAACATGCGCTATCCATTGCGGGATCTTTGCTTTAAAGCCGCGCGCCATGAGCATCACCAAAGCCATTATTCTTTCCGCAGGGCAGGGTTCACGCCTGCTGCCGCTCACCCGCGACGTGCCCAAATGCATGATCGATTTCAACGGCCGGACTCTCATCAGCTGGCAGATCGCCGCGCTGGTCGCCAATGGCGTGACCGACATCGTCGTCGTCACGGGCTTCCGCACGGAACGGGTGGAGGATCATGCGCTGCAACTCTATCGCGATACGGGCGCGCGCATACGCACGGTGTTCAATCCCTTCTTCCAGGTGGCGGACAATCTGGGCACCTGCTGGATCGTGCGGGAGGAGATGGATAGCGACTTCATCATCCTGAACGGCGACACGATCGTTTCGGACGAGATCGTCGGCAAACTGATCGCAGGCGCGCAGGACGCGATCACCGTGACCGTCGACGTCAAGCATGGCGATTATGATGATGACGACATGAAGGTGAACCGGGATGAGACCGGACGCCTCCATGCCATCGGCAAGCGTCTGCTGCCGCATGACACCAATGCGGAATCCATCGGCATGCTCGCGTTCAAGGGCGAAGGCCCGGCGATCTTCCGCAACCAGATCGACCAGATGATGCGCACCCCGGAGGGCGTAGAGCGCTGGTATCTGCGTGCTATCGACATCATCGCCAAGGGCAACCGGGTCGGCACGGTCTCGATCGAGGGACTGGACTGGCAGGAAGTGGACTTCCCGCAGGATGTCGAGGGGGCGAAGGCGCTCACCGCCCGCTGGCTGGCAGAGGGTCGCTACGCGAAATAAGGTTTCAGCCAGTCGGTCAGCGCGGCGATCTGCTCCGGCGAGAGCTTTGCGGCGCTGCTCAGGTCCGGCTGTCCCGGCCAACCGGCGTCGGTGGCCCCGACGCCTGCATGCTCCCGGCTGCCCTCATAGCGCGGCAGCACGTGGAAATGGACATGCGGGTCCACCATCATCAGCATCAGATAATTGATCTTCTGATAGCCGACGGTCTGCATGAGCGCGCTCTCGATGGCCTTTGTCACGCCTGCCAGTTCGGCATGGGCTTGCGGCGGCAAATCCCCGAAGGCCGTGGCCTCGGACTTTGCGGCGAGCACCAGCGAACCCAGAGTCGGTTGGGCCGGGCGCAGCAGCACCACCCAATGGTCGAATTCCGCTATCAGCGTTGCCGGAAAGCCGAATTTCTCGATGGTCGCGTTCATGCTCCTGCCTCCATCCAGCTGACGATGGGTCGCCCAGCGCGCTTCGCGCCATAGGCCTGCATCAGCCGCACGGCATGCACCAGCAGCGAGATCCCGGTCCACCACGCCAGCGCGATCAGGCCTATGTCCGGTCGTCCCGCCAGCAGCGCGACAAACAGGATCACCATATTGGGATTGCGTCGCGCGGTAATCAGCCGGAACCAGCTGTCGAAGCGGCCCCAGACATGGATATCCATGCCGAAATCCTTGATGAACAGGCCTTCGATCAGCCGTTGCAGCACATAGCCGGCAATCACCACCGCCATGACCAGTGCAAATGTCTGCGTCGAGAGCGCCAATCCCCAGGCCGACAGTCCCACGCCCCAGAAATACCACCAGAAGGGCGGGTGGATCAGGTCCACGCCATGGTCCGCGACATTGCCCCATTTGGACGAGGTGATGGTGCAGCGGGCGAGTTTCCCGTCCACCGTGTCCAGTACCATGAAGATGAAGCCGGCCAGCATTCCCGTCCAGTAAAGCCCTTGCGCAAAGAACCAGGTCGCAACCACGCAAAGCGCCGCGCCGATCGCCGTCACCATATTGGGCGTCATGCCGATCGAGGCGGCCAGCCGCGTCAGCCACAGCGCCAGTTCGGGCCAGAGATATTTGGTGAGCAGGTCCGTCACGCCCTTATAGGCGCCGAAATAGCTTTGCCGTTCAATGCCGCGTCGGGTCGCGGGGGTCAGTTCCCGGACGAAGGGCTGCTCCAGCTTGCGGAGCTGCCGGTTGTAGAGCTTCCGTCCGTCCGACAGATCGATCACATGCGCTGCGGTCAACGGGTCGCTGCCAGCGGGAATCTGCCCGACGATCGGCGTAGCCCCCCAGACGAAGACGGTGCCCGGGTTCGCCAGCACCTCCCGCAGCAGGAGCGGGTCGAAGACATAGCTCAGGTTGAACAGCAATTCATGGCCGTCCGCCAGGGTGCTGCCGTTCTTCGCGGAGCTTTCGGCCATGCGGCGGCATCGCTCGGCATTGGACATGCCCCAGATGCGGGTCGGGTTGTCGCCTGTCAGCCGGACTGGTCCCAGCGTGGTCGTAATGCTCTGCGTCACGCGCCTGCCGTCCCTTCGAATTCCCTGGCGAAATTCAGGATCAGGTCGGCCTGCCGCTCGGAAGCGAGTTTGGGGGATCGGTCAATGGAGTCGGACATGGCCGCTTCCTGAGCATCAACGAACCCGGCTTGCAAGCCTGATGCATGTTCCAATGCCTGCGGAAGCGCCCCGATATCCTCGATCACCTGCCCCAGCCGCCAATGGGCGAAGGCCTCATCGCCGCGCCAGTCGCGCTGGTCGAGATTGAGGAAGATGCAGGGGCGGGGGTGAAGCAGAAATTCATATATCTGGCTCGACGCATCGCCCAGATAGACGTCGGCGCTCATCGTATAGCTCATGTCGATCGAATGGCGGCTGCCCATATCCACGCGGATATGCGGCGCCTGGCTGAAGATCGGGGGCGTGCGCGCGGCAAGCTTGGCGTGGGGCGCGATGATGACGTTCCAGCCCTCCAGCGCCTCCAGCGCGGCCAGCACCTCCGGCCCATGGTTGATCCACGACGATAATTTCCCGTCGAAATGCGGGTTATACAGCAGCACCGGCAGCTCATTGTCGAAAAACCGCTGCCGCGGTGCCCGCAGTTCGAATTTGGCATAGCCCCCTACCGCGCAATTTTTCGGGGTGCAGAGGCCGCGTTCGATAAGGCGCCGCCGATCCTTTTCCCCTGCTACGAGGGTCAACTCGAAGGCGGCGTGGCGCGCCTTGTAGCCGCCCTCCCGGTCGCCCGCGCCATGCTTGATCTGCACCATGTGCGATGAAAAGCCGGGCATGCGGCGCAGCCAGCCGCTCGAAATCTCGGTCGTCACCAGAATGGGAAAGCGGCGGATCGACGCATGGTTCAGCATCAGCGTCAGAAGACGCGAAGGTTGGCGAAACAGCGAGTCGGGCACGAAGGGCGGTCGGCGCAGGCGGATGAGGTTCAGCGCGTCCTCGGAATCATAATCGGCAACCAGGTCGAGGATCATGCGGGAGGGCGACAGCACATGAACCTTCACGCCGACTCTTCGCGACAGCGCCAGCGCGGCGGGCAGCCAATGATAGATTTGATGGGCTTCGGTAATGGCCAGAAAAGCGATGTCTGTGCGCAACGGGCGGGTCTCCAGGCTGTGCCGCGCCCTAACGGCGAAGGCGGCATCAAATCAAGCAACCCGTCCTGGTGCTGCTCTTCCGTGCTGGACCTTTGCAGATTTTTTGTTATGCGCAACGCCGAACTGCTTAGACACATCCGAAGAGGCTTGACGAGCAATGGCCGAATTTGCGTTGCCCAAGAACAGCAAGATCAGCGCCAAGGGCGTTACCCACAAGGCGCCTGACGGGGCGACCAACGTCAAGAGCTTCAAGGTCTATCGCTATGATCCCGACTCCGGGCAGAACCCGCGCTACGACACGTTCGAGATCGATCTCGACAATTGCGGCCCGATGGTTCTGGACGCGCTGCTGAAGATCAAGAATGAATATGATCCGACGCTGACCTTCCGCCGTTCCTGCCGCGAGGGCATTTGCGGCTCCTGTTCGATGAACATGAACGGGCGTAACGGTCTGGCCTGCACCACCTCGATCGAGGAATGTTCGGGTAAGGAAGTGCGCGTCACGCCGCTGCCGCACATGGACGTGATCAAGGATCTGGTTCCTGATTTCACGCACTTTTACGCGCAGTACAATTCGATCAAGCCCTGGCTGCAAACCGTCAGCCCGGCACCGAGCGGCAAGGAGCGACTCCAGTCGCCTGCCGATCGTGAAAAGCTGGACGGCCTCTATGAGTGCATCCTGTGCGCCTGCTGCTCGACCAGCTGCCCGAGCTACTGGTGGAACAGCGACAAGTTCCTTGGTCCGGCCATCCTGCTGCAGGCCTATCGCTGGCTGGCCGACAGCCGCGACGAATATACCGGCGAGCGTCTGGATGAGCTGGAAGATCCCTTCCGCCTCTACCGCTGTCACACCATCATGAACTGCGCCAACGTCTGCCCCAAGGGTCTCAGCCCCGCCAAGGCGATCGCGGAAACCAAGAAGATGATGGTCGAACGACAGCTCTGACAAGGTGAGCGACACGGCAGGTCCTCTGAGCCGCGTGCCCGATGGGCCGTGGGCTGGCTGGCTGTCCTGGGCCGATCCCATGCCGGGCACGTTTCTCGATTCGGCGATCGGTCCCAGCTATTCCCGCAGCGATACGGCGGGCAAGGCGACGGTCATGCTGGAAAGCAGGTCGTCGCACGCCAATCGGCTGGGCGTGCTGCATGGCGGCTTTCTCGCCGGTTTCGCGGACCATGCCTATTTTGCAGGGTTGGCGGCGATGGGGCGGCCGGAACAGGCCGCGGCGGTGACCGTTGACCTTTCCATGCAATATTGTGGAGCGGGAAAGATTGGGCCGCATTTGCGGGCAGAAGTCGAATTGCTGCGGGAGACCGGGCGATTGATGTTCCTGCGCATGACGATCCTTCAGGATGAGAGCCTGATCGCGGCCTCGACGGCGACCGTGCGCAAGGCGCCCGAATCCAGGTGACGAGCGTAATCGCCCGATATGACGCGCTCGTCGCTGCGGGCGAGTTACGGGCCGATCCCGATCAGCGGACGGCGGCCGAACGGCTCGACCGCCTGCAGCAGGAGTTGGAAGCGACGCCGCCGCGCGGCTCCACGCTCTGGCGGCTGCTGCGCAAGGCGCCGGAACCGCCCCGCGGCCTCTATATGTGGGGCGGCGTCGGGCGCGGAAAATCGATGCTGATGGACCTGTTCTTCGACACGGTTCATGTCCAGCGCAAGAAGCGCGCCCATTTCCACGAATTCATGCTGGACGTGCATGCGCGCCTTGCCGAAGCGCGCAAGTCGGAAACGGGCGATCCCATCCCGCCGGTCGTCGATTCTCTGGCCGAGGAGGCGCGGCTGCTGTGTTTTGACGAGATGGTCGTCAACAACATGGCCGATGCCGCGATCATGTCGCGCCTGTTCACCGGCCTGCTGGAAAGGCGCGTGACGATCGTCACCACCTCCAACCGCGAGCCGGACGAACTTTACAAGAACGGTCTCAACCGTCAGCTTTTCCTGCCCTTCATCGATCTTATCAAGATCAGGCTCGACGTGATGACGCTGAACGGGCCGACCGATTACCGGCGCGATCGACTGGGCGATGCTGAACTGTGGCACGCGCCCAATGGTCCTGAGGCGACCAGGGCGC
>NZ_JBHIWJ010000031.1:0-44062 GCF_041987595.1 Sphingobium sp. | reverse complement strand
TCGACCGCGGCGTCGAGCACGGTGCGCATGACCGGCGTGATGTCGACGCCGATGCCGTCACCCTCGATGAAGGGGATGATCGGTCGGTCCGGCACGTCGAGTACGTTGTCGGCGCGGGCGGTGATGCGGGTGCCGTCGGCGGTGGTGATGAAGTGGCTCATGGGAAACTCCTTGGGGCAAAAGTCGGTCCCGGACCGTCCGGGTTGATCCAGGGAGTAGACGGCCTTCTTCCAAAGAAGAATATGGATAAAATCATTCAGATTGTTCGACTTTGTCGAACAGGGGATCACAAGAATGAACGGCGGATAAATTGCCCATTCAGGCAAAGGCCACCAGCAGCGGGCCATGACCGCTCCAGACACATCAGGGAGTTTGGACATGGGGATGAAGACAGTCGCAATGGCAATGGCGTTCGCCGCGACCGTGTGCGGCGCGCTGCCGTCGGCGGCGATGGCGCATGGCGATTGGCGGCATGACAATGGCCGCCATCGCGGCTGGCACAAACATGGCCGCTATTATGATGACGGCCCCCGCTACCGGCGCGAGGCCCATTATGATCGCCGCGGCTATCGGGGCGGCTGCCGCACCAGCGGCACCACGGGCGCGATCATCGGTGCGGGCGCAGGCGCGCTGCTGGGTCGGTCGGTCGACCGTTATGGCGATCGCTTGCCGGGCACGATCATCGGCGCGGGCGCAGGCGCGCTGATCGGCAAGGAAATCGACAGCAAGCGCCGCTGCTGAAAAAAAGACCGACAGGGGCGCCCATGCACCCGCGAGGGGCGTCCCGCGGCCGATTTCATCTGTTTTCGCCCGCCATCCAGGTGAGCAGCAGACGGCCAAGCTGATCATATAGCGTGGGCGACAGTTCGATCAGCACCCGGCGGCCATCCGTCGAATCCTGCCGGCGCAGCAGCAGACCGCGATCGACCAGCATGCCGATCTGGCGCAGCGCCGTCGTGGTGGGCGCGCCCGAAGCGATGCAGAGGCTGGATATGCTCACCGGCCTGTCCTCGACCGCATTGGCAAACAGGTCCAGATACATGTCCCAGATCGGTTCGCCGAACAGGTCGGCGCCGAACATCTGGTCGCGGCGGCGGCGCTGCGCCAGCAGCCTGCGGGCGAATCGCCCCAATGCCGATAACGGGACGGGCTGGTCGGGTCCGAATCCCGCTGGAGGAAAGCTGCGGTTGAAAGCCATGCTCATGGCCGCCCTTCCCCCCTGACCTGCCGGTTTCCCGTGCCGAGTAACTGCACAATCCCTCTCCCCATCTTCTGGACGTAAAATATGTCCAGATTGGAGGGTTTATGCCTCCCCCCTTAGGGAGGGGATCATTCGATGACGTCGGGCAAAGCAATATGCCCGTCATGAACGGCGCGCATCACCAGCTGAATGCGCCGGGCAACGCCATAGCGAGCGCGGGCCGCATCCAGATATTCGGTAACCGTGTCTTCCTTCAGCCCAAGGATCCGCGCGATTTCCCAATCACTCTTGCCGCGTCCGACCAGTACTATGCAGTCGAGCTGGCGGGGCGTGAGCGTGACGCGGGGCGACGGCGTCGCGCCATTTTCCGCGAGCGCGAGCGACCGTCCGGCCTGGAAGGCGAAGGAACCCACCAGTTGCACCATGGCCCGGTGATGTTGCGGCAGAACAAGCCCCGTGCGCACGACGAAGGTGCAGGAACCGCTGGCTTGCCCCGGCATGTGCGCCGGGACGGTGAAGCCGTCGCCCAGCCCTTCACCGGCGGCGGCCTTCAGCACGTCACGCTGGCCGTTGGTCATCTGAATCAGACGGGGCACATCGGACCAGGCGAAGGCCGTGTTGGTCGTCTGACTGGCAAGGACGACCGGGTCCCAGCTGTAGAGTTCCTTTTCCAGAAAGGTGCCGACCCAGTTTTCGGGGTAATTTTCCAGCCGCACCATGTTGGGGTCGGCGATGCGGTGATCGACATGATGAACGAGCGCATGATAGGCAAAGCCCATTTCGCGGCTGATCTGCTCCAGCAACAGGTCGAGGTCATGGGACGAGCCTGCCCTGGATATGGCGTCGACAAAGGCCTGCGCCTCGCTCAGCGATGACAGCGTCCGGCGCGTCACCCCTCCGTCCATCGCTCTTCCCGTCCCCGCGGCTCGGTGAATTCTCCAACAATATCTTAACGATGATGCGGAGCGGCAGCAACAGGGAGCGCGGCAGATAATGCCGCGAAATCCAGCGGAGCCGCGCAGACCGGCTCCGCCAGGTTCCTTTTCAATCAATCATGCTCACGGCCGCCAGTGCCCATGTAGAGTTCGCCGCCGGTTTCGCGAAAGATTTCGCTCATTTCCTGCATGCCCTTTTCCGCGTCCTCCGCAGCGATAAAGGCGTCGGCGGGCTGATTCTGCTTGGCGGCAAAGTCCCTGACTTCCTGCGTGATCTTCATCGAACAGAATTTGGGGCCGCACATGGAGCAGAAATGCGCGGTCTTCGCCCCCTCGGCGGGGAGCGTCTGGTCGTGATATTTCTCCGCCGTGTCAGGGTCGAGCGACAGGTTGAACTGGTCACGCCAGCGGAATTCGAAACGGGCGCGGCTCAGCGCATCGTCGCGGACCTTGGCGGCGGGGTGGCCCTTGGCGAGATCGGCTGCGTGGGCGGCCAGCTTGTAGGTGACGACGCCGACCTTCACATCGTCCCGGTCGGGCAGGCCCAGATGCTCCTTGGGCGTGACATAGCAAAGCATCGCCGTGCCGTACCAGCCGATCATCGCCGCGCCGATGCCGCTGGTGATATGGTCGTAACCCGGCGCGATGTCGGTCGTGAGCGGCCCAAGCGTGTAGAAGGGCGCCTCGCCGCACGCTTCCAGCTGCTTGTCCATATTCTGCTTGATCTTGTGCATCGGTACATGGCCCGGCCCCTCGATCATCACCTGCACATCCTGTTCCCAGGCGCACTTGGTGAGTTCGCCCAGCGTGTAGAGTTCGGCGAACTGCGCTTCGTCATTGGCATCCGCGATCGATCCGGGGCGCAGGCCGTCGCCCAGCGAATAGGCGATGTCATAGGCCTTCATGATCTCGGTGATCTCGTCGAAATGCTCGTAGAGGAACGATTCCTTGTGATGCGCGAGGCACCATTTCGCCATGATCGACCCGCCGCGCGAGACGATGCCGGTGACGCGCTTCGCCGTCATCGGGATGTAGGGCAGGCGCACGCCCGCATGGATGGTGAAATAGTCGACGCCCTGCTCGGCCTGCTCGATCAGCGTGTCGCGGAAGATGTCCCAAGTCAGTTCCTCGGCAATGCCGCCGACCTTTTCCAGCGCCTGATAGATGGGCACGGTGCCGATCGGGACCGGCGAGTTGCGCATGATCCATTCGCGCGTGTCATGGATGTTGCGGCCGGTCGACAGATCCATCACCGTGTCGGCACCCCAGCGGATCGACCAGACCAGCTTGTCCACTTCGCTCGCCACGTCGGACGCGACGGCACTGTTGCCGATATTGGCGTTGATCTTCACGAGGAAGTTGCGGCCGATCGCCATCGGCTCCGATTCCGGGTGATTGATGTTCGACGGGATGATGGCGCGGCCGCGGGCGACCTCCTCGCGGACGAACTCCGGCGTCACATAATCGGGGATCGATGCGCCCCAGTCCTGACCGTCGCGGACATATTCCGCCAGCCGCGCGCGGCCCAGATTCTCGCGCTCGGCGACATATTCCATTTCCGGCGTGATGATGCCGCGCCGGGCATAGTGCATCTGGGAGACGTTGGCGCCGGCCCTGGCGCGCAGGGGACGCTTGACCGTGCTGGGGAAGGGCTGGACGCCGCCCGACCGATCCGGCCCCTTCAGGCCGTTATCCTCAGGCTGGATGGCGCGGGCATCATATTCCTCCACATCGCCCCGGCCGATGATCCAGTCGCGGCGCAACTGCGGCAGGCCCGCCATGATGTCGATGCGGGCATCCGGATCGGTATAGGGGCCGGAGGTGTCGTAGACGCGGACCGGCGGCTCGCCGCTGCCGGGTTCCAGGTCGATCTCGCGCATGGCGACCTTCAGGGGACCGACATGGATCTTGCGTGAGCCGCGAATGGGCCCGGTGGTGACGCGCATTTCGGTGCGGGCGGGGACATCTGCCATGATTATGCCTTTCAGACGGAAATAGTGGCGCGGCCGGTGAGGCCGGCGAGGAACAGGAGGGTGCCCAGTCCGATCGAGACGATCGCCCAGACGCGGGTGAAGTTGAGCGACCAGCGGCCGATTTTGAGCAAAGGAGCGGGAACGGCGAGAAGCAATGCACCTTCGATCAGGGCGACATAGCCGATGGCGGAAACGACGATGGACAGCGGATCGCGCCAGATGCTGTGGATCAGCACCAATGCCGCGCCAGTGGCGAAGACCGGCAAGCCCAGCGCCATGACCAGTCCGGGCGAGCGCTCCAGATCGTCCATCATCTGCCGCCAGCGCCGGGGCGCGCTGAGGCCGCCTATGCCGACGAAGATCATGTAGAGGCCGATGGCTTCAGCCAGCCGCAGGGTCAGGACGGAAAACGTGTCCATATGTGCCGTCCTTCTCTTCTCGCTCAAGGGCGGAGGACGGGCGCGGATTGCCTTCACACAAGCCGTTCCCTCCCTACGCCGGTCTTATCCGGATCAGGTTCAGCGGGTCGCGGCCACGTCAGCCGCCTCTCAACCGTCTGTGGACGGTCCCCCGGGGATGGCGCTGGGATAGCCGATTATGCGCCTCAGCGAAACCCGTTTCCGGTGCTGGACAGAGGCGGGGGTTTTCCGCTTCAGTATCAGCCATGAAGCATCACGATCTGACGACGAAGGAAGGCCGCAAGGCGCACCGGCATGAGATGCGCATGATCGCGGTGCGCCCTCGCCGCTGGGGACTATGGCTGCTGACGGCGGGATTCCTGCTGATCCTGACGCCCTCCGCGCTGAATGTGCATAGCCTGTTCGGGCTGTGGCCGCCGGTGCTGGGGGCGCTGTGCGCGATTCTGGGCGCGCCGCTGCTGGTCGCGAGCGTGGTGCTGAAGCGGCGCTATATCCGGCAGCGGATCGAGGGCCAGGCGATGCTGGGACGGATCAGGGGGTAAGAGAGGAAGTCGGGGTCTGGCTGCGCCATTTTACGCCGAAGTTCACACTGTACGCGCGCACATGCCCGCGCGCGCGTACATGGGAGGCGATTGAATGGACGTTTCAAAGAGGAATGCGGGATAAACCTGTCGGCGCGAAATAGGACAGGCGGAATCTGCCCCCGTAAAAGAAATAGGATGTTTTTTGAGAAGCCTGTCGCCATTTGGTCACGCCTGCAAAGAAGCGGACCGAAAAGGAACAAAACTGCCTTCCAAATCATGAGCCGATACGCGGGGAAGTTGCCGTTTCGCTACCCACCCACGCCGGCCCTTCAGGGTTGAATCGCCTCGAACATCAGCTTCATGCCCGTCCTTGGCCGGATGGTCAGGCGGCTGATCGGCTCCGGCTTGAATCCTTGCGGCACCGACAGGCGATAGCGGCGGACGACGCTGGCGATGACGGTCATCACCTCCTGCTGGGCGAAGCCTGCGCCCACGCAGACGCGGGGGCCGCGGCCGAAGGGGAACCAGGCCTGCTTCACCATGTCCGCGTTGGCGGGGTCATCGAAGCGGTCGGGATCGAAGCTGTGCGGGCAGGCCCAATTGTCCTTGTTGCGCTGGGTCAGCCAGGGGGCGACGACCAGCATCGCGCCTTCCTCCAGCTGCTTGTCGCGCATCGGCATCGGGCAGGTGACTTCGCGGGGAAAGAAGGCGACGGGCGGATAGAGGCGCAGCGTTTCGCGGAAGATGTTGCGGATCGCCCCCATGTCCTTGAGCATCGGTGCGGCGAGCGCGGCGTTCCCGGCGATCTGCGTCACCTCGGCACGGGCGGCGGTCTGGATATGGGCGCATTCGGCCAGCATGTAGAGCGCCCAGGTCATGGTGCTGGCCGACGTTTCATGGCCCGCGAGGAAGACCGTCGACACCTGATCCATCACCTGTTGCAGGGTGAAGGGCTCGCCGCTTTCGGGATGCTTCGCCTCGATCAGCGACTGGAGGATGTCGCGATGGGGGGCCTCGCCCCGCTGGTGGAAGCCCTCATGGCGAGCTTCTACAATGGGGCGGAAGACGTCGTGGATCGCCTTGGCGGGTTTGAGCGAACGCCTTTCGAACCAGCGGGCGGGGAAGCCGTAGAGGCGCAGCATGGAGGCGCTGTGGGCGAAACGCTGAAATTTGCCGAAAGCATTGTGGATGATGTTGGAGCGATGCTCGTCCAGCGCCTCGGAAAAAAGCGTGCGGAAGATGATGTCGGCCGCCACATGGGTCATCATCGGGTCGATGTCGACCGGCTTGCTGCGATCGGCGGCGTCGAGGCGGGCGAGCAGATCATCCGCCGCCGCCACCATCAGCGGCATGGAACGATGCAGCGCGGTATGGGCAAAAGCGGGATTCACCATGGCGCGCTGGCTTTCCCAGTCCTCGCCATTGGCTGAAAAGACGCTGTTGCCGATCAGCGGCGAGAGGTTGCGGACCAGCTCGCGATGCTTGGGATAGGCCGTGCCGCCACGCAATATCTGGTCCACCAGCGGCAGTTCATTGGCGATATACATGGTCTGGCCGGGCATGCGGATTTCGCCCAGCTTCATCGTATAGCTCTTTTCGAACAGCACATGGATCCAGCTGTGCCAGCCGCGCAGGAAGCGCTTCATCAGGCCGCGCTTGGTGCCTGGCGGTTCCGGATAGGGCGGGGTGAAGGGCTGCGTCACGCAATCATCCTGAATTCGGCCAAGGCTTCGTCGATCGTGCGGCGGCCTGCGGTGAGGCTGACATAGTCCACCGGCGAGACGCGGTCGCCCACGCGCAGATAGTCGAAATGCGCCTCATATTTGTTCGACCAGCCGCTATTGTAATTTTCCGGATCGTAAAAGAGGTGAAAGCGCGGCGAGAGCAGATCGACGCGGGCGGCGCATTGATCCGAAACAAGACGGATCGGGTGGACGTCATGATAGGCCGCCCCATCCGCAGGGGCGGAAAAGTCGACAAGACGAAAGGGCTTGTCGTCCAGCGCCTTGAGGTCGGCATGATACCAGCTCGCGTCTTTGCGGAGCGCGATGACGGGGACGACCTGCCCCAGCGTCAGGACGGTGAAATTGTCGGGCAGCGGCGCTCCCCCGCGCAACGCGAACAGGCGGCGCAGCACGCTCATCGCGTAGATGGTGCCGTTGCTGTGCGAGGCGAAGATCACCTCGTCATAAGGGCCGTCCATTTCTTCGGCAATGCGGGCGGCGAACTGGTCGAGCCGGGCGTCCATCTCCGCCCCCGGCCCCCGTGCCGCGACACTGTGATTATAATACATGAAGCGCAGCAGCCACGGCACGATCAGCTTGTTGAGCAGGCGGCCCGAGAAAAGCACGCTCGCCCCGATGCCGATCAGCGCGGCAATCCAGAAAGGGAACGTCAGCGACAGCAGCAGCGCCGGAACCAGCGCCAGCACCAGCGGGATCAGCACGGCCAGCAGCGGGGGATACAGGATGGTGATGACCGGCCCCGGCCGGAGCCTGCGCATCCGCAGGAACTGCATGTGCCGCGCATGGGCGGCGTAGGTGGCGATGGAGCGCCATGCCAGGGACAGCGGATTGCGGATCCACACCTTCCCGACCAGATCCTCCCAACGGAGGAATTCATAGTCGGCTTCGACGCCAGCGCTGTGGTTGATGACGGTCCAGCGTGCCGAGGAAGCCGGGCCGGATCGACGCGCGCTTACTTCCATCTGTTCACCCGCAAGGCGCGCATATTTTTCCACCTGCTCGCGGTAGAGCTGATGGTAGAAACGCACCCCGCGCGGATCGAAACCGCCAAGGTAGAAGACTTTACGCTTGAACTTTTCCATGGCCCCTGTCCACATCGGGCCATGACGACACCCGAACGCGATTACTGCTATTTCATAGACCACCGCAAATACAACCGAAACATCGGCTGTCGGCGCCATGACAATGCCTATGGCATCAATGGCGGCGGGAGCGAGCGGGACCGGTGGCGGGCGGACCTCGCCTTTTACCGGCATATGAAGGGGGAAGGGGATCCCATGGCCCTGCCTTCGCTGCTGGCCTGCCTCTTCTTCGGCTGGTTCTGCTGGAATTATCATGAGGGCAAAGGGTTATGGCGCGGGCAACTCTTGCGCCGCTTCATGAAAGCGCCGAAGTGAGCGGCATGAGCAAACATGTTTCCATAGGGCCGGTCGAGATCGGCAACGACCTGCCCTTCGTCCTGATTTCCGGCCCCTGCCAGATCGAAAGCCGCGACCATGCGATGATGATGGCGGAAAAGCTGTCCGGCACGGCCAGACAAGCGGGCGTGCCGTTCATATTCAAATCCTCCTTCGACAAGGCGAACCGGACTTCGGTGTCGGGCCGGCGGGGCGTGGGGATCGATGCGGGGCTGGCGATATTGGCGGAGGTGAAGGCCAGCTTCGGCTGTCCGGTGCTGACCGACGTGCATGAGGCTGGGCAGGTCGAGGCGGCGGCCGAGGCGGTGGATATCCTGCAGATCCCGGCCTTCCTCTGCCGCCAGACCGACCTGCTGCTCGCGGCGGGGAAGACCGGCGCCGTCATCAATGTGAAGAAGGGCCAGTTCCTGGCCCCCTGGGACATGGCGGCGGTGGCGCAGAAGGTCGCCTCGACCGGCAATGAACGCATCCTGCTGACCGAGCGCGGAGCGAGCTTTGGCTATAACACGCTGGTCAGCGACATGCGGTCGCTGCCGGTAATGGCGCAGACCGGCTATCCGGTGGTGTTCGATGCGACCCATTCGGTACAGCAGCCGGGCGGACTGGGTTCCGCCTCAGGCGGGCAGCGGGAGTTTGCGCCGGTGCTGGCGCGGAGTGCCGTAGCGGCGGGGGTCGCGGCGATCTTTGCCGAGGCGCATGACGATCCCGACAACGCGCCGTCAGACGGACCGGTGATGTTGCCTCTCGACTGGATCGGGCCGATGCTGGAGAAGCTGAAAGTGATCGACGGAGCGGTGAAGGGGTAAAGCCCCCCACACCTTCTTGCATCACGGCCGGGTCTGACCCGTCCCGCGCACCAGCCATTTATAGGTGGTGAGTCCTTCCAGCGCGACCGGGCCGCGAGCGTGAAGCCGTCCGGTCGAAATGCCGATTTCCGCACCGAGACCGAACTCGCCGCCGTCGGCGAACTGGGTCGAGGCGTTCCACATCACGATGGCGCTGTCGACGGCGTTCAGGAAGCGCTCCGCCCTGGCCGCATCCTCAGTGATGATCGCGTCGGTGTGGTGGCTGGCGTGGGCGGCGATATGGGCCAGAGCCTCATCCAGCCCGTCCACGACCCGCACCGAGACGATGGCGTCCAGATATTCGGTATCCCAATCCTCATCCGATGCGGCGGTCACGCGGCCGTCCATCGCCTGCACCGCTTCATCGCCGCGCACTTCGCATTTCGCGTCGAGCAAAGCCTTCACGATGGCGGGCGCCTGCCCGAACGCCTTGTCGACCAGCACCGTTTCGGTCGCGCCGCAAATGCCGGTGCGGCGCATCTTGGCATTCACCACCAGCTTTTGCGCCATGGCGGGATCAGCCGCGCCGTCGACATAGCTGTGGTTGATGCCGTCCAGATGGGCGAGGACCGGCACCCGCGCTTCTTCCTGCACGCGGGCGACCAGGCTCTTGCCGCCGCGGGGCACGATCAGGTCGATATATTCGGCGGCTTTCAGCAGAGCGCCTACGGCGGCGCGGTCCGTGGTGGGGACCAGCTGCACCGCATCGGCGGGCAGGCCGGCGGCAGCGATGCCCTCGGCCATGGCGGCGTGGATGGCGCGGTTGCTTTCCTTCGCCTCGCTGCCGCCGCGCAGGATGACGGCATTGCCCGCGCGCAGGCAGAGCGCCGCCGCGTCGGCGGTCACATTGGGACGGCTTTCATAGATGATGCCGATCACGCCCAGCGGCACGCGCACGCGGGAAAGCTCCATGCCATTGGGGCGGACCTGCCTGTCGATCACGCTGCCCAAGGGGTTATCGAGCGTCGCCACCTGATCGACGCCCGCCGCCGTCGCCAGCACACGGTCCTCGTCCAGCCGCAGCCGATCGAGCATCGCGGGCGACAGGCCGTTGGCGGCGGCATTTTCCATGTCGCGTGCGTTGGCGGCAATGATCTGCGGCGCCTGATCCCGGAGCGCCTGCGCGGCGCGGCGCAGCGCGTCGATCTTCTGCGCATCGCTGGCCGCCGCGAGCACGGCAGCCGCCGCGCGGGCGCGCGCGCCCATTGTGGCGATCAGCATTTCGGGGGTCTGGGTCAGGTCGTTCATCAGGGGTCTCGTCATATTCTTTGGCGCCGGGCCTTAGCATGAAAGGGCGGCGGAGCGAAACCGTCGGTTTGGAAAGGATAAGGGGGATGGAAGCCGGCAGCCAGGCCATGGGTCGCAAGATGGCCCAGCTACCAGCGGGCAGAAGAACTGCCTCCGTCTTCACGACTAGCAACCACGGCGGAAAGGCGCATACCCTCAATGGGGTATGCGCCGCGCAAAGCGAAAATTTCCTTCGAAATGGAGAAGATCAGGCAGCCTGCGCCAGAACCTCGTCCTTCAGGGCCGTGAACATTCGGCAGGGCGGAATATTGCGCCATTCAACCCGCTCGCGCACATCGCCGAACAGCGGCGCCAGCAGGCGGCGCATATAGGCGGAATATTGATAGACAAGGAACGCGCCGCCCGGCTTCAGCACCGATCGGGTTTCACCGCAGATCGCTTCGCCCACGCCCTCCGGCAAGGTCGAGAAGGGGATGCCGGACAATATATAGTCCGCCTGCGCATAGCCCGCTTCCCTGATGAAGCGGCGAACGTCGGCGGCCGATCCATGCACCACGCGCAGCCGGGGATCGTCAATCTCCGCCTCCAGATAGGCGACGAAATCGAGGTTGATGTCGATTGCCAGCAGGGTCGCGTCCGGATGCAACCGTTCGAGAATGGGACGCGTGAAGGTCCCGACGCCCGGCCCATATTCGACGAACAGGCGGGTGCGGTGCCAGTCGACCCCTTCCAGCATGCTCTCCACCAGCGCGGCCGACGACGGGATGACCGACCCGATCATGCCGGGATGCTTCACGAACTGCCGAAAGAACATGCCCCACTGGGTCAGAAAGGATGCGGACCGATGCCCGCCGCGAACCAATGTCTTCTTTTTCTTCAAGGGAATGGAGGCCATGTACTCTCGCCTGACTGCCTTAACCTTTTCGACTCGCAAAAATCGGGCCGCGTTGCAAGCGCCTTCGCGGCCCGAACAGAGTGACAAGAGCGGCGGGAAAGGAAGCCGCCCCTCCCCGCCAGCCCCTTATGTCGATCAATCCTTGTTCGTCCGGGCACGCAGCATACCGGGCGAAACGAAGCCGATCGGGTCGATCTGCATCACGCTTTGCTTGAGCGTCGCCTGTATCTTCTCATATTCGCTCTCCATCTCGGGCGTAACGGAGGCGCGGGTATCCTCCAGCGCCGCTTCGAAATGGGCCTGACTGACCTTCTCGACCGAGAGCGACTGGCGCAGCGCGATCAGGCCTGCGCGGCGCACCAGATCTTCCAGATCGGCGCCGGTGAAGCGCTCGGTCCGTTCGGCGAGCATATCCAGATCGACATCGTCCGCCAGCGGCATCTTTTCGGTGTGGATGGACAGGATGTGCCTGCGCCCGCCCCGATCGGGCACGGGCACATAGATCAGTTCGTCGAAGCGCCCCGGCCGCAGCAGCGCCGGGTCGATCAGCGTCGGGCGATTGGTGGCGCCGATGACGACCACCGATTGCAGCTCTTCCAGCCCGTCCATTTCGGCCAGAATGGTGTTCACCACCCGCTCCGTCACCTGCGGTTCGCCCAGCCCTCCGCCGCGGGCGGGGACGAGGCTGTCCAGTTCGTCGATGAAGATGACCGTCGGCGCCACCTGCCTCGCGCGGGCGAAGAGGCGGGCGATCTGCTGTTCGCTCTCCCCATACCATTTGCTCAGCAGATCGGAGGATTTGGTGGCGATGAAATTGGCCTGCGCCTCGCGCGCCACCGCCTTGGCCAACAGCGTCTTGCCGGTACCGGGCGGGCCGTACAGCAGGAAGCCCTTCGCCGGGCGGATGCCGATGCGGCGAAAGGCATCGGGGTCCTTGAGCGGCAATTCCACCCCTTCCTTCAGACGCATCTGCGCATCGTCCAGACCGCCAATGTCGGCCCAGCCGATATTGGGCGCCTGCACCATCACCTCGCGCATGGCCGACGGCTGGACGCGTTTGATCGCGGCCATGAAATCCTCCCGCGTGACGGAGAGTTCCTCCAGCACGTCGGGGGGAATCGTCCCTTCCTCCAGGTTCAGGCGCGGCATGAAGCGGCGCACCGCCTCGATCGCCGCTTCGCGTGTCAGCGCCGCCAGATCGGCGCCGACAAAACCGTAGGTCATGCGTGACAGCTCGGCGAGATCGACCTTGTCGCCCAGCGGCATGCCGCGGGTGTGGATGCCCAATATCTCGCGCCGTCCCCGCTCGTCGGGAACGCCGACGATGATTTCGCGGTCGAAACGACCGGGGCGGCGCAGCGCCTCGTCAATCGCCTCGGGCCGGTTGGTGGCGGCGATGACGACCAGATTGGTGCGCGGCTCCAGCCCGTCCATCAGCGTCAGCAACTGCGCGACGAGCCGCTTTTCGGTCTCGCCGGTTACCTGGCCCCGCTTGGGCGCGATGGAGTCGATCTCGTCGATGAACAGGATCGACGGGGCGGATTTCGCCGCCGCGTCGAAAATTTCGCGCAGCTGCTTTTCCGACTCGCCATAGGCCGAACCCATGATTTCAGGGCCGTTGATCAGGAAGAATTCGGCGTCCGATTCATTGGCGACGGCGCGGGCGAGGCGCGTCTTGCCGGTGCCCGGCGGGCCGTGCAGCAGAACGCCCTTGGGAGGATCGACCCCCAGCCGCTCGAACAGTTCGGGATAGCGCAGCGGCAACTCCACCATCTCGCGCAGCTGGTCGATCGCCTCGGCCATGCCGCCGACATCGTCATAAGTGACGTCGGCGCGGCGCGATTCGCGCGGCTCCTCATATTCGGCGCGCAGTTCCACTTCGGTCTCGTCGTCAATCAGGACAAAGCCCTTGGGCACGGTCGAGACCACGACGAGGCGGATTTCCTGAAGCGCATAGGCCGGGGCCGCCAGCATCTGGCGAAGCTGGGGCGGCATGTCGCTGGGGGGCACCTGCTGCTGCCCGGCCGTGGCGACGATGTCGCCCGACGTCAGCGGCCGCGCGAAGAATACCCGCTTGAGCGCTTCGGGATTGCCCTGAAGCCGCAAATTATTTTGTGCAGGCGCGAAGACGACGCGTTGCGCAGGCCGCGGATCAACCTTCTGGATCGCCACGAAGTCACCCGATCCGACCCCTGCATTGGCGCGCTGAAGCCCGTCGAGGCGCAGCACGTCCAGCCCCTCATCTTCCTTGTAGGGCCGCACCACCCGCGCCGGGGTGGGCCGCTTGCCCATGATTTCGATGACATCGCCTTCAGCCAGATGAAGTTCAGCCATCACGGCCAAGGGCAGCCGCGCAAGGCCGCGCCCGGCGTCTTCGGGCCGGGCATTGGCCACCTGTATCCTTCGTCCTGCGGTTTCTTCTTCGGCCACTGGGCTTCCCCGTTCTTGTCGCTGCGCAACGAGATAGGTAACGCCATTGCCAAGGGAAAGGGGGCGCAGCCCACCCCGGACCGAATAAAAAAAGGGGCCAGCCCGAAGGCCAGCCCTGAAAGTTTATAGGAGAGGATGCCTGAAAGGCCTATTCCATGTGCACTGCGGGAGGTATTTTCGCAAGTGCGAAAAGAATCGAGGAGTTGCATTTTTTGCATCTTGCCAAACGCCGCTTTTTCCTGCTGAGTAGTCGAGGATGCTTGAGAGCCGTGCCGCGCGCCGTTTGAAAAGAAGCAATGATGCGTCGCAGCGGATCGGCCGGATGAAATTGACTGTTTATGCGTAGACTGCCGCCTCTTACGGCCCTTGAGGCCTTTGTGCAGGTCGCCCGCCTTGGTTCGGTCAAGGCGGCGGCGGAGGAACTTGCCCTGTCCACCCCCGCACTCAGCCGCCGGGTGCAGGCGCTGGAGCGGTTCATCGGCCGCCCCCTGTTCGATCGCAAGCATCAGGCGCTGGAGATCAACGCAGATGGCCAGCGCCTGCTGGACGACATCGCGCCCGCGCTCGATTCGCTGAGCCAGGCGCTGGAGAATATTCAGAGCGGCGGCAACCAGCTGCGCCTGCGGCTGGCGGTGCTGCCGCTGTTCGCGACGCAGCGGATCTTTCCCCATCTGGGGGCGCTGCGCCAACGGCACCCGCAACTTCATATCGATATCGAAACAACGCCCTATGCCGTGGCGCGTCTGGGCGAAGGACTGGACGCGGCGATCGTGCTGGCCAAGGACATCGATCCGGCGCTCTATGCCCATGAGCTGGATCATGACGAGGTCTATCTGATCGGGCGCAAGGCTTTGCTGGAGCCGCCGCACGCACTGACCGCGCCGCAGGAGCTGGCCAATCATACGGTGCTGCTGCATCGCGACATGGCGCTGGCGTTCGACGCGTGGAAGGAAGCGGTCGGCCTGCCCGACCTGCAGCCGCTGGCGATCGACAATTATGATTCCGGTCAGTTGATGCTTGAGGCCGCCGCCCAGGGGCTGGGCATCGCGGTGATGCATGCCAGCCATTATAATGAAGCGCAGGATTCGCGTCTGGTCCGGCTGTTCCCGGAAACGCGGGTGGAAAGCCCCTATCGCTATTATTTCGTCTGCCGCCCGCGCGCGCTTCAGACCCGCGCCGTGCGGATTTTCCGCGACTGGCTCATCAGCGCCAACATATAATTTGCCTGAATCAAGGATTTGACGCTTTTCCCTCGATATGGCCTTAACCTTATTGGCCTGCATCCGTTCTGGAAGGCATGACTGGGGCATCATCATCATCCGCGGCAAGTCCGCAACATGGGCTGACCGACCGCCTGGCGCGCTGGGCGCGCGGCTTTTCCGGCAGGAGCGAGGAAGAAGAAGCGGAGGCCGAACCCCAGCGGGCGCGTGCGGGCAGTTCCGCCAACCGGGAAATCACCCGCCGCCGCAAGCTTTATGAAGATATCGGCGATTTCCTGTTCGCCCATGATCTGGACCTGACGCCGCTCAATTTCAGCGTCGCGCTCGATTATCTGACCGGGGCGCATATCGGAATGGAAAAGGCGATCAAGGCGGTGCTGGCGGAGCGCGGCAAGATCACCAATGGCTGGATCGAAACCACCGCCGCCGAACAGCGCGGCGATGAGGTCACGCCCGAGGCGCTCGCCTCCATGCTCGACAAGGTCGAGGAAAATCTGTCGCAGTTCACCGGCCTGATGACCGAATCACGCAATTCCGCGAAGGATTATGGCGCGGCGCTCCAGGAAGAGGTGAAGGGCCTGTCGGCGGGTTCCGACACCCAGCCGATCCTGGGACGGCTGGTGGCGCTCACCCGATCGATGGTGGAAAAGACGCGGCAGGTCGAAAGCCAGCTGCGCGACAATCAGAAGCAGACGCAGCTGCTGAAATCCAATCTGGAAAGCGCGCGCCGCGCCGCCGAGCATGACCATCTGACCGGCCTGCCCAATCGCCGCGCTTTCGAAAGCGTGCTGCGCGACGAGGTCAAGCTGGCGCAGGCGCAGAACGAGTCGCTGGCGGTGGCATTTTGCGACATCGACCATTTCAAGGTCATCAACGACACGCACGGCCATGATACCGGCGACCGGGTGCTGAAGTTCGTGGCGGGGTTGCTGGCCAAGATCAGCAACGACCAGTGCCACGTCGCCCGCCATGGCGGCGAGGAGTTCGTCATGCTGTTCCGGGGCAAGACGGCGGCCGAAGCCTGCGAGGCGGTTGACGGGGTGCGGCAGGATCTTTCGACCCGCAGCCTGGTCAACCGCGCCAATGGCGAACGGATGGAGCGGGTCAGCTTTTCCGCGGGCGTCGCCAACATGATGGCCTATGACGACCCGCGGGCGGCGCTCAAGGCCGCCGACCGGGCGCTGTATCTGGCCAAGGAACATGGCCGCAACCGGGTTTATCTGGCGGCCGAGACCGATTGAGAGGGCTGGCGGGACTGTGCGCCTAAAGGCTCATGCCCAGACCGATTCTCAAAAATCAGGCTTCTCATAATGGGGGGGCGGGGTGATGACCTCCATCCGCTCCGACAGCAGCGGCCGGAAGGACGGGCGCGACTTGAAGCCCGCATACCAGCGCTTCACCGTTTCATGGCCCGCCCAGTCGATGCCGCCCAGATAATCGGCGACAGACAGATGCGCGGCGGCGGCGATATCGGCAAGGCTCATCGTGCCGCCCGCCATCCAACTGCGGTGGTCGAGCAGATAATCCATATAATCCATATGGACATTGGCCCGCTTCATCGCCTCGCGAAGGACGCGAGCGTCCGGCGGCGCGCGTTCGATCAGACGCTTCTTCATCCGCTCGTGCAGCAGCGGGCCGACGACGTCGCCGTAGAAATTCTGGTCGAAGAAGGCGGTCAGTCGCCGCACTTCGGCGCGGCCCGCCGCCGTGCCTGAGATCAGCGGGAATTTTTCGACCGTTTCCTCGAAATATTCGCAGATCGCCTGGCTGTCGATCAGGGTTATGCCCTTTTCCTCGTCCACCATCACCGGAGTCGTGCCCGCCGGGTTCAGATCGAGAAACTCGTCGCGCGCCTCCCATGGCGATTCGCGGGTCAGATCATAGCCCACGCCCTTCTCGCCCAGCAGCAGACGGACCTTTCGGGAAAAAGGGCAGAGCGGAAATTGGAAAAGTTGCCACATATGCTGTCCTGTTAGGCCGGGCGGGGTCGTGCGAAAAGCGGCAAATGGCATCATCCCGCTCAAATCCCCGCAGATAAGGTGGAAACTGCGGGAGATGCGGAACGATCCGGGCTTCCGGTCATCGCAATCACGCACTAGAAGCGGCCCGAAGCGAGAATTTCGCGTTGGAAAGGATGCTGCATGTCTGACGATTTCTTCCCGGTTCCTGCTGAGTGGGCGGCCTCGGCGCTGCTCGACCGGGATGGGCGCGCCGCTGATTATGCGCGCTCGATCGAGGATGCGGACGCCTATTGGCTGGAGCGGGCCAAGCGGCTCGACTGGGTGAACTTCCCCACGAAGACCAATGAAAGCAGCTTTGCCGAGGCCGATTTCGGCGTGAAATGGTTTGCCGACGGCGCGCTCAACGTCAGCGCCAACTGCATCGACCGGCATCTGGCCACCCGCGGCGATCAGACCGCGATCATCTGGGAACCGGATTCGCCGGAGGAAGAGCCGCGCCGCTACACCTACCGTCAGGTGCATGAGCAGGTCTGCCGTTTCGCCAACGTGCTGAAGGAAGCGGGCGCCAAGAAGGGCGACCGCATCACCGTCTATCTGCCGATGATTCCGGAAGCGGCCTTTGCCCTGCTGGCCTGCGCGCGGATCGGGGCCATCCACTCGGTCGTGTTCGGCGGCTTTTCGCCCGAGGCGCTCGCCGGGCGCATCATCGACTGCGACTCGACGCTGGTAATCACCGCCGACGAGGGGCGCCGCGCCGGCAAGAAGGTGCCTCTGAAGGCCAATGTCGACGCCGCGCTGAAGGAATGCACCAGCGTCCGCAAGGTGATCGTGGTTCAGGCGACCGGCGGTGCCGTCGACATGGCGGAGGGCCGCGACCTGTGGCTGCACGAGGAGGCGGCGAAGGCGTCCGCCGACTGCCCGGCGGAACCGATGAATGCGGAAGACCCGCTGTTCATCCTCTACACCAGCGGCTCGACCGGCAAGCCCAAGGGCGTGCTGCACACGACCGGCGGCTATCTGCTGTGGGCCAGCCTGACCCATGAACTCTGCTTCGACTATCGCCCCGGCGACATCTATTGGTGCGCGGCCGACATCGGCTGGGTCACCGGGCATAGCTATATCGTCTATGGTCCGCTGGCGAACGGCGCGACCACGCTGATGTATGAGGGCGTGCCCAACTATCCGACGCCGTCGCGCATCTGGGAAGTGGTGGACCGGCATCAGGTGCAGACCATCTTTACCGCGCCGACGGCACTGCGCGCTCTCATGAAGGAGGGCGACGAATTCGTCCACGCGACCAGCCGCAAGTCGCTGCGCCTGCTGGGCACGGTGGGCGAACCGATCAACCCGGAAGCGTGGCGCTGGTATCATCATGTCGTGGGCGAGGACCGCTGCCCGATCGTCGATACCTGGTGGCAGACCGAGACCGGCGCGGCGATGATCGCCCCGATGCCGGGCGCGACGGACCTCAAGCCCGGTTCCGCGACTTTGCCGATGCCCGGCGTGGTGCCGCAGATCGTCGATGGCGAAGGCCAGGTGCTGGACGGCGCGACCGAGGGCAATCTGGTCATCGCGCAAAGCTGGCCGGGGCAGATGCGCACCGTCTGGGGCGATCATGAGCGTTTCTTCCAGACCTATTTCACCACCTTCCCCGGCAAATATACGACCGGCGACGGCGCGCGGCGCGATGCGGACGGCTATTACTGGATCACCGGGCGCGTCGACGACGTCATCAACGTGTCGGGCCATCGCATGGGCACGGCCGAGGTCGAAAGCGCGCTGGTGCTGCATGAGGCCGTGGCGGAAGCAGCGGTCGTCGGCTTCCCGCATGACATCAAGGGGCAGGGCATTTACGCCTATGTGACGCTCAACAGCGGCGAGGAACCGGCCGAGGCGCTGCGCAAGGCGCTCATCCAATGGGTGCGCAGCGAGATCGGCCCCATCGCGACGCCTGACGTCATCCAGTTCGCCCCGGGCCTGCCCAAGACCCGGTCGGGCAAGATCATGCGCCGCATCCTGCGCAAGATCGCGGAGGGCGAGGTTTCCGCTCAGGCGCTGGGGGACACAAGTACACTTGCAGACCCATCGGTGGTGGATAATCTGGTCGCCAATCGTCAGGCGTAGGAACCCGACAGGAGTTTGTGTGATGGATCGCTATCATCCCGTTGCCCGCGTTCTGCACTGGATCATAGCGACCCTCATTCTGTTCAACCTGTTCCTGGGCTTTGCGCATGACGCGCTGCCGCGGGACTGGAAGGTGATGCCGGTTCACAAGTCGATCGGCCTCACCGTGCTGGCACTGACCGTCGCGCGGCTGTTGTGGCGCCTGGCGCATAAGGCTCCTGCCCTGCCCGCCGAAATGCCGGCCTGGGAAAAGGGCGCGGCGCATGTCACCCATGTCCTGTTCTACGCCTTCATGGCGATCATGCCGTTGACCGGCTGGATCATGTCCTCGGCGGGCGATCGGCCGCTGAACTGGTTCTTCCTGTTCGACATGCCGAAATTCGCCGTGTCGAAAGGCGATGCGATCGTCGGGATTTCAGGCGAGACGCATGAGATTGGCGGCTTCGTCTGGGCCGCGCTGATCCTCGTGCATGTGCTGGCGGCGCTGCGCCATCATTTCATCCTGAAGGACGACGTGCTGCGGCGGATGATCTGACCGATTTCCGGAGCGGGCGATTTCCTGCCATCCGCCAATAGCTGTCACTCCAGCGAAAGCTGGGGTCTCAGGCAATTGTCATGCATGCTCTCCTGAGATTCCAGCTTTCGCTGGAATGACGGGGACTGGCCGAAATCAGCCTGGAACCTAAACCATTTCACCGCTGAGCAGGCGCGGCAAAGCGCCGGATTGCCCCCGCGCTTCGGCCATGAAGCGGTTCTTGAGCAGCGACGTCCTTTGCACCGCCGCCAGCCCGGCGCGACGCACGAGCGAGGGAATCCGCCCCGGCACGTCGAACAGCCGCACCAGCCCGTCCATCGCCACGCTGGTCATCATCGCGTCCAGCCCGCGCCAGCGCTGATAGCGGGCGAGCAGTTGCGCATCGCCCGGATCGAGACCAAGGCGCATGCCTTCGACCAGCACCTCGACCAGCGCCGCGACGTCGCGGAAGCCGAGATTGAGACCCTGCCCGGCAATGGGATGGATGGCGTGCGCGCTGTCGCCCACCAGCGCGAGCCGGGTATCGGTGATGCGCGCGGCATGGTGGAAGCCCAGCGGATAGCTGGAGCGCGGCCCGGCCAGCGCAATCTCGCCCAGGAAGCCGCCCATGCGCTTCTGCGCCTCCGCCAGCCAGGCGCGCTCGGACAATTTGAGCATGGCGGGGGCCTGCTCCGTCGGCACGGTCCAGACGATGGCCGATCGCGTGCCGGGCAGCATGGGCA
The DNA here is from genome assembly GCF_041987595.1 of Sphingobium sp. Lineage (GTDB taxonomy): Bacteria > Pseudomonadota > Alphaproteobacteria > Sphingomonadales > Sphingomonadaceae > Sphingobium. Next base: position 23,867 of record NZ_JBHIWJ010000031.1, on the reverse strand, counting down.
GCAGCGCGAAAGGACCGCCGGGGTAGAAAATCTCATAGGCCGTGTTGGCGTGCGGCACCTCATGGTCGATGGCGGTGACCATCGCGACATGTCTGTAGTTCCACCGGGTCGTGCGGATGCCCGCACTCTCGCGGGTCGGACTGTTGCGGCCTTCGGCGGCGACCAGCAGCGCGCCGTGGATGGTTTGCCCGTTCGCCAGCGTCAGCGTCACGCCATCGGCATCGGCATCGCGGTCGACATGGGTGGCGCGGTCAGGCTGGAAACGGGTGAGATTTTCGGCCTGTTCCGCCGTCCGGGAAAGAGCCACGCGCAGGTCGCGATTGGGGAACATGATCCCCATGACGCCGTCATCCGCGTCCGGCGCAAAGTCGAGCGCGCCCGGCTCCAGTCCGTCGCTGACCCAGATGCAATCGATCGGGCACCCCTTGCCCTCCAGATGCGCGGCGACGCCGATGGCCGAGAGCATGGCGTAGCTGGTCGAGCTGATGGCCGATACCCGGCCGTCGAAACCGGCGGCGGTGGTTTCCACGGGGTTGGCCGGATCGATCACGGCGCATCGCACGCCATGGCCGGAAAGGGCGATGCCAAGGGTCAGGCCGACAAGGCCACCGCCCAATATGACGACGTCGAAGCGTTGCATGATGGCCGTTCTAGGCGTTCGAGAGCGGTTTGAAAAGCATCGCCCCCGCATTCAACGGGAATGCGGGGGCGACAAAATGTCTCAGGTAAGAGACGCGCTTAAAGCTTGCGTACCCAGTTTGCCGGGTCGGCCACCGTGCCGCGCTGGATACCGGTCAACTCGGCGCGCAGGCTTTCGGTGACAATGCCGCCATCGCCATTGCCGATGGTGAAATCGCCGCCGGCGCTCTTCACCGTGCCAATCGCCGTCACCACCGCCGCCGTGCCGCAGGCAAAGGCTTCGCGCAGCTTGCCGCTGGCGGCATCAGCACGCCACTGGGCAAAGCTGTAAAGCTCCTCGCGCACCTCATGCCCCTTGGCGCGGGCGAGCGAGATGATGCTGTTGCGGGTGATGCCGGGCAGGATGGTGCCGGAAAGCGGCGGGGTGACGATCGATCCGTCGTCCATGACGAAGAAGACGTTCATGCCGCCCAATTCCTCGACCCACTTGTTCTCGGCGGCGTCGAGGAAGACGACCTGATCGCAACCATGTTTGATCGCTTCCTTCTGCGCGACCAGCGACGCCGCATAGTTGCCGCCGCACTTGGCCGCGCCGGTGCCGCCCCGCGCGGCGCGGGTGAAATGTTCCGACACCCAGAGCGTAACCGCCTTCTTGCCGCCCTTGAAATAGGCGCCCGCGGGTGACGCGATGACGCAGAAAATATATTCGTTCGATGGACGCACGCCCAGGAAGGTTTCGCTCGCGAACATGAAGGGGCGCAGATAGAGACTGCCCTCGCCGCCGGGAATCCAGTCGGCGTCCATGTTCACCAGCGCCTCGCAGGCCTCCAGAAAGACATCTTCGGGCAGAACGGGCATAGCCATGCGCTCGGCCGATTCGGCAAAGCGGCGGGCATTTTCTTCCGGCCGGAACATGGCGATGCTGCCATCCTCCAGACGATAGGCCTTCATGCCTTCGAAAATTTCCTGCGCATAATGAAGCACGGCGCAGGCCGGATCGAGCTGGAACGGTTCGCGCGGGCCGATGGCGTGGCTGTGCCAGCCTTGCCCCTCCGTATAGCGAATGGTCACCATATGATCGGTGAAGAGCTTACCGAATCCGGGGTCCGCCAGCAATACGGCGCGCTGGTCAGCCGATACGGCCTTGCCGCTGCGGGTGACGGTGAAGCGCGATGACTGCTGGACGTCCATGACGTGAAGCTCCTTTGGGTTGGACGGGGCCGCCCCTATGTCACAGATGCCGGCGCGAAACAATGGGTCATGATTACTGACCAATTTGCGGAGCGGTAGGGCCGGTCGGCCAAGGGTGGCATCTTGGCGCTGGCGGACGGCGCGGCTATTCCCTGTCCCATGCATTTTTTCTCCGACAATGCGACGCCGGTTTGTCCCGAAGTGATGGCCGCCATGGCCAGCGCTGACCGGCCGGACCATGGCTATGACGGCGACCAGTGGAGCGCCCGGCTGAACGGCGCCTTTTCCGATCTGTTCGGAACGGAAACGCAGGCATTATGGATCGCCACGGGCACGGCGGCCAACAGCATCGCGCTCGCCTGCCTCTGCCCGCCTTATGGTGGCGTAATCTGCCATGAAGAGGCGCATATCGTCGTCGATGAATGTGGCGCGCCCGGCTTCTACACCCATGGCGCGAGCCTGATGGCGCTGCCCGGGGAGGGCGCGAAGCTGGCGCCGGAAGCGGTGCGGGAACGGTTGGAGGCGATCCGCCCGGATGTGCATCAGGTCCCTGCGCGGGCGATCAGCATCACGCAGGCCAGCGAATATGGGTTGGCCTACACCCCCGGCGAGGTGGCGGCGCTGGGAGCGGTAGCGCGAGACCATGGGCTGGGATTTCATATGGACGGCGCGCGCTTTGCCAATGCCGTGGCATATCTGGGCTGCCATCCCGGCGACGTGACCTGGCGGGCCGGGGTCGATATTCTCTCCTTCGGCTGCGTTAAGAATGGCGGGATGATCGGCGAAGCGCTGGTCTTTTTCGGCGATCAGGCAAGGGCCCGGGCGGCCGAAGCGGCGCGCTGGCGCAAGCGGGGCGGGCATCTCTTTTCCAAGGGGCGTTATCTGGCCGCGCAGATTCTGGCGATGGTGGAGGACGGGCTGTGGTTGCGCAATGCGCGAGCGGCCAACGCAGCGGCGCAGGCTCTGGCAGCGGCGGCCGAAGCGTGCCTGCTGCATCCGGTGGAGGCCAATGAGCTGTTTATCCGGCTGACGGGCGGAGAAGCGGCGGCGCTGCGTGGACAGGGTTTCGACTTTTACGATTGGGGCGAGGGCGCGGCGCGGCTGGTCACCAACTGGTCGCAGGATGCCGCCAGCGTCCAGCCTCTGGCCGAGGCGCTTCGGGCTTTGCGCGCATGACGGAAAGCAAGGGGGGCGTCGTCATCCCTTTCATCCTTGTGACGCTGATCTGGAGCTCGACCTGGATCGTCATTCGCGACCAGCTGGCCGCCGTGCCGCCAAGCTGGTCGGTCTGTTACCGATTCCTGCTGGGCGGCATCGGCATGGGGCTGTTCGCGCTGGCGCGGCGCGTGCCGCTGCGTCTGCCGCCGGAAGGACTGGTCTTTGCCGCCCTGCTGGGGCTGGCGCAGTTCGTTCTCAATTTCAACTTCGTCTATCGCGCCGAACATTATCTGACGTCCGGCGTGGTGGCGACGGTCTATGCGATGCTGCTGATCCCCAACAGCCTTCTGGCCTGGATCGCCTTTCGCCAGCCGGTAAGCCGGGGGTTCGCCGTCGGGTCGATGATCGCCATAAGCGGCATCGCCCTCCTGCTGCTGAAGGAATATCGCGCCGCGCCGGTGTCGCCGCAGGCTGTTCTGCTGGGTGTGGCGCTGAGCGTCGCGGGGCTGCTGAGCGCTTCGGCCGCCAATGTGATGCAGGGGATGGAGATTGCGCGCCGCCTGCCGATGGCCTCCGTGCTGACATGGGCCATGCTGATCGGGAGCGCCATCGACGCCGTTTATGCCTGCGTGACCGTGGGACCGCCCGTAGTGGAATGGCGGGCGGGCTATCTGCTGGGCATCGCCTGGCTCGGCATCGCCGGATCGGTCGTGACCTTCCCGCTCTATTTCGGGCTGATCCAGCGCATGGGAGCGGGGCGCGCAGCCTATAGCAGCGTGCTCATCCCGGTAATCGCCATGCTGATCTCGACGCTGGTGGAGAGCTATCGCTGGACGACGCTGGCAAGTCTGGGCGCGCTGCTGGCCGTCATGGGGATGGTCGTCGCGCTGCGGACCAAATCGGCTTAACGGCGAACGCCCGGCCGATAGAGCCGCTTGGCCGCGTTAACCCTGTCGATGAGGCTGGAGAGCGGTACCGGCGCGGAAACGACCCGTTCGGGCATGGACAGGGTATTGATGCGCTGGCCCAGAGCGGTGAAGGCGTGGTCGAAGCGGTCCATCTCTTGCATCCCGGAAAAGCTGACAGGGCCGTCATGAGCCAGGGATGGTTAAGAAGGCGTTAGCGATACTCCCCCCTGCGGCGAGCCCGATCTTTGCTCACTGCATTCTGCGAGCCGTCGGCCTTTGGCCGACTTCAGGTTGCTTCATGGCAGGCGCGCAGGCCTTCGCGATAGGTGGGATAGAGCGGCGACCAGCCCAGCAGGCGCTTGGCGCGGCCATTCGCGACCCGGCGGTTTTCGGCATAGAAGGACCGCGCCATTGCGGAGAGTTGCGCTTCCTCCAGAGTCAGCAACGGCGGGACGGGCTGGCCGAGAAGGAGGCAGGCTTCCTCCACCAACCGGTTTTGCGCACAGGGCAGATCGTCCGAGAGATTGAAGATGCCGGGCGGGCCTTGACGGAGTGAGGCGATGACGCCCGCGACAATGTCGTCAACATGGGCGCGGCTGAACACCTGATCGGGCAGATCGATCCGGTGCGCCCGCCCTTCCCGCACCCGATCAAGCGCCGAGCGGCCGGGACCGTAGATGCCCGGCAGGCGGAAACGGCGCATGTCGGGACGCAGCGCGCCCCAGTCCGCATCGGCCTGTGTCCGCGCGGCGCGGCGGCCGAAACCGATCGGGCTGCCTTCATCGACCCATGCGCCGGCCGCATCGCCATAGACGCCGGTGGAGGAGAAATAGCCGGTCCAGATCGCGGGCGCGGCTTCCAGAGCGGCGCCGTAGCGCGTCAGGACGGGATCGGCGTCACCCAGAGGCGGAACGGAGGAGAGGATGTGCGTGGCCTGCGCGACGGCGGCGCGCACGGTGCCTTCGTCATCGAAGGCAAGTGCTTCGGCATCGGCTGCGCGACGTACACCGGTGATGTGCCAGCCTTCGGCGCGCAGGCGGGAGGCGAGCCGCGAGGCGGTATAGCCCATGCCCAAAATCAGCATATGGGGCATGGGCGCCTGTTCCTCAGACCGTGAAGCTCTCGCCGCAGCCGCAGCTGCCCTTGGCATTGGGATTGTTGAAGACGAAGCCGGCGGTGAAGTCGTCCTCCACCCAATCCATCGTCGATCCGACCAGATAGAGCACCGACGCGCCGTCGATGTAAAAAGTGCCGCCGGGCGTCTCGATCTTCTCGTCGAACTTGGCTTCCTCAGCCACATAGTCGACCGAATAGGCAAGGCCCGAACAGCCGCGCCGCGGGGTCGAAAGCTTGACGCCGATCGTGCCTTCGGGGGCGTTTGCCATCAGATCCGCGATGCGCTGTTCTGCGGCGGGCGTCAGCATGACGGCGGCGGGGCGGGCGCGAATTTTGGTTTCGCCATTGTGAGGAGGGGTCATCAGAGCATTCCCAGTTCGAGCTTGGCCTCGTCCGACATTTTCTGCGGGTCCCATGGCGGGTCCCAGACAAGGTTCACCTGCGCATCGCCGACGCCCGGCACCGCACCGACGCGCAGTTCGACTTCCCCAGGCATGGATTCTGCCACCGGGCAATGCGGGGTAGTCAGCGTCATGGTCACGACGACATGGCCGTCTTCGGTCACGTCGACGCCGTAGATCAGGCCGAGATCATAGATATTGACCGGAATCTCCGGATCATAAATTTCTTTCAGCGCATCGATCACGCCATCATAAATGCTGCCGCCCGGCTCACCCGCCGGGGCATCGAGCGGCTTCTGCGCAAGGAAACCGTCGAGATAGTCCCGCTGGCGCGGCTCCTCTTCGACGCGCGCCTTTGGAGGCGTATCCACCGCCTCGACCTCTTCCACCAATATCTTCCGCTCTTCGCTCATCCGAAGATCTTCCTTACCCGTTCTATGCCTTTGACCAGCGCATCCACATCGCTTTCATCGCTGTAGATACCGAAGCTGGCCCGGGCGGTCGCCTCGACGCCAAGATGGCGCATCAGCGGCTGCGCGCAGTGATGTCCGGCGCGGATCGCCACGCCAGTTTCATCCAATATGGTGCCGACGTCATGCGGATGCACCCCCTCCACCTCGAAGGAGAGGATGCCCGCCGAATCCTCCGGGCCGAAGACGCGCACGCTGTTGAGGCTCTCCAGCGCCGTCCGCGCCTTGGCCATCAGCGCGCATTCATGGGCGTGGATCGCGTCCAGGCCGATGGCCTGCACATAGTCGATCGCTGCCGACAGACCGACGACGCCGGTGATATGCGGCGTCCCCGCCTCGAACCGGGTAGGCGCGGGGGCATAGGTGGTCTTTTCGAACGTCACCTTGTCGATCATCGAGCCGCCCCCCTGATAGGGCGGCATGGCGTCGAGCAGTTCCTTGCGGCCCCAGAGCGCGCCGATGCCGGTCGGACCGTAGAGTTTGTGCGCGGAAAAGACGTAGAAATCGCAGTCCAGCGCCTGCACATCGACGGCGAGACGCGGTACGGCCTGGCAGCCGTCGACCAATATCCTTGCGCCGACATTATGGGCGATATCCGCGGCGCGGCGGACGTCGAGGACACTGCCCAACACGTTCGACACATGAGCCAGCGCGACCATCCTGTGCGCAGGGGTAATCATGGCCTGCATGGCATCGAGGTCGATCCTGCCATCCGCCGTCAGGGGCACGACGTCGATCTGCGCGCCGACCTTCTCCGCGACGATCTGCCACGGCACGATATTGCTGTGATGCTCAAGGCAGGACAGCAGGATGCGGTCGCCGGCCTTCAACTGCGTGCCTGCCCAGCTTTGGGCTACGAGGTTGATACCCTCGGTCGCACCGCGGACATAGACGATCTCGCTGTCGGACGCCGCACCGATGAAGTTCGCAACCTTGCGGCGGGCCGCTTCATAGGCGAGCGTCATATTGGCCGAGCGCTCATAGACACCGCGATGGACGGTCGCATAGTCCGGGCCATAGGCGCGGGCGATGGCGTCGATGACGGCGTTGGGCTTCTGGGCGGTGGCGGCACTGTCGAGATAGTGCCAGTTGCCCCCCTCACCATTCAAAAGGCCGGGGAAATCATCCCGCAAACGCAAAGTCTGGGCCAGATCGCTCATACCAGCGACTCCAGCTTGGCGAGCGCGGCGGCTTCGAGACTGTCCTTGACCGCTTCGTCGGCGACGTCATCGAACACGCCCGCGACAAAGGCTTTCAGCAGCAGCGTCTTGGCCGTTGCGGGGTCCATGCCGCGGCTGGCCATGTAGAACAGCGCCTGCCTGTCCAGCTCTCCTACGGTCGCGCCATGGGCGCATTTCACGTCGTCGGCGTAGATTTCCAGTTCCGGCTTGGCATTGGCCGTGGCGGTGCGGTCGAGCAGCATCGCCTTCACCGACTGGAAGGCGTCGGTACGCTGCGCATCGCGGGCGACGTTGATCGAGCCCAGATAGCTGCCGGTGGCGCGCTGGCCCAGGATCGACCGGATCGTCTGGCCGCTGGTCGCATCCGGCTGCGCATGGGTGACGGCGGTGATGATCTCCAGCGTCTGGTCACCTCCGCCGATGATCGCGCCGTTCAGTTCGAAATGCGCGCCCCTCCCCAGCGTGACGGTAAAGGTCACGCGACCGAATTTCCCGCCAATGTTGAGTAGGTGAAAGTCGCAACGCGCGCCGTCCGCGACGCTGATCGCATAATCATGCACCGCCGCCGTGCCATCGGCCGCATCCTGCAACAGATGATGGCGCGCATTTTCCCCGGCGGCGACGTCGATGCAGGTCGGTGCAGGCGTCGGCCAGACGCTCGCCAGCGCGTCGAGATCGCTGTAGCGCCATTCTTCAGCCTTGCGCGTGGGAAGGGTGAGCGTGGTCACGCCGCGACCACCTCCGCATAACCTTCACGCTCCAGTTCGAGCGCCAGTTCGGGACCACCCGACTTCACGATCCGTCCTGCCGCAAGAACATGGACGAAGTCGGGCTTCACATAGTCCAGCAGGCGCTGATAGTGGGTGATCAGCAGCACCGCCTTGTCGGGCTTGCGCATGATGGCGTTGATGCCCGACCCCACGATCTTGAGCGCGTCGATGTCGAGGCCCGAATCGGTTTCGTCCAATATCGCCAGCCTGGGGTCGAGAATGCCCATCTGCACCATTTCGGCGCGCTTCTTCTCTCCGCCCGAAAAGCCGACATTCACCGGCCGCTTCAGCATCTCCATGTCGAGACCGAGCAGGCCCGCCTTTTCCTTGGCGAGCTTGATGAACTCGCCGCCCGAAAGCGGCTCTTCCCCGCGCGCCTTGCGCTGCGAGTTGAGGCTCTCGCGCAGGAACTGGAGGTTGGAGACGCCGGGGATCTCGACGGGATACTGGAAGCCCAGGAACAGGCCCGCCGCAGCGCGCTCGTGCGGCTCCAGGCTGAACAAGTTCACACCGTCAAAGGAGGCGCTGCCGCCGGTCACTTCATAGTTCGGACGGCCGCCCAGCGTATAGGCCAGCGTCGATTTGCCCGCACCGTTTGGCCCCATGATCGCGTGGATTTCGCCCGCATTGATCTGGAGCGAAAGCCCTTTCAGGATCGCCTTGCCGTCGATTTCGTTGGTCAGATTCTCGATGGTCAGCATCATTCAACCCTTATGCGCGCGCTGGAGCGTCCGCGCGGTCCAGAAGGCCATGTCGCGCACGTCGCCGGGCGCGGGGAACAGCGTGTCGATATGGCGCTTGATCGGCATATAGGGCCACCAGTCGGCACCCGGTTCAGGCGCCCCCTTTTCCAGCACGCCCGTCACGAACTCGGTCACGGGACCCATGCGGGCAAGATTGGGGGCCTTGGCCTTGTGGAAGGCCTTGTCGGTCTTGAGCCGCTCGGTGAAGGCAAGGTCGCCCTTTTCCAGCGCGGCGCGACATTCGGCCTGATAGGCGTCGAGATCGCCGAAATCCTTGGCGGCACGAGCCTGAAGTTCGCCCTCTTCCAGCTCATAATCCTCGGTCAGGATGCGGATCGCGGCGGTCCATGCCTGACCGTTGCCGACATCCTCCGCGAAATCGGCGAGGGCATCCTGAATATCGTCTTCGTCGCTCAATTTTCAGTCCTTGATGTGTCTTTAGCGAGCCTCAGCCCACCGATCCTTCGAGAGAAATGCCCAGCAGCTTCTGTGCCTCCACCGCAAACTCCATGGGGAGCTGTTGCAGCACTTCCCTGGCAAAGCCGTTCACGATCAGCGAGACCGCGCTTTCCTGATCCAGCCCGCGCTGCATCGCATAGAAAAGCTGGTCGTCGCTGATCTTGCTGGTCGTCGCCTCATGCTCGATCTGCGCCGAGGGATTGCGCACCTCGATATAGGGCACGGTATGCGCGCCGCACTGGTCGCCCAGCAGCAGGCTGTCGCACTGGGTGAAGTTGCGCACGCCCTCCGCACCCGGCGCCACGCGCACGAGGCCGCGATAGGTGTTGTTGCTGCGGCCCGCGCTGATCCCCTTGGACACGATGGTCGACCGCGATCCCTTGCCATTGTGGATCATCTTGGTGCCGGTGTCGGCCTGCTGCATGTTGTTGGTCAGCGCGACGGAGTAGAATTCGCCCACGCTGTTCTCGCCGTTCAGCACGCAGCTGGGATATTTCCACGTGATCGCGGAGCCGGTTTCCACCTGCGTCCAGCTGACCTTGCTGTTGCGCCCCTGGCACAGCGCGCGCTTGGTCACGAAATTATAGATGCCGCCTTTGCCGTTCTCGTCACCGGGATACCAGTTCTGGACGGTCGAATATTTGATCTCCGCATCGTCCAGCGCGACCAGCTCGACCACGGCGGCGTGCAGCTGATTCTCGTCGCGCATCGGCGCGGTGCAGCCTTCCAGATAGCTGACATAGCTCCCTTCGTCCGCGACGATCAGCGTGCGCTCGAACTGTCCGGTATTCTCCGCATTGATGCGGAAATAGGTGGAAAGCTCCATCGGGCAGCGCACGCCCTTGGGAATGTAGACGAACGTCCCGTCGGAAAAGACCGCGCAGTTCAATGTGGCGAAATAATTGTCGTGCATCGGCACGACCTTGCCCAGCCACTTGCGGATCAGGTCAGGATATTCCCGCACCGCCTCGCTTATCGAGCGGAAGATGACGCCTGCTTCCTCCAGTTCCTTGCGGAAGGTGGTGGCGACCGAGACACTGTCGAACACCGCGTCGACCGCGACCTTGCGGCTGTTCTTCACCCCGGCCAGCACTTCCTGCTCGGCGATGGGGATGCCCAGCTTTTCATAGGTGGCGCGGATTTCCGGATCGAGTTCGTCCAGCGATTCCAGCTCCGCCTTCTTCTTCGGCTCGGCGTAATAATAGGCATCCTGATAGTCGATGGGCGGGATGTTGAGCCTGGCCCAGTCCGGCGCCTCCATCTTCTGCCACATGGCGAAGGCCTTCAGCCGCCAATCAAGCAGCCATTCCGGCTCTTTCTTCTTGGCGGAGATGAAGCGGACCGTATCTTCGTTCAGTCCCTTGGGCGCGAAATCCTGCTCGATGGCGGAAGACCAGCCATGCTCGTAAGTGGAGGCGCGTTCGGCGGCCTCATGCGCTTCGAGATTGCGGATGGTGGTCGTTTCTTCGGTCATGCCATTTCTCGTGTAAGACTCGCGATGGTGACGCCCGCAAGCGCCTCCCGAATCGCATTGTTCGCCACATTCATATGAGGGCGGACGCGGCATTCCTGCTCCAGCGAGCAGTCATGGGCGCCATGATCGGCACAGGCGGTCATGGCGATGGGGCCTTCCACCGCCTCCACCACGTCGGCGAGCGTGATCGCCGCCGGAGGCCGTGAAAGACGCACGCCTCCGCCCGTGCCGCGGCTCGATTCTAGCAGACCCGCCGCCGAAAGCCGGCTTACCAGCTTCTGCGCGGTGGGAAGCGGAATGCCGGTTTCGGCCGAAAGCGTGGTCGCGTTCATCTTCGCCGCGCCGCAATGGCGCGCGGCGGCCGACATCAGCACCACGGCATAATCTGCGAAACTCGAGAGCCTCATAGCCTAATTCTTGCGAACCATTCTCAAATCGGATCGAATCAATCCGATTGGCATGTGGTCCCGCCGGCTCATGGAATCAAGGCATTTTTGCTTCGCGCGGTGCGGCTCAGCTGAAACGGTTGATGACCGCCACATCGCCGCCCAGCGACCGGCGCAGCAGGGTCAGCTGAGCCACGGCGGTAGGCTCGGTCTGCAATTGATGGGGGGTCAGACCGATGAAATGCTTGATCTCACGGATGAAATGCGACTGATCGTAGAAGCGCCCATCCTCGCAAAGTTCCTGCCAGCTGTCATGATCCAGCGCGATCCGCGCGCTGCACCGCAGCGCCCGATATTTGCGCGCCAGCAGCTTGGGCGGGCAGCCATAATGTTTGTTGGTGAGCCGCGCGAGCTGACGCGGCGACAGGCCAGTGACGTCGGCTAGAGTCTCGATGCGAGGGGAGCCCTCCCCCATCAGCCAGCCGTCGACCGCTTCCAGCAAACGCCAGGTCGATTCCGGCAGGGCCACCAGCCGTTCTGCCAGAAAGGCCCAGCAAAGCGTCGCGATCTCCTCCGCGCTGTCGGTGGCGCGCAACTGTTCGAGCAGATCGCGATAACCGGGCAGGCCACCCATATCCTGCACCCGGTCGGTCAGGCTGCTGGCATCGCCTCCGTGCAATGCGATCCATCCGGCGGGCAGCAACGAAATGCCCACCACCCGGCCCGGCCCGTTCAGTTCGAAGCGGGTGGCGCCCAGAGTCGGGCCAAGCAGGCATATTTCCGGGGTCGGGACGACCGTTCCATCATGGAAATGATAATCGCCATTGCTTTCGAGCATGAAGCGAAGTTGCGGCACATCGGCGCGGGTCACGTCCGAATAATGATCGGCCGTTTCGGTAAAGATATAGAGGGAGCCGAAATAGGCGTTCAATTGTTCCGGCAGGGCAAAGTAACGCAGCCGTACCGGTCCCTGTGCCGCATCGACCGTATAGCACAATGGCGCCGGATCATCTCTTGCCGTGATGTTTTGCGCCCCCCCGGACGCTTCGCTTCGATGCGACCCCATATTTCACCCCACCAAGTAATAAGCGCCATCGGCGTGAAGGTGCAAGGGCCATGCATGGCAATATATCAGTTTGCGCAGGTTTTGAGAGACGGTTTGTAATCGCGCCCTTCGGAGCATGGCGGCACCAGCCCGAAACGCACTCTTCCGCGCATTTCCAAACAGTTTCCAAGGCGACGAAACAAAAACGACCCGGCGGTTTTCACCGCCGGGTCAGGAAAAGGTCTCGTCGGCCATGTGGCCTAGAGCCTTCGGGTCGCAGGACTCTCTTACGTCCGAATCGGGGAAATTATATTGGATGGATCGGACATTAGCCGGACCAAAACGGGACGAATCCCAAGGAATCTTGTTAAGAAATGTCGATCATCGACGACTGTGGCCGCGCTGCAACAGCGACTCGACGACGGCCCTTCGCGCTGGCATAGCGCCGCCATGTCCTACAGCCTCATCCGTCCCCTGTTCTTCGCGCTCGATGCCGAACGCGCCCATCATCTGTCGATCAGACTGCTCCGGCTGATGCCCACCCCGGCGCCGCTGGAACCCGACTCGGGCCTGGCGCAAACGGTGGCAGGTATCGCCTTTCCCAATCCTGTGGGTCTGGCCGCAGGCTATGACAAGGAGGGGCTGGTCGCGCACAAGGTGCACGGCCTGGGCTTCGGCTTTGCCGAACTGGGCACGCTGACCCCGCTGCCGCAGCCGGGCAACCCCCTGCCGCGCCTGTTTCGTCTGGCAGAGGACCGGGCGGTGATCAACCGCATGGGCTTCAACAATGGTGGCCAGGCGGCGGCCGCGGAGCGGATCGCCAAACGCAAGCGGCCCGGCGGTCCCGTCATCGGCATCAATATCGGCGCCAACAAGGATGCAACCGCTGCCGGGCGCGGAATCGCCGACTATGCGACGGGCGTGACCTGCATGGCGCCGCTGGCCGACTATCTGACGGTCAACATCTCCTCCCCCAATACGCCGGGACTGCGGGCGTTGCAGGACCGGGCTGCGCTCGACGAGCTGCTGGGCGCGGTGACGGCGGCGCGGGGCAGTCACAAGACGCCGATCTTCCTCAAGGTCGCGCCCGATCTGGAACCGGCCGATGTCGAGGATATCGCGGCCGCCTGCCTCGATCACCGGATCGACGCGCTGATCGTGTCCAACACCACCATATCACGGCCCCCGCTGCGGTCGGCACAGGCGGGCGAGGCGGGCGGGCTGTCGGGCGCGCCGCTGCATGACATGGCGCTGGAAAGGCTGCGCGACTTCCGCCGGACATTGGGCACGCGACTGCCGCTGATCGGCGTGGGCGGCATATCCGATGCAAGCCAGGCCTATGCCCGCATCCGCGCCGGGGCTAGCCTGATCCAGCTCTACAGCGCGCTCGTCTATGAAGGGCCGTATCTCGCCCGGCGGATCAATGCGGGCCTCAAGGCGCTGATGGCGCGGGACGGGGTGAAGAATATCAGCGAGATAGTGGGTGTCGACGCCTGATTCGTCTTATGAGAAATGCAAGATCGAACATGGGTTGCGGAATGCAACGTTGAAGCTAGGGTGCCGGCCATGACGTCCCGCTTTGCTGGCCTGCTGGCTCCCATCGCCCTTCTTGCCCTTGCTCCCGCCCCGGTCGCTGCGCGCGAGCCGGTCGCGCTCAACGCCACCGTCTCCGCCGCTGATCCCCGCGCGGCCGAAGCGGGGTGGTCGATATTGCGCGGGGGCGGCAGCGCCACCGACGCCGCCATCGCCATGATGCTCGCGCTCAACGTGGTGGAGCCGCACAATAGCGGCATCGGCGGCGGCGGCTTCCTGATGCACCATGATGGGCGCACCGGAGCGCTGGAGTCGATCGACGGCCGCGAAACCGCCCCCGCGGCGGCACGGCCGGACCGCTTCATGGGTTCCGATGGCCAGCCTTTGCCCTTCCGTCAGGCATGGCCGGGCGGCTATTCGGTAGGCGTGCCGGGGAATTTGCGCCTCGCGTGGGACGCGCACCGCAAATGGGGCAGGCTGCCCTGGGCCGATCTGTTCCAGCCAGCCATCCGGCTCGCCGAACAGGGGTTCGAGGTGCGCCAGCGGCTCGACACCGCGATGAAGGCGGTCGCCCCGGTCTGGGCCGACTTTCCAGAGATCCAGAAATATTTCTGGATCGACGGCAAGCCCGCGCCGCTGGGCACGATCCTCAAAAATCCGCCGCTGGCCGCACTGTTCAGACGGATCGCGGCGGAGGGACCGGATGCCTTCTATCGGGGCGACAATGCACAGGCGATCGCCGCCACCGTCACCAACGCGCCGAAAAATCCGGTGCCGATGACGGAGGCCGATCTTGCCGCCTATCGGGCCAAGCCGCGCAAGCCGGTCTGCGGTCCCTATCGCGTCTATACCATCTGCGGCATGGGGCCGGCCTCGGCGGGCGGGATCACCGTCCTGCAGGTGCTCGGCATGGTCGAGCGCTTCCCGCTGGCCGCATGGGGCAAGGATGATCCGCGTTCATGGCATGTGATCGGGGAAGCGATGCAGCTCGCCTACGCCGACCGCAACACTTATCTCGGCGATCCGGAATATGTGTCGGTGCCGATCGCCGGGCTGATCGATCCTGCCTATCTCAAGCAGCGCTCCGCCCTCATCAGCATGGGCAAGGCGCTCAATGACTATCGCCCCGGCACGCCGCCCGGCGCGGAGAAGCGCACCGCCGCCCTGCCCCAGCCGGAATCGGGCACCAGCCATTTCGTCGCCGTGGACCGCAACGGCGACATCGCCGCATGGACATCCACCATAGAAAGCTTTTTCGGCAGCCAGCTCGTCGCCAACGGCGTGATCCTGAACAATGAGCTGACCGATTTCAGCTTTACCCCTGAAAGAGACGGGGCGCCGGTCGCAAACCGGGTGGAACCGGGCAAGCGGCCGCTCTCCTCCATGTCGCCGACCATCGTCTATGATGCGGCGGGCACGCCGATCTTCACCGTCGGCGCGGCAGGCGGCAAGACCATCATCATGCAGGTCGCCAAGGCGCTGATCGCCCATTTCGACTGGGGCCTGTCGGCGCAGGACTCGATTGCGCTGGGGTTCGAATTTTTCGACAAGGACGGGCTGGTGCTGGAGCAGGGAAGCGCATTGGAGGCCATGCAGGCGCCGCTGGAGAAAATGGGCCATAAGGTGTCGGTCAGCCGTTTCGGCCTCAAGGCGAATGCCGCCGAGCGGAAGCCCGACGGCCATTGGGTGGGCGCCGCCGATCCGCGCAGCCCGGGCGTGTCCCTGCAGGAATAGCGCTATTTCAGGTCCAGCCCGGCCACGTTGAACTGGAAGGGAAAGCTTTTGTCCTTCGGCCCCACGACCAGATCCACCCTGATCTTTTCGTTGCTCTTGATCGTTTCATAGGCTTTGGACGCGGGCAGCACCTCGATGCCGTCCTTGTTCTCGGTCATCCGGCCCTTCCATTCATGCGTCTTGCCATCCTCGCCCGTGGCCGTGACGCGGCAGTCGGACAGGTCGCAGGTGAAGGGCGCGCCCACCAGCTTGACCGTCACGTCCGCCCCGCCCTGCGGCAGCGGCTGGACCAACAGGACGGAGAAGGTGTCCTCCGCCGTCATGGTCTGCACGCTGTTTGCGCTGCCGATATAGGCGACCTTCGCTTTGGCGCCCTCACCGCCCTCATATTTCCAGACCTGTCCGATCTGATCACGCTGGGTCGGCGCCTTGTCCCCCTGCGGGGAACAGGCTGCGATCAGCCCCAAAATGGCCAAACCTGCCACGATCCGCATCTCTTTTCTCCTTTTCCGTTTCGGAAAGAGAACGCTCGGGCGGGGCGTGGTTTCCTTCGGTTCAGCTGTAGCGGGAGGCGGTTTCCCGGATCAGCGCGATCATGTTGGGGATGCCCTGCGTCCGGTTGGAGCTGAGCTGGTTGCGCAGGTCGAAGGGTTCCAGCGCCGCGGCAATGTCGGTTGCGGCGATGGTGGCGGGCGCCTGATCCTGCACGGTCAACAGGACGAGCGCGATGATCCCCTTGGTGATCGCGGCGTTGCTGTCGGCCAGAAAATGGAGGCGGCGACCATTGTTCAAATCGTCATCGAGCACCGTGGGATAGACCCACACTGCCGCCGAACAGCCCCGCACCATCGTCGCATCGGTCTTGAGCGCATCGGGCATGGGTTCCAGCGCCCGGCCCAGGTCGATCAGCAGGCGGTAACGGTCGTCGGCATCGAGAAATTCATATTCTTCGACCAGATCGGCAAGGGCGGGCATGTCAGTCATAGCCGCCATATAGGGGGAAATCCGACGCAAGAAAGCCGCTTTCCCCCGACAGACTACAGATCCACGCCCGCGGCGATGGCTTCGAGCTTGCGGATGCGTTCCTTGAGATCGGCGACCTCGATCCGCGCCGCCGCGGAAGGCGGCGTGGTTTCGTCCGTCCGCCGCGCCAGTTCCGCGCGCTTCAGCTCCAGCCAGCCATTCCAGCCCCTCAGCGCCGTCAGGGCGACGATGGCGAGCCCCGACAGGCCCGCAACCGCCAGAGTGAGAGTGATAAGGGGGTCCTGCATATCGTCCTCCCTAAAATTCCTAGACCCGTAAACAGGGGGAACCGCGTCAGTCGCGATCCCGGAGCCTGTCGAATTCGCGCTCAAGCGCGGTTGAACTGTCGGTTGCCAGCCGTTCCAGCACGGCCACGCGATCCTTCAGCGCCTTGACCTCGGCGCGCAGCCGCTCCGCTTCCGGATCGGGGCCGCGCTGCATGAAGTCCTCGCCCTTGTGGCGGCGGACGACCCCATATCTGGCCCGCACGACGCTGGCGATGGCGGTGATCGCGACAATGGCGACAACCATTTCGAACGGATTCATCTTGTCTGTCTCCCTTGCTCCGCCTCAGCGCAGCCCAGGCTCACGGCCTCAACCGGCGACCGGTGCGGAATTGCAGCTTTTCGTTTTCGTAAGGCCGCGCAGTCCGTTTTTCGACCGGCGTCGGCATCGGTTCGACCAACGGTGTCGGCCCTGATGGGCACGACCCCTTTCAGCGCAGCCTGTCGATCTCGTCGGCCAGCCGGGTGTTGCGGCTGGTATAATAGGTTTCGATGTCGGCGAGGCGGCGATCGATGTCGCGGAATTTCGACCGGACATCGCGGGTGGAGCGCGCCGGGTTGGTGCGCACGCCCTGCCAGAATTTCTGGTCGTCGCGGTCGGCATAAAGACCCACCGGCTTGTTCTCGGCAAAATAGGCGGCGGCGAAATAGGCGATCAGCGACCAGGGGAAGGCCCCCATCAGCGTCACCAGCACGGCGCCGACCCGAACCCAGGTCACATCGATTCCGGTATAATCGGCAATGCCGGCGCAGACGCCCATCCACTTGCCATTCTGCTTGTCGAGATAAAATTTCGTGCGACGGGCAGCCATCTCAGTTCCTCCTGTCGAATTCATAGCCGTCATCCTGCGACGGGCGGGCAGGGCGGAAATCGGGGTTGTCGGCGGCAACGATCCGTTCGACCGTCTGAAGCCGCTCCTCCAGCCGCCGGGCGAGCAGATGCAGTTCGTCCAGCAGCTTCTCATCCTCATCGGTGATCTTGGGCGCCTGCTTCCACTTGGTGACATAGTGGAAGATCAGCCAGGGCATGCCGATGAACAGCATGCCGCAGATCATGATGGGCAGGAACACATCCTCCATGGAATCAGCCTTCCTTGTTCATGCTGGCTTTCAGGGCGGCGAGTTCGGCATCGACCTTGTCGGATGTCCTCAGCTCCGCAATCTCCTCCTCCAGCGTCTTGGGCTGGGCGCCAAGACCCATGGCGTCGGCGCGGCCCTCGGCCATGTCGACGCGGCGTTCCAGCATGTCGAAGCGGGCGAAGGCGTCGTTCACCTTCTCCCCGGCATAGGCTTCGCGGACGCGCAGGCGATTCTGGGCGCTTTCCATGCGGGTCACAAGGCTGTTCTGGCGGGCACGGGCCTCGCGCAGCTTGGCCTGGAGCTTGGCGATATCCTCTTCCGAGGCGCGCAGCGCTTCGTCCAGCACCTCTATCTCGTGAGAGAGCTGTTCCGCCATGTCGGCCGCCTTCTGCTTTTCGACCAGCGCGGCCTTGGCCAGATCCTCGCGGTCCTTGTTGAGCGCCAGCTGGGCCTTTTCCGTCCAGCTGTCCTGCAGGCCCTGAAGCTTGGCAATGTGACGCCGCATTTCCTTCTGGTCGGCGATGGTGCGGGCGGCAGAGGCGCGCACCTCCACCAGCGTCTCCTCCATTTCGAGGATGATCATGCGGATCATCTTCGCCGGGTCTTCCGCCCGGTCGAGCAGGTCGGTGACGTTGGCGGCGATGATATCGCGGGTGCGGGAGAAAATACCCATTTGAACTTCACTCCTGATACGAACTTTCTGGGCCGGCCTTACGCCAGATAGTGCAAGGCCGTGGGGCAATCATGGTCCGCAAGCATCGGCCCTTCGCTGGCCCGCGCCGGGCCGACCGCCGAAAGGATCAGGGTCGATCCGAACAGGACGGAGACAAGAATGACGGACAGGAACTGGCCGAATTCGCGAACGCTGCTGCTTTGCTTTTCCATGTTACACTCCTGAACCTTGGCCTTCATTGCGCGCCGCTTGATGGTTCAGCGGCTTCGCTGCTCCTCATTGCAGAAGCCGTGCCAATTTTGAGAAATGGCCAAATTGCGCTGTTTTTTACGACCGTCAAAGAATAGCGCTTGCCGAAAGATGGGAAATTTCACCATAAGTTGGGTAATGGAGAAAAATACCCAGTTTGTCGGCCAGTCGCTGGCCTTTCTGGACGCGGTCGAACAGGCCGGGCGGGCGGCCGAGCTGAACCGCCCGGTGCTGGTGATCGGCGAGCGCGGGACCGGCAAGGAACTGATCGCCGAGCGGCTTCACCGCCTTTCCCCCCGCTGGGACGAGCCGCTGATCATCATGAACTGCGCGGCGCTGCCCGAAACGCTGATCGAGGCGGAGCTGTTCGGCCATGAGCAGGGCGCCTTCACGGGCGCGGCGCGCACGCGGGCCGGGCGCTTCGAGGAGGCGCATCGCGGCACGCTGTTTCTCGACGAACTGGGCACGCTGTCCATGGCGGCGCAGGAACGGCTGCTGCGCGTGATCGAATATGGCGAGGTGACGCGGATCGGCGCGTCCCGGCCGATACAGGTCGACGTGCGGATCGTCGCGGCGACGAACGAGGACCTGCCCGCCGCCGCCGATGCCGGGCGCTTCCGGCCCGACCTGCTGGATCGCCTGAGTTTCGAGGTCATCACCCTGCCCCCGCTGCGGGCGCGGGAGGGCGACGTCACCGTGCTGGCGAATCATTTCGGGCGGCGCATGGCGGCCGAAATCGGCTGGCCGCAATGGCCGGGCTTTTCGGCAGCCTGCATGGCCGAGCTGGAGGCGCATGAATGGCCCGGCAACATCCGCGAACTGCGCAACGTGGTGGAACGGGCGGTCTATCGCTGGACCGATCCGGCGCGGCCGATCGCGGCAATCGTCTTCGATCCCTTCGCCTCGCCGTGGAAGCCCAGGCCGCTGATACCGGCTGCGGTGGGAACGGCCCCGGTTTCAGGGGAGGCGTCGATCGCCGTCCCCCCCGCCATCAGCTTCGAGGTCATCAGCGACCTCAAATCCGCCGTGGACGCCCATGAAGCCGCGATCGTGCGGGCGGCGCTGGAGCGCTATCGCTACAACCAGCGCGCGACCGCCAAGGGGCTGGGCCTTACCTATGACCAGCTTCGCCATTGCATGAAGAAGCATGGGCTGAGCGCGGGCTGATCCCTAGCGGGTCGGAACGGGTTCCGGACCGGAATAATCGTAAAAGCCCCTGCCGGTCTTGCGGCCGAGCCAGCCTGCTTCGACATATTTGACCAGCAGCGGCGCGGGGCGATATTTGGGATCGCCGGTCGTGCCCTGCAGCACCTTGCAGATCTCCAGACAGGTATCCAGACCCACGAAATCCGCCAGCGTCAGCGGACCCATCGGATGGTTGAGGCCCAGCATCACGCCCTTGTCGATATCGGTCACGCTGCCCACGCCCTCGCCCAGCGCGAAGACCGCTTCATTGAGCATCGGCAGCAGGATGCGGTTCACCACGAACCCCGGCGCGTCGAAGGCGTGGACGACCTGCTTGCCCAGCCGTTCGGCGAAGGCTTCGACCGCGCTCACCGTTTCAGAACTGGTGGCAAGGCCGCGGATCACTTCCACCAGCGCCATGACCGGCACGGGGTTGAAGAAATGCACGCCTACGAAGCGGCTTGCGTCCGGGGCCGCCTGCGCCAGCCGGGTGATCGGGATGGAGGAGGTATTGGAGGCGAGGATCGCGTCCTCCGCCAGCAGCGCGCCGACATTGCCGAAAATGGTGCGCTTGATATCCTCGCGCTCCGTCGCCGCCTCGATCACCAGCTGGCAGGCGCCCAGCGGCGCGATCTCGCCCACCGGCTGGATGCGGGCGATGGCGGCGTCGGCGTCGGCCTGCGCCAGCTTGCCCTTCTCCACCGCCTTGGCGAGCAGGCGGATGATGCCGTCGCGGCCCTTCTGCGCGCGGGGCAGATCGATATCGGACAGGATGACGTCATAGCCCGCCTGCGCCGCCACCTGCGCGATGCCCGCCCCCATCTGCCCGGCGCCGATCACGCCAACGGTCCGAATTTCCGTCATGCTTCACCCTCCACTGAATCACTTGTCGCTGCCCCCGTAGCGCCATGGCAGCCGGGCCGCCAGAGTGGTTCGTTTCGCCCCGCGAAAAGCGGACGGAAAGCCCCACGCGGTCGGCGGGATGCTTTTCTTTCCGTGATTTCCTCCTTTGCGCCGCGCCTGCTTGATGGTTAAAAGCCCCGGCATGTCCGTTTCAGAGCTGCCCGCGCCGGCGACCGGAAGGTTCATCGCCGCCGTGCATCATTTCCCATTGCGCGTTTACTTCGAGGATACGGATCTTTCGGGGCTGGTCTATCATGCCAATTATCTGCGCTATATGGAACGGGCGCGGTCGGACATGCTGCGGATCGCCGGGATCGACCAGCGCGGCAATCTGGAGGAGGGAGAGGGCGTCTATGCCGTCACCGACCTTCAGATCGG
This sequence comes from Sphingobium sp., assembly GCF_041987595.1. Lineage (GTDB taxonomy): Bacteria > Pseudomonadota > Alphaproteobacteria > Sphingomonadales > Sphingomonadaceae > Sphingobium. Next base: position 2,884 of record NZ_JBHIWJ010000031.1, on the reverse strand, counting down.
CTATCGCCGTCCGGCGAGGCTGGACGATGACCTGATGGTGGTCAGCCGCGTGACGAAAGTCGGTGCCGCTTCATGTTCCATTCATCAGGCGGTCATGCGCGATGATGAATTACTCACGACCGGCGACGTCACCGTCGCCTTTCTGACACCCCAGGGCCGCCCGCGCCGGCAACCCAGGCCCTGGGTCGATATTTTCAGCCGTTTGATGAGAGGGGAAGACATCAACCCATGAGCCTTTCGATGCCCGACGTTGGCGCCGCTGTCGGCACCGCCGCGCAAGCCGCCACCATTTCGCCGCTGGCCCTGTTCCTTCAGGCCGACATCGTCGTGAAGGTGGTGATGCTGGGCCTGCTGCTCGCCAGCATCTGGACCTGGGCGATGATCATCGGCTTCAGCTTCACGCTGCGCAGGGCCAGCAGGCAGAGCGCCGCTTTCGAACGCGACTTCTGGAAGGCGGAGGATATCGACCGCTTCTATGAAGCCCGCGGCAAGGCCGAATTTCCCGCCGCCAGGGTCATGGCCGCGGGCGTCACCGAATGGCGCCGCTCGACCGCGCAAAAGGTGATCGACCGCGAAGGCACGCGCGACCGCCTGTCCACCACCATGACCAGCACCATCGGGGCCGAGGTCGACCGTCTGTCGGACCGGCTCAACATCCTTGCCACCATCGGATCGGTCGCCCCCTTCGTCGGGCTGTTCGGCACGGTGTGGGGCATCATGCGCGCCTTCACCAGCATCGCGGCGGAGCAGAACAGCTCGCTCGCAGTCGTCGCGCCGGGCATTGCCGAAGCCTTGTTCGCCACCGCCATCGGCCTGTTCGCGGCGATCCCGGCCGTGATCGCCTACAACCGCTTCAGCCATGGCATCAACCGCATGGAATCGGGCCTGACGCGCTTTGCCGACGGTTTCTATTCGACGCTGAGCCGTGAGCTGGAGGCGCAGCGGTGATCCTGAGCATCGCTCCGAACAAAGGTCCGGTGAGCCTCGCTGCAAGAGAAGGGGTGCGCTGATGGCCATGTCCGGCCCTCCCTCCAGCCGTCGCGGGCGTCATCGCGCGCCAATGGCCGACATCAACGTCACGCCGCTGGTCGACGTCATGCTGGTGCTGCTGATCATCTTCATGGTGACCGCCCCGCTGCTGGTGACGGGCGTTCCGGTGAACCTGCCCGAAACCCGCGCCAAGGGGCTGGATCAGGATCAGAAGCCGACGGTGGTGTCGATCGACCGCGACGGCGGCGTCTTCATCGACGATGCGCAGATCAGCGATGCCGAACTGCCCGGCCGGCTGGCTGAGATCATGTCGGCCAATGCGGGCAAGGCCGAGCCGCCGCAAATCTTCCTGCGCGCCGACAAGGGTCTGGATTATGGCCGGGTGATGCTGGTCATGGGCGAACTGAACCGGGCGGGTCTCAACAAGGTCGCGCTGGTCAGCACCGGGACCGAGGAAAGTTCCGCTGTCAGCAGCGGTTCAGAATAGGGGCCATAGGTCTTGGCTATGGATCGCGCGGAGAAAATCGGGCTTGGCGTGGCGACGGCCGGACATGTCCTGCTGTTCGGCCTGCTCTCGTCCGGCTTTCTGGCTACCCCCAACCCGCTGAAGCTCAATTCGCCGCCGATGGACGTCAGCCTGGTGGATGAGGTCGCGCTGAAATCGATGGCGCCGCAGGTGTCGACCGCGCCGCCACCGCCCAGCGTCGCGCCCGAGCGAGGCCCGACCGAGGACGCCGCCCCCGCGCCGGAACCGGCGCCCGAGCCGGAATCGACACCGGCCCCGCCACCGCCAAGGCCCGCACCGCCCAAGCCGGTCGCGAAACTCGCGCCGCCCAAACCTGCGCCTGCGCCTCCGAAAAAGGATATGCCCAAGGCGACGCCCAAGCCCAAACCCGCCGCGGAAAAGCCCGCACCGGCCAAACCCCGCCCCGCGTCCGAAAAACCCAAACCGGCCGCCGCCGCGCCTGCGAGGTCTTCGTCGAAGCCCGCCGCCAAACCGAAGCCCGATGCGCCTGCCCGCGCTTCGGGACAGGGCAAGGCGGAAAAGCCCAAGGGCTCGTTGCTGGGCAAGGATTTCCTCAAAGGCATCGACACCGATGCCGACGCGCCGCGCAAGCCCGCGCCGCCGCCTGCCGCCGCCATGGGACCGGCGCAGAAGGCCGCGCTGGACGCGGAGATCCGCCGCCAGCTCAAGCCGCATTGGCGCCCGCCTTCGGGCGCGGACGCCGACCAGCTCGTGACCCTGCTGGAGGTGCGCCTCGACAGGAATGGCAATGTGATCGGATCGCCGCAGGTGATCGATCAGCAGGGCGTCACGGCAAGCAACCGTCCGCAGGCGCAGCTCCATGCCGAACGCGCCATTCAGGCGGTGAAGCTGGCATCCCCCTTTCGCAACCTGCCGCCCGAATTTTACGAACAGTGGAAATGGCTGAAGCCACTCCGCTTTGACGCGAGGCTGAACCGATGATGACGACCTTGATGCGCCGCCTGAGCGTGGCCACCGCCGCCTTCATGGCAATCGCCGCAGCGCCCGCGCTGGCCCAGCTGTCGGTCGATGTGACCGGCGAGATCGACAGCAACCTCAAGATCGTCGTGCCCGCGCTCCCGGCGCAGGCCGAAGTGTCCACGCCGGCCGGCGGATCGACCGAACTGGGCCGCAAGATCGCCGAGGTGATCGCATCGGACCTGAAAGGTTCGGGCCTGTTCGCGCCGTCCGGTCCCAGCGGCATCCCGACCATCGCCTTTTCCGAAGTCACCAACCCCGCTTACGACAAATGGGGCGCCTATCAGGCGCTGGTGCAGGGTTTCGAGCGCCGCCACATCGGCACTGCTGGCCTTTTGCGTGGCCTCGTGGGCGGCGCGCCCTTCCAGCAAGGCGATCACGGGGAAGATT
>NZ_JBHIWJ010000030.1:0-46825 GCF_041987595.1 Sphingobium sp. | reverse complement strand
ATCTGATGCAGGCGGGTGGGGATGCGATCCTGATCCCTTCGCGCTTCGAGCCTTGCGGTCTGACGCAGCTTTATGGCCTGCGCTATGGCTGCGTGCCGGTGGTGGCGCGGGTCGGTGGGTTGGCCGATACGGTGATCGATGCCAATGAGGCAGCGACCGGCGCCGGAGCCGCGACCGGCCTGGTTTTTGCTCCTTCCGACCCGCTGGCCCTGCATGGCGCGATTGCGCGGGCCGCAAGGTTGCATGCGAACAGGGCGGGGTGGCAGGCGATGCAGCGGGCAGGCATGCGCGCCGATTTCTCCTGGACCCGCAGCGCTGCACGTTATGCGGAGCTGTTCCGGTCCCTCGTCCCGGGAACGGCATGAGCCAGCCGCCGCTGGGACCGGACATGCATGAGCGGGGAGCCCGCTTCCATATCCGCTCGCCCGACGCCGGACAGCTTTGGATCTGCCTGTTCGACGATGAGGATCGCGAGACGCGCCTGCCCATGGCGCCGGGCGCGGAGGGCATCTGGTCGCTCGATGTGCCGGGCGTGCGGGAGGGAGCGCGCTATGGCGTGCGGGCCGATGGGCCTTACGATCCCGGCGCGGGTTTCTGGTTCGACCCGGACAAGCTGTTGCTCGATCCTTATGCGACCGCGATCGACCGGGCGTTTGCCTATGATCCGGCACTGGCGTCGCGGCGAGGGGAGGGGCCCGACACTGCGCCCCTGATGCCCAAGGCGGTCTTGACCTTGCCGCCTCCGCCGCTGACCCCGTTGCCGCCGCTGTTTCAGCCGGGCGGCCTCATCTACGAAGTGCAGGTGCGCGGTTTCACCAGGCTGCATCCCGACGTTCCGGAGGCGCAGCGCGGCACCATCGCCGCTCTCGGCCATCCGAAGGTGATCGAGCATTTGCAGCGGCTGCACGTCTCGGCCGTCGAACTGATGCCGGTCAATGCGTGGATCGATGAGCGGCATCTGGGACAGCTCGGCCTCCACAATGCATGGGGCTATAATCCGGTCAGCTATTTCGCGCTCGATCCCCGAATCGCGCCCGGCGGCATGGCGGAGCTGCGCGGCGCCGTCGAAGCGCTGCACGCGGCGGGGATCGGCGTGATCCTCGACATGGTCTACAATCATGATGGCGAGAGCGATGCGCTGGGGCCGACGCTCTCGCTGCGCGGTCTCGATGCGCGTCATTATTTCCGGCATGAACCCGATGGCAGCCTTATCAACGATACCGGCACCGGCAACAGCATCGACTGCAACCATCCTGCCTCGCAGCGATTGATCCTCGATTCCCTGCGCCATTTCGCGGGCGCGGCGGGCGTGGATGGATTCCGTTTCGATCTGGCGCCTGCTCTGGGCCGTCTGCCCGGCGGCTTCGATGCGCGGGCGCCGCTGCTGGACGCGATGCGGACCGATCCTCTGCTGGCCGACCGCGTGCTGATCGCCGAACCCTGGGATATTGGTCCCGGCGGCTATCAACTGGGGCAATTCGGCGAGGGATGGCTTGAGTGGAACGATCGCTATCGCGACGATCTGCGCCGTTTCTGGCGGGGCGACCGTGGGATGCTGGGCGCGCTGGCGACGCGCCTGGCCGGTTCGTCCGACATATTCGGCAAGGCGCCCGTCACCCGCACCGTCAATTTCCTCGCGGCGCATGACGGTTTCACGCTGGCGGACCTCACCGCTTATGAACGGCGGCATAATGAGGCCAATGGCGAACAGAATCGCGATGGCCATGGCGAGAATTTCAGCTGGAACAACGGCGTTGAAGGGCCAAGCGACGATCTTGCGGTGCTGGAAGCTCGCCGGCGGGACATCAAGGCTTTGCTCGGCACGCTATTCTGCTCGCGCGGCACGATCATGCTGACGGCCGGCGATGAGTTCGGCCGTTCGCAGCAGGGGAATAACAATGCCTATGCGCAGGATAATGCAACGGGCTGGGTCGATTGGGCTGGACACGACAGGGAGATTGAGGCGCATGCCTTCGCGCTCGCCACCCTGCGGGCATCGCAGCCGGACCTGCGCGATACGCACTGGCTGTCGGAGGACGATGTCGATTGGCTCGATGAGCAGGGCCAGCCGCTGACGGTGGCCCAATGGGAGGATGCGGAGCGTCGCTGCCTTGAGATGCGTTTTTCCTCCGGTCTTGCAATCTATGTGAATGGCGGCGACCAGCCCCGTTTCTTCGGCTCAGTGGAAGTCCCGGCGCGAACGGTTTTGGCCGTCCCGGCCGAACAGAGAGGCGGTTGATCTGGCCGGTCCGTCCCGTCTCACCTTAGGGCGGGGAGGGGCTTCCTACGACTCAGGACCATAAATTTGCACGATCATGCAATCCCGCTATGATCCTGTCGCGAAAGGGACGATCCGGCTATGAAAGCGAGCGACCTTGGCGAGTGAATGGGGCGAAGAGTTGAAGGAAGGCGGCGATCGGCCCCAGACCTATTCCAGTCCGGCGATCATCGAGCGCCGCCGCCGGATACTGGAGGAAACACGCAAGGTCATCGCCGAACAGGGCATCGCCGCGCTCAGCATGAACGATATTGGCCTGCGCGCAGGCGTGGCCAAGCGCACGCTCTACAACGCCTTCCAGACGCGCGAGCGGATGGTCGCATCGGCCATTCAGGAATATTTCGACGAATATGGAAGCAGGATCGCCTATTCCAGCGCTCCGGGCACGATGCTGCACAATCTGGAGCGCATGATTTCCATCGTTCAGCGCAACCGGAAGATGCGCAATTATATCAGGGCGATCATGGCGCTCTATTTCAGTTCGGATGTCGATCATGACATCTGGACGGCGATGCATTCGCCTGCGGTTCATCATAACCGCCAGTGGATCGAGGTGCTGGAGGCCGGGAAGCAGCTTCAACCTTGGATTGTCGCGGATACGTTGGTCGAGGATCTGGTGCGCTTCGAATATGCGACGATCAACGACTGGGCGCAGGGGCGCATCGCGGATGATGCGGTGATCGTCCGGCTGGTGAGCGGCTATCTGACGAGCCTGCTCGGCGCGCTGAAGGGCGCGGCGCGCAAGGAAGTGGAGGCGCTGATCAAGGATATAGCCGAACGCGGCATGGAAGCTCTCCCCGCTATTCAGCCTCCCAGGGCCGTCGCAGCATGAATTTGCACTCTGTCATCGGCTAGCCCATAACGGCGTCTGGAGAAGGCGAGAAATCAAAGACTTGGAGTGGCCAAGCCGACCCAGTCGGATCAGAAGCGGCTCAAGGCGTCGGTCTATTGCCACATATGTCAGGCTTGCGCATGGCTGCCAAAGACAAGGCGGTCGAATGAATTTGAACCCATGGTGCGAAATTGTTTGCGCTTGGGATCAACGGACCTTCTTTCCATCAACGAACAATTTTCGGCTCACCGGAAGAAGCGGCGCCTACCCCTAAAAGCCGGGCGATTCCTCGAAGTGGGAGCGCGTCATGATCGGGCGGCCGGGACCAGTGGGTTGAACTCGCGGCCAAATCCAAGCAAAACAGAATAAATATAATGGAGAGATACGAATGAGAGGCATGGTCGGGATCAATGGGCAGGCAAATGCGTTGCTGAACCTGTCTTTCGCCGATCTTCTTTCGGCTGCTTCGGCGCTGCGGGACGAGGGGCATGGCCGGGTTCAGAGCTGGTCGCGCAAGGTCTTCATTCCGCTGACCCAGCTATGCCGCAATCTCTGCCATTATTGCACCTTTTCCCAGCCGCCCCGGCCCGGCGAAAATGCCTATATGACCCAAGAGGAGGTGCTGACGGTCGCTCGCGCAGGCAAGGCGGCGGGCTGCACCGAGGCGCTGTTCACGCTGGGCGACAAGCCCGAACTGCGCTTTACCGTCGCCCGCGAGGAACTGGCGCGACTGGGCCACGCCACGACCATCTCCTATCTCACCGAAATGGCGGCGCTGATCCGCGACGAAACCGGCCTGCTGCCGCACATCAACGCTGGGGTCATGACCCGCGAGGAGATGGCGGCGCTCCGCCGTGTCTCGGTTTCGCAGGGGTTGATGCTGGAGTCCGTGTCCTACCGCCTCTGCCGGAAGGGCGGCGCCCATTACCGCTCACCCGACAAGGAACCGGCGGCGCGGCTCGAAACCATCCGCCTCGCTGGCGAACTGCAAATCCCCTTCACCACCGGCATCCTGATCGGCATCGGCGAAACCCGCGCCGAACGGATCGAGGCATTGGAAGCGATCCGCGACCTCCACGAACGCTACGGCCATATTCAGGAAGTGATCGTCCAGAATTTCCGCGCCAAGGAGCGCACGGTGATGGCTCATGCGTCCGAACCGGACATGAAGGAACTGCTCTGGACAATCGCCGCCGCCCGACTGATTTTGGGGCCGGAGATGAACATTCAGGCGCCGCCAAATCTCTCGGCGTCTGACTTTCCGCGCCTGCTCTCGGCGGGGATCAACGATTGGGGCGGCGTCTCGCCGGTGACGCCCGACCATGTGAACCCGGAAGCGCCATGGCCCGAAGTCGAGTGCCTGCGCATGGCGACCGAAAGCGAGGGGCGGATGCTGGTCGCGCGCCTGCCGGTCTATCCGGCCTACGCGCAGGATAATGGCCGCTGGCAGGACCCCGCGATGGTGCGCCACATTCTCGCTCATGCCGACGCGCAGGGCTTCGCCCGCGAGGACGGATGGTCGCCGGGGATAGCGCTCGAACCCCGCGTCACGCGCCCCTCGACCCTGCCCATCGATCCGAAGATTGCCGCCATCGTCGAGCGCGCCTTGGCTGGCGCATTGCTGGACGAGGAGGAGATCGCGACCCTCTTCTCGGCCCGCGAAACGGACCTGAAGCATATCTGCGACAGCGCCGACGCCCTGCGCGAACAGGTGATGGGCAACGAGATCACCTATGTCGTCAACCGCAACATCAACTATACCAATATCTGCGCCTATAAATGCAGCTTCTGCGCCTTCTCGAAGGGCGACAAGGCAGAGGCATTGCGCGGCATACCCTATGACCTCGACCTCGAAGAAGTCGTCCGTCGCACCCGCGAGGCATGGCAACGCGGCGGCACCGAGGTCTGCCTGCAGGGCGGCATCCACCCCCATTATACCGGCGAGACCTACATCAATCTCGCCAAGGCGGTTCGCACCGCCGTGCCGGACATGCACATCCACGCCTTCTCCCCGCTGGAAGTGTCGCAGGGCGCCGCGACTCTGGGCCTGAGCGTCGAGCAATTTCTGATCCGCCTGAAGGGCGCGGGCCTCGATACGCTCCCCGGCACGGCGGCGGAAATCCTTGACGATGAAGTCCGCGCCCAGATCTGCCCGGACAAACTCAGCTCCGATCAATGGCTCGACGTCATCGAAACCGCGCATCGCGTCGGCTTCACCACCACCGCCACCATCATGTTCGGCCATGTCGACACGCCCCGCCATTGGGCGCGTCACCTGATCCGTATCCGCGACCTTCAGCGCCGCACCGGCGGTTTCACCGAGTTCGTGCCGCTGCCCTTCGTTCATATGGAATCGCCCATGGGACTGCGCGGAGAGGCGCGCCACGGCCCGACCTTCCGCGAAGTCCGGCTGATGCACGCGGTCGCCCGGCTCGCGCTGCATCCGCATATTCGCTCGATTCAGACCAGTTGGGTGAAGCTCGGCCCCGAAGGCGTGAAGGCCTGCCTTACCTCCGGCGCTAACGACCTTGGCGGCACGCTGATGAACGAGAGCATCTCCCGCGCCGCCGGGACCCAGCATGGTCAGGAAATGCCGCCCGCCGCGATGGAGGCGCTGATCCGCTCGATCGGCCGCACCCCGCGCCAGCGCAGCACTGTCTATGGCGCAGTAGCGCAGGACATGCATGAGCGCGGCATGGCCGCTGAGGACCTCACCCCGATGGTCCTCACGGCCCCGCGCAAACGCCGAAAAGAACAGGAGAGATTTGAATATGCAGAATGAAACTCTGGCGAGCATTGCCGTTCTCGGCGGCACCGGCAAGGAAGGCGGGGGCCTGGCGCTTCGTTGGGCGCATAAGGGCCACAAGGTCATCATCGGCAGCCGCACCGCTGAACGCGCGCAGGAAGCTGCCGCCCAGATGAACGAAGTGCTGGGGAGCGGCACCATTACCGGCGCCGCCAACCCGGAAGCCGCCGCGCAGGCCGACATCGTCGTTCTTGCCGTGCCCTATGCGGCGCAGCAATCGACGGTAAGGGATGTCGAACCGGCGCTGGCGGGCAAGATACTGATCGACGTGACGGTACCTCTGGTCCCGCCAAAGGTCAGCCGCGTGCAACTCCCCGAAGGCGGCTCGGCCGTCGAGGCGGTGCAAAGGATGCTGGGCGAGGGGGTGCGCGTCGTCTCTGCCTTCCAGAACATCAGCGCCCATCATCTTACCCGGCTGGACGAAGAAATTGAATGCGACGTCCTTGTCTGCGCCGACGATAGCGGAGCCGCCGATCAGGTGGTCGCGCTGGCGCAGGAGATTGGCCTGCGCGCCTGGAACGCAGGACCGCTTTGCAACTCCGTTGTTGCCGAAGGACTCACTTCTGTCCTGATCGCGCTCAACCGCAGATATAAGGTTCCCGGCTCAGGCATCCGCATCACCGGCGTCTGATGGGAGAAATAATGGCTGAGGCCTCTATCGTCGCTAGCCGCAGGTCCAGCAGCGTGTAGCCTCCAGCCCTGGAAAGCCGCAAATCACACATCCCGACAGGAACGGATCGCCACACCGTTCCCCAAGGACCAAAGAATAGTATGGCGTCGCAATGCTGCCCCTGCAAAGAGCCTGCCTTCGACGGATCCTCCGTCGGGCAAAAATAGGGGCCTGGGGGCCAGCGGCGCGACGAACCGGAGCGATGCGTTCAATCGCTCCGGGAACCAGCCGTGTGGCCAAGCCGTTCATCTTACATAAAGAAATGGAGAGGGCAGATGAACAACGCGCTGAAGCCTCATGCCATGTTCGGCATCCTGCTAGGTCTGCTGCTTTCTATCGAAATGTGGTGTTGCGTCGCGCTGATGCTGATCGCGCTGACTTGACCGTCGGGAAAATATGGTGAGCCCTGCTGGATTCGAACCAGCGACCTACTGATTAAAAGTCAGTTGCTCTACCGACTGAGCTAAGGGCCCTCATATCCTGAGGTTCGGACGCACTAGAGGCGCCGCCGCCACCGGTCAACCTCAAGAAGTCGCTTTTCTCAAGCGAGCGTGCAAATGGCGCATGGAAAGCCCGGAAATCGGGTCACGCCAGCATGGCACAATCGCGCAAAGTGGCGCCAGCACGAAATCCCGCCGCGGGAAAGCGGGGTGCGGAATGTGCAGCGACCGACTGTTCCAGCGGCCCCCGGACCAGAGGATGATGTCGATATCCACACTCCTTGGCCCCCAGCGCCGGAACCGCCGACGGCCAAGATTACGCTCTATGCGCTGTAAACTGGCGAGCATGGCTGCGGGGGGGAGGTCGCTTTCCACCAGCAACGCCCCATTCGCGAAAACCCGCCGCGAAGGACCTAAAGGCGGTGTCGTCATGACGGACGAAACGGCCAGAACCTTGCCCAGTTCTGCAATCCGACCGACTGCCTCTCTCAGCAATTGCTTCGGGGTCAGCCGCGCCGACAGGGAGCGGTTCGATCCCAATGCAAGCGCATATTGGTGACGAGTGCTTGTCTTGGCCATGGCCCAGCGCCTATCGGGTTGCGATGACCCTGCCTAGTCCCTTGCCCCATACCGAGCCGCCGCATGATTGCCAGCTTTGTCCGCGTCTCGCCGCTTTGCGCGAAGAATGTCGGGCCGAGCATCCCGACTGGTGGAATGCGCCGGTCCCGTCCTTTGGTGATCCGAACGGCAGAATCGCGATCATCGGACTTGCTCCCGGGAGAAATGGGGCCAATCGCACCGGGCGGCCCTTTACCGGCGATTTTGCAGGGGACCTGCTCTACGCCACGCTCGCCAAATTTGGCTTTAGCAGTGGCGCCTATGAAGGCCGCTCCGATGACGGCCTGATCCTGCGCAACATCATCATCCTCAACGCGGTCAAATGCCTGCCGCCGCAGAACAAGCCGCTGCCCGAGGAAATCCACAACTGCCGCGCTTTTCTGAAGCCGGCCGTCGCGGCGCTGCCGAATGCGCAGGTTTTCATCGCGCTTGGCCAGATTGCGCATCAGTCGGTGGTAAAGGCGCTGGGCGGCAAGCTGCCCAAGGCGCGCTTCGCCCATTTGGCCGAGCATCGCATGCCCAGCGGCAGGATCGTGATCGATAGCTATCACTGCTCGCGCTACAATCAGAACACGGGCCGCCTGACGGCAGAATTGTTCGAGGCGGTATTCGCGCGAGCAGCGGAACTCAGCGCATGAGATAGTCGAGATAGGCCCCGTCCGGCGGTCCGTCGAGCGCGGCCATCATCGGCGCGAATACCGATTTGTCGAGGCCCGTCGCTGCGGCTTTGTGCGCATCGACATCAGCCCATTGCTCGATGAAGACGAAGCGTCGCTCATTGCCGAGATCGCGCAGCAGTTCCACGCCTTCGCAGCCGGGCAGCGGACGAACCGCGTCAGCCACGGCGCGCAAGGCGGTTTCCAGCGCGGCATCCATGCCTTCCCTGGCGTGCATGATATAGTGGCGGGCAACGGTCATAGCGTCTCTCCTTCAGATGTCCTGTGCGATCCGCGCATATAAATCGGGCCGCCGGTCGCGGAAGAAGCCCATGCCTGCACGATGGATCTTGGCTTTTTCCAGATTCAGCGTCGCCACCAGAGCGCCATTGTCTTTCGCATCGGCCTCGGCAGCAAAATCGCCCCATTCGTCGCTGATGAAGCTGTGACCGTAAAATTTCTGGCCTTCTTCTTCACCGATACGGTTTGCGGCAATCACCGGCATGCAGTTGCTGACCGCATGGCCGATCATGGCGCGCCGCCACATGCGGCTGGTGTCGAGGTCGGCGTCATAAGGCTCCGAACCGATGGCGGTCGGGTAGAACAGCATCTCCGCGCCCATCAGCGCCATCACGCGGGCAGTTTCGGGATACCATTGGTCCCAGCAGATGCCGACGCCGATGGTGCCATAGGGCGTCTTCCACACCCTGAAACCGGAATTGCCCGGGCGGAAATAATATTTTTCCTCATAACCCGGCCCGTCGGGAATATGACTCTTGCGATAAACGCCCATGACCTCGCCCTGATCGTCGATCATGGCGAGCGAATTATAATAATGATGCCCGTCGCGTTCGAAGAAGCTGGTGGGAATGTAGACGCCCTCGGCCTTCGCCACCTTCCGCATTTCCTGCACGGCGGGATGTTCGTCGAGAGGCAGGGCACGGTCGAACAGCGCTTCGTCCTCATGTCTGCAGAAATAATAGCCTTCGAACAGCTCAGGCGGCAGGATGATCTTCGCGCCCCGCGCGGCAGCCTTCACGACATGACCCGCGACCATTTCGATATTGTCCGCCCGGTCGTCCGAAAAGGCGAGCTGGAGCGCGGCGACGGTGACTTTGGTCATCAAATATTACCCTACGATCGGATACCCATGCGGGCGGCAACGGCTACGGTCAGGAGATAGAGCAGGATCGTCAGCACGCAACCCGCGATCAGCGCTGGGCCAAAGCCGACGCCGCGTCGCAGCAGCATCGGGATCAGCAGAAACATCGGCAACGACGGGATGACATAATAGAATGTCGCCTCCGCATGGCGCGCCATGTTTTCGACGTCCGGCTTGTCGTTCCACAACCAGATCATACCCACCACCGAAATCAGCGGCAGGGATGCGATCAGCGCGCCCAGCCCGGGAAAGCGGCGCGATACCACCGATACGACGGCGATGATGATCCCGGAAATCAGCGCCCGCAGCGCCAACATCACGGTCATGCGGCCGCTGGCATCTGCTGGCTGCAACAATGGAAGCTGCCGCCGCCTGACAGGATTGCATCGCTGAACAATCCGACAATCTCCCGGCCGGGAAAGAAGGGCCTCAACGCATCCAGAGCCGCCTGATCATTGGGCTGGCCATAGATCGGCACGATGACAGCCGCATTGCCGACGTAGAAATTCATGTAGCTGGCCGGAATGATCTCGCCGTCCACGACCACGCGGCCAGGGGAGGGGATGGACGCCACCTCGACCCCGAACGCCCTGGCCCGCGCCAGCGCATCGGCATAGATCGCTGCGTTCGGATCATCCTTGCCGCTCGCCTCGGGCAGGGCCAGCACGCCCGGCGCCACGAAGCGCGCCAGATTGTCGACATGTCCGTCCGTATGATCGTTGAGAAGGCCGTCCCCCAGCCACAACATGTCCGAAAGGCCCAGCGAGCCGGCCAGCAGCGTCTCGATCTTGCCCCGGTCCAGTTCCGGATTGCGGTTGGGATTGAGCAGGCATTGCTCGGTCGTCACGAACAGCCCGGTGCCGTCGGTATCGACCGCGCCGCCCTCGAACACCCAATGCTGGGTGGAGGTCGGCAGTCCCGTCGTCGCCGCCAGCCGCGCACCGATATCCTCGTCGCCCGGCATCTGATATTTGCCGCCCCATCCGTTGAAGCCGAAATCGACCAGCGCTCGCTCCCCGCCCCGCAGCACTGCGATCGGCGCGGTATCGCGCAGCCAGACGTCGCCCAGCTTCTGCACCATGATGGTCACGCCGGGCGCCGCCAGTTTGCGGGCATCCTCCGCATCGCTTTCCTTGGCGCAGACCAGCCGCACTTCCTCGCCGCGACCCCCGGCATGGAGAGCGCTCGCAAAGTCCGCAATCTGCTGGCGGGCCGCGTCGAAGGCGCCCGGCCATTCTTCGGGATAGGTGGGAAAGCCGATCCAGGTCCACTCATGCGGCGCCCATTCGGCGGGCATACGGAAAGTCATGGGCGTGGCTCCTGTCTGCGGGAAAATGTCCGGTGGCCTCTACAGGATCAGGTGTCGCGTGACAGCCGTAAAATGTGCGTCGGTTGGAGGATGAACGGGGGGACTGTGGCCATTTTCCCCCGTCCGGCCGTTCATTTTGCCCCGCGGCTCCTGTCGCGGATCGCCCGAAACTCGTCGCCCGGCGTCCAGTTCGGCCAGTCGGTGGTAGTCGCCAGCGCTCGGCCCACATCATAATAAAGTTTGAGGTCCGCCTTTACCCCGCTCCAGTCCCAGCTGGGATCATATTCATCCTTGGGGCCGTGATAGCGATGTTCCTCATAATCCTTGGCCGCCTTGGCCCCCGCGGCGGGGCCGCCCTTCACCAGATCCTGCCCGCCCTCAAAATAGAGCATCGGCACGCCATGTTTGGCGAAGCTGAAATGGTCCGAGCGATAATAAAATCCCTTTTCCGGCGTCGGTTCCAGACTGGCAACCCGCTTCTGCGCGGCGAGTGCCCGATCGAGATAGGCGTCGAGCTGCGACTTGCCCTTGCCGATCACGACGACGTTCTTCGCCAGCCCTGCCATGCTGAGCGCGTCCATATTGACCCCGCCCACCGTCTGCCCCAGCGGAAAGACAGGATGGTTGCCATAATAGGCCGATCCGAGCAGCCCCGATTCCTCCGCCGTCACCGCCAGAAACACCTGACTGCGATCCGTCGGCCCGGCCTTCACATTGGCCTGCGCCAGCGCCACCAGAGCCGCGGTCCCGGTCGCATTGTCGATCGCGCCGTTGCAGATGTCGTCGCCATCGGGCGCCGCCTCGCAATGGCCCAGATGATCCCAATGCGCCGCGTAAAGCACATATTCATTGGGCCGCACCTTGCCCGGCAGCAAGGCGACGACATTTTTCGAACTATGCTTGCGGATGGCATTGTCGAAGCTGAGGTTCGCCTTCACCCCCTTCAAGGCCACTGCCCTGAACCCGCGCTTTTTCGCAGCCGCCATAAGCGCATCGAGGTTCAGTCCGGCACTTGCCATGAGCGCCGCCGCCTTGTCCTTCTGGATCCAGCCGATGGCCGCCGACTGGTCGGCATTGCCGTTGGCGCTGTCGGCGACATGCTGCGCGCCGGTCCAGCTGGATTGCACGACGTTCCAGCCATAGGCGGCCGGAACCGTGTCATGCACGATGATCGCCGCCGCAGCGCCCTGCCGCGCCGCTTCCTCGAACTTGTAGGTCCAGCGGCCATAATAGGTCATCGCCCGCCCGCTGAACGGCCCGCGCAGGGTGGGGTTCTGATAGTCAGGGTCGTTCACCAATATGACGACCGTCTTTCCCCTGACGTTGACACCCGCATAATCGTTCCACTTCTTCTCCGGCGCGTTGATGCCATAGCCGACGAAGACGACCGGACTGTCCTTGACTGCGATATGGGCCTGTCCGGTGCGATAGGTGGCCATCACCATTTCCGGCCCATATTTGGCGGATATCGTTCCCTTGCCGCCGGTGAAGGTCAGCGGCGAGACGTTCTTCGCGTCGATTTCGACCAGCGGGACATCCTGGAACCAGCTCCCCTTATTGCCCGGCTTCAGCCCCAGCGCCTCGAACCGCCGCACCAGATAGGCGAGCGTCTTTTCCTCCCCCGCGGTCCCCGGCGCGCGCCCCTCATAGGCATCGGAGGAAAGCTCCTTCACCACCTCTTTCATCGTCTCGATGGAAGGGCCGCTGTCGGAGGCCGCTACCGCCGCGCTACTGGCGATGAGGGCGATCAGCGGCAGCGTGATCTTGGCGAAACACAGGCGCATGGGAGGAACCTCAAAATCTGGACGATGCGATGATGGCACCGCACATCGGGGCGGGCAAGCGCCACCCGTTGACAGTTTTACTGCCGTATATATTCCTGACCTCGCAAGGGGGTCTGTGTCATGCGATTGAAGTTTCTGAATATTCTACCGTTGGTTGCGCTTGCCGTGCCGGTTCATGCGCAAAGCCCAACGCTTGAGCCAAGCGCAGCCGCCAAGGCCTTTGGTTCGCGCCCCATTATCGATGTCAGCATTTCGCCGGACGGCAAGTCGCTTGCGCTGGTCGAACCGCTGGTGGGGCGGGGTTCCGTCGTGTCGGTGGCCCGGCTGGACGGAGGCGTCGAACCCAGGCCCGTGCTGGTGTCGGAGGGCAAGGAGGACAGGCTGTTCGGCTGCGCCTGGTCCAGCAACGCGCGGCTGGTCTGCAACGCCTATATGATCAGCGCCATCTACGGCGAGAAGCGCGGCTGGACCCGCATGCTGGCGGTCAATGCTGATGGCAGCGATATGAAGGCGATCAGCGCGAAGGGCAGCGGCGATCAACTGGGTTTCGTGTTGCGGGGCGGTCGGATCATCGACTGGCTGGGTAAGGCCGGGGAGGACACGGTGCTGATGGACCGTTACTACATGCCGGAAATGACGACTGGCAAGATGACCGCCGAGCAGCGCGAGGGCCTGGGCGTCGAACGGGTGAACACGCGAACGTTGGCCCGCAGCTCGGTCGAACCGGCTCGCGGCAATGCGGCGGGTTATATCACCGATGGCCATGGCAATGTCCGTATCATGGTCACGCGCCCGACCACGAGCATGGGTTATGGCGGCCATCGCTATGATTATTTCTATCGCAAGAAGGACAGCCGGGAATGGCTGCCTTTATCGACGCAGTCGGTATCGGGCGTCGTGGCGACGGGCTTTGAGGCCGACTCCGTCGATCCTGCGCTGGACGTGGTCTATGGCAGCGATGCAGTCAACGGCCGCACAGGCATTTACCGGATCAGCCTGGACGGCAGCATGAAGAAGGAACTGGTGTTCGAGCAACCCGGCGTCGATGTCGACGACCTGATCCGCATTGGCCGCCATCAGCGTGTCGTCGGGATCAGCTGGGCCACGGACCGACGCCATTCGATCATGTTCGATCCGGAACTCAGGAAGGTCGCGGCTGCGCTGACCAAGGCGTTGCCCAATGCGCCGCTCATCACCTTCGTCGACAGCAGCGAGGACGAAAGCAGGCTCGTCCTGCTGGCGACCAGCGACGTCGATCCGGGCAAATATTATCTGTTCGACAAACAGACCAAACGGCTTGCGGAGATCGCGCCGATGCAGGCGGCGCTGGGGAATTATAGCTTGTCGCAGGTCAAGCCCGTCAGCTTTCCGGCTGCCGATGGCAAGCAGATTCCCGGTTATCTGACCCTGCCGCCGGGCAGCAACGGCAAGGGATTGCCCGCGATCGTCATGCCGCATGGCGGACCCTGGGCGCGCGACGAATGGGGCTTCGACTGGCTCGCGCAGTTTTTCGCGCATCAGGGCTACGCCGTGCTTCAGCCCAATTTCCGGGGGTCGACGGGGTTCGGGGTCGAATGGCTGGGCAGCAGCGGCTTCAAATCCTGGCAACAGTCGATCGGCGACGTCAATGACGCCGGCAGATGGCTGGTGGGGCAAGGTATCGCCAACCCGGCGCAGCTTGCCATCGTGGGCTGGTCCTACGGCGGCTATGCGGCGTTGCAGTCCGCCGTGGTGGACCCGCAGCTCTACAAGGCGATCGTGGCCATCGCGCCGGTGACGGACATTGGCGACCTCCAGACGGAGTGGAAGAATGATCTCAGCCCCGCCATGCTGGAGGGCATGTTCGGCGATATGTCCGTGGCGCAGGCTGGTTCACCCGCTCGCCAGGCTGATGCCTTTGTCGCGCCGGTTCTGATGTTCCATGGCGATATTGACCAGAATGTGTCGATTGCCGAATCACGCCTGATGGCGTCGCGCCTGCGTGGCAAGGGCAAGCCGGTCGAACTGGTTGAATATAAGGGCCTGGACCACCAACTGGCCGATGGCCAGGTGCGCAGCCAGATGCTGGACCGCGCCGACCGCTTTTTGCGCGATGCGCTGCATCTTCCCGCGGCCAAACCCTGAAAAGAAAAAGGGCGGTCCAACCGGACCGCCCCCCTTGTTCGGATATCCGCGACTGAAATTAGCGCGAATAGAATTCAACGACCAGATTCGGTTCCATCTTCACCGGATAGGGCACTTCGTCCAGCGACGGAACGCGGACATAGGTGACCTTGGCGGTGCCATCGGGAGATACATAGTCGGGAATGTCGCGCTCGGGCAGGCTCTGCGCTTCAAGGACCAGCGCCATTTCCTGCGCCTTCTTGCCCAAGGTGATCTCGTCGCCCGGCTTCACCAGACGGCTGGCGATGTTGCACTTCACGCCGTTCACATAGATGTGGCCGTGCGAAACGATCTGGCGGGCCGAGAAGATAGTCGGCGCGAACTTGGCGCGATAGACGACAGCGTCCAGGCGACGCTCGAGCAGGCCGACCAGGTTCTGGCCGGTGTCACCCTTCATGCGGGCGGCTTCGATATAGTTCTTCTTGAACTGCTTTTCGGTGATGTCGCCATAATAGCCCTTCAGCTTCTGCTTGGCGCGCAACTGAATGCCGTAGTCCGACATCTTGCCCTTGCGGCGCTGGCCGTGCTGACCGGGACCATATTCACGCTTGTTGACCGGGCTCTTGGGGCGACCCCAGATATTCTCGCCCATGCGGCGGTCAAGTTTGTACTTTGCGCTGGAACGCTTCGACATGATGATTTCCTAAACAATTGCGTATAACGTTGTTCCCGGTATCGCCTGCGATCCATATTTCAGGGGCAGGGCCGCCGCTTCACCGGGATGCGGAGCCAATCGCGAAGCGGCGCCTATGGAGAAGGGGGGCAGGCATGTCAACCCTCGACAGGCCGGTTTTCGCGGCTTAGTGCCATTGCCCATGAACCCCGAAAGCTACACGACCATGGCCCAGGTCCGCGCAGGCGTGGACGAACTCGACCGCCAGCTTGTCGCGCTGCTCGACCAGCGCTTTGCCCATATGCGCGCCGCCGCCCGGATCAAGCCGGATCGCGGAGCCGTACGCGATGAGGCCCGCAAAGCGGAGGTGATTGAAAATGCTCGCGCTGAAGCTGAACGCCTCGGCGCGCCCGCCCATGTCATCGCAGCGCTGTGGGAACAGTTGGTCGAAGCCTCGATCGCTTATGAAATGACCGAATTCGACCGTTTGCGGACCAGCTGATCCATCATTCCCGCCTTCGCGGGAATGACAGGGCGTTTAGCGAGAGCGTGGATTGCGCAGCGCCGACAGCACGCCCCGCAAGGTCCGCACTTCCAGGTGATTCCAGCCCGGCTTGGTCAGCAGATTCCGCAATGTTCGCTTGGTCGCGGGCGCACGGTCTGGCGGGAAGAAATAGCCCGCGCCTTCGAGCAAGGTTTCGAACTGCTCGATCATCCCCTCCAGCTCTGCCTGCGGAGCCGGTTCGCCCAGATCAACCACGGTCGGCTGTTCCAGTCCAGCCTGCTTCGACCACTCGTAGGCGCAGAGGATCACCGCCTGCGCCAGATTGAGCGATCCGAATTCCGGATTGATCGGCACTGTCAGAATCTTGCGCGCCAGCGCCACATCCTCGGTCTCCAGGCCCGACCGTTCCGGCCCGAACACATAGGCCGACCGTCCCTGCGCAGCGTGAATTTCCCGCGCAGCCTCATCCGGCGTCACCACCGGCTTGGTCACGCCCCGCTTGCGCACGGTGGTTGCATAGACATGCGCGCAATCCGCCACCGCATCCGCGAGCGTCTCGAAAACCTCGGCCTTGTGCAGCACCACGTCTGCGCCTGCTGCTGATGGGCCGGCATCAGGATTGGGCCAGCCGTCGCGCGGCGACACCAGCCGCATCTCGGACAGTCCGAAATTGAGCATAGCCCGCGCCGCCTTGCCGATATTCTCGCCAAGCTGCGGTCGCACCAGAACGATGACGGGAGGCAGCGACGCGGTTTCAGTCACCGCCGACTTCCTTCACCGTCGAGGCGAAATCCTCGAAATCCCGTGCGTCGGTAAAGTCCTTATAAACGCTGGCGAAGCGAATATAGGATACGCTGTCGAGGCGCTTTAAGCCCTCCATCACCATCTCGCCAATCGCCCGCGCCGGGACTTCGCCGTCGCCGGAGGTTTCCAACTGCCGCTGGATGCCGGAAATCAGCTTTTCCAGACGGCTTGGGTCGATCGGTCGCTTGCGACAGGCAATGCCGATAGAGCGCGCCAGCTTGTCGCGATCAAAGGCTTCCTTGCGCCCCTCGCTCTTCACCACCCAGATGTCGCGGAGCTGTATCCGCTCAAAGGTCGTGAAGCGCGCGCCGCAGGCTTCGCACTGCCGACGACGACGAATGGCGGCGCCATCCTCCGTCGGCCGGCTGTCCTTTACCTGACTGTCGTCATGGGCACAGAAGGGGCAACGCAAGGGCGATTACCCTTCGTAGATCGGGAAACGGGCGCAAAGGGCCGATACGCGCTCGCGCACGCTGGCTTCCACGGCGGCATCGCCATGCTCACCATTGTCGCGCAGTCCTTCCAGAACGTCTGCGATCATGTCGCCGATCGCCTCGAACTCCGCCACTCCGAACCCGCGCGTCGTTCCCGCAGGGGAGCCAACCCGAATGCCGCTGGTCTTGGTCGGCGGCAGCGGGTCGCCCGGCACGCCATTCTTGTTGCAGGTGATGAAGCTGCGCTCCAGCGCCTCGTCCGCATCCTTGCCAGAAATCCCGTAGGGGCGCAGGTCGATAAGAGCCAGATGCGTGTCGGTGCCGCCCGAAACCACGGCCAGACCGCGCTGCTCCAGCTTGCCCGCCAGCGCCTTCGCATTGGTGACGATGGCCTTGGCATAGGTCTTGAACTCGGGACGCAGCGCCTCGCCGAAGGCAACAGCCTTCGCCGCGATCACATGCATCAGCGGGCCGCCCTGAAGACCGGGGAACACCGCCGAGTTGATCTTCTTCGCAATGGCTTCGTCGTTGGTCAGGATCATGCCGCCACGCGGACCGCGCAGGGTCTTGTGCGTGGTGGTGGTCACGACGTCGGCAAAGCCGAAGGGCGTCGGATGCTCGCCACCGGCGACCAGACCCGCGAAATGCGCCATGTCGACCATCAGCAGCGCGCCGACCTTATCGGCAATCGCCCGAAAACGCGCGAAGTCGAGATGGCGGGGATAGGCCGAACCGCCCGCGATGATGAGCGTCGGCCTGGCCTCGATCGCCTGCGCCTCGAGCGCATCATAATCGATGAGGTGGGTGTCTTCGCGCACGCCGTATTGCACGGCGTTGTACCACTTGCCCGACAGCGCCGGCTTCGCGCCGTGGGTCAGGTGGCCACCGGCGTCCAGCGACAGGCCCATGATGGTGTCGCCCGGCTTGGTCAGCGCCAGCATCACCGCGCCGTTCGCCTGCGCGCCGGAATGGGGTTGAACATTGACGAAGCCGCAGTCGAAGATCTCCTTGGCGCGGTCGATTGCGAGCTGCTCCACCTCGTCCGACGGCGCGCAGCCCTGATAATAGCGCTTACCGGGATAGCCCTCGGCATATTTGTTGGTGAAGACCGAACCCTGCGCTTCCAGCACCGCCTTTGACACGATGTTTTCCGAAGCGATCAGTTCGATCTGATTCTGCTCGCGCTTCAGTTCCTTGGTAACGCCCGCGAAGACCGCCGGATCGGCATCGGCCAGATTGCGCGTGAAATAGCCTTCGGAACGGATGTCCGACAGGTTGGGCTGGGTGAGGGTTTCGGTGCTCATCTCAAGTCCTTTCAGAGCGCGGGCTGGGAGAGTTTTTCGACGCGGCCGGCATGGCGGCCTCCGCCGAAGTCAGTGGTAAGGAAAGCGGTGACGCAGGCCTTGGCCATATCCACGCCGGTCAGGCGCGCGCCCAGGGCAAGAACGTTCGCGTCATTATGCTCGCGGCTGAGCGCGGCGGACAGCGGCTCGGATACCAGCGCGCAGCGGCAGGCGGGGTTGCGGTTCACGGCAATGGAAATGCCGATACCCGACCCGCAGAGCGCGATGCCACGCTCGGCCGCGCCGGAAGCGATCGCTGACGCGAGCTTGTAACCGAAATCGGGATAATCCACCCGGTCGGCGGTCGCCGGACCCAGATCGTCCACATCATGACCTTCGGAGCGCAGCCAGTCTGCGATTTCCGCCTTCAGATCGACGGCGGCGTGATCGGAAGCGAGAGCTATTTTCACGGCTTGGTTGTCCTGTCACGCAAAAGGTGATTCGTTCTCGCGCCTCTTACGGGGTGCGCTGCAATATTGCCACCGTCCACCTGCCAACCTATGGCCTGCTCCATGGCAGGCACGATTTTATCCATTTTGATGTTGGCTGGCATGGCTTTGACGGGGGGCGGCGTCTACGCCATCGTCAAGAAGCGAGATCGAAAGCGCGGCATGCTGATGATCGTCGCGGGTCTCGTCATGTTCGCCAATGTCGCGATCACCGCCATTCCCGGCCCGGATCTGCCTGTGCTGGAAAACGACATGCGTTAAACCTGACAAGCCAGCGCGGATAGCAGATCGGTCTGGGTAATCAGGCCCCGCAACATCCGGTCGTCATCCACCACGACGGCCTCTCGCCGTCCGCCGCCAGTCAACGGACGGAGCAGCGCGGCCACGGGCGTATCGGCATGCACGACATAGGCGGGCGAAGCGATGTCGCACACATCCTCGCCGTCTCGCGCCAGGTCCAGCGGGGTGACCAGACCCTGCACGCGTCCGGCATTGTCCAGAACTGGCAGGGACAACAGCCGCCGCTCATGGAGCAATTTCCGGGCCTCGGCCACGGGCCTGTTTTCCTTCACCGAGATCACGTCGCGGGACATGATATCTCCGCACGTCAACGTGCCATGTGTCCGTTCGGCGGCGCGCATTTCGGCATCGCGCAGGACGGCCTGCAGATCGGCGGCATCGACGTCCAGCGCATCGCCATAGGCGTTCAGCGCCTCCTCGACATCCTGCTTGGACGGGGTTCGCAGGATCGGCGTGGGATCGCTGGTTCCATGCGCGCTGGCTTGCTTGGGCGCGACATGGGGGTAGCTATGCCCGGCCAGCCGGTGAAAGATGATGGCGACCGTCACGAGCAGAGCGGTGTTTACCGCCACCGGCACCAGCGCGAACATATAGCTGTGCGTGGCGCCCAACACCGCCGACAGCGCCACCGCGCCCCCCGGCGGATGCAGGCAGCGCAGCAGCGACATGGCGCCGATCGCGCAGCCGACCGCGAGCGCGGCGGCTATGGTCGGATCGGGAATAAGCCGGCAAACGGTGATCCCGACCAGCGCCGATACCACATTGCCGCCAAATACCGACCAGGGCTGGGCGAGCGGACTGGCGGGCACGGCGTAGAGCAGCACCGCCGACGCCCCCATCGGCGCCACCAGCAGGGGATGGGCGATGCCATTGCCCAGCATCAGCCCGCAGAGCAGCCCGGTTATCGCGATCCCGCCAATGGCGCCGCTGGCCGCCTTCAGCCTGTCGAAAAAGCCGGGACCCGCCGGTGCGGGAACGAAGGCGCTGTAATAGCGGCTCCATATCAGGCGGACGTCGTTCTTCTCGTCACTCATCGCTGGCGGCCGCTACCGGGCGCGGTCCGTCCCGCCAAGCGGGAATTTCCTTGAATGCCTCAACCCCAGCTTCCTGGCTGGAAGGGCGGGGGAGGCCTGCATGCGCTCCCAAAAAAAGGGGCCGCCCAAGCAGCCCCTTCAACTTTTTGAATTTCAGTCAGCCATCACCGGATAGGGGAATCCGGCGAGAGGCGCATGTCGAGATAATTGTCGACCGACTTCATCAGCTGATCCAGCTCATGTTCGAAAAAGTGGTTCGCGCCCCGGATTTCGTCATGATGGATGGTGATGCCCTTCTGGGTGCGCAGCTTGTCGACCAGCTTCTGCACGGCGCTGGCGGTTACGACCTCGTCCGCCGTTCCCTGCACGATGATGCCCGACGAAGGGCAGGGCGCGAGGAAGGAGAAGTCATACATGTTCGCCGGAGGCGCGACCGAGATGAAGCCGCGAATTTCCGGCCGCCGCATCAGCAGTTGCATGCCGATCCACGCGCCGAAGGAGAAGCCCGCGATCCAGGTCGTCTGCGCCTCAGGATGGAAGCTCTGTACCCAGTCGAGCGCCGCAGCGGCATCGGACAGTTCGCCAATGCCGTTATCAAACGTCCCCTGGCTGCGTCCCACGCCGCGGAAGTTGAACCGCAGCACCGCAAAGCCGCGCTTCACGAAGGTCTTGTAAAGCGCCTGCGTGATGCGATCGTTCATCGTGCCGCCGCCCTGAGGGTGCGGGTGCAGGATCATGGCGACGGGTGCGCGGGGGCGGGGCGGGGGGCTGAAGCGGCCTTCAAGGCGGCCTTCGGGTCCGGGAAAGATTACGTCGGGCATGGCACCTGTTATGTTTCTGGGCCGGGCTTAACCGGCGAATGGGACAGGCGCAGCAGCCAGTGCTGGCGCTGCGCGGCAGACCGCCTATATAGAAGCCGCCACCATTTCCGCAATCAATGAGTGTTTTTCGGCCTTGGCTCTAGACCGTCTCTATCTGGATCACGCCGCCACCACGCCGCTGCTGCCCGCTGCCAAGGCTGCCATGATCGAGGCCCTGGAAAGCTGGTCCAATCCCTCCAGCCCCCATAGGGACGGCCGCCTCGCCCGCGCCGCGCTGGAGGACGCCCGCCGCCGCGTTTCCGCCGCGCTGGAATGGGACGGCCATGTGATTTTTACCTCCGGCGCCAGCGAAGCCATTGCCATCGGCCTGACCCGCGCCAAGGCAAGCCGGATCCAGACCTCTCCGGTCGAGCATGATTCGGTGCTCCGCGTCACGCCGCAGGCCGGGCGGCTGGATGTGACGTCCGACGGCCGCGTCGCCCCTTTTCGCTCTGAGGGCGAGGCGCTGGTCGCCATTCAGCACGTCAACAACGAAACCGGCGTGATCCAGCCCCTCGACGCGATCGACCGCGAAGGCTCCATCCTCTTCGCCGACTGTGCCCAGAGCGCCGCCAAACTCCCGCTGCCGCAAGCCGACATGATCGCCGTCAGCGCCCATAAATTCGGCGGCCCTCCGGGCGTAGGCGCGCTGTTCGTCAAGGACCTGACCCTGATCCATCCCAGCGGCGGACAGGAGCAGGGCTATCGCGCAGGCACGGAAAACCTGCCCGCGGTCCTCGCCATGGCGGCGGTGCTCGAAGCCCGCACCGACTGGCTCCCGCAAGCCGCCGCCCTCCGCGCCAGACTCGATGCCGCGATCGAGCAGGCGGGCGGCGAGATTGTCGCCCGCAACGCCCCGCGCATCCCGACGATCGCCAGCTATCGCATGCCCGGCGTGTCGGCCCGCGCCCAGCTCATCCAGTTCGACCTTGCAGGCATTTCCGTCTCGGCGGGCAGCGCCTGTTCTTCCGGCTCTCTCAGGACCAGCCATGTCCTGCACGCCATGGGCTGGGACGAAGCGCGGGCCAGCGAGGTCATTCGCGTGAGTTTCGGTCCCTCAACCAGCGAAGCCGATATCGACCGCTTCATTGGGCAGTGGACCAAAATGGCCGAGCGGGCGCGATGACGATCTATCTCGATTATCAGGCGACGACCCCGCTCGCTCCGGAAGCCTTCGATGCGATGGTTCCGCTGCTGCGCGACCAGTTCGCCAATCCCCATAGCCCGCACCGCCTCGGCCGCGCTGCTGCCGCGCAGGTCGAGGTTGCCCGCGCCGAGATACTGGAACTCCTTCCCGAAGGAGGGCGTCTGCTCTTCACCTCCGGCGCCACGGAGGCGCTGAACATGGCCATTCAGGGCGCCCCTCCCGGCGACGTCGTCACCCTCGCCACCGAACATGCCGCCGTTCTCGACACCGTGGACGCCATGGGCCGGGGAGGGCGCCGCATCACCATCCTACCCGTCGGCGCCGACGGCCTCGTCGACCTCGACATGGCGGCCAAGGCCATCCGCCCCGGCGTTGCGCTGGTCGCAGCTATGCTGGTAAATAACGAGATCGGCGTGATCCAGCCCGTCGCAGACCTCGCAGACCTCTCCCATAAGGCCGGCGCGCTATTCCTTTGCGACGTCGTACAGGGCTATGGTCGCGTGCCCATCCCGGCCCATTGCGACATGATCGCGATCAGCGCCCACAAAATCTACGGTCCCAAGGGCATCGGCGCGCTCTGGCTGCGGGATGGCGTGCCCCTGACCCCGATCATCCACGGCGGCGGACAGGAGGGCGGCCTGCGCTCCGGCACGCTCTCTCCCGCCCTTTGCGCAGGTTTCGGCATCGCCGCCCGCCTGATGCGCGACCGCGCCGAGGCGGACCGCGCTCATGTCGAGTCGCTCTGGGAGGCCGCCCGCGCCCTTTTCTCCCACTGGACGCTCAACGGCAGCGCCGATCGGCGCTATCATGGCAATCTGAACCTCCGCCGGGGGGGAGTCGACGGCGCCAGATTGCTGTCCGATTGCCGCAATGTCGCTTTTTCGCTCGGCAGCGCTTGCGCAAGTGGGTCCGGGCGGCCTAGCCATGTGCTGCGCGCACTCGGCCTGTCAGACGCAGAGGCGCGCGGATCGGTGCGGATCGGCTTTGGCCGGTACACGACACTGGCCGAGTTGGAGGATGCTGCGGGGTTATTGAATGAGGCAGCCCAAAAATGGGCGCCGTGACATGCGGGGAACGCACCATGACAAGGGTTGTCTTCATCAGCGCCGATGGAGAGCATAAGCAGGAGGTTGAGGCGCCGGCTGGTGCCGTCCTGCTCGACATCGCTCAAGCCGCGGGTCAGCCGCTGGAAGGCACCTGCGAGGGCCAGATGGCCTGTTCCACCTGCCATGTCATCATAGATGCGGATGATTTCCCGAAGCTCAAGAAAGCGAGCGAGGACGAGGAGGATATGCTTGACCTTGCCGCTGCCGCCACCCGCACCAGCCGCCTTTCCTGCCAGATCGTGCTGGACGAGAAGCTGGAAAGCCTGACCGTCCGCATCCCCGGAGAATTTTACAATATGCAGGGGATGTAGGTTTTGCCCAAACGCCTGATTATTGCGGCCCTGCTGTTCGCCACACCCGCTGTTGCGCAGCAGCAGGACAACGCCCCGCGCCAGTCGCTGCTGCCGCCCGCGCCCCGTTACATGGTGAGCGAATCGGCGATGAAGGCAATCCGCAATCCCAAGGAGATCGAGGAAAGTACCGGCGGCCGTCTGGGCGTGGCGCTGGTCGACAGCAAGGGCGCGCTGATTCTCGGTTTCAATCGGGACGAGCGCTTTGCGATGTGCTCGACCTTCAAGGCTCCGCTCGCGGCCGCCGTGCTGACCGGTGCCGAAGGTGGAAAATTCGGTCTGGAAGGCCAGATCAGCTTCACCAGGGCCGATATTCTCGATTATGCCCCCATCGTCAGGAAGAATGCCGGGCGCGGCCGCATGTCGATGGAGGAGCTTGCCGCCGCCGCCGTCGAAGTCAGCGACAACAGTGCCGCCAATCTGCTGCTGCCGATGATCGGCGGACCGGAAGGCCTGACCCGGTTCATCCGTGCCCATGGCGACACGGTGACCCGCCTCGACCGGAACGAGCCGACCCTCAACGAAAATGTTGAGGGCGATGAACGCGACACCACCAGCCCCGCCGCCATGGCGATTCTGATGAGCCGTCTGATCTTCCATGATCTGAAGCCGGAAAGTGCCGACAAGCTGCGCGGCTGGCTCAATGCCAGCACTACCGGAGACAAGCGCATAAAGGCGGGTCTGCCTGAAGGCTGGACCTCCGGCAGCAAGACGGGGAGTTGCGGCACTGCCTACAATGACGTTGCGCTGGTGAAGGCAGCCTCGGGCGAGGAATATATTCTCGCCGTCTATCTCGATCGCCCCACGGTCGACGCCAAGGCCGCCGAAGCCGCCATCGCGGAAACCGCTCGCGCAGCGCTGGAGTTCGTTGGCAAGGCTCAGCAAACGGGGCTCGAGTAAATCGCCCCCCGCAGATCATCGCTTGCCATAATCCATTCCCTTCGCCATATGCCGCGCCGGGAGTCGGGCGGACGTAGTCGTCGCCAACCTGGTCAGGTCCTGACGGAAGCAGCCACAGTGATTTTGCTGCGGGTCGTTCCGGCTCCCACCTCCTTGTCTCCGCCCATGATCCGACGGCAGCGAAACAAATCGCGCCCTTCAAAGGCTTTCCGGCTTCGACAGCCCCGCCCCGAGCCGCTAGACTGATCGAATGTCCGATTCCCCTCAGCCCTATCGCGTGCTTGCGCGCAAATACCGACCGCGCAACTTTCGCGAGCTGATCGGGCAGGACGCCATGGTCCAGACGCTGGGCAACGCGATCCGCCGCGGACGCCTCGCCCATGCCTTCCTGATGACGGGCGTGCGTGGGGTGGGGAAGACGTCCACCGCGCGTCTGATCGCCAAGGCGCTGAACTGCGTCGGCCCGGACGGGCAGGGCGGTCCCACCATCGATCCTTGCGGTGTCTGCGAACCGTGCAGGGCGATTGCGGAAGGCCGCCATATCGATGTGGTCGAAATGGACGCGGCCAGCCATACCGGCGTCGACGACGTGCGAGAGATCATCGAGGCGGTGCGCTACGCCGCCGTTTCCGCCCGCTACAAAATCTACATCATCGACGAAGTCCACATGCTGTCCAAGAACGCGTTCAACGCGCTCTTGAAGACACTGGAGGAACCCCCTGCGCATGTGAAATTCCTGTTCGCCACGACCGAAGTGAACAAGGTGCCGGTGACGGTGCTGTCGCGCTGCCAGCGATTCGACCTGCGCCGCATCCCGGCCGAGCTGTTGGCGGCCCACTTCGCTCATGTAGTCGAAGCCGAATCGGTCGAAGCTGAACCCGACGCACTCGCCTTGATCGCGCAGGCCGCAGAAGGCTCCGCCCGCGATGGTCTTTCGATCCTCGACCAGGCGATCGCGCATGCCGAAATGGGCGAAGGCGCGCCGCGGGTCACCGCAACGCAGGTCCGCGACATGCTGGGCCTGTCCGACCGGGGCGCGACCCGCCGCCTGCTCGGTCTGCTGCTGGAGGGTGACACCGGCGCCTTGCTGGGTGCCGTTCGCGACCAGTATGCGCTGGGCGTCGAGCCGCTCTCGCTGATGCGCGGCCTGCTGGAACTCACCCACGCCGTCACGCTGGTCAAGGCGGGCCGCGACATCGCCAACCCCGGCCAGTCCGCCGAAGAACGCGAAGCGCTGGCCGACTGGGCCTCGCAGCTTGGCTTCGCGCCTCTCCATCGCCTCTGGCAATTGCTGCTCAAGGGCCATGACGAGGTCGCCAGCGCCGCGCTCCCCATCGAGTCGTGCGAAATGGCGCTGCTGCGCGTCATGCACGCCGCGGCCATGCCTGATCCCGGCGAGATCGCCCGCCTCCTCCGCGAAGGCGCCCCTGCCGCCGCAGCGCCCGGCCACACGCCTGCCGCGGCCCCTTCCGGCGCGCCCACCGCAATCCTTCCGGCCAGCTTTGAAGAGTTGATCGAAGCCTTTTGGCAGAAGGGCAAAGGTCAGCTTGCGCAGGAAATGCATGACTGCATCGGCGTCACCCGCTACGCTCCGCCCGAACTGGATTATACGCCTGCGGCCTCGTTGCTGCCCGGCTTTGTCGGCCGCATCACTCCGGCGCTGCGTGAAGTCACCGGCGTCGCCTGGCGGGTGACGCAGAGCGAGGGAGCACCCGTTCCGACCCTGCACGAGCAGGAAATGCGCAGGGCGGCCGACGCCCGCGCGGAAATCATGGAAACCCCGGTGGTCAAGGCGGCGCTGGCCGCCTTCCCCGATGCCGAGCTTAGCGATGAGCTTGAACAATGGAGCGCAGAGCGATGAAGGATCTGAACGAAATTTTGGGCATGGCGAGCCGCGTGCAGGAGGAACTGCAGCGCGCTCAGGACAATCTCGACAAGCTGGAGGTGGAAGGCACCGCTGGCGGCGGTCTGGTCAAGGTCCGCGCCTCGGCCAAGGGCCGCATCCTGGGTGTCGCTATCGACGACAGCCTGCTTTCCCCTACGGAAAAGCAGATGCTGGAGGACCTGATCACCGCCGCCTTCAACGACGCGCGCAAGAAAGCCGATGAAGTTTCCAGCGCCGAAATGGGGAAGATGACTGCCGGGCTGCCGTTGCCTCCCGGCTTCAAGCTGCCTTTCTGATCCTTTTTTATGGCGGAATCAGCCCTTATTCATCCTTCCCGATCTATAAGGCATGATTGAACCATGCGGTGACTGTCCCCATAAAGGCGATGAACCGCATGACTGGGTGGAATGTTCGCCCCGGAGAGTGAATGACTACACAATATCCCCTGCTGCCCCTCCGCGACATAGTCGTCTTCCCGCAGATGATCGTGCCGCTGTTCGTGGGCCGCGACAAAAGCGTGTCCGCACTCGAAGCGGCGATGGAAGGCGACAAGGAAATCTTCCTCGTGTCGCAGCTCGATCCTGCTGAGGATGATCCGGGCCAGGATTCGCTCTACGACACCGGCGTCATCGCGGTGGTCCTGCAGTTGCTGAAACTGCCAGACGGCACCGTTCGCGTGCTGGTTGAAGGCAAGCAGCGCGCGCGCCTCGACGGGATCGTCAATGCCGACGGGCATATGCTTGCGAATGTGAATGCGGTCGAGGAGTTGCCCGCCGAGGGGCCGGAAGCCGCAGCGCTGATGCGCTCGGTGGCCGAGCAGTTCGAAAATTATGCCAAGCTCAACAAGAAGCTGCCCGCCGAAACCCCGGTCCAGTTGCGCGAAATAGAGGACGCAGGCCGTCTGGCCGATGCGGTCGCCGCCAACGTCAACGTCAAGGTCGCCGACAAGCAATCCCTGCTGGTCGAGGCCGATCCGGTCAAGCGGCTGGAGATGGTCTTCGCCTTCATGGAGGGCGAACTGGGCGTGCTTCAGGTCGAAAAGAAAATCCGTGGCCGCGTGAAGCGGCAGATGGAAAAGACCCAGCGCGAATATTATCTGAACGAGCAGCTGAAGGCGATCCAGCGCGAGCTGGGCAATGGCGAGGGCGATGAAGGCGACGAGCTTGCCGAACTCACCGAGAAGATCGCCAAGGCCAAGCTGAGCAAGGAAGCCCGCACCAAGGCGACAGCCGAGCTGAAGAAGCTCAAGGGCATGCAGCCCATGTCGGCCGAAGCGACGGTGGTGCGCAACTATCTCGACGTGCTGCTGGGGCTTCCCTGGGGCAAGAAGGGCAAGGTCAAGACGGACCTCAAGAAAGCGCAGGCGATCCTCGACGAGGATCATTTCGCGCTGGAGAAGGTCAAGGACCGGATCATCGAATATCTCGCCGTGCAGGCGCGCACCAACAAGCTGAAAGGCCCGATCCTGTGCCTCGTCGGTCCTCCGGGCGTCGGCAAGACCTCGCTCGGCCGTTCGATCGCCAAGGCCACTGGCCGCGAATTCGTGCGCCAGTCGCTGGGCGGCGTGCGCGACGAAGCGGAAATCCGGGGCCACCGCCGCACCTATATCGGCTCGCTGCCGGGCAAGATCGTGACCAACCTCAAGAAGGCGGGGACGATGAATCCGCTCTTCCTGCTGGACGAGATCGACAAGCTGGGGCAGGATTTTCGCGGCGATCCGGCTTCGGCGCTGCTGGAGGTGCTGGACCCCGAACAGAACAGCAAGTTCCAGGATCACTATCTGGAGATCGACGTCGATCTTTCAGACGTGATGTTCGTGACGACGGCCAACTCCCTGAATTTGCCGCAGCCTTTGCTCGACCGCATGGAGATCATCCGGCTCGAAGGCTATACCGAGGACGAAAAGGTCGAGATCGCGCAGCGGCACCTGCTGCCCAAGCAGATTGACGCCCACGGTCTCAAGGAAGGCGAGTTCGAGGTCACTGAGGAAGCAGTTCGCGACCTGATCCGCTACTATACCCGCGAAGCCGGCGTCCGCACGCTGGAACGCGAAGTGGCGCGTCTGGCCCGCAAGGCGTTGCGCAAGATCCTCGAAGGCGCGTTCGACAAGGTGACGATCACGCCGGACAATCTCGCCGACTATGCCGGCGTGCGGAAATTCCGCCATGGCGTGGGCGAGGAGGAGCATCAGATCGGCGCGGTGACGGGTCTGGCCTGGACCGAGGTGGGCGGCGAGCTGCTGACCATCGAGGCCGTGACCGTTCCCGGCAAGGGCGCGATCAGGACCACCGGCAAGCTGGGCGAGGTCATGAACGAGTCCGTGCAGGCGGCCTTCTCCTATGTGAAGGCGCGCTCGCCCGGTTACGGGATCAAGCCCAATATCTTCACCCGCAAGGACATTCACATCCACCTTCCCGAAGGCGCAGTGCCCAAGGATGGCCCGTCGGCGGGCATCGGCATGGTGACGACGATCGTGTCGACGCTGACCGGCATTCCCGTCCATAAGGATGTGGCGATGACCGGCGAAGTCACGCTGCGGGGTCGGGTGCTGCCGATCGGCGGGCTCAAGGAAAAGCTCCTCGCGGCGCTGCGCGGCGGCATCAAGACGGTGCTGATCCCGGCGGAGAATGAGAAGGATCTGGCCGAGATCCCCGCGAACATCCGCGAAGGGCTGGAGATCGTTCCCGTATCGCATGTGGACGAGGTGCTGGCCCGCGCGCTGGTCTCGACTCCGGATGCGATCGCCTGGACAGAGGAAGACGATCTCGCTGCCCAGCCCAATCCTGCGCAGGGAAGGGATGGCGACGCCATTCGGCACTGATTTGCGTCAGTAAACGCGACGTTCGACGGCTGTTAGGATAGGTTTTACCTTAAAATCCTGTTCCAGCAGTCGCCGACGCCGCTTTCCCTTTGACAAGGGTAAAAAGCTGGGCCTTATTGCGCCGCCTACGCCGCGATTCCTAAACTTATCCAAACAGCTAGAAGGGGGTTCCCAAGGCATGAACAAGCAGGATCTTATCGGCGCCGTCGCTGAGAGCAGCGGCCTTTCCAAGAGCGACGCCAGCAAGGCGGTCGAGGGCGTTTTCGACGCCATCACCGGCGCGCTGAAGAAGGGTGACGAAGTGCGCCTGGTCGGTTTCGGCACTTTCTCCGTTTCGCAGCGCAAGGCTTCGACTGGCCGCAACCCGCGCACCGGCGAAACGATGACCATCAAGGCTTCGGCCCAGCCGAAGTTCAAGGCCGGCAAGGGTCTGAAGGACTCGGTCAACTAAAAGCTTTTGAAGGCGCTCCCCACGGGGCGCCTTTTTCCGTTTTTTTGAGCCGGCGTCGCGGTTGGCGAAAGTTTCATGGAGGGAGGAGCGCAGCAGCAGGGTGGTGATGTCCGCCCATGGCGCGCGCGATTTCGAAGGGTAGGGAAAGGGGCGGGGGCCATGGGCTTCACGCTCCTTTTCTTTTTTATTTTGGCCTCATGCCTTTTTCCGCATGGAGCCGCTTGACGGCGCGGGATGGGCCGCATATGTGGCCCTTCTCTCGGGGCAAACGCCCCTGTGGCGATCGTAGCTCAGTTGGTTAGAGCGCCGGTTTGTGGTACCGGAGGTCGCGGGTTCGGATCCCGTCGATCGCCCCATTTTCTGACTTTACCCGCGATAATCGGGGCTTCGCATGAAGCCTGCCCGCCTCTATAGCCCACTCATGGACGAAGCGCGCGACAAGGGCCTGACCCTCAATCCCAAATATGACCGAGACGGGCTGATCACGGCCGTCGTCACCAATGTCGATAGCGGCGAAGTGCTGATGGTCGCGCATATGAATGCGCAGGCGCTCAAGCTCACCGTCGACACCGGCCTGGCCCATTTCTGGTCGCGCAGCCGTCAGTCGCTGTGGAAGAAAGGCGAGACGTCCGGCCATATGCTGCAAGTCCGCGACATTCGCATAGATTGCGATCAGGATGCGGTCTGGGTGAAGGCCGTGCCTGCTGGCCCTACCTGCCATACCGGCGCCCGATCCTGCTTCTTCCGCCGCGTCAGCGCGGAAGGGCTGATCCCTGTCGATGCGGCAGACTAGCCTCGCATTGCTGCTGCTGCTCGCCGCCTGCCAACGCGGCGGCACGCCTGCGCCCGCTCCGCGGGAAACCGGCGTGCAGACCAGTTCCGGCCTGGAACGCGCGGCCATCGAAACCGGCGTTATCGCGGACACGGCCAGGACCCCGGCCATCGGCCTTTACCAGCGGTCGCATGAGGCGGGCCGCGACGCGCTCTGCGTGATCCCGGCGAAAAATGGCGACTATCGCTTCGGCCTGGAGGCCAGCTTCGGCGAGGATCAGAGCTGCGAGGGCAGGGGGTCGGCAAGGCGTGCTGGCGACAAGCTGATCCTGAGCTTCTCGCGCAGCGACCATTGCATCGTCGTCGCCCAATATGACGGCGATCAGATATCGCTGCCCGGCGTCGTGGACATGAAATGCGCGGAGGTCTGCAAGGGGCGCGGCTCGCTCGAAGGGGTCAGCTTCCCGCGTCTCGCCAGCGATGCAGCGTCGGCGCTTCAGGTGCGCGACAGCGCGGGCGACCCCCTCTGCAACGCGTCCTAATGCCCGATATAGCGCCCCGGCCGATGATTGACGATCAGCACCGCATTGATCGCCGCCGCCGATAGCACCGACAGGCCAAAGCGCTCCATCGTCAGCACCGGCAGGGACGCGGCAAGGATCGCCGCATCGCTGATCATCTGCGTCCTCCCCGCATTCCACCCGCGCCGCTTCTGGAGCGTGAGCGCCACCACGCCCACGCCGCCGACCCCCGCGCCATGGCGCGCCAGCGCCAATATGCCGAAACCGATGATCGACCCGCCAAACAGAGCCGCGAACAGGCTGCTGACGCTCGCTACCCGGATCGCCATCGGCAGCGCCATGCCCAGCGCCATGATCAGCAGATTGGCCGCCAGCGTCTTCCAGCCGAAGGCCGGGCCCATCGTCTTCCCCGCCATCATGAAAAAGGGGGTGTTGATGAGCAGGAACAGCAGGGCAGGCGAACAAGGCAGGAGATAGGAGAGCAGCAGCGCAATCCCCGCCATGCCGCCGGTCACCAACCCGGCCTGCTTCAGCAGCATCAGCCCCACGCCGATAAAGGCGCAGCCCAGCATGATCGCATAGCCGTCCTCCGCCAGCGTATGAGGGCGGGGAGCGGGCATCACCTGCAATCCGCTCATTCGCAAGGGATGGCGGCCAACCGCATCGATCGCTGCTGCTGGCTAAGCGTGAACAGGAAGATGGCAAGACCGCCCAGTGCCAGCGCGGCGCCGATCCACCCGGTCGAGGTAAAGCCATAGCCCGCCGCAATCGCCATGCCGCCCAGCCACGGTCCCAGCGCATTGGCCATGTTGAAGGCGGCATGGTGCGCCGCCGCCGCCAGCGTCTGGGCGTCGCCCGCCACATCCATGAGGCGCGTCTGGAGAACGCTGCCCAGCCCGCCGCCGCAGCCGATCAGGAAGATCACCAGAGACAGGCTCCAGATATTCCCCGCCATCAGCGGGAACAGCGCCAGCGACGCGGCGCTCCACAACAGCACGATGACCGCCGTGCGGCTCTGCGCGCGGTCGGCTGCCCAGGCCGCGACCAGATTGCCGATGGTCATGCCCACGCCAAAGATCGCCAGCACCACCGGCACCCAATGTTCCGATACATGGGTGACGGACAACATGGTCGATGCGACATAGGTATAGACGGCAAACAACCCGCCAAAGCCGATCGCCCCGGTCAGCAGCGTCAGCAGCACCTGCGGCTTCCTGAGCGCGCCCAGTTCCCGGATCGGGCTGGCCTGCGGATCGCCCGCATCGCGCGGCGCATAAAGCGCCACAGCCGTCATCGTGATCATGGCCAGCAGCGCGACGATGCCAAAGCCCCAGCGCCACCCCAGCGCCTGACCCATCCAGTTCGCCGCCGGCACGCCGATCACGGTCGCGACGGTAAGGCCGGTCATCACCCGCGCAACCGCCAGCGCGCGCCGGTCGCTGGGCACCAGCGATGCCGCCACCAGCGCCGCCACGCCGAAATAGGCGCCGTGCGGCAGGCCGCTCAGGAAACGGAACAGCAGCATGGTGGTGTAATCGGGCGACAGCGCGCTCAGGCCATTGCCGATGGCGAACAACGCCATCAGCCCGATCAGCAGCGTCCGACGGGGCAGCCGCGCGCCCAGCACGGCGATCACCGGCGCGCCCACCACTACGCCCAGCGCATAGGCGCTGATCGCATGGCCCGCCATCGGTTCGCTGATGCGCAGGTCGCCCGCGAAAAAGGGCAGCAGGCTCATCGCCGCAAATTCGGTCGTTCCGATGGCAAAGGCGCCCATGGCGAGCGCAAGAATGACGAGGGCGGGATGAACCGGCCCGGAGGAATGGGGGCGGGTGGCCTGCGCCATCGGCTGCTCCATGTTGCAATGCAATAAGGGTAAGGCCTGCTCATGATAGCGTTATCGGGGAAAATCAAGCCGGGGTCCGCGTGACTTTATTGCAGCCGCGTCGGTGCGACGCGCAATCATGGCAGGCGGGATCAGGGCGATAAGGCACCATGATACCGACGCACTCAGGGGACGGAACGATCAGATATGGCCGGGCCTTATGTCAGGCGCTCGATCTGGCGTGGCTGGTGTCCAGCATCTTGCCGTTGGTGATGACGACCAGATCGCCAAGACTCGTCACGCCGAACAGCTTCTTGGCGAAAGACCGGGGCACGCCGATGCAGCCATGGGTCGCATTGCCCCATTGAACGTCGCTGCCATGGATCGCGACGCCATCGCTGGTCAGTCGCAGCGTAAAGGGCATGGGCGCGTTATTGTAAGTGCGCGAATAGTGATCGGCATCCTTCTGGATGATCGGGAAGGCGCCGAGCGGGCTTGGCTTGTCGTCGGCGCCATAGATAATGACCGCCGATCCTATCTCATAACCGGCGCGAAAGACGGACAAGGTTTGCGCCTTGAGGTCCACGGTGATGATGATCCGTCCGGCCGCGGGCGCGCCGCTTTCGTCCCAGACATAATCGCCGTGACGGAAAGGGCCGTTTATGGGCAGCACCCGCTTGACCATCAGGGCCTGGGGATCGACCGCCACGGGTTGAGCGCGCGTCCGCTCCACCGGCCTGGCTGGTTTCGCCGTGTCCGGCACCTTTGTCGGGTGAACCGCATCGCCCGTCTCCAGATCGCGCCCGCGCCCGATGGATAGGCCCAGCAACAGCAGCACCGCAGCCGCGCCGCCCCCCATTGCCAGCTTCACTCCGGTCGAAACCTGTCCTGCCATGAACCTTCCGTTACTCAAACGCCCTTATGCCCGCGAAAGCGGGAATATCGGACTTTATCAGGGCCAGCTATGGCGCGAAAAGGTTAAGGTTCAGCCTTCGCGCTCGACCTCTGCCGCGGCGATGGCGGTCAGGTTGAGGATACCGCGCGCCGTCACGCCGGGGGTCAGCACATGGATCGGCTGCGCCAGTCCCATCAGCATCGGCCCCACGGTCGGCGAACTGGACGAAGCGGACAGCGCCGTCAGCGTGATGTTCGCCGCGTCCAGATTGGGCATGACCAGCAGATTGGCCGATCCTTCGAACCGCGAATCCGGGATCAGCCGCTCACGCAGGCCTTGGCTGAGCGCCGCATCGGCATGCATTTCGCCATCGACCATCAATTCCGGCGCGGCCTTCTTCACCAGTTTGAACGCCTCGCGCATCTTGCGCGCGCTGGGCGAATGCGACGCCCCGAAATTGGAGTGGGACAGCAGCGCGACACGCGGACTGAGGCCGAAATGCTTGAGTTCCGTCGCGCCCAGCAGCGCCATTTCGGCAATCTGCTCCGGCGTCGGATCGGGCACCATATGGGTATCGGTGATGAACAGCGCGCCCGCATCCAGGATCAGGCCGGACAGCGCATAGACGCGGCTGTGGCCCGGCGTGCGGTCGATGACGCGCAGCACATGCTCCACCTCGCCCCAATAATCGCTGTTGCCGCCGACCAGCGCCGCGTCGACGCGGCCGGTGCGCAGCAGCATGGCGGCGGTGACGCTGGGGCGGCGATAGACATGGCGCACCACCTCGTTAGAGGAAACGCCCCGCCGCGCGGCGACGGCGCGATAGGCCTCGACCAGTTCGCCCATCAGGAGATGATCGGTTTCGGGGTCGACCACCTCGACGTCGCGGTCCAGCTCGAAACGCAGGCCGAGATTGGGCAGCTTCTCGTTCAGGATACGCCGCCGCGCCACGATCACCGGACGGACGATTCCCTCGTCCAGCGCGTCCTGAATGGCGCGCAGCACGCGATCATCCTCGCCTTCGCCGTAAGCGATGCGGCGCTGGGCGCCACGGGCAGCCTCGAACACCGGCAGCATCAGCTGGGCCGAACGGGCATTCTGCTGCATCAGCTGGCGCTTGTAGACCTCAAGGTCGAGCTGCTTTTTGGCGACGCCGCTGTCCATCGCGGCCTTGGCGACGGCGGTGGCGATCTCCGCAATCAGGCGCGGGTCGAAAGGGGTGGGGATGATATAGTCCGGCCCGAACACCAGCTTGCGCCCGCCATAGGCCTGCGCCACGCTGTCATGGGCGGGCATGCGGGCGAGGCTGGCGATGGCGTCGGCGGCGGCGGCCTTCATCGCCTCGTTGATCTCGGTCGCCCGCGCATCCAGCGCGCCCCGGAAGATGTACGGGAAGCAGAGGACGTTGTTGACCTGATTGGGATAATCCGACCGGCCGGTGGCGATGATCGCGTCGGGTCGCGCTTCGCGTGCCACTTCCGGGCGGATTTCCGGCTCCGGATTGGCGAGCGCGAAGATCAGCGGATTGGGCGCCATCAGCGGCAGCCATTCGGGCTTCAGCACGCCCGGCGCCGACAGGCCCAGGAACAGGTTCGCGCCCGGCAGCACGTCGGGCAAGGTGCGCGCATTGGTGGTCCGGGCATAGCGGGCCATGTTGGGCAACATGCCCTCGCGCTCGGAATGGATGACGCCGTCCTTGTCCGTCAGCGTGACGTTCTCGATGGGCAGGCCCATGGACACCAGCAGGTCGACGCAGGCCAGCGCCGCCGCGCCCGCGCCGGACGTCACCAGCTTCGCGTCGGCCAGCGTCTTGCCCTGCAACACGAGCGCGTTGCGCACGGCGGCCGCGACGACGATGGCGGTGCCATGCTGGTCGTCGTGGAAGACCGGAATCTTCATCCGCTTCTTCAGCTCCGCCTCGATGGCGAAACATTCCGGCGCCTTGATATCCTCCAGATTGATGCCGCCGAACGTCGGTTCCAGCAGGGCGACGGCCTCGATGAATTTTTCCGGATCGGTCGTGTCGACCTCGATATCGAAGACGTCGATGTCGGCGAATTTCTTGAAGAGGACGGCCTTGCCCTCCATTACCGGCTTCGACGCCAGCGCGCCGATCGCACCCAGCCCCAGAACGGCGGTGCCGTTGGAGATCACCGCGACCAGATTGCCGCGCGCGGTATAGTCCATCGCCTTTTCGGGATCTTCGGCAATGTCGACGCAGGGTGCGGCGACGCCGGGCGAATAGGCCAGCGCCAGGTCGCGCTGGTTGACCATGCGCTTGGTCGGTTCGATCCGCAGCTTTCCGGGTTGCGGATAGCGGTGATAGTCGAGGGCTGCGCGGCGGGTAGTATCGTCCATGGGAAGGGGCCTTAAAGCGGGTTTTCGGAAGGGGCAATGGCGGAGCGCTCCCAGGGCGGGCTGGGGGCGTAGAGCTGGATCAGGAAATCGACGAAGGCGGTGATGGCCAGCGGCGGATTGCTCTGCGGCAGATGCACGGCATAGAGGCCGACGTCCGCCGACCCTTCATGATCCGGCATGATCTGCCTTATATCGCCGCGGTCGAGCGCGTCGCTGACGTCCCAGAGCGAGCGGAGCGCGATGCCCACGCCCGCCATCATGAGTTCGCGCACCATTTCGCTGCTGTTGGTGCGGACATGGCTGACGCCTTCCACCGAAACCGGGCCTTTGGGGCCGCTGAGGCGCCAGGGCAATTGCCCGTCGGCTGCCAGCAGGCGATGGTGGCGCAGGTCCGCTATAGTTTCCGGGGTTCCGAACCGTTCCAGATAGGCAGGCGCCGCGCAGAGGACGCGCCGGTTGGTCGCCAGCCGGTGCGCCGACAGCCCCGGTCCGGGATCGGCGGTGATGCGGATGGCAAGGTCGGCGCGCGTCGCCAGCAGATCGGCATAGTCGTCGGACAGGTCGATCCGCATCCGCACCTTGGGATGGGCGTCGAGAAATCGCTCCAGCCATGGCGCGACATGCATGCGCCCGAAGGAGGTCGGCGCCGTGACCCTCAACGTCCCGGACGCCTCCGCCGAAGCGCCGGACACGCGCCGCTCCGCTTCGTCCAGCGCGGCGATGATGTCGCGCAGATCCTCATGCAGCCGCTCGCCCGCCGGGGTCAGAGCCAGCCGCCGGGTCGTGCGGTGGATAAGGCGGATGCCCAGCCGCTCCTCCAGCCGGACCAGCCGCTTCGACACCATGGCGGGTGAAATGGCCAGCCGCCGACCCGCTGCCGCCATGCCGCCTTCATCGACGATGGTCGCGAACAGGTCATAATCCGGGTCCATCATTTGTTTCACCAGAGGAAAGTCTGAATTCGAATAATAGCGTCTACACGGCATAATGCCATCCGTCTATGGTCCGCCGCAAAGGAGAGCATCCATGACTGCCATGACCGATCGCGCGGGCCTCAAGGTTGCGCAGCAACTCGCCACTTTTATCGAGGACCGCGCGCTCCCCGGCACCGGCATAGACGCCGACCGCTTCTGGCAGGGCGCCGCCGGGATTTTCGCTGAATTCGCCCCGGAAAATGCCGCGCTGCTCGCCAGGCGCGACGATCTTCAGGCGCGGATCGACGCTTATTATGGCGGCCGCGTCGGCCAGCCCATCGATACGCCCGCGCTTCGGGCTTTCCTGAGCGAGATCGGCTATCTCGTTCCCGAACCTGCCCCCTTCCAGATCGGCAGCGAAAATGTCGATGAAGAAGTCGCCCGCCTCGCCGGGCCGCAACTGGTCGTCCCGATCCTCAACGCCCGCTTCCTGCTGAACGCCGCCAATGCGCGCTGGGGGAGCCTTTATGACGCGCTCTACGGCACCGATGCCATTCCCGGCGCGGCGGCAGGGAAGGGCTATGACGCGGCACGCGGCGCGCAGGTCATCGGCTGGGCCAAATCCTTCCTCGACGAAGCCATCCCGCTCGCCAACGGCTGCTGGGCGGACCTCGCCGGCGATGATATCCAACTGGCCGATCCGACCCAATATCGCGGCCGGAGCGAGAAGGGGCGGCTGTTTCGCCATAACGGCCTGCACATCGAAGTCGTCTTCGACCGCGCCCACCCCATCGGCAGGGACGACCCGGCAGGCATCGCCGATGTCATCCTCGAATCGGCCCTGACCACGATCTGCGACCTTGAAGATTCCGTCGCCGCGGTCGACGCGGAGGACAAGGTCGCCGCCTATGCCAACTGGCTCGGTCTGATGCGGGGCGACCTCAGCGACAGGTTCGAGAAGAACGGCGCCATGATGACCCGCGCCCTCAACCCGGATCGCGGCTACACAGCGCCCGACGGCAACCGCTTCACCCTGCCGGGTCGCAGCCTGCTCTTCGTCCGCAATGTCGGCCACCTGATGACGACGCCCGCCATCCTGCTGCCCAATGGTCAGGAAGCGCCCGAAGGCATATTCGACGGCATCGTCACCAGCCTGATCGCCCTTCATGACCTGAAACGGGAAGGGGGCAACAGCCGCACCGGCAGCGTCTATATCGTCAAGCCCAAGATGCACGGTCCCGAAGAAGTCGGCTTCACCAACCGCCTGTTCGACGCAATCGAGGATATGTTGGGCCTCGCCCGTCACACCATCAAGGTCGGTGTCATGGATGAGGAGCGCCGTACTTCCGCGAACCTCGCCGCCTGCATCGAAGCCGTCCGCGATCGAATCGTCTTCATCAACACCGGATTCCTCGACCGCACCGGCGATGAGATGCACACGGCGATGCACGCCGGTCCGATGATCCGCAAGGGCGAGATGAAGACCAGCGACTGGATTACCGCCTATGAAGACCGCAACGTCCAGATCGGCCTCGCCTGCGGTCTTTCCGGCCGCGCCCAGATCGGCAAGGGCATGTGGGCCGCGCCGGACCGCATGGCCGACATGCTCGACCAGAAGGTCGGCCACCCGAAAAGCGGCGCCAATACGGCGTGGGTTCCGTCCCCCACGGCGGCGACGCTGCACGCGACTCACTATCACCGCATCGACGTCTTCGCCCGCCAGACCGAGCGCAAGGCCGAAGCCATCGCCCCGCTCGACAAGTTGCTGACCATCCCGGTCGCGAGAGAGCGCAACTGGTCGGAAGAGGAAATCGCACTGGAGCTGGACAATAATGCGCAGGGCATCCTTGGTTATGTCGTCCGCTGGATTGATCAGGGCGTCGGCTGCTCGAAAGTCCCGGACATCCATGACATCGGTCTGATGGAAGACCGCGCCACGCTGCGCATTTCCTCGCAGCATATGGCGAACTGGCTGCTCCACGGCGTCTGCACGGCGGAGCAGATCGACGCCGCCTTCATTCGCATGGCGGCCAAGGTCGACGCCCAGAACGCCGGCGACCCGCTCTATCGGCCGATGAGCGGCAATGAATCTACCAGTCTTGCATGGCAGGCCGCCCGCGCGCTCGTCTTTGAGGGCGTCGCCCAGCCCAACGGCTATACCGAGCCGCTGCTGCATAAATATAGGGCGTTGGCGAAGGCGCTCGCCTGATGAACACACAGGAGCGGGGAGGGGGTGTCCTCTCCCGCTCGCCCGACGGTTTGAGAGACTGTCAAATGCCCGCCGCCCGTCCCAATCGCCACTCGATCAACCGATATTCCAATAAACGACGAAAAGCCCCGCTTGTGCGTTGGAGCGCTTCCCACTAAATCGCGCGCATGACCTCGACCAACGACATTCGCCGCTCCTTCCTCGACTATTTCGGGGCCAACGGCCACACCATCGTTCCGTCCGCGCCTCTGGTGCCGCATAACGATCCGACGCTGATGTTCGTCAATGCGGGCATGGTGCCGTTCAAGAATGTCTTCACAGGCCTCGAAACCCGCCCCTACAATAAGGCGACGTCGAGCCAGAAGTCGGTCCGCGCCGGCGGCAAGCATAACGACCTCGACAATGTCGGCTACACCGCTCGTCACCACACCTTCTTCGAAATGCTGGGCAATTTCAGCTTTGGCGACTATTTCAAGGAACAGGCGATCACCCATGCCTGGACCCTGCTGACGAAGGAATGGGGCATTCCGGCGGAAAAGCTGACCGCCACCGTCTACCACACCGACGACGAAGCCTTCGACCTGTGGAAGAAGATCGCGGGCCTGCCCGAACACAGGATCATCCGCATCCCCACCAAGGATAATTTCTGGGCGATGGGCGACAGCGGCCCCTGCGGTCCCTGCTCGGAAATCTTCTACGACCATGGCGAGCATATCTGGGGCGGCCCTCCCGGTTCGCCGGAAGAAGATGGCGACCGCTTCGTCGAAATCTGGAACCTCGTCTTCATGCAATATGAGCAGGAAGCGAACGAGATCGTCAGCGAACTGCCCAAGCCCAGCATCGACACCGGCATGGGGCTGGAGCGCATCGCCGCCGTGCTTCAGGGCGTCCATGACAATTACGATACCGACACCTTCAAGGCGCTGATCGAGGAATCGGGCGCGCTGACGAAAACCGCCATCGACGGTGAGTTCAAGGCCAGCCACCGCGTCATTGCGGATCACCTCCGCTCGACCAGCTTCCTGATCGCGGACGGCGTGCTGCCCGCGAACGAAGGCCGCGGCTATGTCCTGCGCCGCATCATGCGCCGCGCCATGCGCCACGCGCACATCATCGGCGCGAAGGAGCCTTTGATGCATCGTCTGGTCGGCAGCCTCGTTTCCGAAATGGGCGGCGCCTATCAGGAACTGGTCCGCGCCCAGCCGCTGATCGAGGAAACGCTGCTGCGCGAGGAAACCCGTTTCCGCAAGACGCTGGAAAACGGCCTCAAGCTGCTGGACGAAGCGACCGGCGATCTGTCGGAAGGCGGCACGTTGCCGGGCGAAACCGCGTTCAAGCTC
Organism: Sphingobium sp.; assembly: GCF_041987595.1. Taxonomy (GTDB): domain Bacteria; phylum Pseudomonadota; class Alphaproteobacteria; order Sphingomonadales; family Sphingomonadaceae; genus Sphingobium. The sequence goes on along the minus strand of NZ_JBHIWJ010000030.1, from coordinate 6,272 downwards.
TACGACACCTACGGCTTCCCCTATGACCTGACCGAAGATGCGCTGCGCTCGCGTGGCCTCGGCGTCGACCGCGAGGGCTTCGACAAGGCGATGGCCGAGCAGAAGGCCGCCGCCCGCGCCGCTTGGAAGGGATCGGGCGAAAAGGCATCGGACGAAATCTGGTTCGACATTGCCGAAACCACCGGCAGCACCGAATTCATCGGCTACACCGCCACCGTGGGCGAGGGCGAAGTGCTCGCGCTGGTGAAGGACGGCGCGCGTGTCGACGCCGCCGGGCCGGGCGATGAGGTCACCATCATCACAAATCAGACGCCTTTCTATGGCGAAAGCGGCGGGCAGATGGGCGACGCTGGCACTATCAGTTCGCAGGCGGGCCTCGTCGCGGATGTCGAAGACACGGCCAAGCCGCTGGGTCGCCTCCATGCCCACAAGGCAAAGGTCGGCGCGGGCAAGATCAAGGTCGGCGATACGGTGCATCTCAGCGTCGACACCCAGCGCCGCGACCGCATCCGCGCCAACCACAGCGCCACCCATTTGCTGCATGCCGCGTTGCGCAACGAACTGGGCGCGCATGTCACGCAAAAGGGCAGCCTCGTCGCGCCGGATCGCCTGCGCTTCGACTTCTCGCACCCCGAAGCGCTGACCCACAGCCAGATTGCCGCGATTGAATCGCAGGTCAACGAGCAGATCCGCCATAATGAGCCGGTGACGACTCGCCTGATGACCCCGGACGACGCGATCGCTGCGGGCGCCATGGCCCTGTTTGGCGAAAAATATGGCGACGAAGTCCGCGTGCTTTCGATGGGGAAGGGCGACGCGCACAGCTATTCGGTCGAACTCTGCGGCGGCACCCATGTTCGCGCAACCGGCGATATCGCGATCCTCAAGATCATCTCGGAAAGCGCGGTTTCATCCGGCGTCCGTCGTATCGAAGCGTTGACCGGCGAAGCGGCGCGCCTCTGGCTCTCCGATCGTGAGGATCGTCTGCGCCAGTCCGCCGCCGCGCTCAAGACGACCCCGGAAGAAGTCCCCGCCCGCATCGCTGCGCTGGTCGAACAGAGCCGCAGGCTCGAACGCGAACTGGCCGAAGCGAAGAAGGCGCTGGCGCTGGGCGGCGGCGGCTCCGCGCAGGCCGCAGGCCCGGAAAAGGTCGGCAACGTCAGCTTCATCGGTCAGGTGATCGAAGGTCTCGATCCCAAGGAACTGCGCGGCCTCGTCGACCAGAACAAGGCGACTTTGGGCAGCGGCGTGTCCGCCGTCCTTGCTGTCGTGGATGGCCGCGCCAGCATCGCGGTCGGCGTCACCGATGATCTGAAGGACAGCATCAGCGCCGTCGACCTCGTCCGCGCAGGCGTCGAAGCGCTGGGCGGCAAAGGCGGCGGCGGCCGCCCGGACATGGCGCAGGGCGGCGGTCCCGACGGCGACAAGGCGCAGGCCGCGATCGACGCCGTCAAGGCCACGCTCGCCAGCGTTCCGGCATAAAGCTGACCCTCCATCATCCCTTAGCGCTCGCGGGGAAGGGATGATGGGGGGCGAGCGCAGTAAACCGCTGCCATTGCCGCGAATCCTGACTGGCGTGATCTTTCGGACCTTATGTTGTGAAGGCCTGAGACCCCAGCCTTTGCTGGGGTGACGATCGGCAAGCGCGCCCGATCCCAAGCAGGCCAAAGCAATAACCGAAAAGCAAAAAATGGTCGTATCCGGACCAGCCGGGAATATAGCCCTCCAGCCGCGAACATAAGTCTGTCCTACAGACCCCTATTGGGGCTATGCGGAAACCGGTTCTTTGACCTGTAGGAAAATTTTGTGAAAATGGCGCTTTTTCGCGCCTCTATCGTGTCACTTATGTCACCCTAATCCCGTTCATCCGGAAGCCGAGTGCGCATCTCATGGACCTGCCCGCCCTCCTTGCTGACATCGTTGATCGGGCCGCCGCGCGCGAAGATCGCGGCACGGTCGCAAGCTATATTCCTGAACTCGCCAAGATTGATCCCGACCAGTTCGGCATCGCCATCGCCACCGCCGACGGCCGCGTGATTGCGGGCGGCGACGCTGATACCGGCTTTTCGATCCAGTCGATCTCCAAGGTTTTCGCCCTGACCCTGGCGCTGGGCAAAGTTGGTGACCAGCTTTGGGAAAGAGTAGGCCGCGAACCCTCCGGTAATGCTTTCAACTCCATCGTCCAACTGGAACAGGAGCAGGGGATTCCGCGCAATCCCTTCATCAACGCCGGTGCCATCGTGGTGGCCGACGTCAATCTGGGCGGCCATCAACCCCGGGTCGCGATCGGCGAAATGCTGCGTTTCGTCCGTTATCTCACCGGGGACGACAGCATCGCCATCAACGAAGCGGTGGCGGCGTCCGAAACCGCCACCGGCTTCCGCAACATGGCGCTCGCCAATTACATGCGCGCCTTCGGCAATATCCGTCATGCGGCCGATCTGGTGCTGGGCACCTATTTTCACCAATGCGCGATCGAAATGAGCTGCCGCCAACTGGCGCTGGCCGGCCGCTATCTGATGCTCGATGGCCAGCATCCCGAAGGCGGTCGGGTCGTGTCACCCAGCCGGGCCAAGCGAATCAACGCGTTGATGCTGACCTGCGGCCATTATGACGCTTCGGGCGATTTTGCCTTCCGTGTCGGCATACCCGGCAAGTCGGGGGTCGGCGGCGGAATTCTCGCCATCGTTCCCGGCCGCGCCTCGATCGCGGTGTGGTCGCCCGGTCTTAACGGAAACGGCAACAGCCAACTCGGCACTTTGGCGCTGGAGGAACTGGCCCGCAGCACCGGCTGGTCCGTTTTCAGCGCCGGGCAAGGCAATGACTGAACATTAGGGAATTTCGTCCGCTCGCAACCGCCGGAGCTTCGGTGCCGTTTCAAGCTGAGCGGCATCCTTGATCCCCATACGAAGATCCTCACGTGTCTGATGGATCGATGCAATGACCGGCCCCATGGCGACGCCCAGGTCGACCAGAGCCGTCTCTGCCAGCTGAAGGGAACTTTCCAGCGTCTCCGGCACCGCATCGCTCGCGCCCGCGCGGTAAAGCTGGGCGGCGTGATCCGTATCCCGCGCGCGTGCGATGATGGGAAGATCGGGCACCCAGCCACGGACGCGCTTTGTCACCCTGACCGACAGCACTGGGTCATCCATCGTCAGGATAAGGGCCCGGGCGTGACCCAGTCGCAGTTTGTCCAGCATTTCGGCGCGCGAAACGTCCCCAAAGAGGATCGGATAGCCGCCGCGACGGGCGTCCGCGACGACATCTGGGTCGGATTCCACGACAATGAAGCGCTGTTTATGCAAGGTCAGCAGGTCGCACACCATGCGTCCAACCCGGCCAAATCCGATCACGACGGCGGCAGCCTCGGTATGATCCTCGCTGACTTCGGCGGCGGCGTCTTCCCCCAGCGCCATTTCCAGCCGACGTGCAATATCATGCCCCAACCGCGCCAGAAGCGGCGTGATGGTGAGACCAATTGCCGTCACGATCTGCCAGAAGGTGGCCGTAGACGGCAGAATGAGCTGCGCGGCAGCCGCTGCGGACAGGACGATCAGCGTGGTCTCCGAAGGGCTGGCCATCAGCACTCCGACTTCCAGCGCCACGCCCTTTCGAGCGCCGGAAATATAGAGCAGGGCGGCTGTCACGATGGTCTTGGCGAGAACGATGCCGACCACTGCCAGAAGGAGGCTCGGCCAGTTCGCCAGGATGACGCGCATATCCAGACCCATCCCCACGGTGATGAGGAAAACGCCGAGCGCCAGTCCTTTGAACGGCGCGGTCATCACCTCGACCTCGCCATGATAGTCGGTTTCGGCAATCAGCAGCCCGGCGAGCAACGCGCCAACGATCGGAGACAGGCCCGCGATCGATGTCGCCATGCTTGAGATGATGACGACCAGCAGACTGGCTGCCAGGAAGACTTCAGGACTTTTGGTGCGCGCCGCCTGACTGAAGATGTGCGGCAGACAGACGCGGCCCAGAACCAGCATGACCGCGATGGTGATGCCGCTTTTGACCAGCGTGTCGGCCAGTTCGTTCCACGGCCCGTCAGGACTGGCGGCTACGGAAGGAGCCAGAGCGCCGAGCATGAAGATGATGGGAACGAGCGCCAGATCTTCGAAAAGCAACATGGAAAAGGCGGCGCGACCGACGGCGCTTTGCGTTCCCACCATGGGAAGAACCACGGCTGTCGATGAAAGTGCGAGAGCAAGTCCCAAGCCAAATGCGCCGGCGGGTGATTGCCCCAATAAATAAAGCCCGGCGGATATCAATATTCCGCTGCCAAGCAATTCTGTTGCACCGACGCCAAATACTTGCGTACGCATGGTCCATAGCCGTCGAAAGCTAAGTTCCAGTCCGATGGAAAAAAGCAGCAATATGACGCCGAGTTCCGCAAAAGGCTCGATCGCCGCTCGGTTGGAAATGGTGACATGATAAAGCCAGGGATATTGGCCGACCAGCGCGCCCAATCCTGATGGCCCCACCGCCAAACCCACCAGAATGAAACCGATGACAGGACTGATCCGGAATCGGGCAAAACCAGGAATTACCAAACCGGCCGCGCCAAGAATGACGAGGGAATCGCTAAAGCTTTGAGGATTGATTGCGCCGGCCATGGCCGATCATTGCGGCAAATATGACGAATAGCCAGCGCTAAGGTCAGGAAAGCGTCGAAGCCATTCTGTCGTGCTGCCTGGTGCGGACGGCGGGACTTGAACCCGCATTCCCAGGGGGAGGCGGATTTTAAGTCCGCTGCGTATACCGATTTCGCCACGTCCGCATGGCGAACTCCCTGAACACTAACGATGTCCAGGTCAAGGATATGGTTCAGCGAAGGCCCGGATCCGACCGGCAGCAGCAATGAGTTGAAGCAAGCGATATGCTGCTTCAATCACCAGGCTTTTGGCTCTCGCCTATCTTCAATAGGGTCGTGCCGTTAGTAAATTCCGCTCTCAACCTGCCGTTCGGTCCTCGGCTCGTTTCACGCTGAACAAGGCCTTGGGTCTCTAAAGTCCCTTGCTGTTCAGCCGCTCCCGCATTTCCTTGCCGGGTTTGAAGTAAGGAACGCGCTTGGCATCTACCGGCACCTGCTCGCCGGTGCGCGGATTGCGTCCCGTGCGAGCGTCGCGGGCGCGGGTGGTAAACGCGCCGAAGCCGCGCAATTCCACGCGTCCGCCGCTGGAAAGGCGGTCGACAATCTCCTTGAAAAAGAGATCGACGATCCTTTCGACTTCCTGGAGGTTGAGGGTCGGATTCTCCTCAGCCAGCCTCTGTATCAGTTCCGAGCGTATCATTGGTCCTCCAGACTCCCCCTTTCTGGTTCCCGTTTAACTTATAGTGAATCCCCAAGCTTCTGACAATTGGCCAATATCGGTATGTTTTTCTCATTATGGGAATAGAAAAAGCCCGCCGGAGCTAAGTTCCGGCGGGCTCTATTACTTTAGTTAGATATCGAAGGAGACTTAGCCTTCGCTCTTGGCCTTGAGTGCTTCACCAAGGATGTCGCCCAGCGACGCGCCGCTGTCGGATGAGCCATATTGAGCGACAGCCTGCTTCTCTTCGGCGATCTGCATTGCCTTGACCGAGAAGGTCGGCTTCTTGGCGCGGTCGAAACCGGTGACCATGGCGTCGAACTTCTGGCCGACCTGGAAGCGTTCCGGACGCTGTTCGTCGCGGTCGCGGCCAAGGTCGCTGCGCTTGATGAAGCCGGCTGCGCCGTCTTCGCCAGCCTGGACTTCCAGGCCGCCGTCGCGCACTTCCAGAACCGTCACGGTGACGATCGAGTTCTTCGACAGGCCAGCGGCCGCAGCGGCCGTGCCGCCAGCAGCCGGACCACCACGTTCAAGCTGCTTCATGCCGAGGCTGATGCGCTCCTTCTCGACGTCGATGTCGAGAACGACGGCCTGAACCGTCTCGCCCTTCCGGTGCAGCGCCAGCGCGTCTTCGCCCGAAATGCCCCATGCGATGTCCGACATGTGCACCATGCCGTCCACGTCGCCATCCAGTCCGATGAACAGGCCGAACTCGGTCGCATTCTTGACTTCGCCCTCGACGGTCGAGCCGATCGGGTGACGTTCGGCGAAGCTGTCCCAAGGATTGTTCTGGGCCTGCTTGAGGCCGAGCGAGATGCGGCGCTTCTCGGGGTCGACTTCCAGAACGATGACGTCGACTTCCTGGCTGGTCGAAACGATCTTGCCGGGGTGGACGTTCTTCTTGGTCCAGGACATTTCCGAAACGTGGACCAGACCTTCGATGCCCGGCTCCAGCTC
>NZ_JBHIWJ010000029.1:0-46923 GCF_041987595.1 Sphingobium sp. | reverse complement strand
CGGGTGATCGATGCGCTGAAGGCCAGCGGCGACTATGAAAATACGGTGATCCTGTTCCTCGCGGACAATGGCGCGGAGGGGATGGATCTGGTCCATGCCAAAAATCCCCGTTTCCGCGCGCGGGCGGAACAGGCCGACAACAGCCTCGACAATCTGGGCCGGTCGAGCAGCTATGTCAGCTACGGTCCCGGCTGGGCGCAGGCGGCGACCACGCCCTCCTGGCTCTACAAGGCCTTCGCGACCGAGGGCGGCACGCGGACCGCCGCCTTTCTCTCCGGCCCGGTGGTGCGGCAACCGGGCGCGGTGGCGCATGAGTATCTGAATGTCATGGACGTCGCCCCTACCCTGCTCGACCTGGCCGGCCTCGCGCAACCGCGGGGACGATTTGATGGACGCACGGTTCAACCGATGTTGGGCACCAGCTGGGCGCCATGGCTGGCGGGAAGGAGCGCGACCGTTCATCCGGCGGACGAGAGCATCGGCACCGAACTGTTCGGATCGCGCGCCTTGCGTCAGGGCGACTGGAAGATCACCGATCCCGGCGATGGCCAATGGCGGCTGTTCAACATCGTGCAGGACCCCGGCGAGACGACCGACCTGTCGGCGGCGCAACCCGCACGCCGCGCCGCGCTGGAAAAGGCATGGGGTGATTATGCACGATCGGTAGGCGTCGTCCTCCCGGATCCACAGATCAGGGTCGAATGAGGCTTTATGCCTAAAAATTAGGCACTGCTGGAAGCCCGCCAGAGCGCAAAACATGGCGCAGGCGTGTGACGATATGCTGAAACGCTTTTCGTCTCTGACGGGCTTCTGAGCGCCATTTTCAGGTCTTTCGCCTTTTGTTCTGATCTGAGCAGCTGAATCGGGGATTATCCCCCCTCCTCTCCCATATAAGGGGTCGGTTGCAGTAAGGTGGCCATGCGCAAATTCAGCGCTGGCGATGCCTCTCCCACCATGGCATAAGCTCAACAGCCGTCTCGCTTTCAGCAGCATCGCCGGATCGGCTCTCACCCAATACCCTCTCAGCAGATACAACCAACGAGGGAGTTTGGTTGTGTGCGATAATGCGCTATGCCTTGCAAATGCGCGATTTTTCTTCCTCTGCGGATCACGCTCTACTGCTGCTTGGCAGACTCGACGGACGGCTGGTTAACAGTCCGGCGGCTGATATCTGGCTGGCGCGGGCAAGGCTCAGGGGTGCAGCGACATTGGCCGGCTTTGCCGGGGTGCCGGTGTCGGTCAGGGACCTTCAGGACTGGATCTGCGGCCGGACGCCTCCGCCACGGCATAGCGAGGGGCTGAACGATCCGCTCTCCATCGCCGCGCTGTTTCATTTCGCGCTATCGGCCACGGGCGGTCATTGCGACCCGCTCGCGCGAGCAACCCTCAACATATCAAGGACGCTGCTGGATGACCGGAAGGAGGCCGATCTCTGGGCGGCCGAAGATCTGGTGCGCTTCGGTCCGTCCTGGCGCATGGCCCAGATGCTTCTGGAAGCCCCCTATCCCACTGCGACGCTGCACAGCATCGCCCAGCGTCTGATCGACGCCCAGGCCAGCCTGGATGCCCCAGCGACGGAAGGACAGCTGGTGACGACAGCCGACGGGCGGCAATGGCGCATCGAGCCGCGACGGTTCGACACGGCATGGCTGCTGGGCTGTCACTTGCCCGCCGCGCTGGCTGCTTCTGGGCTGATATTGAGGCCCCTTCCCTCTCTGGTCGAACTGCCCCGCTTCGTGCCGGGTGATGCCGCGGTTCTGGCTGAGCATATGGCGGGCATGATCGCGCGGCAGGCGGGACAGGGACTGATTGAGCTGGATCGGCTGGAGGCGAAGCTCGCGCGACTGCCTGGGGAATTGCCGGTCACGCGCAGGAGCAAGGCCCCGCTCCTGATACGGCTGGAACTGGCTTATCCCGGACTCAGCAAGATGGCGGTTTCGCGCCTGCTCGGCATTTCTCACCAGGGCGCGACGAAGCTTGTGGAACAGGTCCAGAAGCTGACCGGCGGGAGGTTGCGACAGGGGTGAGGATTCCTGCGCCAGTCGCTCGTCTCCCTTCATCCTTCTTTTCCAAAACCGAAATATCTCCTGCCAGTTACAGGGTTTCTAATAAGGTTAGAGAGTTAGCGGCGCACGCAGGCGGACCCGAATCGCCGAATTCGCACGAGTCGGCGGAAAGACGCTGTTCCCGTAAGTCCGATGGTTCGTTCCCCTTATGTCGAACCTTCCGTTCCCGATATGTCGGGAAAGCGTTCCTGAAAGCCCGAATGGCGTTCCCGTTATGTCGAAGGGTGCGGTTGGCATCCGATTGGCAGCGTTGGATTGAATCAATTTTGCGGGCACCCCTTCAAAGGACGTTCAAATCCATCGGCAAGTTGAGCAAAGCAAAATCTGACCGTGGGGCTTTGGATAATCCGTGGCGAGCGACCCGACACTTCGGGAACGGGCCGACCATCATGTCACGGCTGACGTGGGACAGAGCCGGGCCGGGCCGGCGCCCTTTGCATTTGGCGGAGGGCATCGGAATTGCGCGCGATGGCGAGGCAGGGATGGGCGGAAGCCGGGCGCAGGGAATTCTCATCCGCCGGGGCTGGACCGGCATGTGAGATGGCGGGCGGCGGTGGATCGCTCCGCCGGCTATCCGGTTCTTTCCGGAAAGGAGCGCGCCATCGACGAAGAGAGGAACGATCTGGCGGAGCGATGGACGCTGGACCGGGATTTCGGGGTCGAGCCGTAGCCGGAAGGCTTGCGATTTGATTGCATCAGATCAACCGCTCTCATGCCCTGTCTTGACGCGACTTCCTGACCAGCGAGCGATGCCTATTGGCTGTAAAGCGCTCTTGAGCGCGCTGCGCTCGACCACATGCGGGTCGTGCGCTCCAGATTTTGTTGTCGGATCGTTATGGGCGGAAAGCCGCTTCCCGTCTTCCCGATGCCCGGCCGGGAATATTCAGGTCGTCGAGTCACGCATCAGAGGCGATGGCGGTTCTTTTCGTGGAAGCGGCGAACGAAGCCGATAAACGCTTTCTGATAATTGACCGGCGTGCGCTCCGCATCACCGTTCAGCCAATCTCTGAACTCCTGGTGAAGGGACTGATAGTCCCATCCCGGACATTCGGCGCGAAGGGTGGCCATGGTGGCGTCGGTGATTTCGCCCGCATTGGCCTTCGCGGAAAGCCCGACGACCGTCCTGCGTATGATCGCGCTGGCATCGAACATGCCCTTTTCACCGGCGGACGGTGAAACGGAGACGGGCTTGGCGACGGCCGGCGCCGTTTTCTGCGCGTTGCCGGGCCGGGGATCGGCGGAGATCCTGCGACGCATGCGAAGCGAAGGTTCGCGCTTCCCGTCCGCCTGTTCCAGCTCAAGCGTATAGCCGGGCAGGGGATCGCGTTCGGCTATCTTGGCGATCTCGAATTTGAAGCGGCGATAGGCGCCTTCGGCACCCGACTTTTCGAACAGGGTCGGCATGGAAATGGCAAAGCCGCCCTCCCCTGCCCCGCCGGCATGCTTGCGGGCGACCTTGTAGAGCCAGCGTTCGCGCCCGCCGGTCAGGTCGAAATAGGCGCGGTCGATCGACAGCACCCCGCCCTGCATCAGCACGCCTTCATAGAACCAGTTGCTCAGCTCAATGGTCATGCCGCGCGACCGTTCCGTGCGTTCATCGACCAGCTGGGTCCAGCCGTCCAGCCAGCTGAAGGTTGCCTCCCGCCGGTTTTCGGCGCGGATATTGGTCTTGATCGTGGTCGCGACGAGCCGGTCGAGCGACTGGCCCAGCAGCTCATAGGCGCGGCCCGTCGTCGGACGATGGATGGCGCGCAGCAGGTCATAGGGCATCAGGTGCAGCTTGCGCGGAATATCGTTCAGGCCCCGGCGTGCCATGTCGGCCAGCACCGACGCGCAATAGATCAGGATGTCGGCATCCCAGATCGTGGCCATGCCATAATCGGGATTGGCCGAAACATGGACCCACGCCTTGCCGTCAGGAGAGGTGTAGTCGATCGGCTTGACGCGCTTCGACTTGGCGAGGCTGAAGAAGGGGCGCTCCATCATCTCGCGCTGGTCGCGCAACGGCATGTCCGCAATATAGGGCAGGAAGAGTTCGAACTGATCGTTGATCCCGTTCTGGGCCGCGCGCGTCATGGACGGATCCTTATGATGATCGGCATGCCGTTTCCCCGGGGAAACGTGGGAAAGCGTTTCCCCGGGGAAACGCAATGGCCAAGGACCGTCGAACAGGGCGGCCGCGCAGCCTGCCGAACCCGGCGTCCCGCGCCCGCCCTGTCTCCCTCTCGCCCCCCGGCCTGCATCAGCGCTGCAACCCCATGCCCTGCTGCTCCAGATGTTCGAGCGTGTCCCGCAGGGCCTGCGTCAGCATCTCCACATCCGCGCCCGATCCGGCGTGCAGGCGAATGGTGACGCCCTGACGGTTGACCGACTGCACGGTCAGGGCAGGGCGGCCATGGCGGGTCGTCCAGCTATAGGGTTCCTGCCGGGGCGCGGACTGCGCCACCCGAGGCGCGTCGAGCAGGCGCTTGAGCACATCGCTCGCCGCGATGGGCGAAGCGCCCGCTGCGCGCAGGGCGCGCTGTTCGGATGCCAGCCGGCTCGCCTCCGAGCTGATCGCGGGGGCGGCCCTGGCATCGTCCAGCGCCTGCGCCAGCGCGTAGGCGGGCTTGAGCAGCACGTCCGCGGGCGAGGCGAAGGCATCGATGATCGCGTCGGATATGCCCGCGACCTTGATCATCTTGCTGAGCCAACCCTTGGAGAGCTTCAATCGCTCGGCCATCCGGGTCAGGTGGCTGCCATAATGGGTTCTGAGCGCCTCGGCATAGTTGCGGGCGCGCTCCAGATCCGACACATCCTTGCGCGCACGGTTTTCAAGGTCGGCGAGGCGGAAGGCCGCTTCATCGTCCAACTGCGCGACCTGCGCCACGAACATCATGTCGGGGTAGCTGTTGGCGCGCAGCCAGCTGATCGACCAGTGGCGGCGCGTGCCTGCGATCACCTCATAGTCATGCTCCGGATCGCCTTCGATCCGACGGACCACCGCGGGCACCTTCTGACCGCCCTCGGCAATGATCGAATCGATGAGCTCGCGGCAATTCTCTTCATTGAGCAGGGCCTGATGACGGGCATTGCCGGTCCAGATCCGAACCTTGGCCGGATCGAGCAGCAATTGCGTGACCTGCCGCACTTCGCCAGAGGCGAGGCGGGCGAGCGCGGATTCGCGACCCAGCAAAGTGGTGCCGCGCGCCCGGTCGGAACGGCCGGGGGCAGGGGAGGGGGCCGGCTCCGCTACCTTCGTCTCTTCAGGAACGGCCGGAACAGGCGCCGCCGTCTCGGCCTCATCCGAAAGCAGCGCAGCCAGATAATCGGATTGTTTGCGAGCCATCACATTCCCTCCTTGACGAATCGGGAACATATGGTGAACATACGCAAGTAGGAAAGGCTTTTATGCCGTACTGATCCGTTATGCATTGACGACATCCTCTTCCCGCGCCGGGGCGACCCGGCCCCAGCCCTGACGGACCAATGCCTCGATCTGGCCCATGGCCTCGTCCAGATTGGCGCGGCAGCGCTTGTGGGTGCGGGGCGTGCCGATCGGCTTTTCCAGCTCATAGACCGTCATCATGCGCAGCGCGGCATGGCTGATCTCCGCACTGTCGAGGATCGGAATGGGCAGAAGGGCAGGGCCAAAGCTCTGCTCCATGATGGCGCGGACCATCGAATGACTGGGATCATTGCTGTCGAATTTCGAGCAGAGCAGCCGCACAAACTGATAGTCGACCTCGATCCCCGCCTGCTGGAGCTGGCCGATCACCTGATCCATCATTGAGAGGAACTGAACGGTGGAGCAGAAGTCCGGCGTCGTGGCGGCCAGCGGCACCAACAGGGCATTGGCGGCCTGCATCACCGCAAGGCTGATCGTGCCGAGTGCGGGCGGGGGATCGAGCAGCACCACATCATAATGGCGGGCCAGATCCATCAACCCCCGCTTCAGCTTGCGGAAACGCGCTGCCAGCACCGAACCGCCGTCGCTGCCCGCCGCTGCCAGCTCATATTCGACATCGAACAGTTCAAGGTTGGACGGGATCAGGTCGACATTGGGCCAGGCGGTATGCTTGACCGCATAGAGCAGGTCCACCTGCGTCGGATCGATCGAGAGATAGGGATAGAGCGTCTCTTCCCGCTGGATGTTGAAATGCGGGTTGAAGCCGAACAGCGTGGTGGTGGTCGCCTGACTGTCGCAGTCGACGACCAGCACGCGATAGCCCTGAATGCCGAAATAATGGGCGAGATGGGTGGTGACGGTCGACTTGCCGACGCCGCCCTTGAAATTCTGCACCGCGATGATGGCGGGCACGTCCAGCGGCGCGCGTTCGGGCGAAGCGCCCAGCACCTGCCGCATATTCAACAGCTCTTCCAGATTATAGCCGGGGCGGCGCCCATTTTCGGTGGGCGGGGCGGGGGGGAGGCGGCCATCCTCCTCCGCCATGCGAATCCGATTCGTCGAGCAGCCAAGCAGTTGCGCGGCCTCGGCGATGCCGAAACGGACGTTGAGCTCCTTGCGGCTTTCCGGCAGAAAAGCCTTGCGCCGCAGGCGTTCGACCATCTTTTCGCCGGCCTCCGCCAGATCGCCAATCTGGGTAACCACTGCGTTCATTCCCGCCCTCGCCCGCAAAGTTGAAGCTTAAGTCGAGTAGATGTGGCATAAATCCTTCAAATTGGCAAATGAGCGCAATTTGAGATGCGACAGGATGGGAAGGGGCGACTTTGAATTCGCCCCGGCCATGCTGATCCAATCAACCTCTCGCCGGAAAGGCGCCTTCCCGAACACCGTTCAGGTCGCGCAGGACATTCCGCTCGACGCGACAACATCTCGCCTTCGCGCTGAACCGCCCTCAGGAAAAGCGGAAGACAAGCGCGCTTAATGCCGCGTTCATACCGGCAAAAAGCCGAACAAATCCGGGGTTCAATTCACCGGAAGACAGGCACGACCGGACAGAATCATATTGTTTGCGGAACGATGGTCGGCTTGTGGCGTTACGGCTTTATTAAACATCATGGAGAATTCGATGCCCCCGTCTATCAAGAAGCTTGCACCCCTGGGCCTTATCCTCGTCGGCTCGCTGGGCCTGCAGGGCTGCGCCACCAAGGGTTTCGTGCGCGAGCAGGTCGCGGCGGTAAACCAGCGCGTCGACGCGCTCGACTCCCGGCTTCAGGCCACCGACGGCACCGCCAAGCAGGCTCTGGCGGAAGCGCAGTCGGCGTCGGGTCAGGCGCAGCAGAACAGCCAGCGTCTGGACCAGCTGGGCGCGCGCGTTGACGGCGTAGAGCAGAAGATGGCCGAGAGCCAGCGCAAGCGCCCGCGCAACTAAGCGTGGAAATGCCTGCGGACGGCAGCGAAAGCTGACCGGATCGTTAAATCCCCGGTCGGCGCTTCTCCCTTGGCGCCGGCCATTTGCTGTGAGTAAAGCCGGACGATGATTTCCCTCCTGTTGGCGCTTGCCGGACCCGCGCCGACCGCTTCCTTGCCTGAACCGGCGCCTGAACCGGCGGTGGCAAGCGCCCGACCGTCGGCGGTCGCAGCCGCGGCGGCAGGGCTGTCGGAGGATGCCAGACGCGTCTCCGACTGGGTTGCGTCCTCGGGCGATAACGGGTCGCGTCCCTATATCATCATCGACAAGAAGACCGCCTCGCTCTTTCTGTTCGACGGAAAGGGAAAGCCGCTCGGCCAGTCTCCGGTGCTGATCGGTATCGCCCCCGGCGATGACGCCACGCCGGGCGTCGGCAGCAAGAATCTGGCCGAGATCGGCCCGGCGGAGAAAACCACGCCGGCCGGGCGCTTCCTGGCGAAATTCGGCGTCGCGGCGGGCAGGCAGAAGGTGTTGTGGGTTGATTATGCGACGTCCGTGGCGTTGCATCCTATTCCCAAGGGCAATCCGAAGGAAAAGCGGAGGCAAAGGATGCTGTCCCCGACTGCGGACGACAACCGCATCACCTTCGGCTGCATCAACGTGCCGATGGCCATATATAGTCGGAACCTGCGCCCGCTGTTCCAGAAGAAGGGCGGCTATGTCTACGTGCTCCCAGACACCAAGCCGCTGGAGGAGGTGTTTCCGCGTCTGAGAGTGCAGCCCTTTCTGAGCGCCAGCGCGTCCCGTTCACCCTGATCTGACCCAAGGTCTAATTGTGCCTTCCCGCGAAACGTTCATCCTGAATCCAACTTCAGACGAGTCCGGGAGAGGATGGATGTTACAGCAGGCAATGGCGCGGTTCGCGGGCAAGACCCTGATCCGCGATCAATATGAGAATTTCATCGGCGGCCAGTGGGTCGCGCCGACCCGCGGAGAATATTTCGACAATATCTCCCCCGTGACCGGGCAGGCGGTGTGCAAGGTCGCCCGCTCCACCGCCGAGGACATCGAACTGGCGCTCGACGCCGCGCACAGGGCGAAGGAAGGCTGGGGTCACCGTTCCGCCACCGAACGCGCCAATATCCTCAACCGGATCGCGCAGCGGATGGAGGAAAATCTCGACCTGCTGGCCATGGCCGAGACGATCGACAACGGCAAGCCGATCCGCGAGACGACCGCCGCCGACATTCCGCTCGCCATCGATCATTTCCGCTATTTCGCCGCCTGCGTGCGCAGCCAGGAAGGTTCGATCGCAGAGATCGACCATGACACGGTCGCCTATCATTTCCACGAGCCGCTGGGCGTCGTCGGCCAGATCATTCCGTGGAACTTCCCGATCCTGATGGCCGCGTGGAAGCTGGCGCCTGCGCTGGCCGCGGGCAATTGCGTGGTGCTGAAGCCCGCCGAACAGACGCCCATGTCGATCATGGTGCTGATGGATCTGGTCGGCGACCTGATCCCCGAAGGCGTGCTGAACGTCGTTAACGGCTTTGGCGTGGAAGCGGGCAAGCCGCTCGCCACCAACAGGCGGATCAGCAAGATCGCCTTCACCGGCGAGACGACCACCGGCCGCCTCATCATGCAATATGCGTCGGAAAATCTGATCCCGGTGACGCTGGAACTGGGCGGCAAGTCGCCCAACATCTTCTTTGCCGACGTGATGGACGCGGACGACGATTATTTCGACAAATGCCTTGAAGGCTTTGCGATGTTCGCGCTCAATCAGGGCGAAGTCTGCACCTGCCCCAGCCGCGCGCTGGTGCAGGAATCGATCTACGAAAAGTTCATCGAGCGCGCCGTCGCCCGCGTGCAAAGGATCGTGCAGGGCAGTCCGCTCGATCCTGCGACGATGATCGGCGCGCAGGCGTCGAACGACCAGCTGGAAAAGATCCTGAGCTACATCGACATCGGCAAGGGGGAGGGTGCGAAGGTGCTGACCGGCGGCGGTCGCGCTCATCTGGGCGGCGAGCTGGAACAGGGCTATTATGTGACGCCGACCGTGCTGGAAGGGCATAACGGGATGCGCATCTTCCAGGAGGAGATTTTCGGCCCGGTCCTGTCGGTCACGACCTTCAAGGACGAGGCGGACGCGCTCCACATCGCCAACGACACGCTCTACGGCCTTGGCGCGGGCGTCTGGAGCCGCAACGGCAACACCGCCTATCGCATGGGCCGCGCCATTCAGGCAGGGCGCGTCTGGACCAACTGCTACCATGCCTATCCGGCCCACGCGGCCTTTGGCGGCTACAAGCAGTCGGGCATCGGCCGCGAAACCCACAAGATGATGCTGGACCATTATCAGCAGACCAAGAATCTGCTGGTGAGCTATTCGACGAAGGCTTTGGGCTTCTTCTGAGGCGGGTCGCGCCATGCCGGAGGCGAACCTCTCCTCTTTCACGCCTTCGGCTATTGGCGGGCGCTTCCTGTGGGGAGCGTCCGCCTTTTTCTGTTTCCCCGGGGAAAGCTGAAACATGGCTGACATTCCGCCAAGAGTGCTTGCCACGCCGGAAGCCGAGGCGCTGATCGCGCGCCTTACGGCGCGGCACGGCCCGCTGATGTTCCACCAGTCGGGCGGCTGTTGCGACGGCTCCGCGCCCATGTGTTTCCCCCGCGGCGAGTTCCGGACCGGCGGCCAGGATGTGCTGCTTGGTCACATAGCTGGCGGGGTCCCGGTGTGGATCGGCGCCGCGCAATTCGACTATTGGCGGCACACGCAGGTCACCATCGACGCCGTGCCGGGCCGCGGCGCCGGCATGTCGCTGGAAAGCCCGGAGGGGATGCGCTTCATCGTGCGCTCCCGCGTCTTTACCGACGAGGAGAATGGCGCGCTGGAGGCGGCGGGCAAGCCTTTGCGCGGCGGCTGAAAACCGCATAGACAGGCGGAACGGGGAGAAAAAAAGCGGGGAGAGGACCATGACGATGCTGGCATCGGAGATTGCCTTTGCGTCAAGCCATGCGGGTGATCCGGCCAGGGCCATGTCGGACGTGGCTGCCCAACTGGGCGATGAGCCGCTGGCGGGCATGCTGCTTTTTTGCTCCCACCGCTTCGACCGGGACGCGCTGGCGCGCGCGGTCAACCGTTGCAGTGAAGGCGTGGCGGCGATCGGCTGCACCAGCTCGGGTGAGCTGACCGACAATGGCTATGATGAGGACAGTCTGAGCGTCATCGGTTTCCCGGCGTCGGCGTTCCATCTGGCCTCGCTCTGCTTCGACGACGTCGAACGCTTTGACCCCGCCGCCGCGCGGGAGGCGGTGCGCGCGCTGGTGGCGCAGGCCGACCGGGACAGCCGCCATCTGGGCGATCGGGTCAATCATGTCGCGCTGTTTCTGGTCGACGGCCTGTCGCATCGGGAAGAATTGCTGACCATGACGATTCAGGACGCGCTGGGCGACATTCCGCTGATCGGCGGGTCGTCGGGTGATGGCCTTGCCTTTCGCGAGACCGCGATTTTCGAGGGCGGGCGCTTTCACGGGCGGGCGGCGGTGGTGGCCATCCTCTCTTCGCCCCGGCCGATGCATGTGTTCAAGGCGCAGCATTATCGCCCCGGCGCGGCGAAGATGGTCGTCACCGGCGCCATCCCGCAGGACCGGATCGTGACGGAGATCAATGCGGAACCGGCCGCGCAGGAATATCTGCGGCTGGCAGGTCATGCGGGCGAGGCGCTGGGCGTTGCCTTCTATGCCGCGCATCCTTTGATGGTCCGGGCGGGAGGCGATTATCATGTGCGGTCGATCCAGAGCGCGAACCCTGACGGCAGCCTCACCTTCTACTGCGCGATCGACGAGGGGATCGTGATGACCGTGGGCGAGCCGGTGGAGCGGATATCCGGCATGGAGGCGGTCTTTGCCGACATAGAAGGCCATGTCGGGCAGGTGGACCGGATCATCGCCTTTGACTGCGTGCTGAACCGCATCGATGCGCAGCAGCGGCAGATCAGCCGGGCGGTTTCGGAACTTTATGGACGGCATCGGGTGATCGGCTTCAACACCTATGGCGAGCAATATCATGCGCTGCACGTCAACCAGACCTTCAGCGGCCTGGCCATCGGCCGATGAGCGACGCGGACCTCTCTTCCGCCGAACTGGAGGCGCTCAGGCAAGAGAACCGCAAGTTGCGCAAGATCAATGCGGCGCTGATCGATCGGGTCGAACGGTCGAGCGACATGGCCGGCAACGCCTTTTCGATGTTCGAGACCGCGATCTCGCTGGAAGCGATGGTGCGCGAGCGGACCATGCAGCTGGAGGATGCGCTGGCGAAGCTGGCGGAGGCCAATGCCGATCTTGCCGCCGCGCACGCCACCGCCGACGCTGCCCGGATGCGGCTGCGCGACGCGATCGATTCCATCAACGAAGGCTTTGTCCTGTTCGACGCGGAGGATCGGCTGGTCCTCTATAATGAAGCCTATCTCGGTTTCTGGCCCGAAATTGCCGGGGAAATTCACGAGGGCATGGCCTTTGAGGAGATCGCCAAGCTCGCCGCCGCCCATCATCGCCCGGTGGGGCAGGACCGATGGGTATCCGACCGCCTGGCGCGGCACAGCGTGGCGGAGGGCGGGCAGGTGCAGGCGCTTTCCGACGGGCGCTGGGTGCAGATCAACGAGCTGCGCACCAGCGAAGGCGGGATCGTCGGCATCTACACCGACATTACCGAGGTGAAGGCGGAGGACGCCCGCGACCGGGCGCGGGAACTGGCGGAACGCAATATCGTGTTGCAGACGACGCTCGACAATCTGTCCGAAGGCGTGTGCCTGTTCGATGCGGAAGGACGGGTGGCGGCGTGGAATGAGGCGCTGCAACGGCTGCTGGAACTGCCGGAGGACTGGGCGCAGGAGTGGGGCAGTCATGATGCGCTGATCGACTGGTGCCGGGACCGGCTGGGCATGGCGGACAATCGATGTCTCGATTGGGGCGCGGATCGCAGCGAACTGGTCGAGGCCGGGGATCGCCGGTTCGAATTACGCAGCAACGCCATGGCGCGGGGCGGGCAGGTGATCGGCTTTACCGACGTCACCGACATGCTGCGCGCGCAGGCGGCGCTGCGCGAGACGGCGGAGACGCTGGAGCGGCGCGTTACCGAACGCACTGCCGAGCTGGAAGCGGAAGTCACCGAACGGCGCGAGATCGAGGCGCAGCTGCGCGAAGCCAAGATCGTGGCGGAAAAGGCGAACCTGTCCAAGACCAGTTTCCTTGCCGCCGCCAGCCATGACCTGTTGCAGCCGCTGAACGCCGCGCGCCTGTTCGTCGCGGCGCTGGGCGACCGGCGGCTGGCCCTGCCGACGCGGGCGCTTGTCAACCAGACCAGCACCGCGCTGGATTCGGTGGAGGATCTGCTGGAGGCGCTGCTGGAGATCAGCCGCCTCGACGCGGGCGCGATCCAGCCGGAGATTGGCGATTTCCGGCTCGATCGGGTGCTGGACACGCTGCGCACCGAATTTGCGCCCATGGCGCGGTCGTCGGGACTGACGCTGGCGATGGAGAGTTTGACGGCGGTGGATGGGCCGGTCTGGGTCCGGTCCGACATCAGGTTGCTGCGGCGAATCCTCCAGAATTTCCTGTCGAATGCGCTGCGCTACACCCAGCGCGGCTCGGTGCGGGTCAGCTGCGTCGAAACGGCGCAGGCGATCCGCATCAGCGTGACCGACAGTGGGCCGGGCATCGCCCCCGACAAGCAGCAGCTGATCTTCGAGGAATTCCGCCGGCTGGACACGCCGGGCAGCCGGGGCGCAGGCGGCAAGGGGCTGGGACTCGCCATCGTGCGGCGGGCGAGCGACATGCTGCGCCATGAGGTGACGCTGGAATCGGCGCCGGGGCAGGGGGCAACCTTTTCCATCACCGTGCCGCGCGGGGAGGCGGTGATGGAGGAGGGCGAGGGCGGCGGGCCGCAACGCAGCGACCGGTCGATGCGCGGCCTCAGCGTGCTGGTGGTCGACAATGAGCGTGCGATCCAGACGGGGATGAGCACGCTGCTGGGCGGCTGGGGCTGTGCGGTGACGACGGCGGCAGGCTTTGACGAGGCGGTCGGGCAGTTTGCCGACGGGCAGGCTCCGGACGTCATATTGGTCGATTATCATCTGGATGAGGGCGAGACGGGCGACAGCGTGATCGAGCGGCTGCATCGCCATTTCGGCCGGCCGGTGCCGTCCGTGATGATTTCCGCCGATCGTGGCGAGGAACTGAAGGCAAAACTGGACGGCTGGGGGATTCCGCTGCTCAACAAGCCCGTCAAGCCTGCCCAACTGCGGGCGCTGCTGCGCACGATGCTGAAATAGCGGCCCGCATGGCGTAAAAAAGCCCCCGGCGCGATGCCGGGGGCCAAGGTTCAGGGGTCAACGGCCGAGGAGGGGGGGCGCCGTTGACCGCTCAGCCCTAGCCGCGTCGTGCTGCAACCGGATTGCAGAATATTTCAGAATGCAGCCTGTCGGCGGGGCGTGCTTGCGGAATTTCATGTCCGTCCCTCCCCACGCTCCGGAAAAAACGCGGTGAATCGATCCCAAACTGTATTTGTTACGGTTGGTCGCTCAAAAACAATGGCTTATGCTGGGCCGGGGATCAGACCGGAAGGTCGCTATTATAGATGCGCAATTTGGGGGATCATATCGCCACGCCGTGGCCTCGCCTCTTCGCCGCTGCGGAGCGGCTGGCGAAGGCGCGTTCGCTGGAGGATGTGGTCGATGTCGTCCGTACCGCCGCGCGCACCATCATCGGGGCGCAGGGGATCACCTTCGTCACGGCTGAGGGCGATCATTGCCATTATGTGGCGGAGGATGCGATCGCGCCGCTGTGGGCCGGGCAGCGATTCCTGCTCACCCAATGCATTTCAGGCTGGGTGATGCTGCACGGCGAACCGGCCGTCATTCCCGACATCTATGCCGATCCGCGCATCCCGCATGAGGCCTATCGCTCCACCTTTGTCAAAAGCCTTGTGATGATGCCCGTCGACACCGGCGTTACCGAAGCCGCCATCGGCGCCTATTGGGACGCGGTGGACGCGCCCACGGACTTCGCCGTGGCGCTGCTGGGGCAACTGGCGCGGCTGGTGGCGGCGGCGATCCGCAACGTGTCGCTCCAGACATCCTTCGAGATCGTCAACCAGACCGGCGCGGGCGTGGCCGCCGATCAGCATCTGGAGCGGATCGTTCAGACCGTGACCGATGCCGGAGTGGAGCTGACCGGCGCGGAATTTGGCGCCTTTTTCTACAATCGCCTCGCGCAGGATGGGGAGAGCTACATGCTCTACAGTCTCTCGGGCGTACCGAGGGAGGCCTTCGCCGCTTTCCCCATGCCGCGCAATACGGCGGTATTCGCGACAACCTTCGCGGGGCAGGGGATCGTGCGGTCCGACGACATCCGGCTGGACCCCCGTTATGGCCGCAGCGCGCCCCATCATGGCATGCCGCAGGGCCATTTGCCGGTGGCCAGCTATCTGGCCGTGCCGGTCGTCTCGCATAGCGGCGAAGTGCATGGCGGGCTGTTCTTCGGCCATCACAGGCCCGGCCGCTTCAGCGTCGAGCATGAGAAGATCATGGCGGGCATAGCCGGCCATGCCGCCACCGCCATCGACAATGCGCGACTGCACGAACAGGCGCGGCGCGAGATCGCCGCCCGCTCCGCTGCCGAGGCCGAATTGCGCCAGTTGAACGGCACGCTGGAACAGCGGATCGAGGCGCGCACCGCCGACATCCGGCGGGCTTTCGAGGCATTGAAGGAAAGCGAGCAACGCTTCGGCATATTGGTGCAGGGGGTGACGGACTACGCCATCTGCATGCTCGACGCCAAGGGCATCGTCACCAACTGGAACGCGGGAGCGGAACGGATCAAGGGCTATGCCGCCGACGAGATTGTCGGGCGGCATTTCTCCATCTTCTACCGGGAGGAAGATCAGGCGGCCGGAATGCCCGCCCGGACATTGCAGGTGGCGGCGGTCGGAGGGCGGTTCGAAGCGGAGGGCTGGCGCGTGCGGCGCGACGGGTCCGAATTCTGGGCGAACGTCGTCGTCGATGCGATCCATGACGATCAGGACCGACTGATCGGCTTTGCCAAGGTGACTCGCGATCTCACCGAAAAGCGCGCCATCGAGGAACAGTTGCGGCAGGCGCAGAAGATGGAGGCGGTGGGCCAGCTGACCGGCGGAATCGCGCATGATTTCAACAATCTGCTGACGGTGATCGGCGGCAATATCGAACTGGCCGAGCGCGCCTTGCAGCAGGCGGGCGCGCCGGGCGGAGGCGTGGAAAAGGCCCGGCGCGCGATCGCCAACGCGATGCAGGGGGCGGACAGGGCGGCAGCTCTGACGCAGCGGTTGCTGGCCTTTTCCCGCCGCCAGCCGCTCTCGCCAAAGCCGCTCGACCTAGGGCGGATGGTGACAGATATGAGCGAACTGCTCCAGCGCTCGCTGGGCGAGCTGGTCCGGCTGGAGACGGATGCCCAGCCGGACCTGTGGGCGGTGGAGGCGGACCCCAATCAGATCGAGAATGCGCTGCTCAACCTTGCCGTCAACGCGCGGGACGCCATGCCCGGCGGCGGCACCTTGACCATCAGGACGGCCAATGTGCATCTCGATCAGAATTATGTGGCGCGGCATCCCTATGTGGCGGCGGGCGACTATGTGATGGTGGCGGTGACCGATACCGGCGTTGGCATGTCGGCGGCGACGCTGGGCAAGGTCTTTGAACCCTTTTTCACGACCAAGGAAATCGGGCGCGGCACTGGGCTGGGGCTGAGTCAGGTCTACGGCTTCGTCAAGCAATCGGGCGGCTCTGTCGAAGTGCAGTCGCAGGAAGGGCAGGGGACGACGGTTCAGCTCTATCTGCCGCGGTTCAGGGGACAGGCGGCGGCTCAGCCCCATGCGCGCAGACTGGATGTAAGCGCGCAGACCCGTGGCGAAACCATATTGGTGGTCGAGGATGACGACGGCGTGCGCGCCTATTCGGCCGAAATCCTGCGCGAGCTGGGCTATGCGGTGCTGGAGGCGGCCGATGGGGCTGCCGCTCTGGCCTTGATCGAGCAGCAGGAACGGGTGATCGACCTGCTGTTCACCGATGTCGTGATGCCGGGCATGTCGGGCAACGACCTCAGCGACCGGGCGCGGATGCTGCGGCCGGGGCTGCGGATATTGTTCACCAGCGGCTATACTCGCGACGGTTTCATGCGCGGTGGCCGACTGGAAAGCGGGATTTCGCTGCTTCCCAAACCCTTCGCGCTGGCGGATCTGGCCGGGCAGATCCGGAAATTGCTCGATGAGTGAGGGGCAGGTTTAGAAGCGCTGCGGCAAATCAGACGCAGGCCGCGCGTTCCAAGCTTTTGTGGTCGCATCATTTCAGGCCGAAAACCGGTTCCCGCTTATCCGGACGATGCTCCAGAAGCATTTGTGGACGTTCGAGAACCGTTCGGGCTGAGCTTGTCGAAGCCCTTTCCTTCAGTCATCGTGGAGGCATCAAATGCCGACGTTCCATTTCATCCAGCACGGCCTGTTCAAAGCCGGTGGGATGATCCCGGTTACGGATCTGATCATAGAGGGCGATGAGTTTCGCATCCGAAAGATCGGCGGCTTCGGCAGCGTCTTTCAGATAGTCGTGCATGATGCGTCTCCCGCAGGACGTCATTTTCGCACGTAATGGCCGCAGCCGCAATTGGCCGGAAAGCTTACTTGCATCAGAAAAGGCCGCCCCGCCGAATGTGGGGCGGCCTTTCCCGTCTCAGGCCGAAAGGTCGAAACGGTCAGCGTTCATCACCTTCACCCAGGCGGCGGCAAAGTCCTTCACGAACTTCTCGCCCGCGTCGGCGGAAGCATAGACTTCCGAAAGCGCCCGCAACTGCGAGTTTGAACCGAAGACCAGGTCGACCCGCGTGCCCGTCCATCTGGGCTGGTCGGTCTTGCGATCCGTGCCGGTGAACTCGTCCTTGCCGGTCTCCTTCCACGCCGTTCCCATGTCGAGCAGATTGACGAAAAAGTCGTTGCTGAGCACGCCCGGACGGTCGGTGAAGACGCCGTGACGCGAGCCGCCATGATTGGCGCCCAATACGCGCAGGCCGCCCACCAGCACCGTCATTTCCGGCGCGCTCAACCCCAGCAGCTGGGCACGGTCGATCAGCAGTTCCTCGGTTGGCACATTATAGGGCACCGGCGCATAGTTGCGGAAGCCGTCCACCTTCGGTTCCAGCACCGCGAAATTGTCCGGATCGGTCTGGTCCTGCGAGGCGTCGGTGCGGCCGGGGGTGAAGGGTACGTCCACCGCATGGCCGCCATCCTTCGCCGCCTTTTCCACTGCCGCCGATCCGCCCAGCACGATGAGGTCCGCGAGCGAGACCTTCTTCGTCCCCGCGCCGTCGAATTCGGCCTTGATCTTCTCCAGTGCGCTGAGCACCCGGCCGAGCTGTTCGGGCTGGTTGACGTCCCAATCCTTTTGCGGAGCCAGGCGGATGCGCGCGCCATTGGCGCCGCCGCGATGGTCGGATCCGCGATAGGTTGAGGCCGACGCCCAGGCCGTCTGCACCAGTTCGCTGATGCTCAGGCCGGAGGCCAGTATCTTCTGTTTGAGATCGGCGATGTCGCCCGCATCCGCCAGCGGATGGTCGACGGCCGGGATCGGGTCCTGCCAGATCAGGTCTTCCGCCGGAACTTCTGGTCCTAGATAACGGGCCTTGGGTCCCATGTCGCGATGGCACAGCTTGAACCAGGCGCGGGAGAAGGCGTCGGCGAAAGCGGCGGGATCGGCCCGGAAGCGTTCGGAAATCTTGCGATATTCCGGGTCCATCTTGAACGCCATGTCGGCCGTCGTCATCATCGTCGGCACGCGCCTGTCCGGGCTGTGCGCTCCGGGCGCCATATCCTCCGGCTTCTGGTTCACGGGCTGCCACTGCTTGGCCCCCGCCGGGCTCTTTACCAGCTCATATTCATAGTCCAGCAGCATGTGGAAGAAGCTGTGGTCCCAGGTGATGGGCGTGGGCGTCCACGCGCCCTCGATGCCGCTGGTGATGGTGTGATCGCCCATGCCGCTTTCAAAGCCGCTCTGCCAGCCCAGACCCTGCTGGGCGATGTCGGCCCCTTCCGGTTCGCGCCCGACCTTGGACGCGTCACCCGCGCCGTGCGCCTTGCCGAAAGTATGGCCGCCCGCGGTCAGGGCCACCGTTTCCTCGTCGTTCATGCCCATCCGTGCGAATGTTTCGCGAATGTCGCGCGCCGACTGCAGCGGGTCGGGATTGCCGCCCGGTCCTTCCGGGTTGACGTAGATAAGGCCCATCTGGATCGCGGCGAGCGGGCTTTCCAACACCATGTTCTTGTCGGGCTGGATGCGGGTCTGGTTGCCTTCCTGGCCGACCCATTGCTCCTCCGTCCCCCAATAAACGTCCTTTTCCGGCTCGAACACGTCCGCGCGGCCGCCGCCAAAGCCAAAGACCGGGCCGCCCATCGACTCGATCGCGACGTTGCCGGCCAGGATCATCAGGTCCGCCCAGCTGAGCTTCTGTCCATATTTCTGCTTGATCGGCCAAAGCAGGCGGCGTGCCTTGTCGAGGTTGGCATTGTCCGGCCAGCTGTTGAGCGGCGCGAAGCGCTGCGTGCCGAAGGAAGCCCCGCCGCGCCCGTCGCCGGTGCGATAGGTGCCCGCCGAATGCCACGCCATGCGGATGAAGAAGGGGCCATAATGCCCATAGTCGGCCGGCCACCAGGGCTGGCTGTCGGTCATCAGCGCCGTCAGGTCCTGCTTCAGCGCCTGATAGTCGATCGACCTGAACGCCGCGGCATAATCGAAATCATCGCCCAGCGGATTGCCCGACAGTCCGTTCTGCTGAAGAATATCGAGCGAGAGCTGGTTGGGCCACCAGTCCCGATTGGTCCGTCCCAGCAGCGATCGCAGCGCTGCGGGTTCCTTCATCGGACAGCCCAGCGGGTCACCAGTCTTTGCGTCCATTGCACGTTTCCTTTCGGCTTCTCCAACGACGATCTTGCCGCGTGACTTTAGGCCATGCCGGGTCGGCGGTGAACAGTCCGGACCAGTTTATTTTTCCGATAACAGTATGGAATTAATTGCATGAAGCGGGTGCCCCAGGGCACCCGCTCCGTTGCCGTCTTCAGATGCTGAAGGCAAAATGGCCCGCGCCTTTTTGCAGGCGTTTCCAGTTGGATGCGTCCATGTGGACGAAGGTGTTGTGATCGCCGCCCTCGAACCAGACTTCCTGATCCACCAACATGTCATCGTCAATGATGGTCTTCAGGCCATAGGCCGCGCCCACCGGCGGGATTGCCCCCAGTTCGCAATCGGGGAACAGGGCGGCGGTGGTGTGTTCTTCCGCCAGACTGACGTCGCGGGCCAGCCATTGCTGCAGGAAATTGAAGCTGACATGCTTGGACGAGGGCAGGACGGCCAGCATATATTCGTCGCCCGCCTGAACCAGCACGGCCTTGGCCACCTGCCGTCCGGGGAGATGGGCAGCCTGAGCGGCGCGCGCCATTTCGGCGGCGGGTTCGTGCATCAGCTCGTCAAATCGGGTTCCGCAGCGGTCCATATAGCTGCGCAGTTTCTGGGAAATCGCCATGACATCCTCCATCGGCCCGTCTTGCCGGTCCACGGGGGCACGGTCAGCCGGGCGTCATGGGCGGGCGCCGGAATGCGATGCGGCGCCAGTCGGGCGGCGGGTCTGGCCGATGCCATCCAATGGATCAGGAATAGCAGATTCTCGCCCGATAACCAACAAGGGAACCAACTTTGCCGGGTTCGTCAATCGCTCCGAAGGGGCATTGCTGCGGCAAAGAAGGGACGCCGGATCAGCATGTTGCGCAAGTGCCTTCGCGTGGCCCGCGCGCTATGATCGGGTCGCTGTCGGCTGCTCGGGGAGGTCGCAGCGTCGCTCGATGTCATCATCACGCGATTTTCAGGCCCGGCTGCCCCGACCAGAGATGGCAACCGGATACAGCCGGGCCTGTCCTGCCTTATCATTACATCCAAAATGGCAATATTTTGTTCCCGGCGGACAGCCCGGAAACTGGGCAATTTCCAGCAAGGCCTTAAAAATTCGTGAGATATTTGCGCATATGAAGGAACCGGCGCAACGAACGAGGGTTTAGCGGAATGGCTTGAACCTATTTTCTTGAAAGATCAAGAAATACACCCTGGCCGATGGAAAGCCAAAAGTAATTGCTGCCAATTCCATCTCAGCGCCCGAAAATATCTCACGAAAGTTCTCAAGAATTTTTCGGCATTTGACGATGTAATTTTGCCTGTTAGAAAAAGGAATATATAATTCCTTGTTAATGCTATGTTATAGTTGAATTTTACTGCCGCGAATATATCATGGCATCATAAATATAATCACTGCCGAAGGCCTTTTCACTGGAAGAAAGCTTCTTCCCGGGAGACGGAATATGGAGAGACGGGTAGAAATTGTCGACCGCGCCACCAAAGTCGTTAACACAACGGTCGCGCGGGAAGTCCACAGCGCAATTCCCGTCAAAGCCGGTTCCCATGTTCGCATCATAACGCCGCACGACAGCGTCGCGGCAATGGTCCGCGAAGGCGACGACCTGATCATCCGCTTTGCCGACGGCTCAGCGATTCGTCTGGAAGGCTATTTTGCCTGTTCGGGTCAGGATATGGGCGATTTGAGCCTGAGCGATCCGGACAGTGCGGCGCAGTGGCTGGTGACTCTGAGCGACGCGGTTTGCGCCGCGCCGGGCGATCTCTCGCAGGAGGCGCTGGGATATAATCTCTCACCTTTCGGAGCGGAGGCGGCGGCGTCATCGGGTCTTGGCAGCGGATTGTTCATCGGACTGGGCGCGCTGGGCGCGGGCGGACTTGTCGCTGCGGCGGCTGGCGGCGGGGGAGGGGGCGGAAGGCCGCCGGTTCCTCCAGCCGACACCACACCGCCCCCTGCGCCGGTGGTCGCACCCAGCAACGGCCGGACGATCAGCGGCACGGCCGAGGCGGGAGCGACCATCCGCATCGACCTGAATGGCGACGGCTCGGTCGACGGCACCACAACGGCTGATGCCGGCGGCCACTGGACCTACAGCCCGGCGGCGCCGATCGCCAACGGTACGGCAGTGACGGTGACGGCGGTCGATCCGGCGGGCAATGTTTCGCCGCAGACCCGGATCGTCACGGATGCCGTGGCTCCCGCGGCGCCGGTGATCGATCCGAGCAACGGCACGGTGCTGAACGGCACCGCGGAGGCGGGCGCGACGGTCGCGATCGATCTTGACGGCGACGGCGTGGCGGATGGGACGGTGACCGCGGGCGCCGATGGCCGCTGGAGCTATACGCCCGCCGCGCCTCTGGCGGACGGTGCAATGGTCACCGTCACTGCGGCCGATGCGGCTGGCAACGTCAGCGACCCCGCATCGCTGACCATCGATCTCAGCGCGCCTGCCATCCCCTTTATCGGCGCGATCAGTGACGATGCGGGCGCGGTGCAGGGCATCGTGCCCAGCGGCGGTTCGACCGACGACCGCCAACCCCTGCTGACCGGCTATGCCGAAGCGGGAGCGCGGATCACCCTTTTCGACGGCGGCATGGTGGTGGCGACGGTCACTGCCGATGCCAGCGGAGCGTGGAGCTTTACGCCTGTCGATCCGCTGGCGGAGGGGAACCACAGCTTCACCGTCACCGCTACTGACGCCGCAGGCAATGTGAGCGGCGCGTCCCAGCCCTATCTGCTGACGATCGATCTGACTGCGCCAGCCGCGCCGCTGCTCGGCCCGACCGACGGCCTTACCATTTCCGGCAGCGCCGAGGCGGGGGCGACGGTCGCGATCGATGTCGATGGCGACGGCGTGACCGACGTCAGCGCGATCGCCAGCGCGTCCGGCGCGTGGAGCGTCACCCTGGACGGGCCGCTGACCGACGGCACGCTGGTTCGCGCCGTTGCGATCGACGCGGCGGGCAATGTATCGGTGCCGGGCACAGCCAGGGTCGACGCGGCGCTCGACACGACGCCGCCGCCGGTGCCGGTGATCGGCGCGGTCAGCGATGATGTCGGCACGGTGCAGGGCCTGCTGGTCAGCGGCGCGGTGAGCGACGACGGAAGGCCTCAACTCAGCGGATCGGGCGGCGAACCGGGCGCGACCATCACCATCTATGACAATGGAGTCGCGATCGGCACCACAGGCGTCAATGGCGCCGGCCAATGGAGCTTCACCCCGGCGACGGCGCTGGGCGAGGGCGCGCACAGTCTGACCGTTACGGCGACTGACGGCAGCGGCAATGAAAGCCGGCCTACGGCGGCCTTCGACCTCGTCATCGACACGGCCCCGCCCGCCATGCCCACCATTTCGCCCAGCAATGGCGCGGGTCTGGTCGGGGTCGCGGAGCCGGGATCGACCCTCCGGATCGACCTGAACGGTGACGGGACGGCCGACGGCTCGGCGGTGGCGGATGTCGATGGCAACTGGATCTTCGTGCCGGACTCGCGCATTCCTGATGGGGCAAGCGTCAGCGTCACGGCGGTCGATGCGGCAGGCAATGTTTCGCCGCCCGCGACCATTGTGGTGGATGCCGATGTGCCCATCGCGCCCTATATCCTGTCGGTAATCGACGATGTGGCCTTGCAGACCGGCATTGTCCCCAGCGGCGGGTCCAGCAACGATTCGACGCCCACGATCAGCGGCACAGCCGAACCCGGCTCTACCGTCTATGTCTATGACGGAGGCACGCTGATCGGAACGACCGCCGCGGATGGGGCAGGCGCGTGGAGCTTTACGCCGGCACCCCTTGCCGAAGGAGGGCACAGTTTTGCCGTTACCGCGACCGATGCGGCGGGCAATGTCTCCGGCCCGTCGGCGGGCCATATCGTCATCGTCGACCTGAGCGCGCCTTCGGCGCCCGTGCTCCAGTCGACCGACGGGGTCACCCTGTCCGGCACGGCGGAGGCGGGGGCGGCCATCGCGGTGGATAGCAATGGCGACGGCGTGCCCGACGCGACCGCGACCGCAGACGCCACCGGCGGCTGGAGCGTCACCTTCGCGTCGCCGCTTGCCAACGGCACAGCGTTGAGCGTGGTGGCAACGGACGCGGCGGGCAATGTCTCTCCGGCGGCCAGCGCGATCGTCAACAGCGGCATCGATACCACGCCGCCCCCGGTGCCGGTGATCGGCAGCGTCAATGACGACGCAGGGGCGATACAGGGAGCGCTGATGGACGGCGCTTCGACCGATGATGCCCAACCGGTGCTGACAGGCACGGCGGAGGCCGGGGTGACGGTGTCGATCTATGACAACGGCGTGCTGGTCGGAACGACCGCCGCCGATGGATCGGGCAACTGGACGTTTGCACCCCTTTTGGGTGAAGGGCCGCACAGCCTGACCGCGACCACCACCGACGGCGTCGGCAACGAAAGCCAGCCTTCGGCCGCTTTCGCGCTGACGGTCGACACGGCGCCACCGGCGGCTCCAGCGATCGATCCCGGCAATGGGTCGATCGTGACCGGCAGGGCGGAGGCGGGGGCGACCGTCAATCTGGACTTTGACGGCAACGGCACGACTGACGGCTCCGCGGTCGCCGACGGCGCGGGAATCTGGACCTACGCGCCAGGCACGCCGCTGACGGACGGCACGGTCATTACCGCTCGGGCGGTCGACGCGGCAGGCAATATGTCCGGTCCGGCATCTGCAACGGTGGACAGGCTGCCGCCCGCCGCGCCGCTGATCCTGTCCGCCCGCGCGGATGGCGCAACCACCAATCTTGCCAGCGGCGCCTCGACGCCCGACGGCCAGCCCGCACTGTCGGGCAGCGCGGATCCCGGGACGCTGATCGCCGTCTATGACAATGGGACGCTGCTGGGCACGGCGACGGCGGATGGATCGGGCGGATGGAGCTTTACCCCGCCCGTGCCGCTGGGGCAGGGCAGCCATGATTTCACGGCCACCGCGAGCGACGCGGTCGGCAATGTCAGCGTGCCTTCCTCCGCCTTTGCGCTGGTCATCGACAGCATCGCTCCGGCGTCGCCGCTGCTGTCTGCGGTCACCGATGATGCGGGATCGGTTGCGGGCGCCATCGTCAATGGCGGGCTGACCGACGATACGCGGCCCGCGCTCGCCGGCACGGCGGAAGGCAATGCTGTCGTTACCATTTACGACAATGGCACAGCGATCGGCACGGCCAATGCCGACGGCAGCGGCGCGTGGAGTTTCACCCCGGCGGGTGCGCTGGGGCAGGGCAAT
Source organism: Sphingobium sp. (assembly GCF_041987595.1). Taxonomy (GTDB): domain Bacteria; phylum Pseudomonadota; class Alphaproteobacteria; order Sphingomonadales; family Sphingomonadaceae; genus Sphingobium. Next base: position 22,351 of record NZ_JBHIWJ010000029.1, on the reverse strand, counting down.
CACAGCTTCACGCTGACCGCGACCGATGCGGCGGGCAATGTCAGCGCGCCTTCGGCGGCCTTTGCCCTGACCATCGACAGCCTGCCGCCTGCAGCGCCCATAATAACGGGTTTGACCGATGCCGTGGGGCCGGTTCAGGGCAGCGTCGCGCCTGGCGGCTCGACCGATGACAGCCGCCCGGTCCTGTCCGGCACGGCCGAAGCGAACGCCGGCATCACCATCCGCGACAATGGTGTGGTCGTGGCCACGGTAACGGCCGATGCGCTGGGGCAGTGGACCTATCGGCCGTCGTCCGCGCTCGCGCCGGGCGGGCACAGCTTCACCGCGATTGCGACCGACGCGGTGGGCAATGCCAGCGGTCCTTCTGCCGCGCTGGCGATCACCATCGACACGACCGCGCCCGCCGCGCCCGTCATCGCCATGCTCAATGACAATATCGGCGGCGCGCAGGGGCCGGTCGCGAGCGGCGGCGTTACCGACGACATTCTGCCCAGCCTGTCCGGCACCGCCGAAGCGGGCGCGAGCGTCGCCATATATGACGGAGCGACGCTGATCGGGACGGTCCTCGCGAGCGGCGGCGCATGGAACTTCACCCCTTCGGCGCCGCTGGGCGAGGGGCTGCACAGTTTCACCGCCGTTGCAACCGATGCGGCGGGCAATGCGGGGCCGCCGTCGTTGCCCTTCAGCGTGACGATCGATGTGACGCCGCCCGCCGCACCCACGATCAATCACAGTGCCGGCGGGCTCCTGACCGGCACGGCGGAGGCCCTTGCAACGGTCCATCTCGATCTGGACGGCGACGGCACGGCGGACGACGCCGTCACGGCCGATGCGCTTGGCGGCTGGACCTATACGCCTTCCAGCCCGATCATCGACGGAACGACCGTCATCGTCACTGCCAGCGACGCGGCGGGCAACATGTCGGGACCGGGCAGCGTCATCATCGACGCCACCGGCCCGGTCGCACCGGCCATCGACAGCGTTACCGACAATGTCGGAGTGCAGACCGGCATCGTCGCGCCCGGCGGGACGACCGACGACACGCTGCCCCTGGTCTCGGGCACGGCGGAGATCGGATCGACGGTCCGCATCTTCGACAATGGCGCGCTGATCGGAACCGTCGTCGTGGGCGCAAGCGGGACATGGAGCCTGCAACTGACCGCGCCCCTGGGCGGCGGCGCGCATGTCTTCACCGCGCAGGCGACCGATCTTTCGGGGAATGTCGGCGCGCTGTCGGCGGGCTACGGCATAACGGTGGACACCGGCATTCCGGCGGCGCCCGTCATCAGCGGCGTGGCGGACAATGTCAGCCCGGCGGCGGGCAATGTGCCCGACGGCGGCGCGAGCAACGACCTGCTGCCGGAAATCGACGGCACCGGCCCCGCCAATGCCACCATATCCGTCTATGACGGCGCGGCGCTGTTGGGCACGACCCAGTCCGATGGCTCGGGTCTCTGGAGCTTTACCCCTTCCGCGCCGCTGGCGCCGGGCAGCCACAGCTTTACAGCCATCGCCACCAACGGCGCAGGCAATGCCGGGCCGGCGTCCGCAGCCTATGCGATCACCATCGACATCAGCGCGCCGTCCGCGCCGCAGATCGGATCGCTGTCCGACAATGCCGGTGCGATCCTCGGCGGGATTGGCGCGGGCGGCGTCACTGACGACACGACGCCGCTCATCTCCGGCACCGCAGAGGCGGGCGCGACGGTATCGCTCTATGCCAATGGCCTGTTGCTGGGCACGGCCAATGCCGACGGAACGGGTGCCTGGAGCTTCACGCCACCCTCGCCGCTGGGCGCCGGGGCGCAGGCGATCACGGCGACCGCCACCGACCGGGCGGGCAATGTCGGCCCAGCCTCCGCCGCCTTCACCTTCACCATCGACGTCAGTCCTCCCGCCGCCCCCGTGATCAACCCCAGCAACGGCCAGAGCGTGACTGGCACGGCGGAGGCCAATGCCACGATCACCATCAGCCATGGCGCCGTGACGCAGCAGGTGCAGGCGGACGGCACGGGCGCATGGACCTACACCCCTGCCTCTCCGTTGGCGGACGGCGCCGGCGTGTCCGCGACGGCGAGCGACGCGGCGGGCAATCTGTCGGGACCTGCCGCCATCATCGTCGACGCCCTACCGCCCGCTCCGCCGGTGCTGGTGGGCGTGGCCGACGATCAGGGGTCGGTGCAGACCGCGATCGGATTGAACGCCACGACAGACGATACCCGGCCCACTTTCTCGGGCACGGCGGAAAACAACGCGACCATCACCATCCGCGACGGCGGCACGATATTGGGCACGGCGACCGCCGATGGAACGGGTGCCTGGAGCTTCACGCCCGCCGCCCCCTTGGGTGAAGGACCGCACAGCATCACCCTGACCGCCAGCGACGCGGCAGGCAATGTCAGCACGCCGACGGCCGCCTTCACCTTCAGCGTCGATACGACGGCGCCCGCCGCGCCGGCCTTGTCGTCGGTGACGGATGATGTGTCGCCGCAGGCCGGTCTCATCACCGATGGCGGCGCTACCAACGATACGACCCCGGTTTTCGCCGGCACGGCGGAGGCGAACGCGGTCATCCGCATCTATGACAATGGCGTGCAGATCGACAGCGTGACGGCCAATGGCAGCGGCGGCTGGATCTGGTCGCCGACCCTGGGCGAGGCGGATTACAGCCTCACCTTCACCGCCACCGACGCGGCGGGCAATGAAGGCGTGCCTTCCGCTGCCTTTGCGCTCCGGGTGGATACCAGCGCGCCCGCCGCGCCGCTGCTTGATCCGACGGACGGCAACAGCGTCACCGGCACGGCGGAGGCGGGCGCGACGGTCACCGTCACGGCCAGCAGCGGCGCGACGGAGACGACCGTAGCCGACAGTTTCGGCCGGTGGCTGGTAACCTTCACCCCCGCCCTTTCCAATGGCGATACGGTGAGTGCCACTGCCACCGACGCCGCAGGCAATGCATCAGGCAGCAGCCCGGCGCAGATCGTCGACAATGGTCTCGACACGACGCCGCCCGCGCCTCCGCTGGTCGTCATCGCGGACGATGCCGCGCCTGTTACCGGACCGTTGAGCAGCGGCGTTTCGACCAACGACGCGACGCCGGTAATCAGCGGCACGGCGGAGGCCGGGGCGACGATCACCATTTATGACCTCGGCGTCGTCATAGGCACGACCGCCGCCGATGGCCTGGGCAACTGGACCTATATCCCGACGCTGGCGGAAGGCGCGCACAGTCTGACGGTGACGGCGACCGACGCTGCCAACAATGAAAGCCTGAACACGGCTCCCTTCCTGCTGACGGTCGACACGAGTCCGCCTGCGCCGCCCACGGTCGATGCCAGCAATGGATCGGTCCTGTCCGGCACGGCGGAGGCGGGGGCGACCGTCAATCTCGACTTCAATGGGGACGGCGCGCCGGAAACGACCGTCACGGCCGACGGCAGCGGCAACTGGACCTATGTGCCCGGAGCGCCGCTCGCTGATGGAACGCCGGTCAGCGTGACCGCTACCGACGCGGCGGGCAATGTCTCCACCCCGGCGACGACGGTGATCGACCGGGCCGGTCCGGTGACGCCCGGCATCGCTGCCATATCCGACAATGTAGGGACGGTCATCGGTACCGTGGCGAATGGCGGGTCGACCGACGACACCACGCCAACCCTGTCGGGCACCACGGAGGCCAATGCCAGCGTCTCCATCTATGACAATGGCGTGCTGATCGCGACAGTCGGGGCCGACGGGACGGGGGCGTGGAGCTATGGCGGCGCTGCGCTGGCGGCGGGCCTGCATGCCTTTACCATCACCGCCACCGACACGCTCGGCAATGTCAGCGCTGAATCGGCGCCCTACAGCATCACCATCGACCTGACTGCGCCTGCCACGCCCGCCATCAGCGGAGCCAGCGACGATGTCGGCCCGGTTCAGGGCGCGCTGGCCAATGGCGGGCTGACCGACGATGCGCGGCCCGCACTCAGCGGCACGGCGGAGGCGGGCGCAACCGTCACCATCTATGACAATGGCGCGGCGATCGGCACGGCGCAGGTCGACGGAACGGGTGCCTGGAGCTTTACGCCCGGCGCGCCGCTCGGCAACGGCGCACATGCGCTGACAGCCATCGCCACGGACGCTGCGGGCAATAGCGGCCCCGCGTCGAGCGCCTTCAATCTGACCGTAGATACCACCGCACCCCTCGCCCCCTCGATCCTGACGGTAACCGATGATGTGGGATTGGTGCAGGGCGCGCTGGGTTCGGGCGCGGTGACCGACGATAGCCGTCCGGCGCTCGGCGGCACGGCGGAGGCTGGCGCGACCGTCACCATTTTTGACGATGGCGTCTCCATCGGCACGGCCACCGCCAACAGCTCAGGTGCGTGGAGCTTCACTCCCGCCACGCCGCTGGGCAGCGGAGCGCACAGCCTGACCGTCACCTCCACCGATCTTGCCGGGAACAGTGGTCCGGCATCGGTCGCTTTCACGTTGACCATCGACACCAGCGCCCCCGATGCGCCGGTCATCCTGTCCGCCGCAGATGATGCGGGCGCGATCACCGGCATCATCGCCAACGGCGGCACGACCGATGATGCGCAACCGCTGCTGACCGGGACGGCGGAGGCGGGGGCGATTGTCTCCGTCTACGACAATGGCGCGCTGCTGGGCACTGCGACGGCGAACGGATCGGGCGCATGGAGCTTCGCGCCACCGGCCCAGCTGAACGATGGGGCGCACAGCTTCACTGTGACGGCGCGCGACGGAGCGGGCAATGTCGGCGCCGCTTCCGCCGCTTATGCGCTGACGGTCGACACCAGCGCTCCGGCCGCGCCAGCCATTGCGGCCGTCACCGATGACGCGGGCACGCGCACCGGAACGCTGGCCAATGGCGCCACGACCGACGATACGCTGCCGCTGCTGACCGGGACGGCGGAAGCTGGAGCGACGGTCACGCTTTATGACAATGGCGCGGTCATTGGCACGGCGACAGCCAATGGATCGGGCGTCTGGAGCTTTACGCCGGGCACGCCGCTCGCCCAGGGCGACCACAGCTTCACGGCCCGCGCCACCGACGCGGTCGGCAATCAGGGAACGCTTTCCTCTCCCTTTGTCATTCGCGTCGATACCTCCGCGCCTGCTGCGCCGGTGATCGCCGGCATCACCGATGATGTCGGCACGTTGCAGGGTCCGGTGGCCAATGGCGGGGTTACCAACGATACGGTGCCGCTGCTGCGCGGCACGGCGGAGGCGGGATCGACCGTCACCATCCTTGCCAACGGTTCGGCGCTGGGCACCGCGATTGCCGACGCCTCGGGCAACTGGAGCTTCAGTCCGGCCTCCCCCCTGACCGAGGGCAGCTACAGCTTCACCGCAACGGCAGCCGACGCGGCAGGCAATGCCAGCCCGGCATCCGGCGCTTTCGCCATCACCGTCGACCTCACGGCTCCGGCAGCTCCCGTCATCAATGTCATCACGGACGATGTCGCGCCCAATACCGGCACGATCGCCAATGGCGGCATTTCCAACGATAGCGCTCCGACGCTGAATGGCACGGCGGCGGCGGGCGCCACCGTGCTGGTCTATGACAATGGCGCTCTGGTTGGCAGCGCGGTTGCCAACGGGACCGGGGCATGGAGTTTCACGCCATCCACCGCGCTGGGCAACGGCGCGCACAGCTTCACCGCCGTCGCGGTGGATGCGGCGGGCAATGCCAGTGGGGGGTCCGCCGCCTATGGCATGACGGTCGACACGCTGGCACCCACGGCCACCATCGCGATCACCAGCCTGACGGTCGATACCGGCACCGTCGGCGACTGGAGCACGCAGGACAACAGCCCGACCATTGGCGGCACGCTCAGCGCGGCGCTGGGCGCCGGGGAAAAGGTCCAGATCCAGATCGACAATGGCGGCTGGGTCGACGCTGCCGCGTCGGGCACGAGCTGGTTCTATGGCGCCGGGACGCTCTCCATCGGCACGCATAGCGCTGCGGTGCGGGTGGTCGACGCAGCGGGGAATGTCGGCAACGGTGCCTCGCAAAGCTTCACCATTGCCGCTGTCGGCGCTCAGGCTCCGGTGGTGCAGGCGAGCGGCACGGCGCTGCTGGGTCTGGTCGGGGTCGAGGCGCTCAACCTGATCGATCTCAGCAACCAGGCCTTTTCCGCCGCTGATGTGAACAATAATCTGAAAAGCGTCACCATCCGCTTTGCGCCCCTGCTGTCGCTGGGCTCCTACACGCTGACGGCGTCCTCCGCGCTGGCGGCCGAACTTGGGCTCGTCATTTCCATCGTCAACGATCCCGGCACCCTGTTCATCGCGCCCAGCTCGCAACTGACTATCACGGCATCGGGCGGTGGGGCGATCGACAATCTGGCGGTGAACGAGCTGCTCAATACGGTTCACTTCCAGCAAAATCTGGGCCTTCTGGGCCTCGACATATTGGGTGCCACGACGATCAGCGCCACCGACACGACCAATCTGACCTCCACGCAGGCGGTCGGGACGCTGCTTGACCTCAGTCTGCTCAACGCCAGCGGATCGCCCTATCTGGTCGAGGGCAACGGCAGCGCCAACACGCTGAACGGCACCAGCGGCAATGACCGGATCTACGGCTATGGCGGCGCCGACACGCTGAATGGCAATGACGGCAATGATTTCCTGCGCGGCGGGGCCGGGGCCGATACGTTGAACGGCGGCAATGGCAATGATACGCTGGTCTATGACGCGACCGACACGCTGATCGACGGCGGCGCCGGCGCCGACACGCTGCTGATCAACTCCGGCACCGGTCCAGTGCTTAATCTGGATGCCGTCAACAACATCCGCAATATCGAGCGCATCGACCTTGGCACCCGCGACGCCGGGCGGCAGATCACGCTGACCGAAGCGGGCGTCCTGCGCGCCACCGACAGCAATCGCCAGCTCACCATATTGGGCGACGGCAGCGACAGCGTCACCATGACCGGCGCTACCTTCGTCGGTCAGACGCAGATCAATGGCGAAGCCTATAATCATTACACTTTGGGAACCACCAACATCTACGTCGACCATCCTGTGATGGTCGTGGTGTAGGGCAAAAAAAGGGGGCGCATGGGGTTCAGGCTGTGCGAGATTGCCGGGCTGGCGATTGTCGCTGCACTGGCCGCGGGACACGCGCTGGCGCAGGATGGGGGCAGGCCGGCGGCCGCGCCGCTTCCGGGGCAGCTTGACATGGCGGGGGCGGTGGCGCTGACGCTGGCCCGCCACCCCGAAATCGCGAAGGCCAATGCCGCCCTGGCGCGGGGCAGGGCGGATCTGGGCGCGGCGAAGGCGGCATGGACGCCGCAACTATCCTATCAGGCCAATGTCGGACCCCATATGCTTTCGGGCCGGAACGGCTCCGGCCTCAATGAGAATATGGCGGGACCGAGCGTCTATCTTCAGCAGCAGGTCTGGGACTTTGGCCGGTCGAAGGGCGAGATCGGCGCCGCCCGCGCGACTACGGGCCAGCGCTGGCATGAGCTGGAGTCAGTTGCCGATCAGCTGGCCGAACAGGGCGCGCTTGCCTTTCTGGAGGTGAAGCGGTTCGAGGCGCTGTCGTCGGAAGCTGGCAAGCAGGTGGCTGAACTGGAACAGCTGCGCCAGAAAATCGGGCTGCGCGTCAATGCGGGGATTTCGGACAAGTCCGACCTGATGCTGGCCGATGTCCGGGTGGAAAGCGCGCGGGGCGACGCCATCCAGGCGGAAACCTCGCTCGGCATTGCAAAGGCTGCGCTCGCCAACCTGACCGGCGGCCCGGCCCAGCATTATGCCGATCCGGCGGCGCAGATTTCCCGCTTCGAGGCGGGGGATCAGGAACCGGACTATGCATCCCTGCCCGCGATCGTTGCGGCAGAAAAGGCGGAAAGGGCGGCCGCCGCGAAAATCGGACAGGCCAAGGCGGAACGCTATCCGCGACTGGGCCTGCAACTGGGCTATACCCGGAACAATTACAGCTACAACGTCCGCGACAACAGCTTCACCGCACTGGTGACGGTAACGGGCGACCTCTACCGCCGAAGCAACCATTATCTGGTGACGGCGGCCGAGGAAGACCGGCGCGCCGCTCAGGCCACGCGGGAAGCGGCAATATTGGACATGCGGGGCCGGGCGCTGACCGCCCGGCAGGAAATCCGCGCGGGACAGGCGCGCATTACCGCCTACAGCCTTCAGGAACGGCAGGCGGTCACGGCCAGCCGCATCTTCTTTGAAGAATATAAGCTGGGCAAGCGGACGCTGACCGAATTGCTGAACACCCAACTGGAAATCTATCGCGCCGCCAGCGCCCGGATCGTAGCGGAACATGACATCATGGAAGCGCGGGTGAAGTTCGAAACCCTGCGCGGCACATTGCGGCCCTCGCTTGGCCTGCCTGCGCGCTTCAATGAACAGGAGGACCCCGATGGCTGACCGCCCGGAATTGCGGCAGAGCCCCTGGATCGCGGCGGTCGCGGCGCTCGGCACGCTGAAGGGCGTGCCGTTGAGCGCGCCGGAACTGATGGGCCGCCTCTATTGGGTGGACGGGCAGGGACTGGAGGAGGCGGTCATTCATGCCGCCCAGCTTTCCGGGCTGCGCTTCGACATCGTGACCATGGCGGCCGGAGATGTGCCGCTGATGCTGTTGCCGGTGATCGTCGAACTGGAGGGGCAGGGGGCTGCCATTCTGCACAGCCGCGACGGCGACCATGTCCGCGCCACCCTGCCGGGGCTGCGTCGCGACCGGCCGGTTGAACTGGCGCTCGCGGAGTTTCAGGCGCAGGCGACCGGCCGCATCGGTTTCGTCGAGCCGCTCTCCACCCGTTCGCGCGATGCCCGGCTGGACGAGTTCCTGCGCAAGCCACCCAAAAGCTGGCTGCGCGACATCATTCTGAGTGATCGGCGCGGCTATGGCGAGGTGATGCTGGGGTCGCTGTTCGGCAATCTGCTGACCTTTGCCACCTCGCTCTTTGCCATGCAGGTGTGGGACCGGGTGATCCCGGCCCAGTCAATCCCCACGCTCTGGGTGCTGGCGCTGGGCACGGGCATGGCGCTGCTGCTGGAACTGATGCTGCGCACGGCGCGGGTGCAACTGGTCGACAGGATCGGGCGGCGGGCGGACATGGCGATTTCCTCCCGCATCTTCGCGCGCGCGCTCGACATCCGCAACGATGCGCGGCCGCGATCGACCGGCGCGCTGATCGCGCAGCTGCGCGATATAGAACAGATCCGCGAAATGCTGACGTCGACCACCGTGTCGGCGATGATCGATCTGCCCTTCATCGCGCTGTTCCTGATCCTCTTCGCCATGCTGGCCGGGCCGCTGACTTTCGTGCTGGCGGGCGCTGCGCTGCTGATCCTGTTGCCCGGCCTGCTGCTGCAACGCCCGCTGGCGCGGCTGGCGACCGAAGGGATGAGGGAGGCCGCGTTGCGCAACGCGATCCTCGTCGAATCGATCGAGCGGATCGACGAGATCAAGTCCGCCCAGGCCGAGGCCCGCTTCCAGACCCTGTGGGAGCGGCTGACCCTGACCGGATCGCGTGTTGGCGGCGAACAGCGCTTCCTGACGGCGCTGTTCGTGAACTGGACGCAGACGCTGCAACAGCTCGCCTATACGGTGGTGATCGTGGCGGGCGCCTTCCGCGTCATGGACGGCGACATGACCATGGGGGCGCTGATCGCCTGTTCCATCCTCACCAGCCGCGCGCTGGTGCTGTTCGTGCCCTTCGGCCAGATTTTCACCCGCTGGCAGAATGCGAAGGTCGCCATGGCGGGCCTTGACGACCTGTTCGGCAAGCCGGTCGACCATGATCCCGAACAGGGCCTGCTGCGGCGTCCGGCGCTGCACGGCCATTATGAGCTGAAGGACGTGACCTACGCCTATGACCCGGAGGCGCCGGTCGCGCTGAAGGTCGAACGGCTGACCATCCGGGCAGGCGAGCGGGTCGCGCTGCTGGGCCGGATCGGGGCGGGCAAATCCACCCTATTGCGGCTGCTCGCGGGACTGGCGCGGCCCACCAGCGGAGAGGCTCTGCTCGACGGCACGGCGATGACGCAGATCAGCCCCACCGACGTCCGTCGCGATACGGCCTATCTGGGGCAGGGGGCACAGCTTTTCCTCGGCACGATCCGCGAAAATCTGACGATCGGATCGCCGGGGGTGAGCGATGAGGATATTTTGCGCGCGCTTGCCGTCACCGGCGGCATCCCGCTGATCCAGAATCAGCCGCAGGGGCTGGACCTCCTGTTGCAGGAGGGCGGTGCCGGCCTGTCCGGGGGGCAGCGGCAGACGCTGCTCCTGACCCGCGCATTGTTGCGGGAAAGCCATATCCTGCTGCTCGACGAACCATCCGCCCCGCTGGATGACATCAGCGAGCGCAATCTGGTTGCGAACCTCAGAAACTGGCTTCGCGGGCGGACGCTGGTGGTGACGACCAACCGGCCCGGTCTGCTGGAACTGGTCGACCGGATCGTGCTGATCGACAATGGCCGGATCACGCTGGACGGCCCCAGGGACAAGGTGCTGGCTGCGCTCGCCGGACCCGCGCTCAAGGAGAAGCGGGCATGAGGGGCGCCACCTGGGACGAACTGCCCGGCGAAGAGGAGAGCCGCTGGCTGCGCACCCTGGGGAGGCTGCGCATCATTCCGATCGTGTCGATCGGCGTGCTCGCCTTCCTGATCTGGGCCTGGTTCGGCGTGCTGGACGAGGTGGCGATCGGCCCCGGCAAGGTGACGCCGCCTTCGCGCAGCCAGACGATCCAGAGTCTGGAGGGCGGTATCGTCAACGGCATCTTCGTCCATGAAGGCGATATCGTCGAACCCCGCCAGAAGCTGGCCACGCTGGATCGCGCCCGTTTCAGTTCCATGCTGGGCGAGGCGGAGGCCAAGGCACGGGCGCTGGAGGCCTCGGCCGCCCGGCTGGAGGCGGAGATAAACGGGGGCGAGCCGCATTTCAGCGCGGCGGTGCAGGCCACGCCGGGTCTGATCGCGCGGGAGAGGGAACTGATGCGCTCCCGCCGCCAGAATCTGGAGGTGGCGACGGCCAGCCTGCGCCAGTCGCTGGCGCTCACGCGCCGCCAGCTGGCGATGACCGAGCCGCTGGTCGAACTGGGCGCCGCCAATCAGGTCGAGGTGATCCAGCTGCGCCGTCAGGAAAACGAGATTCAGGCCAAGCTCGATTCCCTGCGCAACCAGTTCGTCATCGACGCCAGCGCCGACTATGCCAAGGCACGGGCCGAACTGGATCAGGTGACGCAGGTCGTGGGCGGGCGTCGCGACCAGCTGGACCGCACGGAGCTGCGCTCCCCGGTGCGCGGCATCGTCAAAAATCTGGAGGTGACGACGATCGGCGGCGTGATCCAGCCGGGCGGTTCGCTGATGGAGATCGTGCCGCTGGAAAAACAGTTGCTGATCGAGGCGCGCATGTCCCCCCGCGACATCGCGTTCATTCGGCCCGGCCTGCCCGCGACGGTCAAGATCACCGCCTATGATCCTTCCATCTACGGCACGCTTGCGGGGACGGTGGACCGCATCTCGCCCGACACCTTGCAGGATGAGGTGCATCGCGATCAGGTCTATTACCGCGTCTATGTGCGCACCGGACAGTCCATCCTGCGCACGAAGGATGGCCGGGCCCATGCAATCATGCCGGGCATGGTCGCGACCGTCGAGATCCGCACCGGCCGCAAGACCGTGCTGCAATATCTGATGAAGCCGATCAACAAGGCGCAGGAAGCGCTTCGGGAGCGGTGAAGGGCATATGCCTGCCCCCTCTCCTCATGCCGGACCCTTTGCCTCAAGCCTCGAACGTGCCAGTTGCGGGTCGGCGTCCTAACGGTCTTCCTCGACCTCCGCCTTGCCCGGCCATTGGCCTGGCAGTTCCAGATAGGCTTCCAGCTCGCGCCAATGCCGGTCCCATCCCGGCCCGCGCCGGTCCTCAGGCACATGGGCCTCCACCATGCGCCGCGCCCGCGTGACCACATTGTCCGTCGGCGTCCTCAGCCGGTCGAGAATAGCGCGGATCTCCGCCGTCATGATCGCTGCCGTCCCCCGTCCTGCCGCTTTTCCATCGGTTCAATCATCCTTGGCCGCGCGATAGCCGCGCGGCGGTTGACCGACATGGCGGGTGAAGAAGCGCGAGAAATAGGCAGGATCCTCGAAACCGACGGCATAGGCCACCTCCGTCACCGAAAGGTTTGAATAGAGCAGCAGCCGCCGCGCTTCCAGCAGCGTCCGTTCGTCCAGCATCGCCGCGGGCGAGGTGCCCGCCACCAGAGCGCAGGCCTGACGCAGCGCGGTCAGGCTGACGCCCAGTGCCCGCGCATGGTCCGTCACCGGCTCGCGTTGGCGGAAGCGCTGTTCGATCCGTTCGCGCAGCCGCGCCACCAGCGCCGCCTGCCGGGCGCTGCCGCCATGGCTTTGCCGGGCGAGCGCGCCATGGCGCAGCGCCAGCACCATGACCGACAGCAGTGCGGCCTCCACCGCAGCGCGCTGCCCCGGCCCGGCCCAGCCCAGTTCACGCGCCATTCGCCCGATCCCCTGTTCGGCGTCGGCGCCGTCGTCGGCGCGCAGCGTCACGGCATGGGGGTGGCGGAACAGCGCGGCCAGATCGCCGTCCCGCTCCAGCAGATGGTGCAGATAGCTGTCGGCGATCGTCGTCACCCAGCCACGCGATTCCCGGTGCCATGCAAAGCCATGGACGATGCCCGCCGGGATCAGCAGCAGGCACGGCGCCTCGAAATGCACCGTCTCCGCCTCCGCCCGCATCTGCCCGCCGCCTTCGGCGATCAGGATGATGTGATTGAGGTCGCGGTGGACATGCGGGCGGATCGTCCATTCGCTGGGGCGGGACCGGTCGTCCAGACTTTCGACATGGACGAAGCCCTCCGCCACGCTTCGCTGAGGTTCGCCATAGAGATAAAAGCTGGGGACGGCGCTGGATGTCATGGTGGATCGTCCATCTATGCGCCCGTGCCGCGCCCGGCGCAAGGGCGCCCGTTCGGCACTTTCAGCGTGCGGTTCGGCACAGAGTTTCCGCTCCCCCCGGCGCGGGCGTCCGTCTATCCTGCATGTAAAATGAGCGTGCAGGAGCAGCGATGCAGGAAATCGTCGAAACCCGGTCAGGCAGCGTCAGCGGGGTGAACGAAGGCGCGGTGACGCGCTTTTCCGGAATTCCCTATGCCGCCGCCCCGGTTGGCGCCCGGCGTTTCGCCCTGCCGCAGCCGCATGCGCGTTGGGACGGCGTTCGGCAGGCGAGCGATCCGGGACCCAATGCGCCGCAAAAGGTCCGCGCCGTCCCCGGCCTGGATGCGCATGCCCTGATCGGTCATGGCTGGGTGCCGGGGGACGATTATCTGGCGCTCAACATCTGGAAGCCCGCCGGCGCGCAGAGCGGCCTGCCGGTCATGGTCTTCATCCATGGCGGCGGCTTCGTGCTGGGGTCGAAGGATGCGCCGGTGCAGGACGGAACCGCCTTTGCGCGCGACGGCGTGCTGCTGGTGGCGATCAACTATCGCCTGGGGGTGGAGGGCTTCCTGCCGATCCCCGGCATCCCCACCAATCTGGGCCTGCGCGACCAGATTTTCGCGCTTCACTGGGTGCGGGACAATATCGCGGCCTTTGGGGGCGATCCGGCCAATGTCACGGTCTTCGGCGAATCGGCGGGTGGGATGTCGGTTGCCAACCTCGTCACCTCGCCCCGCGCAAAGGGGCTGTTCCGCCGCGCCATCATCGAAAGCGGCCATGGCGCGATGACCCGCGACATAGGCGTCGCGCAAAGGCTGGTGAAGAAGCTCGCGCAGTTGCTGAAGATCACGCCCGACGAAGCCGGTTTCCGATCCATCGAGCCGGGCGCGATGCTGGATGCGGTGGAGAAAGTCGGCCTGCCGACCACGCGGCTCGACCTGCGCGATGAGGAGGGGCGCGAGCCGGTGTTCGGCATCAGCCGCTTCATTCCCGTCCATGGCGACGATGTGTTGCCCGAAAAGCCGATCGAGGCTTTGCGGCAGGGCGCGGGCGCGCAGATCGACCTGCTGATCGGCAGCAACGCGGAGGAGATGAACCTCTATTTCGTCCCGACCGGCGTTCGCGAGAAGATCGGCCGCCTGCTCGCCACCTATTTCATCCATAAATGCCAGCCGCAGGCCCGGCGGGTGCTGAAGGCCTATGGCATGGGGGCAAAGGGAGTGAAGCCCGGCCATGCCTTTACCGACGCGCTGCACGATCTGGTGTTCCGCTGGCCTGCCCGCCGCTTTGCCGAGGAGCATCAGGGCCGCACCCATATGTATGAGTTCGAATGGCGGTCGCCTTTGTTCGGGGAGCCGGGGTTCGGGGGATTGGGCGCGGCCCATGCGATGGAATTGCCCTTCGTCTTCGACACGCTGGCCAGCGTCACCGGCCCGCAGGGATTGTGCGGCGAGGCGCCGCCGCAGGAATTGGCCGACCGGGTTCACCGCATCTGGGTCGATTTCGCCAGGTCCGGAGCCTTGCCGTGGCGCGCCTTCACCCGCGAGGACCGGCAGGTCTATCAACTGGCGCGGGGGGAGGCGATTTCTGAAGCGCCCATGCCGGCGGCGCCCTTCCTCCCCTAGAGCTTTGTTTTATCGCGTTTTTCAAGTCGGCGGATGATCGCCATCCGCCTGGAAAACGCTCCAAAGAGGATTTCTGCCATGTATCTCGAAAGGCTCAGACTGGATGGCCGCCGGGCGCTGGTCACCGGCGGGGCGAGCGGCATCGGCCTTGCCTGCGTCGAGGCGCTGGCGGAGATGGGCGCGACGGCTATCGTCGCGGATCTCGATCCCGGCATGGTGCGGGCGACGGTCGCGGCGCTGGACGCACGGGGCATCCCCGCCGAAGGCATGGTCATGGACGTGACCGACAGCCGCCGCGTCACGGAGGTCGCCGACCATGTCGGGCCGATCGACATATTGGTGAACAATGCCGGCATCGCCCGCAGTGAAACCCCGGCCGAATCCGTCACCGACGAACATTGGCTGAACGTCATCGACGTGAATCTGAACGGCACCTTCTGGTGCGCCCGCGCCTTTGGCCGCCACATGCTGGCCGCCGGGCGCGGAAGCATCGTCAACATCGGGTCGATGAGCGGCTTCATCGTCAACCGGCCGCAGGAGCAGAGCTATTATAATGCGTCCAAGGCGGCGGTGCATCAGCTGACCCGCAGCCTGGCCGCCGAGTGGGCGGGACGGGGCGTGCGCGTGAATGCGGTGGCGCCCACCTATATCCGCACGCCCCTGAACCGTTTTGCGGACGAAAGCAGCCTCATGTTCCGGCGCTGGATCGACTCCACTCCGATGGCGCGGCTGGGCGATCCGGAGGAGGTCGCCTCGGTGGTCGCCTTTCTCGCGTCCGATGCGGCGAGCCTGATGACGGGCAGCATCGTGCTTGCCGACGGCGGCTACACCTGCTGGTAAGCCTGCCGCCTGATCCGATCGGCCAACCCATCGAACCGAAAAGCAAAGCGGCGACCCTCCCCAAACCTATCTGATAGGTATAGGGTCGGATCATTCCAGATCAGACCCGACAGGCATGATTCCCTCGGGCGTTCGGGAGGGAGGATGTATGACGTTCAAGGCTTTGCTTTTTTCCGGTGCCGCCATCGTCGCCGCGCTGCCCCCTATGTCGCTGGCCCAGCAGGCGCCGGTCGTCGCCCCGGCCGATCAGGGCGAGATCATCGTCACCGCTCGCAAACGGCAGGAAACGCTGCTCGATGTGCCGGTCGCGGTCACCGCCGTCAGCGGCGACACGCTGGCCCGCCGCAACATCAATTCCGTGCGCGAGGCGGCGGTGTTGACCCCAGGCCTCAACATTTCCAGCGACGGCGCAGGCCGCGCCTTCGTCTCGATCCGCGGCGTCGGCGTGACGCTGGTGCAGACGGTGCAGCCGGGCGTCGGCCTGTTCATCGACGGCATCTACCGACCCAACACCGCCTATCTCAACAACCCGCTGCTCGACGTCGAGCGGATCGAGGTGCTGCGCGGGCCGCAGGGCACGCTTTACGGCAAGAACACGCTGGGCGGCGCGATCAACGTCATCACCCGCCAGCCGGGCAACGATCTGGAGGTGCGGGGCCAGGCGAGCTATGCCGGGCCGGATGACAGCTGGCTCGTTTCCGGTTCCGTCTCCGCGCCGATCGTGCAGGATCGGCTCGCCATCCGCATCGGCGCCTCCCACCGCCAGCAGGACGGCTTCATCAAAAATGTCGTGGTCGGCGGCAACAGCAACAGCCTCAACACGGATTCGGTCAGCGGCACGCTGCGTTTCACGCCGGGCAATGACGTGGTGGTGGCGCTCAACGGCTATTATGACTGGGTGAAGGGCCATAATGTTCCCTATGCCCGCGTTACCGGGCCGACCGACTATCAGCGCACCAACCAGTTCAACACCACCGGCCTGACCTTCTATAGATATAAGGGCGTGAACGGTCGGATCGAGCTGCCGGTCGAAGGCATCGACACGAAGGTCACATTGCTTGCCGCCTATGATGCGCGAACGACGGACTCGCCCGATTCGGACGGCGATTTCGGCCCGCTCGATGCGGTGCGCCTGTCGGGCACCGACAGGCTCAGCACCAGGACGGTGGAACTGCGCTTCGACACGACGCTCAGCGACACGCTCTCCACGCTGGTCGGCCTGTTCTACAGCCGGGAAAGCTTCGACGCCGATGCGTTGACCAACATCCTCATCCTGGGACGCCAGGTGCGCCAGATCGACCATCGCACCGGGGACACCTATGCCGCCTTCGGCACCGTCTTCTGGAAGCCGAACCCGCAATGGGAAGTGGCGTTGGGCCTGCGCTACGATCATGAGGATCGCAAGGCGACCGGCACCATCGCGGGCATCGCCATCCCGCCCGCGCAGATCAAGTCGAACGAGGTCGAACCGCGCCTGTCGATCACCCATCACTGGAACGAGCAGCTGATGAGCTATGCTTCGGCCGCGCGGGGTTATCGCGGCGGCGGCTTCAATGCGCCCAACGCGCCCTTGCGCACCTATCGCGGCGACAATGCCTGGACCTATGAAATCGGCACCAAATATGCCGCGCCCGGTTTCTCGCTGGCAGGCGATATCTTCTACAGCGATTACAAACATTATATCGGCCTGAACTCGATCGCGCCCGCCGTTCCGGCGGGGCTGGTGACGGTCGACCTCAATGCGGGCAGCGTGGAAAGCTACGGCGCCGAGCTGGAGGCGACGGTGCGGCCCACGGCCAACTGGACCCTGTCGGGCGGCCTCACCTATATGCACGCGCGCCTCACCGACACGCGCGAATATACCGCCATCACGGGCCGCACCCTGGCGAGCGATCATCTGACCTTCCAGCCCGACTGGATGTATAACGTCAGCAGCGATTATGTCGTGCCGATCGGAGACAACAGGCTGACGTTCAATGCCAGCCTGAACGGCAAGGGCCGCCGTCTCGCCGCGACGCTGAACCAGACGGTGCCGACCTTCCTGAAGGGCTATGCGGTGGTCAACGGCTCCATCACCTTCGCGACGGCGGGCGGGATCGAACTGGCGGCGTTCGGCCAGAATCTGTTCAACAAGAAATATTTCGACAGCTATATCGAAAAGACCACGCTGCAGCTGGCGGGTCTGCCCGCGTCCGACCTTGGCATCATCGGCGACCTGCGCCGTTATGGCGTGCGCGCCAGCTTCCGGTTCTGATCGCGATGAGCGCGCCGTCCCCCCAGCCGCGCAAGCCTTTGCCCGAAGGCTTTCTCGACCAGTTGCGCGCGGTTTTCGGCGACCGCCTCTCGACCGGGGAAGCGGTGCGCAGCCAGCATGGACAGAGCGAGACCCATTTCGCCCCTGTCCTGCCGGACGCCGTGATATTCGCCCGTTCGACGGAGGAGGTGGCCGCGCTGGTGAAGCTCTGCGTCGCGGCGGAGGTGCCGGTCATCCCTTTTGGCGCGGGCACCTCGATCGAGGGCAACACCCTGCCGGTGCAGGGCGGCGTCACCGTCGACCTCAGCCAGATGAACGCCATATTGGAGGTGAATCAGGAGGATTTCGACTGCACCGTGCAGGCCGGCGTGCGGCGCGAGCAACTGAACGAACATCTGCGCGATCAGGGCCTGTTCTTCCCGATCGATCCCGGCGCCAACGCCACGATCGGCGGCATGGCCTCCACCCGCGCCTCCGGCACCAATGCGGTGCGCTACGGCACGATGCGCGAGGCGATCCTGTCGCTGCGCGTGGTGACGCCGGACGGACGGGACATCCGCACCGCCCGCCGGGCGCGCAAGTCGGCGGCGGGATATGACCTCACCCGCCTGATGATCGGCAGCGAAGGGACGTTGGGCATCATCACGGAGATCACCCTGCGCCTCCACGCCATTCCGGAGGCCATTTCCTCGGCGGTGTGCGGCTTTGAAACGCTGCAGGGCGCGGTCGATACCGTCGTCCAGTCGATCCAGATCGGCGTGCCGCTGGCGCGGGTCGAGATATTGGACGACCATCAGATGCGCGCCGTCAACCGCTGGTCGAAGCTCGATTATCCCGAACTTCCCACGCTTTTTTTCGAGTTCCACGGGTCGCCATCCTATGTGGACGAGCAGGTTCGGACAGTGGAGGAGATCGCGTCGATGAACGGCGGCGGCGAATTCCGCTGGTCGAACCTGCCCGAAGAACGCACGAAGCTGTGGAAGGCCCGGCACGAGGCTTATTATGCTGCGGTCAACCTGCGTCCGGGCGCCATCGGCTGGGCCACGGACGTCTGCGTGCCGATCAGCCGACTGGCCGAGTGTATTACCCAGACCCGCGCCGATCTGGACGGGGCCAGCCTGCCCGCGACCATATTGGGCCATGTCGGCGACGGCAATTTCCATGTGATCTTCTCCATCGATCCCGAAGCGCCTGAAGAAATGGCCGAGGTGGAGGCGCTCAACGAGCGGCTGGTGCAGCGTGCACTGGCGATGGACGGCACCTGCACCGGCGAACATGGAATTGGGCTGGGCAAGCAGCAGTGCCTGATCGACGAGCTGGGCGATGCGGTGGACATGATGCGCGTCATCAAGCGCGCTATCGACCCCAAAAATCTTTTCAATCCGGGCAAGATTTTCGCCGTTCAGCCGGGGGGCTGAATTGTCCGGCCGCGTTTGTTCCCCCTTCCGCGGCCGGACATCATGGAAAGGAAGACTGTTGGACAGCGCCACCAAATCACCCTCTCTCCGCGGGACAGAGGGAAGGAGTCCGCTTGCGGCGGCAAGCGGGAAGGGTGAGGGCGACCCCGCCTCCCCGATCGCCCATGCCCTCCCATCCCTCCTCATCCTTGCGCTCGCCATGGCATCCGGCTTCACGATGATGGGGTCGTTCAGCATGGTGCAGGAAGGTGCGAAGGCGGAGATGGCGCTTTCCGATTTCCAGCTGTCGCTGGTGCAGGGTGTGGCTGCCGCCGTCCCGCTGCTGCTCTTCTCCATCCCGATCGGTATCATGGTCGACCGGATGCGCCGGTTGAGGCTGTTCGTCCTGCTCGCCATCATCTGGACGCTGGGCACCTTCCTTACCGCCACTGCGCAGGGCGTCGCGATGCTTTTTCTGGCCCGCATGCTGGCGGGCGTGGGCACGACCGGCGCCCTGACGGCTGCGCTGTCGCTGGCGGCCGACATGTGTGCGCCCGAACAGCGCGGCCGCGCCCTGCTGATCGTGACGCTGGGCAAGAGTCTGGGTCAGGCCGCCGCCTTCGCGTTGGCTGGCTGGCTGCTGGCGCTGTTCCTGCAAGGCGTGGGCGCCCAATGGTTCCCGCATGCCGCGCCGTGGCGGGCCGCCCATTTCGCGCTCGCTTTGCTCAGCGCAGCACTCATCCTGCCGATGCTGACCCTGCGCGAACCGGCTCGCCACGAAGTCGAATCCAGCATTCACGCCCCCTGGGGCACGATTGTCCGCGAACTCTGGTCGCGCCGCGCCTTTCTCGCTCCGCTGTTCATGGGACAGGTCTCCGTCGTGATGGCCGATGCCGCGGCGGCAATCTGGGCGTCGCCGGTGCTCTCGCGCAGCTATGGCCTTGCGCCTCCGGACTTTGCCGGCTGGATGGGCGGCCTGATCTTCGTCACTGGCGTTGCAGGTGCGATCCTGGGCGGCTTCGCGGCTGACTGGGGCCAGAAGCGCCGCGGCAGGGGAGGCCTGCTGACCGGCGCGGTCATTGCGGCGGGACTGGGCATACCCTCCGCCCTATTTCCGGTCATGCCCGGCGTCGGAAGCTTTGCGCTCGCGCTTGGCGCCCTGATGCTCTGCGGCACCGTCACCGGCCTTGTCACTTCGGTTGCGCTCACCGTCTTCCTGCCCAATGAGTTGCGGGGTCTGTGCATCGGCGCCTTCATTGCGATTGCCGGGCTGATCGGCTTTGGCGTCGCACCCACGCTCGTCACTCTCATCAGCGCGCTGCTGGGTGGCGAAGCTCATCTGAATCAAGGGCTGGCCGTCGTCGGCACGGCGGTCAGCGCCCTCTCCCTGCTGGCCTTTGCGCAGGCCAGGCGCAAGGCACCTATCAGATAGCTCTTGCTCAAACCTATCAGATAGGTCATTCTCCTTCGCATAGGAGAAGCGCCAAATGCACCGAATCGACGTGTCGCCGGAAATGATCGCCCTGCTGGGGTCCGGGCCAGCCCGCTTGCCTGAGCAGAGCGGATCCGGTCGCCTGTTCATGCTGGGTTTTGGTTCGGTCGGCCAATCGGCGTCGATGCGCATGATCGACCGGCCTACGGTGGAGGATCTCAACAGGGAAAGCGGCAGCCGCCTGATCCTGCTGGTCACCCGCGAAGCCTGTGAGCGGGTGGCCGACGGCCCCGTTCCGCTTCAGTTCGACACGGCCTATTATCTCCCAGCGCCGCTGCGCGCCATTGCGCTCTCCATTCGGGATTGCGATCTTCATGAAGCCGCGGCGACGCCCTATCGGCTTGCGAAATGCATTGAATTGCTTTGCGACATTCTGCGCACCGCCAGGGAAGGCGGTTTCATCCCCATCGGTCAGGATGCCATCCTCTCCCGCGCCGACAGCGAAAGGCTGCTGGCCGCGCGCCGCCTGATCGAAGAACGCTGGGCAGAGAAGCTCACTCTCGACATGATCGCCCGCGCCTGCGGCCTCAACCGCGCCAAGCTGACCCGCGGCTTCCGCGACATGTTCGATTGCTCGGTGGCCGATGCGATCGCGCAGCAGCGTCTGGGCAAGGCGGGCGAAATGCTGCTGGCGACCGAACTGCCGGTGTCGTCCATCGGCTATAGATGCGGCTATCTCAACAATACCAGCTTCACCCGCGCCTTTGTGCGCCGCTTCGGAATTGCGCCCACGCAATATCGTTCGCACCGGCTGGCTGCATGACCCTGCGCATGACGGAAGACGGGGGGTCGCTGGTCGATCACGCGATCCAGGCGGTTCGCGACCATATCCGGGACCATGATCTGAAAGTGGGCGACAGTCTGCCCGGCGAAGGCAGTTTCGCGAAAGACATGGGCGTCAGCCGGGCGGTCATGCGGGAGGCGTTTGGTGCGCTGGCGGCATTGGGCCTGATCGACGTTGCCAATGGCCGCCGGGCCAGGGTCGGCGCGATCGACGGGTCTGTGATGGGCGCTTCGCTGGATCATGCCGTGGCGACGGAGCAGATCAGCGTCGCTGAGGTCTGGGACGTGCGCCGGACGGTGGAGGTCCGCATCGCCATGCTCGCGGCCGAACGCCGCACCGAAAAACAGGCCGCGCGGATCATGGCGCTCGCGCAAGCCATGGCGGAGGCGGACGGCGACAAGGACCGCCTCACCGCCAATGACATCGCCTTGCATGAGGCCATAGCCGACGCTGCCGCCAACAAGCTGTTCGCGCAGATCGTCCGGTCCTTTGCGCCGTTGATGAAAACGGCCGTATCGCAGGCCTGGCGTACCCGCACCGCGGCCGAGCAGCGGCAGGCGATGATCGATCGACATCTGGATCTGGCGCGGACGATTCAGCTTGGCGATCCGGCGGCGGCAGGGGCGGCGATGGAAGCGCATTTCGATGCGTCGGTGGGGCAGCAACTCTACGCCAGAGACGCCCGACGCATGCGGGATTGAGCGCTGGGTTATAAATAAATAACGCAAAAACAATGGACTAGCTCGATTTCGTCGCTCTTTTTCGATAAATTTCCCGAAACTGTCATTTTTGGGGTTGCCCGAATCTTCGGACCCACATAGATGGCCTCTCACCGGACGGGACGCCGCCACTGAGGCGCTGGACTGGACGGTCGCCAACATGGATGGGACGCACCTCCCTCGGAAGAAGTTTCGAGGCGGGAAGGCTGTCCCTCTAAAGTTGTCGGTTCTTTGACATTGTTAGTATGATGAAGGGACATGTGGGCGGCGGCCCTGGGTTCTTACGGCTTTCAGGCGTAGG
>NZ_JBHIWJ010000028.1:25573-48278 GCF_041987595.1 Sphingobium sp. | reverse complement strand
GGCTTGTCGGCTTCCCATGCGATGCGAGCCGCCTCGATCATACGGTTGGGGTCGCTCATGCCTTCGAACAGGCAGGCGATGGCACGGCATCCGGGATCTCCGGCGAGATAGGCAACGAAATCGGCTACATCCACATCGCAGCTGTTGCCCGATGCCAGCATGTGGCTGACCTGAACGCCGCGCTCGATCGACTGGATCAGCGCATTGCCCAGGGCACCGGACTGACTGACGATCCCCACCGCATGGGCCGCGGGCTTATCCAGCCGGGTTTCGCTGTAGAAGGTGATGTTGGCGCCGATGGTGAAATTGGCGAGCCCGATGCAGTTGGGCCCGATGATCCGCATCCCGCTTTCCCGCGCGATCCGCGCAAGCTCATCCTGCTCTGATACGCCCTGTTCGCTGCCTACTTCTGCGAAGCCGGACGCATAGATGATGCAGCCGCCGACGCCTGCTGCGGCACATTCGCGCACGATGTCGACCACCTGATCCCGTCCCGTCGCCACGACGACGCAGTCGGGCACTTCGGGCAAGGCCGTCACCGACGCATTGCATCGCAGGCCGCCTATCTCCTCGTAACGCGGATTGATCTGGTATAGTCTGCCGCTGAAATGCGCCAGCCGAGCCATGGTGCGTGCGCCGAAGGAGGATGGGTTGTTCGATACCCCGACCACGGCGATGCTTTCCGGCGACAGGCTCCGGATCAATTGTTCGTGATGATAGACTGGCCTGCTCATAATGTTGCTTCACTTCCCAGAATGACCGTCGCCTGATGCGACAAAACGCCACCATTGCCGTGACAGAGCGCAACATCCGCGCCATCGACCTGACGGTCTCCGGCCGTGCCGCGAAGCTGTTCGGTTGCTTCAATCAAGGTGAATATGCCGTACATGCCCGGATGGACGCAGGACAGCCCGCCACCATTGGTATTCACCGGCAGGCGCCCGCCCGGAGCGATCGCGCCGCCGGACACGAAGCGTCCGCCTTCCCCCTTGGGGCAGAAGCCCAGATCCTCAAGGAACAGGATCGTGTTGATGGTGAAGGCGTCGTAGAGCTGGACCACATCGACATCGCCGGGCCCCAGCCGGGCCTGCGCATAGGCGCGGGCCGAGGATTTGGCCGCGCCGGTGACGGTCAGGTCGGGCATGGATGAAATTTCCCGATGCGTGACGGCCGTGCCGCAGCCCAGGACATGAACTGGCGGGCGGGGATGATCGCGTGCCCGGTCCGGCCGGACGAGGACGATTGCCCCGGCGCCGTCCGTGACAAGGCAGCAATCGCGGACGCCGAGTGGAGAGGAAACCATGCGTGCATCGAGACATTCGGCGATAGTCAGATCTTCGCGCAGGAAGGCGTCAGGATTGCGCTGCGCCCAGGCGCGTGCCGCCACTGCTACCTCGGCTAGTTGCTCTCGCGTGGTGCCGAATTCATACATGTGGCGTGAGGCGGCCAGGGCATAGGCGGAAATCGGGACCAAGGGGCGATATGGCGCTTCAAAGCCACTGCCTCCTTCGGTCGCTCCGATCAAGCGCCCGGCGGCGCTGCGCTGATTGCTGCCGTAGGTGATAAGGGCGACGTCGCACATTTCGAGGTGCAGCGCCATGGATGCAATCTCGACATGCGTGAGAAACGCCGATCCGCCCGTGCGGTTGTTATCAGTGAACACCGGATCAATGCCCAGATATTCAGCCAGGCTGAGTGTCGAGAGCTGGTCGGAAGGCAGGCAGCAGAACAGGGCATCGACATCCGCGGGCCGCAGCCCGGCATCAGCCAGCGCCAGCAGGGCCGCCTGCGCCGCGAGTTCGAGCGAGGAGTAGCCGGGAGCTTCCCCTATGCCGAATGTTGCGGCGCCCACAATCGCGGCGGATCCACGCGGCAGCTTGCTCATGCGATGTCGTCCGAAGGCCGGAACAGGAGGATCGGGCCATTGTCATCCTCTCCGATTTCCGCCCGCACCGCCATGCCGATGGTCACCTCTTCCGGTTCGACATGCTCGACGCGCGACATGAGGCGGGGACCTTCGGCCAAAGTGATGATCGCTATATTATAGGCGGAGGCCGGAGGGCGGGGATATATGGTGGTGGTGGCATAGACCACCCCTTCGCCGCTCGCTTCTGCCCAGTTCATTTCTTGCTCGCCACTGCCGGGTTCAGCCATGCGCGGATAGAATAGATATTGGCCGCCGATAGCCGAGCGCTGGATTATGAAGTGACCACATTCCAGTGCATGGGCAAATGCCTCACGGGGGCGGGTAGACGGGCGTTGGGCTGACATCAGATTCGTTCCTCGGCGCGTCCATAGCAAAACAACCAAACGATTGGTAGTCTATATTGATGGAAATAAGAAGCTCTCACGATCCATGCCAAAACGGCATAGAAAGCCTGTCCAGATGGAATTAGACATGGGGTCCTGCGCGCCTATCCTCTGTTTCGTCCGACTCCGAGGCGGAGCGCTACCAATTGAAAATGAAGGAGAGAGCGATGGAAGACCGGTCCATGGATTGGGAGACCTACGAGACCTATATGAACGACGGCTATAAGAGGCCGAAGGTTCAGAACAGTGAATTGATCAGCTCCTCAGTCTATCTGAATGACTATCGCCTCCGCGAATGGACCGTGCGCGAATGTCTGCGGCGCAATGGCACCGACCTGCCGTCGACCTTCGGCATCCCCGAACTGAACCGTGCACTGGAAGAGGTGCAGGACCAGGATTACGTCAACCAGATGTTCGAGGAAGCGCGAAAGGACTGGCCGGAACTCGACCAGTTTCTGGAAGAGCGCTACATGTCGCGCTGGCTGAAGAAGGATCTTGAAAATTGTCCCAAGGGCTCACTCGGTCATGCCGTGTTCGTTCATTATGACAAATATGGCTATGACAATACCATGGCCAGCATGGCGATGCCCGTGCGCAACCACTATGAATATTTCCGTCGCCGCAAGGTCGAAATCCATGACTTCATGCATATCCTGACCGGCGCGGGATTTGATTATATTGCGGAGGGGATTCCGAACTTCGTGCACTTCGGAAGCTTCCACAAATATTTCAAGCCGGAGCTGGCGCATCAGCTGACCATCAGCAACATGTTCCTGTTCTTCCCCTATTTCTTCCGCTCCTCCCTTCATTATCCGCAGGGCTTCCCTTGGGTTTGGGAAGCGATGAACCGGGGTGTCGAGATCGGTCGCCAATCGGGAACCTACTTCCTCAAGAAGATTGAGGATTATCTTCACCTGTCGGTCGAGGAAGCACGCGATGCGCTCGATATTCGCGGCGTCGAGGACCTCGATTTCAAGGAGTGGATGCGTCGCTCCGATCTGGTGATGGAGGGTGGTCAGACCTACACCGAGAAGAAAGCCGAGCAGAGAGCGCAAATGTTCAAGGATCTGCAAGAGAAGGCGGCCATTGCCGCCGCATGACGCGTAACATCTGAGTGAAAGCGTCGCCGCGATTGCGGCGCTTTCCATCTTCGTCAATCGGCGTGCCGCGGGGACGAAGCGAACATGTTGCGGACATCGCAAAACATGCTCGATCAATGTTTATCCATGCTGGACAGCTGAGCATCCCGCAAGCAGTCGCACATCTCAGCGCAGCACGATCAATTCCCGATCTTGGCGTGCAGCTTCTTAACCTCGCTTTCGCTGTCCGCCCTGGGCGGGCAGCAGGCCGGTGGGATTGCCCTGCGCATCGCGGACGATCTCTCCCCCCGGCGGGTTGGGCGTCTCCTTGGTATAGCCCACCGCCCCCAGCGCCGTCGCGTTCAGCAGCGCGACGTTCAGCCCGGTGACTTGCCTGAGCTTGACAGACGCAGCTCCGCATTTTCCTGCGCAAGCTGCGCGATCTTTTCATGGAGAGGCTGCATTGCCGACCGGATCTCCGCCTCCGCATATCGCGGCAGAATATGCTGCGGGCTTGACGCAGGGCGAGCCGGTCTCGGAGGCCGATGCGACGTAAAAGCTGTCGCGGCGGCCGATGAAGGCAATTTCTCTGGCTGAAAAGCTGGCCGAAGGCGCCATGTCCGTGGAAGTCGGACCAGAGATGGCCAGCCCCCATTTCATTCTGCGCCCTGCGGACGGAGGGCGTGATCGCGATGTCCATGACAGAATAGCCATAGCTGATACTCCGCCGCCCTTTCCGTTCGCAGAGGGAGGGGCAAGCGGCTAGACCGCTTCTCTTGCCGCTTGTTGGGCCCGGACGTAGCTCTCTGTCACGGCCGCATAGTTGGGCGCAACAAGACCGTAGAGCGCAGCAAGGTCTGCCGCCTCCGGACGCGCCCAGGTGCGATGGAGTTCGGAGAGCAACGCGTTGGTCGAGGTCGGTTTGACCCCACCCTGCACGAAGCGGGCCAGCGATACGCGCGAAGCCATCTGGCTCGGATCACCCGAAGCATCCAGCACGACATAGACATCATAGCCCGCAGCGTGGGCGTCCAGCGCGGGAAACATGACGCAGACGCTGGTCCATACGCCTGCCATGATGAGCGTCTTGCGCCCTGTCGACCGGACCTCCGCGACGAAGTCGTCGTTGTCCCATGCATTCACTTCACCCTTGCGCGGCACATAGACGGCGTGAGGGGCGTGGCTGTGAATCTCCGGCATCAGCGGACCGTTGGGGCCAGCCGGCTCGGACGCGGTGGTGATTACCGGAATATCAAGGAGCGTTGCCAGCCTGGCGATCATCTCGACATTCCTGCGCAGATCCGACACGGCGATGTCCTTCACCGTCTGAAACAGCCCTGATTGATGATCGAGCAGCAGAATGAGAGCGTCGGACGGATCGATCAGCGCCGCGCCGCCGCCAGAAGGCAGAACGCTCGACTTGGACTTATTGTTGTACATGGCCATTCTCCGTTGCTTGGGTTGCAGTCACCGGGGAAGTTGCGCGCGAGCAAATCGCGCATCGGGGGATCATCTTATCGGCCTTTTCTTCCAGTGCGAAGTGGCCGGCCCAGTCAACAACGCCAAGGCAGAGTCATTTGTCTGGACGGCCACAAGCGAGGCCATCCTCGAAACGTCGAACGGCAATGTAAAGCTGTGTACGGGACAGGACGTCGGATTTTTTCTCTGGCTTTCATGCTCCTAAAGCAGATCGCGCAGTTCTTCGCCCTGCGTTGATGCGGATCGCTTAAGCTGTTGCCGCAACCATTTCAGACCAGGATCTTCAGCGCGTGCCTGATGGTGTTGCATCATTTCCCGCATATCGGGCAACGGGATAGGCGGCTCGAAGATGGCGAGAGGGAGCGCCTTTGCCATTACGCGCGCGAGCCTTTCGTGCATCAGCGCGAGCCGCGTTGTGCCCGGCAGCATCCAGGCCACCTGGCTGAAAGCCGCGCATATAATTTCAATTCGCCTGCGGTCCCCTCGAGTTCGCAGATGATTTTCGATGAATGTTCCATCGCGCGACACGCTGACCGTCACATGGCCAGCCCGATGGTAAACGTCCTCGTCGAGGCCGTCCTTTGTCAAGGGATTGCCGGACCAGCCCACCACGACATGGCGTTCCTCGAACAGCAATTCAGTCGGGTGCGGGCCTTCTAAAAACTGCTCCGGCGAAATGATCAGGTCGATTTCACCGTCCTCGAGGCGTTCAGTGATGTCATTTCGCGGAAGCGTGATTTCGATCCTGACATGAGGTGCTATTTTCTGCAACCGTTCGATCAGCGGGCCGATCAAAACAGTCGTCACGAAGTCCGAGGCCACAATCCGGAAGAGGCGCTGGCTTTCGGTGGGATCGAACGTAAGCCCTCGTGCAATCAATCCGCGTAGATCGGCTACCAGCGAAGAAATTTCCGGAGCGAGCGACAGGGCTGCTGCCGTCGGGATCATCTTTTTCCCGTTCTGCACCAATATATCGTCCGCAAATGCCTCGCGCAGTCTGCGCAGAGCGGCGCTCATTGCTGATTGAGTGAGGTTTAGACGGCGTGCGGCACGCGTGACGCTCCGCTCTTCCACAAGGATGTCGAAGGCAACCAGCAGATTGAGATCAAATCGGTCGAGCCTCACCTATCATCACTCTCATTTGTTATTATTGACATATATCATGCATTTTACCTCTTCTCCAGCCTATGTCATCCCTCTCCTCAAATGACAAAGATCTGACGGGGAGGACTGCAATGAGGCGGGTTTTACTGGGCGCCGCAATGCTGAGCGGGATATGGGTACCGCAGGGGGCACTTGCGCAGTCGAATGATGAAAAGGCCGCCGATGGCGGACTCGCCGAAATCATCGTTACCGCGCAGCGCCGCGAAGAGAGCCTGCAAAAAGCTGCAATCGCTGTCACCGCCGTCACCGGAAACGACCTCGTTCGCTCCGGGATCACTGAGACCTCCAATCTTGGCAAGTTGGTGCCGGCGCTCGTTGTTCAGCCCACGGGGGGCACTACCAGCTTCTTTCTGCGCGGCGTCGGCACCAATTCGCAGAACAGCTTCTCTGAGAACGCAATCGCCTTTAATTTCAACGGCGTATATGTAGGCCGCCCAACGGCTCCCGCTGGCGTCTTCTACGATCTGGAACGTGTCGAGGTGGTTAAAGGGCCGCAAGGCACGCTTTATGGTCGCAACGCCACCGGCGGCGCCATCAACGTCCTTCCCAAAAAGCCTGTGCTGGGACACTTCTCGGTCGAGGGATTGGCCGAATATGGGAATTACGACAGCAAGAAAGGCTTTCTGGCTCTCAATCTTCCCATCGGCGATGCCGCTGCGCTCCGCATAGCCGGGCAGGTTGTGGACCGCGATGGATACATCTCTGATGGGTATGATGACGATAAGGGCGAGGCTGTCCGCGCGTCATTTCTGTTAAAGCCCTCCGACCTCTGGTCGATCACTTTCGTCGGCGACTATTATCATCAGGGCGGCAAAGGCACGGGTTCTGTGCTGCTGCCCAACGGTAACTTTGCGGTTCCCTCGCTGAACGATCGCATCAGCGTCTCTGATGCGCCAGCCGTCGCGGCGATAAACGGCTACGCATCGAAGCTCTTCGCGCCACCCTTTTGCGCTGGCGGCTTCATCGCGAGCGGCTGCATCGAAAATGCCGGCAAAGACGGCTATCTCGACAATAACTTCTACGGCCTCAGCGCTCAGATCGAAGGCGACATGGGCTTTGCGACCCTTACAGTCATACCTGCCTGGCGCAAATCGGAGGCCGATTTCCGCACCTATCTTCCCGGCTTCCGTGGCGAAATCCTGGACAATGCGGAGCAGATGTCGCTGGAGGCGCGGCTGACGTCCGCCAATGATCAGCGGCTGCGCTATGTGCTGGGCGCTTTCTTCTTCAATGAACAGCAGGATACGCTGAACTATTTCCGGCAGGGTCGCCTGTCGACCACGCGCTTTACTCCTCTTCTCAAAACACAGAGCCTCGCTGCGTTCGGACAGCTCACATTCGATCTGACGGACGGTCTTCGTCTGGTCGGAGGCGGCCGCTACACTCGTGAGGACAAGTCGCAGCTGACTGCATCGGTGTCGGGCGGTCTGCCCGGTCCTGTCGATCCTCCGTTGGGCGCCCCCATCACCGGCGATCTCACCTTCACCAAATTCACATGGAAAGCGGGCGTGGAATATGACGCGGGATCCGCCTCGCTTCTCTATGCAAACGTCGCGACCGGCTTCAAATCCGGCGGCTTTTTCGTGGCGTCCCCGCCGAACAACAGTTTTGCACCGGAAACGTTGACCGCCTATACGGTGGGAGCCAAGAACCGCTTCTTCGGCAACAAGCTGCAACTGAATGTCGAAGCCTTCTATTGGGACTATAAGGACCAGCAGGTGACGTTCGTAGGCGGCGTGCGAACCGGCAATGGTGTGTTTGCGCAGGGCTCGCTTACCACTAATGCAGGCAAGTCGCGCATCTATGGCGCGGAAATGGATGCCCGCTTCGCGGCGACGCGCGACGATCTCTTCAACCTCAATGTTCAGTATCTGAACGGCAAGTATAACAGCCTTCAGACCTCCAACTTCTCGCCGACCGGAGCGCCGGTCAGCACCGGTTGCACCGTCACGGGCACGCGGCTTGCCAATCCCGGCATCAATGGTGCGCGCTTCTATGACATCGATTGTTCGGGCAAGCCGACGGTCAATTCGCCCAAATGGGCCGTCAATGTCGGGTATCAGCACAGTTTCCGGCTGGGCGGCGACATGGCGCTGACCGCAGGCGTGCGATCCAACATCGAAAGCAGCCGTTTTACAAACGCCAATTATCGTCCCGAGGAAAAGCAGGGCAGTTTCATGATGTCCGACGCGTTCCTCACCCTGGAAGGTCCGCAGGACGAGTGGAGCGTCACTGCGTTCATCAACAATATCGAGGACAAGGAAGTGCTCGCCCGCGCCGGCACGCGCCCGATCCTCGACTTCCCCGTCGGCACACTGCGTCCGCCCCGGACCTATGGCATCCGCGTGGGGTTCAACCTGTGATCGGGAAATGGGCAAAAGTGGCTATGTGGAGCGCGCTGCTCGCGTCCACGCCGCTGTCCGCCCAGACGGCGCAGAAGACTTGGCACCCGGAATTCATCACGCTGGGTACGATGGGTGGGCCGGTGCCCGACGGCGAGCGTTCACAGCCGGCCAACGCGATCGTCAAGGGCGACCGGGTCTATCTGGTCGATGCGGGTGACGGAGCGGTTGAGCAACTGGGGCGTGCCGGCATTCCGCTGGCCAAGGTGCGGGCCGTGTTCATCAGCCATCTGCATGTCGACCATGTTGGCGGGTTGTCGGCCATATTGGGTCTTCGCAATCAGACCGATGCTCGCGATGTTGTAACGGTCTATGGACCGCCCGGAACGCCGGAGATGATCGCGGGGCTGGTCGCTGCGCTGCAACCGTCTGCAAAAGCGGGCTATGGCATCATCGGCAAGCCGTGGGCGCCGCCCGAAAGTCTGGTCGAGGTGGTGGAGCTGTCCGACGGGCAAACGCTTCCACTCGACGTCTTGAAAGTGACCGTGGCGCAGAACACCCATTATGACTTCCCGGTCGGCAGCGCCGAGGACAAGGCCTACAAATCCTTTGCCTATCGGTTCGACATGCCCGATCGCTCGATCGTCTACACGGGCGATACGGGACCGAGCCGGAAGGTCGAGGCGCTTGCAAAGGACGCCGACCTTCTGGTGAGCGAAATGATCGATATCGATGCGACGCTCGACCGCGTGCGACATGTGAACCCGACCATGCCTGCTGCGGCAAGGGCAACCATGACACAGCATCTTACCACGCATCACCTGACCCCCCAGGCGGTGGGTGAGCTTGCCTCGCGCGCCAGGGTGAAGGCTCTCGTCGTCACGCATCTGGCCGGCGGAACGACCGACGATGCGCGATCGCGCGCCTACGAAGCCGCCATTCACCAGTCTTTCAAGGGACCCGTGACGATCGCCAACGATCTCGACCGGTTCTGATCCTTTCGCTCTGGAAAAGCATCACTCATGGAAAAGGCAAATATCCTGATCATCGGCGGTGGCATCGGGGGACTGACCTCCGCCATCGCCCTGCGTCGCCAGGGCTTCGACGTCACCGTCATAGAACGGGATCCGAACTGGTCCGTCTATGGTGTCGGCATCATCCAGCAGTCGAACGTGCTGCGCGCCATGCACCATCTGGACCTGCTGCAGGAATATGTCGCCGCCGGCGCGGGCTTCGATACCGTGGAGGTTTTCGCGCCGGACGGCAGGAGGGTGGCGCGCGTTCCATCGCCCGCGCTGGTCGAGGGCTATCCCGCCAACATGGGCGTGGCGCGCCCGGCGCTGCACAAGGTTCTGGGGGATCGCGCCATCGGGTCCGGCGCAACGGTCAAGCTGGGCGTGACGACGATCAGGATCGACGATCGCGGTGACGGCGTCGACGTGGAATTCTCGGACGGTGCGAGCGCGCGGTTCGACATCGTCATCGGTGCGGACGGCGTCTACTCGCAGACCCGCGCAGCCATCCTGCCCGACGCGCCCAAGCCCGAATTTACCGGGCAGGCTGTTTGGCGCTACAATCTGCCGCGGCCCGAGGGCATGGACTCGCTTCAGGCCTATAACGGACCGACGGGCGTGGGCCTCGTGCCCATTTCAACCGATCTCATGTATATGTTCGTGACGACGCCGGAACCGGACAATCCGCGCTATCCGCGGGAAACGCTCGCCGCCTCGATGCGGGAGAAGATCGCGCTCTGCCCGCCGGCCATTCGTGCGCTGGCAGAGCAGATCACCGACAATGACGGGGTCGTCTATCGCCCGCTTGAAACGCTGATGCTCCACGGACCCTGGCACAAGGGTCGAGTCGTGCTGCTGGGCGACGCTGTGCATGCGACCACGCCGCATTTGGGACAGGGCGCAGGCATGGCGATCGAGGACAGCATCGTACTGGCGGAGGAACTGGTGAAGGCGGACACGCACGAGGTCGCGTTCACGGCCTACCGGGGACGCCGCTACGAGCGTTGCCGTTATATCGTCGAGCAGTCGCTCGCTATCTGCATGGGCCAGCTTGGCAAGGGGCCAGCGGTCGACAATCACAAGGCCACCGCGGAAATGTTCGCGATGGTTTCCCAACCGATCTGAGGAAAGCGATCATCATGAGCCGCGTTACGGAAATTCGCTATGTTGGCTATGCCATGCCGGATCTGGAGGCTGAGCGTGCTTTCTATAAAGAGCAGTGGAGGCTGGTGGAGGCAGGTGAGAAGGACGGGGCGGTCTATTTCACGGCCGATGGCGGGGCGGAATGTCAGGTGGTGCGGCTGCGTCAGGCCGATGAGCAGCGGATCGACGTGATCGCGCTGGCCGCCGACAGCGGCGCGGATGTGGATGCGCTGCATGAGAAGGTGGCGGCGTCGGGCTGCCGCATCATCTTCGCGCCGAAAGAGCTTGCGACGCTGGGCGGCGGCTACGGCTTCCGCTTCTTCTCGCCCGATGGCCTGCCCTTCGAGATTTCAAGCGACGTCTCCCGTCGCACAGCGCGTGAACTCACCCGCTGGGAAGGTGTGCCGCAGAAGATCAGTCACATCGTCCTGCATTCGCCCGACCACAGGAAGCTGGTGGAATGGTTCTGCGATGTGCTGGGCTTCAAGGTCAGCGACTGGCTGGGCGACTTCATGTGCTTCCTGCGCTGCAATTCTGCGCATCACCGGATCGCTATCCTGCCCGGGCCGCCGTGCCTCAACCATGTCGCCTATGACATGCTCTCGGTTGATGACATGATGGTCGGCATCAACCGGCTGCGCCAGAAGGGCACCGACATCCGCTGGGGGCCGGGTCGGCACACGGCGGGCAACAACACCTTCAGCTATTTCACGACGCCCGCCGGTTTTGCCGTGGAATATACGTCGGAGCTGGAGGAAGTGGATTTCGAGAGCCACGAGGCCAAGGTCCATGTGCCCGGTCCCAAGGTCATGGACCAATGGGGCGTTGGCGTGGGCGGGCCGCAGACCATGCCGCACCCGGAGGCCGACAAGGGTCTGTTCCAGGCAGTGGAGGTCTGAGCGATGGCTCTGTTCGAATATTTCCCCAACTATATCTGGAATCTCTCGGTCGCGATCGCGATGGAGAGCGGAGGCCAGATCGGCGAGATCGTCGACATGTGCCAGCCGATCCGCGACGCTGCCGCCAACGGCGGCGATTCGGGCACGCCGATGTTCATGCAGGCCTGGGCGCGAATGGGCGAGAAGCTGCTGGATCTGGCTGACGAGGATGAAGCGAAGGGTCGCACTTTCTCCGCCTCCAACAAGCTGGAGCGCGCTTCGCTCTATCTTTTTACCGCCGAGCGGATGCAGGGCCACGGCGCGCCGGGCCGTGAGGAAACCTATGCAAAGGCGCGCGACACCTTCGACCGCTCGACCGCATTGGGCAAGATCAACCGCGAGCGGGTGGAAATCCCGCTGGAGCAGGGCACCATGCCTGCGCTCTTCACCCGAGCGCCCCATTCCGGACAGGGGCGTGAAGGGAAGAGGCCGGTTGTGGTCTTCTGCAACGGTCTCGACAGTTGCAAGGAGCTGCTATACTGGACCCGCCTTCCGGCAGAGCTGGCGCGCCGGGGCATCTCGACCCTGTGTGTCGACCAGCCCGGATCGGGCGAGGCGTTGCGCCTTCAGGGGCTGCCCGTCGATCCGCATAGCGAAAGCTGGGCGAGCAAGGCGGTCGACTGGCTGGAACGACGGCCCGAGGTCGACGCAAAGGCGATCGGCATGACCGGCATTTCGTTGGGTGGCCATTTCGCGCCGCGAGCCGTTGCCTATGAGCCGCGCTTCGCCAGCGGCGCGGTGTGGGGCGCCAACCATAACTGGCGCGAGGTGCAGGACAGGCGCATGGCGCGCGAGGGTGAAAATCCGGTCCCGCATTACTGGGCGCATGTCCACTGGGCGTTCGGCGCCAGCGATCAGGAGGATTTCCTCGCCAAATCCGAAGCAATGAACCTCAACGGCCATATGGACCGGGTCAAGGTGCCTTTCCTCGTCACCCATGGCGCCAACGACCGGCAAATCAGCGTTGGCTATGCGGACGACCTTTACGACCAGCTGGTCAACTCGCCCCGCCGGGAGAAGGTGATTTTCACTCCCCGCGAAGGCGGCGTGGAGCATGTAGGCGCCGACAATATGTCCTATGGCCGCGATCTTATCTCCGACTGGTTCGCCGAAACATTGGGAGGCCATGCCGCATGACGCGCCGTTTCGTCGACCTGTCCATCACGCTGGAAAATGATGTCATTTCCGACCCGCCCTTCATGCGGCCGAAGATCACTTATGAGACGCATCAGGACACGGTGAAGGAGCTTCAGCATTTCTTCCCCGGCGTCACGGCGGATCAGACGCCGGGCGGGGAAGGGTTTGCGGCGGCGGAATGGGTGACGCTGACAACCCATAATGGCACTCATCTGGACGCGCCCTGGCATTATCATCCGACGATGGACGCGAGGGACGGCGAACCCCGGCGCGCGATCACGATCGACGAAGTGCCGCTCGACTGGTGCTTCCGGCCCGGCGTGAAGCTGGATTTCCGTCACTTTGCCGATGGCTATGTGGTCACCGAGCAGGATGTCGAAGATGAGCTGAAGCGGATCGGCCATGATCTCCAGCCGTTCGACATCGTGCTGGTCAATACGGCCGCGGGCAAGGCGCTGGGCCGCGCCGACTTCGTCAATGTCGGCTGCGGCATGGGCTACGAGGCGACCATGTATCTGACCACGCGCGGCGTGCGCGTCACCGGAACCGATGCGTGGAGTTGGGACGCGCCCTTTATCCATACGGCGGAGAAGGTGAAGGCAACGGGCGACACCTCGCTGATCTGGGAAGGGCATAAGGCAGGCCGAGACATCGGTTACTGCCACCTTGAAAAGCTGCATAATCTGGAGGCGCTCCCTGCCAACGGCTTCACCGTCAGCTGCTTCCCGCACAAGATCAAAGGCGCGTCGGCTGGCTGGACCCGCGCTGTCGCCATCATCGAAGAGTAAGCCATGCGCCTCGCTACCCTTGCCAACGGCACGCCCGACGGCTGCCTGATCGTCGTTTCCCGCAATGCGCAGCGCTGCCTGCCGGCCATCGGCATCGCCGGGACACTGCAACAGGCGATCGAGCAATGGACGCTTGCCGAACCCGCTCTCCGCGTCCTGGCCGACCGGCTGGAACGGGGTGAAGGCGAAGCGCTGGATCACGGCCGCCTGCTCGCCCCGCTTCCCCGCGCCTGGCAATGGCTGGATGGCTCCGCCTTCCCGCAGCACGGCGAGCTGATGCAAAAGGCCTTCAACCTGGCGCCCATCGCGACCGATCGGCCGCTCATGTATCAGGGCATGTCAGACCGTTTTTTGCCCGGGCATGCCGATGTGCCGTTGCCCAGCGAAGCGGACGGCATCGATTTCGAGGGCGAATATGGCGTCATCACTGACGCCGTCCCCATGGGCACGACGGCCGACAAGGCAATGCCCCATATCAAGCTCGTCCTCCTCATCAACGACTGGTCGCTGCGCGCCATCGCACCCATCGAAATGAAGACAGGCTTTGGCTGGGTGCAGGCAAAGCCTGCCTGTTCGGTCGCGCCCTTCGCCATCACCCCCGACGAGCTGGGCGATGCATGGGCCGATGGCCGCGTCCAACTGCCCCTTCGCGTCACGCTCAACGGGCAATGGTTCGGTCATCCCCATGGCCGGGAAATGCAGATCGGCTTCCAGGACCTGATCGCCCATGCCGCGCGCACCCGCGATCTGGTGGCGGGCACCATCATCGGATCGGGCACCGTCTCCAACGCCGATTATGGCACGGTCGGCTCCGCCTGTCTGTCCGAACGCCGCGCTATCGAGATGATCAAGGATGGGGCCGCCAGAACACCCTTCCTCCACTTTGGCGATCAGGTGCGGATGGAAGTCGAGAGCAGCTGCGGCTGTCCCTTCGGAACGATCGACCAACGCGTGATTCAGGCCTAAAGGCCGGTCTATAAAGGCAATGCGACGAGGAGAGGCATGGCGAAACTGCACATGGGCATGGTCGGCGGAGGCCCCGGCGCTTTTATCGGCCCGGTTCACCGCATCGCGGCCGAACTGGACGGCGAGATCGCGCTGGCCGCTGGCGCATTCAGCAGTGATGCGATCCGTTCCCGAGAGGCCGGAGAGCGTTACAGGATCGACCCGGCCCGCGCCTATCCGGATCTGGAAAGGATGCTGGCGGCCGAGGCGGATCGGGCAGACGGCATCGACTTCCTTGCCATCGTAACGCCCAACCATCTGCACCTTCCCGCTGCCAAGGCCGCGCTCGCAGCGGAATTGCCGGTGATGAGCGACAAACCAGCGACCGCCACGCTGGAGGAAGCGCTGGAACTGCGCGACATCGTGCACGCTTCGGGACAACACTACGCCCTCACCTACACCTATTCGGGATATCCGCTGGTCCGGGAGGCCCGCGCCCGGATTGCAGCCGGAGCGATCGGCAAGGTCCGCAAGATCGTCGTCGAATATCCTCAGGGCTGGCTGGCCGGTGAAGCTTCCGGCAAGCAGGCCGAATGGCGCGTCGATCCCGCCCGGTCCGGCCTTGGCGGTTGCATCGGCGATATTGGCGTCCATGCCTTCCATCTCGCCGAATTCGTGACGGGGCTGCGCGTGAGGGAATTGCTGGCCGATCTCGCCTCAGTCGTTCCCGGACGAGCGCTGGACGATGATTGCACGGTCCTGCTCCGCTTCGAGAATGGTGCGCGCGGCGTTCTCATGGCCTCGCAGATCTCGGTGGGCGAGCGTAACGGTCTGCGCATCCGTGTCTATGGCGAACGGGGCGGATTTGATTGGCGGCAGGAGTCCCCCAATGCTCTCACGCTCCACCATGGCGACGGCCGGACAGAAATCATTCAGGCGGGCGACGCCGCGCTGGGGACCGACGCCCGCGCCGTCACCCGCACGCCGGGCGGGCATCCGGAAGGCTATCTGGAAGCCTTCGCCAATCTCTACACCGATTTTGCCCGGCTGCTGCGCGGCGAGCCCGCCCCATTGCTCCCCGGCATCGATGAAGGCGTGCGGAGCATGGCCTTCATCGCCACCGCGGTCGACGCCAGTGCCCGACAGGCTGGCTGGGTTTCCCTCCTTGTCCCCGGAGAATGACATGAAGACGATCAAAGGCCCCGCCATCTTCTTGGCTCAGTTCGCCGGTGACGCCGCCCCCTTCAACAGCCTTGATTCCATCGGCCGCTGGGCCGCCGGCCTTGGCTACAAGGGTGTCCAGATCCCGAGCTGGGATGCGCGCCTCTTTGACCTGAAGCGAGCCGCCGAGAGTCAGGATTATTGCGACGAGGTCAAGGGCACCCTTGCCCGGCATGACCTTTCGATCACCGAGCTTTCAACGCATTTGCAGGGCCAGCTCGTTGCGGTCCATCCGGCCTATGACGCGCAGTTCGACGCTTTCGCCCCGCCCGAAGTCCACGGCAATCCCGCAGCGCGCCAGGCTTGGGCGGTTGAGCAGCTGAAGATGGCAGCCCGCGCCAGCCAGCGCCTGGGCCTCACCGCTCATGCGACCTTTTCGGGTGCGCTGGCGTGGCCCTATGTCTATCCGTGGCCGCAACGCCCGGCCGGTCTGATCGAGGATGCGTTCGATGAGCTGGCAAGGCGCTGGAAGCCCATACTCGACGTTTTCGAGGACCATGGCGTCGACGCAGCCTTCGAAATCCATCCGGGAGAGGATCTGCATGACGGCATCACGTTCGAGCTTTTTCTCGATCGGCTGGGCGGCCATGCCAGCGCCAACATCCTCTACGACCCCAGCCATTTTATGCTGCAACAGCTTGATTATCTGGCCTTCATCGACATCTATCATGAACGCATCAAATGCTTCCATGTGAAGGATGCCGAGTTCCGTCCCTCCGGTCGGTCGGGCGTCTATGGCGGCTATCAGGGCTGGATCGATCGGCCCGGCCGCTTCCGTTCGCTGGGCGATGGACAGGTCGACTTTGCGGCTATCTTCTCGAAAATGGCGCAATATGAATTTCCCGGCTGGGCCGTGCTGGAATGGGAATGCGCGCTCAAGCATCCCGAAGTGGGCGCCGCCGAAGGTGCGCCGTTCATCCAGCGACACATCATTCAGGTCACGGAGCATGCGTTTGATGATTTCGCTGCCGGTGGTGCCGACCGGGCGCTCAACCGCCGGATGATGGGTATCGAGCCATAACGACGGGCGACCTATCCGGGCAAAACCGCTGCCTTCGCCAGTTTGTGGATGAGGGCGCGGAAGCCAGCCAGTTCCGCAGGGTCGGCAGGGTCATAGGAGCGGCCTTCACCCAACTGAGCGGCGTTGCAGACATAGAATAGCGCTCCACCCGCGACCCCGTTCAACATGTGCATGGCCGAAACCTGACGGAACGTCCCGTCCGCTATGCCCATGCTGATGACCGTTTCGATGTCGCGCAGCGCGGTTTCCGAAAAGCGCACGGGGTTGTCTCCCCGTGGGGCGAAATCCGCAACCAGCCGCTGGATGATCCGCGCCGCGGTAGGCCGCGCCACCAGAAAATCCAGCCACGCGTCCAACAGCGCCAGCAATTGCGCCATGGGACCCTCTGCGTGCTTCACCCGCTTCAGCACAAATTCGTGCATCGACGCGAAGATGTCTGCTTCGACCTGATCGTAAAGCTGCTGCTTGCCGGGGAAATAATAGACGATCGAGGGGCGCCGGATGCCCACGGCCTGCGCCACGTCCTCTAAACGCGCGGCAGCGTAGCCCAGATCGGCGAACACCTTTTCCGCGGCATCCAGAATGGATTGCCGGGTGGCATCTCCGCGCGGCTGCCGCGCCACCTGCCTGATTGCTTCCGCCACCATCGCTCCTTTTCCCGTACCGGCCGGGTTCATTCCATCCCCTATCGGCCAGGCCGATCCCCAAAAGCAATATTGAAGATTGAAATTCTACCGTCATGAAGGTAGATATTTTATCAGCAGGTAGAAAGTTCGCGCAAAAAAAGCGGCGAAAAGCCTGGTCTTCAAGGGAGAGAATATGCCGAATCGCCTTTTCGCCTACGCCATTCTGACTCCGCTGCTCAGCACCAGCGCCTTCCCTGTCTTGGCCCAAAACCGCGCATCCGAAGGAATCGAAGAGATCGTCGTCACGGCGCAGAAGCGTGAGGAGTCCCTTCAGGACACGCCGGTTTCCATTGCCGCCTTCAGCGCGAAAGATCTTGAGGCGAAGGGTATCAGCGGCCTCACCGACCTGCGCGCCAATGTGCCCGCGCTTCAACTCACCCCCTTTCCGAACAACGCAGCAACCACGCAGATCTTTATGCGTGGCGTAGGTCTGGCCGATGATCAGATCACGCAGGATGGCGGCGTCGCCGTCTACATGGATGGCGTCTATGTCGCCCGCAGCCAGGGCATGGCCGTCGAAGTCGCCGATCTGGAACGGATCGAGGTACTGCGCGGACCGCAGGGCACCCTTTACGGCCGCAACGCCACCGGCGGCGCGATCAACTTCATTACCCGCAAACCTGATCTGGGCGATTTCGGGTTCAAGGGGCAGGCGACGATCGGCAATTTTGACAATCGCCGGTTCAAGGCGGCGGTGAACATTCCCATCGGTCAGACCATTGCCGCTCGCCTTTCCTATGTGAACCAGCAGCAGGACGGCTTCATCAGCAATCCCGGCACCGGCGTGAAGCGCTGGGGCGACGAGGACCGGCAGGCGATGCGCGGCGACCTGTTGTGGCAGCCTTCGGACGCGTTCAGCCTCCGTTACAGCTACGACCGCACAGAGATTGGCGATACGCCCACCTATGTCGCGCTGTCCCCGCTATTTCCGCTGACCGCACCGCGTCCCAGGGCCGGCAGCCCCTTTGTGCGTAACGTCCTGCCGAACGACATCGTGTCGCAGGGGCACAGCCTGATCGGCGAATGGAAGGCCGGCGATGGCCTCACCGTCCGTTCGATCACTGGCTATCGCAAGCTCTATAACTTCCAGAATCAGGATTATCTGACCGGTTCCACCGGTCCCAATCCCCTGCAGAAGAACAGCAGCGTTGCAAAACAGGACCAGTGGAGCGAGGAACTGCAACTGGTCGGCGATGCATTCGATAATGTGCTGCAATATGTCGCGGGCTTCTATTATTTCAAAGAGGATGGCAGCAACTTCAGCAACAGCTACAGCCCGCCGACGGTGACGCGCAGCTTTACCACCGCAACCATTCATAACCGCTCCTATGCGGTCTTCGGTCAGGCGACGGTTACGCCGGCGTGGCTGGATGGACGACTGCATTTCACCTTGGGCGTGCGCCAAAGCTGGGACAAGCGCGAAGCAACGCTCGCTCGCCAGACGCAGGTCAACGGCGGCGCGATCACTGATGTACCAGGCCTTGGCGACGGCAGCCGCAACTTCAAGGATTTCAGCCCCAGCTTTGTAATCGGTTTCGACGCGTCCCGCGACGTCCATCTTTATGCCAAGGCGGTCAAAGGCTATAAGAGTGGCGGCTATAATATTCGCGCCAGTTCCATTGCACGGTTCAATCAGGGCTTCGATCCCGAGACGCTCTGGTCCTACGAAACCGGCGTGAAGAGCCAGTGGCTGGACAATCATCTGCGCTTCAACATTGCAGGCTTCATTTCCAAATATCGCGACATCCAGATCAACGTGCAGTCGGATCCGACGAATGCGCGCATCACCGATGTCCTGAACGCAGGCCGCGCTACGGTGAAGGGGGTCGAAATGGACCTGACGCTCGCGCCGGTCCGCGCCCTGCGCTTTACCGCGAACTACAGTTATCTGAAGGCGCGCTATGACAGCATCATTGGGCCGAACGGCGCGGATATTTCCAGCAATTATCGTTTCACCAACGCGCCGGAGCATACGCTTGCGCTCGACCTGACCTATGATCTGCCGCGACTGCCGATCGGTCAGTTGACCGCCAATGTGAACTATACCGCGCAAAGCGACAAGTTCACCAATGCGACCATCAGCGGCGGCAAATATATTGTCGGCGACTATGGACTGATCAACGCGCGTCTGGCGCTTGGCGACATTCCGGGCCTGCCGGGTGTGAAGGCCGCATTATGGGGCCGCAATCTGGCGGACAAGGAATATTATCTGATGCAGTTCAACATTGGCCGTCCCGGCGCGATCTTCGGCGAACCGCGTACCTACGGGGTGGACCTGAGCGTCGAATTTTAAGGACGGCTGGCGTGAAGACCGCTCCTTTCCTTTTCGCCCCCCTCGCACTGCTTCTGGGCAGCGCGGGCGGGACGGCTCAGGACCATCGGCCGGATCAGGTCGCCCGCACGGCACGCTCCTTTGCAGGCGGCCCGCAGGAATTCCGCTTCGTCGTCATCGGAGATCGCACCGGGCAACATCGGCCCGGCATCTTCAAGGATGCGCTGGCGAAGGTCGATCAGCTACGGCCGGATTTCGTCATCAATATCGGGGATCTGATTGAAGGGAATAGCGAAAATCCCCGACAGATCGAGAACGAATGGGATGAAGTCACCGCAGCCACGCAAAAGCTCGACATTCCCTTCTTCTACGTTCCGGGCAATCATGATCTCACCAACAATGTCCAGCTGAATATCTGGCGCAAAAGGTTAGGCGCGGACTATTACAGCTTCACCTATAAGAATGCGCTGTTCCTCGTCCTGAACACCGAAGATCCGCCCCAGCCCAGGATCGCTCGTCGCAAGCTGCTCGACGAATATGGACCGCAGGCGATGGCCACGGTGCTTCAGGCGTTGCAGGGCGACCCGGCGCAAGCGCAGGCGCTGTTCGCCCGCGACACCCGGCTCGGCGCGCTGGCGGAAAAGCTGCGTGGTTCGGAGAATGTCGCGTTCAGCCGCGCCCAGATCGATATGGTCCGCCAGGCTTTGCAGCGCAATCGCCACGCCCGCTGGACCTTCGTGCTGATGCACCGGCCCGCATGGAAAATCGATTCCCCGGAATTCCGCGAGATCGAAGCGCTGCTGCATGGTCGCGACTATACGGTGCTGGCGGGGCATTTTCACAAATATGCCCATGAGACGCGCCGGGGCCATGACTATGTGCAGTTGGGCGTGACAGGCGGAACTCCGGGTGGCCGGGCGGACGATCCAGCCGTGCAGGACCATATCATGTGGGTCTCAGTCAGCCGCGGCGCGCCGCGCATCAGCAATATCCGGCTGGATGGCATTTTCGCCAAGCAAGGCCCGGCCCGGCCGGCTGCCAGCACGGTAGCGCCAATCCATCCCTGAAAATTTTGACGCCATAGGAAAGGCAAAAAAAGCCATGACTCATTCTCCAGCACTGGCCGCCCCTGTAACGCCGGTAATCGTGACCGGCGGCGCTTCGGGCATCGGCCTGGCTTCCGCTGAAGCGCTCGCCGCGGTGGGCCGTCCCGTCGCCTTGTGGGACATCAATACTGATGCCGCGCAGGCGGCGGCGGAGCAGATTGCGTCGCACCATGGCGTCGCCGCCATTGGGGTTGCGGCCGACCTGCGCTTGCCCGATGCAATCGCGCCCGCCTTGGCCGCTACCCGCGCAGCCGTAGGCGCGCCCGGCGCGCTGGTCCACGCGGCGGGTATCGTCGATACCGCATCGCTTGACGGGCTGACCGTGGAAAGCTGGGA
The DNA here is from genome assembly GCF_041987595.1 of Sphingobium sp. Taxonomy (GTDB): domain Bacteria; phylum Pseudomonadota; class Alphaproteobacteria; order Sphingomonadales; family Sphingomonadaceae; genus Sphingobium. The sequence goes on along the minus strand of NZ_JBHIWJ010000028.1, from coordinate 27,298 downwards.
TAACGGAATGGCGATCCATCTGCGGTCATTCGCGCTCATCACCCAGGCGATTCAGGCCGACCTTGCCGCACAGCCGGGATCGGCCATCGTCGCGATCGCATCGATCAATGCGACGCTGGGCAATGCCATGAACCCTATCTACACCGCCGCCAAGGGAGGCATGCTGGCTCTTGTGCGATCACTCGCCGACAGGCTGGCGCGGGACGGTATCCGCGTCAATTCCGTGTCGCCGGGGCAAATTCTGACTCCCATGATGCGGCCCGCCGTCGAGGCTTTGCCGCAAGGCTTCTTTGAAAAGCGTATCCTGCTCGAGCGGCTTGGCGATCCGATGGAGGTCGGCCGCGTCGTGCGCTTCTTGCTCTCGGATGAAGCCAGCTATATCACCGCCAGCGAAATCGTGGTCGACGGCGGCAACATTTCCTCTCAACGAGGCTGATCGTGCGGCGTTCTATCCTTCCGAGCGTCGTAGCCCTGCTTCTGGCGGCCTGCGCACCCTTCAGCGGGCAAGCGCCGGCCCAACGCAGCGCGATCCTCGCGCAACCGCCGGATAAGATTCCGTTCACGGCCGCATCGGTTGAACGGCTTCCCAAAGGTGCCTATCGCCTGACATGGCAGGGAATGGATAGCGGAGCCGTCCGCATTTTCGCCCGCCCGGCGCCGGATGAGCACTTTGGCGCGGCAGCGGTCGATCAGGCCGGACCCGCGGATAAAAGCCGGATCATCAACCTTGCTCCGGGTAAGCGCTGGTATTTCACCCTTCAGCCGGAGCGCGGCGCGCCACTGGTGTTGGCCGATCGTGGCCTGCACCTGTCGACTGCTCCCAATTTTCGGGATATTGGCGGTTATCGCACGACCGATGGCCGATGGGTCAAGCCGGGTCTTATCTACCGATCAGACCAGCTCGACCGCCTGAGCGACCCCGATCTCGCGACGATCCGCGCCTTGAAACCGGGGCTGCTAGTCGATCTCCGCACCGCTTCCGAGCGCAGCCGCGAACCTGATCGGGTCCCGTCGCAAACGCCCCAGCTTATCCTTGACGTCGCCGCAGACAGCAGTGGATCCCTGGGTGGCGACATGAGCAAGGCCGAGGCGGCCATCGCCTCAGGCCAAGGCGTCGCCCTGCTCTCCGCCGCCAATCGCGATTTCGTTTCCCTTCCCAGCGCGCGCGCCGCCTATGGCGCGCTGATGCATCGGCTGGCCCAAGGGGTTGATGGCTCGCTTATCTATCATTGCACCGCTGGCAAGGACCGCACCGGCTGGGCAACCGCCATCATCCTGACGCTGCTGGGCGTGCCGCGGGAAACTGTCATGGCCGATTATCTGGCCAGCAATAGCTATTTGCAGGCCAAGAATGAGGCGACCCTCACTGCATTGAAGGCCTCCGGCACCCCCATCAACCCGGCCTTTCTCGAACCGGTCCTCACCGTCCGTCCGGAATATCTGCAAAGCGCCTTTGACGAGGTGGAACGCAGATATGGCTCGTTCGACGCCTATGCCCGCAACGGCCTGGGCCTTTCCTCAGCCGACATCATCGCGCTTCAGCGCCGTTATCTGAGCGGCAGTTGACCTTCCCCTGGAGCGATTTCCAAGCAAACCGAATTGATCGCTGGTTAAGAAGTCCCGAAAAACAAGAAATCCAGAGCAGTGATCTGATACAGTCAGATCCAAACCCGTTCCAGGTGTTCAGTGCATCAGAGATGGCGTCTTCCATGGAGGCCGCCATCC
>NZ_JBHIWJ010000028.1:0-25563 GCF_041987595.1 Sphingobium sp. | reverse complement strand
TCATCACTGACCTTATAGGGTATCCCCTTCGAAGTCAGGAAGAGCCGTTCCATCTCCGGCCGTGTGAAGGGCCGCGAACCCAGCCGCCCAAATACCGCAATCTGACCGCCGGTCTCGTCCACCGCCCGGTCCCGATCCAGTCCCTTGGATAGCGCCAGCGCCGGCGAAGGCGTTTTTGCCCAGGCGATAAGTTCCGGCTTGGGCGCGGGCGAAAAGCCGTAGAAATTGGGCTGACTTGCCGGACTGGTCAGCTGGATGACCTTCATCCCGCTCCGTCCGTCTGCCACATAGGCGAAGAGCGACGCGTTGGTCGTGCCGATGATTACATCCTCCACATCGGTCATCAGTCCGCCAAACGTCTCCTTTCTGTATACGCTTGGCCGCAGCGGGTTGGTGATGTCGATGATTGCCAGCCCCTCAGCCTTCGCTGCGACATAGGCATAGGTACGCGCAAGATAGATGCGCCGGGCATCGGCCAGCTTCACGGTCGCGGACGGGATGGCCACCGGATCGCTCAGGCGCGTCACATCGAACAGCTTCAGTCCCTCGGCGTCCGTCACCCAGAGATAGCGGAACTGGATCGCGCTCGCCCGCGCATCCGTGAGCGGGCGGACGGCGGCGAGGCGGGGATGCGGCGGATCGCTGAGGTCCACGACGACGAGGCCCACATCCGCCATGATATAGGCGATCTGCCCCGCCAGCTGGATATGCCGCGCCCCGTTCAGGATACCGTTGGGGTTCCATGTAACCGCCCGCTTCAGGAAATTATTGCGGAACTCGCCATCGGACATGGTTTCGATATTGACCAAGATGAGGCCTTCAACACTGTCCGTGACCGCCGCATAACTGTAGATTGGCAGGAACGCCTGCTCCTGATTGATCTCGCGCAATTCCTTCGTGTTGCGCAATGGATTGATCGGCTGGTTGGTCGGCAGCGCCATGCAGGTTGCGTTTTTCGACGGGACGCCCGTGTTATGGCCGAGCTTCGAGAAAGGCCCGCTCACGATCGGTTCGGAAAAGCCCTTGTTCGCGATCGACGCCACGTCATAGACGCGGAAGCCGCCCTTCCCTTCCGCCACATACATATATTCGCCGCGCAGTTGCAGGCAACCGACGCGACCGGCCGTCCCCTTCACGACATTGCGGAACTCCTCGACCGGATGCGTCTCGCCCGAAGCCCTTTTGTCGAAGGTCTTGCCGCGAACCCAGTCCTTCAATTCGCGCCTGTTTTGCCCGACATGCTGTTTCCAATAGTCTGGATAGGCATATTTCTGGAGATAGCTGCCGATCACTGCCTGCGGTTCGTCCCATTCGGTGACACGGATCGCTTCAAATCCGTCTTCAAGGCCGGTCCAGGCGTTGAGACCGACAAAGTTCACGAAATTGGTGCCGAGCAGCAGCAATTGCGACATCACCGCATTATTGTCATCCTTGTCGGACAGATGGCAGTCGGTGCAGGTCTTGGTTTCGGTCCTGCGCACCGTGTGCGGGAAGTGCGGCGCGAAAGCCTGCGACGAAAATCCGATGCCGGACACCGGCGGCTGCTGAATATAGATGCGCTCGCGATTGATGTTGGTCGAAGACAGGACGAGCGCCGATGTCGACCTGACCGGGGCGGTTTCATTGCCCTTGGTCGTCATATGCTTGCCGAGCTGGAACATTTCATCGCGCGCCACCTGCGGGTTATAGGTCGCGAAGTTGCGCGTCTCTTCGCCGTCGAAATGGTGCAGCGTCGTCTTCCAGTTCGCCTCGATCGGCAGGTGGCAACCGCCGCAACTGGTCGTCCAGCTCAAATGACAGGTGAAGCAGGCCATATTGTCGTCGCCATGCGCCCGATCCTCCTTCGCGACGCCGGGGCCGAAGGCGAAACTACCGTCCTCCGCGCCCGAACGGCTCATCAGCTTGGCGCGAGCGGCCTTCGCATTGAAGTGCGGATTGGCCGGATCGACCGAATCCTTCACCAACGACACTTCCCATTCCAGATTGGGGTCGACGATCGACCGCTGGATCAGCCTGCGCCGTCCGCTGGCGTCGAAAAACCACTCAAAGCGCCGCTTGCCGTCCGGGTTGCGGAGCAGCGCAAGGTTCGTGCCCTTTGGCGGCGCCGCCGGGCCAGAGGTCAGCAGCGTCGGATAGGCATCCGCCGTGCCGTGGCAGTCCTTGCAGCCGATCTCTATCGCATTCGCAACCTCGCCATAGATGAAGCCGTTGCCATGGCTGTCCTGCGCAAAATGGCAATCGGCGCATTGCAGGCCCTTTTCGGCGTGTATGTCCATGAGGTGCACGGCCTTGCCCGGATTGGTGCCCGGCTGCACGAACTTGCCCTCCCCCTTCTTGCGCCATTTCTCCGGATCGTCGTTCGGGACAATCTTGCCGTCCGCATCGAGCAGATTGCCCTCGCGGTCGCGCTTGAACACGCCGCGAAAATTCCAGCCATGGCCGTGATAGTCCGCAAACTGCGTGTCCTTGGCCTTGTCGTTCAGATCATAGACGTTGCGCAGGAAGTCGAGGTCAGACCATTTGCCCCGCGGTCCCGCGCCTTCCGGGTTGCGCTCCAGCGTCTGATGAACCTCGGCGGCAGTCGGATATTTCTGCTTTTCCGGCCACATCAGGGGCGCGTCGGACTCATAGTCCCACATGGTGTAGCCGAGATAGCTGTTCAGGAAGATATTGGGCTGGTGCATGTGGCAATTCATGCACTGGGCGGTCGGAATGGCGCGGGTGAATGTGTGGCGTATCGGATGGCCGCTTTCCTTGACCGCCCCTACCGGATGATCCGGCTCGACCACCTCGCCATGCGGACCTTTAAGACCGCCGTGGCTCGCCTTGTTCGCGATGGTCGGGTCGACCGTCGCCGTCTGTCCGTCCCGGCCATATTGCGCATAGATCAGGCTATGGCGCGGCTCGCGATCATTGGCATAGACGACATGGCAACCCGAACACCCCGAATGGCGATAGTCGCCCGGCTGATCGTTGGTGCCCATGAACCACATATAGGGATCGTTGAGGCGGGTCTTGTGCAGGTTCAGCACCGGGATCGCCACGCGCAGGCCGGTGCCGGGACCACGGCTCGACTGCTTGAGATCCGGGCGGCCCGGCTCCTCCAGTCGCTGGATCGAGCCGGTCGGGTTGGGCAGCCCGATTTCAGGAAATTGCGTGCCGATATTGCGACCGCCGCGCTCGAACACTCGAAAGACGTCGCCGGGTGGCGTCACCTGCCAGGTCGGCAGCGGATAAAGCTCGGCCAGCGCGCCTCGCGCCTTCTGCTCCGCCGTCAGCGTGCCGGGCGGGCTGCCCGGCGAGACGATCTTCGCGGGCTTGCCATCCTTGGTGTAGGCCTCGCCGAAAATGTAATTTTTGTAAGGGACGATCCCATTATTATAGGCCGCCCCGCCCCACAGCATCGCGCCCGACGCCATGAGCGAGCGCTCGGCCGCCTCGATGACCTGCATATGGCAGGACCCGCAGGCGTCCCGCGCCACGCGATAATCGCTGGGATTGACGAAGCGCAAGAACTCCGGCGCTTCCCGGTTGAGCAACGTATAGGTCCGCTGCGGATTGGCGGAGGAGGGATAGTGCCAGCTCTGGGGATAGCGCGGCAGGACATGCGCCCTTTCCCGCGCCGCGACATAGGCGGGATCGTCAAAGCCCAGTTCGGGATTGCCGCGCACGGTCGCATTGCCGCCATGACAGTCGGTGCAGCCCAGCATGACCGCCGGCGTCGCGTGCATGGACGGCTCGTCGGTCTTCGTGTGGCAGCTATAGCAGCCGTCCGACTTGGCCGCGACTTGAGCATCGCTCTGGCTCATTGGCGCGGGCGGGGTGGGGGTATAGTGACGCTCGACCGGCTTCTCCGCGTCGGAAGCGTGGAGGATAACCACGGGAACCGTCAATGCGACGAAGATCAACAGCAGGACGGCGAAAAGCGGGCGCATCAGTAGCTCAGGATCAGATTGGCGAGGACCGAATAATATTCACGGTTACCCTCGCTATTGGTGAAGAGATCGCGGAAGCCTGCGCCGGGCAGCAAAGTGGCGCCCGACAGGCGAAAGACGATATTCTGCGTCGCCCTGGGTCGCCAGATCGCAGCGGTCGACAGGTCCCAGCCAATCGACCTGGGAATGCTGCCCTCGTTGCGCAGCGCCTGAAGCGTGGCCGTATTCTGGAACCAGAGATGGTTGGCGTTGGCCGACAGGCGCAGTTCCGGCATCAGATCGAAATCCGCCCCCGCGCCCAGCAGTATCGTGCCGGGATTGTTGAAGTTGGACTGCCCCTGCTCCTTCGAGGATCGCAGCGAATTCAAGATGCCGTTGCGCCCGCTGATGCCGATGACCCTGCCGCCTCCGGCAAAGGGAATGGACTGTCTGATCCAATAGCTGGTGTCAGCGCCTGCGAAAACCGGATTTTCGAAAATCGCGTCGAAGCCGTTCTCCCGATTGTCATAAGGATCGCCATCGCCGCTGGCATAAAGGCCTGACAGGCGGAACCGCATCCAGTCCTTGTCATAGCTCGCCTCCGCCGCCGCGAAAAAGGCGCGGATCTGCGCAGGCTTCGAGGTGAAGAAGCTGTTGCGGTCCTCCCCCAACGCGCCATAGAGCGATGCCGTCAGGTTCATCCGCCCGATCCGCCCATCGGCATTATAGCCAAGATAGACGACGTCATATTCCCGCCCCCGCAAATCGCCGAGCAGCGCGGGACGCACGGGGAAGCCGTTGTCGTCAATCTCGACGTCGTGCTTCTCGCGGTTCATATTGTAGACGGCGGTAACCTGGCTGGTGAGGCCGGGGATCAGGAAATCCTGCCGATAGAGATTGGCGATGAACAGCCAGTCGTTGCGCGGCGACTGCACGACCGAATTGAGGCCGCTATTGGTATCTTTCTCCAACCGCCAGAAGGCCGCCAGATTGAACTGGAAGCGGTTATTGTCGCGATTGCCGAACAGCCGGATGCCGAGCTGCTGATCGTTGAACAGGAAGCCGCGAAAATCGGACTGAAAGGGCTGGATGCCGACGCGCACCGACCGGAAATCATAACGGTCCGACGTATTGGCGAGGTGATAGTCGACAAAGGCTTCCTGCACGCCCAGAAAATGGTCGGTGCGGCGCGAAGGCCTGGACGGTTCGACGAACAGCACGCGCCGTTCGGGCACATCCGCATGATTGACGTTGAGCGCCAGCGTCAGCCGATATTCGATCTCCGGCGGCTTGAAGGCGGTCGCGCCCTTTATCAGCGCCACGCCGCCGATGAAGGTCTGGCTCAGCACATAGCTCGCATCCTTGCCGAAGACGTCGATGCTGCCGGGGCGCTCGGTCGTCTGCACACCGACCGGGATCGGGAAGGTGCGCGGTTCCAGCACTGTGTCGCTCACCGCATTGGCGACGAAGAACCAGTCGTCGCCCTTGATCGGCAGCCATTTCACCTTCTCGCGGTTAATCGGCCGGTCGCCCTTCAGCGTGTTCTGACCATAGGGATCGAACCAGCGTTCCTTGACCACGCCAAGGCTCTCGATCAACCGCCAGCGATCGGGGATCGGCACCTGATCGGTCGGAAACGCCTCTGGCGGGGGCGCGCGAACGGCGCCCTTATTATCCTGCGTCACGGCTTCGGGCAGCGGCGCTTCATAGCCGGGACGGCGGCGGCCCTCGATCGACTGCCGGTCGGCGTCCAATATCTCCTGCCAGTTTTCGGGCGGAGGCGGGGGCAACGGCTCACCGGGCTGGCCCAGCGCGAAGAGCGGCAGGAGCGAGACCAGACCCATCCTCTACAGGCCCTCGCAGACATTTTGCAACGAACTGTCGAGGAAGGGCGCAAAGGGGCAACTCACATAACGCAGCCGCACCGTCGCATTACCGAGGTCAACCACGATCTGGTCCGATCGGATCGCAGCCGGCGCATTGCCGATACCGCCCAAGCGCGCCCCGGCATTGTTGAGACCCAGGAAACCGATCATATCGTCCTGATCGATGCCGTCGCCCGACACGCCGATAGCGCCCACCAGCATAGTGCCACGATAGATGGGCACCGATCCGGGGAAAATCTGGATGCCGTTCTGCACCCGGTTCTGCCCTGAAATCGTGGGAACGGCCGAGCAGCGTTGCGGCGTATCGATTGCGCTGGCGCCGGTCACATAGGCCAGATGCGCGGCCAGATCGCCCACCACCAACGCCGATTGCAGCCCGGTCGAGAAGGGATTGAACTGCGCGATCGGCCGCGAGAACGGCCCGTTGGGCCGTCCGACCTCGCCATCCGGAAAATAAGGCCGCGACAGATTGCCATTGGCGCGATCGGTGAAGGCATATCTGCCGGTCAACGCCAAGGGGTCATTCAGAAACGTCCGCGCCTTGCCGACAAAGGCCGCCACGTCGGCGCTTGAACTCGCCAGCAGGTCCGATCCGGCATGGGCACCGGAGAAAAAGGCCGCCGTCCGCGCCTTTTGCAAGCTGACGTCCGTGCCGAAGATCGGCGCATCGGGCGAACGGACAATGCCCAGCGCCTGACCCCGCGTATCGACAAGACTGATGGTCACCTGCGCCCGACTGTCGAGCGGCTGGCGGATCTGCGCCCGCGCCCGGCTCATGATGGTGAAGGCCTCTTCGAGAATCGCGGAGACTTCAGCGGCGGTGAGCGGCTGCGTCACATCTCCCCCATCGGTCGCGGCGCGGATCGGGAAGCGGTCATTACCCGACCCATCGGTCAGGACGAACGCGTCGCCCTTGGAAAATTCGGCCGCACGCGCCGGACGCACGCCGGATGCTTCGGTGCCATAGGCGACGCCAGCGAGGATCATCGGTGAGGGATCGCCATAATAGCCGCGCACGGCCACCAAACTTCCCGCGCTGCCGTTGATCGCGGCAAAGCTCACCGGACCCGTCGCCAGCAATCCGCTATAGGTTGCGTCGGAATAGCGCAGCAAAGTGCCGTCCACGGGGATGCGGTCGGCGCGAATGCTTTCGGGCGCCTCGAAACCCAGCGTTCCGGCGAGCGCGATATATTCCTCGGGATCATTGTCATCGTCGAGGACATTGGAATCGGAGCCATAGATCCCGTCCGCCATCACACCGATGCCGCCGACCACCACGCCCTTCTTATACAGGGGAAAGCCGCCCGGATCGGCCGCCAGCCCCAGCGGAGAGCGCTTCGGTCCGATCATTGTTTGAGAGCCGGACGAAAAAAAGCGCGCAGCAAGATCCGAACAGGGCAATTGACTGAACTGCACGCCGAACAGCGGCCCGCTCTCCAGCCCCGCCGTAGTTGGCGCGGGTGGGAAATGCTGCTGCACGATCATGCTTGCCGTGCGCGTCGAAAAGGCATTGCCGCCGCTCGACAGATAGGCGCCGGTAATCGCCTTGGCGATGGCGCCCGCTTCCGCAGGGACCGTCAGATTCTGCGCATCGATATTGTCGCCATTGGGCGCCGCGCTCGTGGTCGCATTAACCCGCGCACCCGTCATGCGAAACACCGCGAGCACATTGCCCACCCGGTCGGTGACGGCGATGACCGCCGGAAGGCTTCGCTTCTGCGCCTCCGCCACAGCATGCGCCATCACCGTTTCGACGTCCGCCACGGTCAGCGATTCCTGCGCGGGCACAGCATAAAGGCCGCTCGGCGCGGGTGTCGGCGTCGGGCTGGGCGTCGGCGTGCCGCTGCTGCTCCCTCCTCCGCCGCCGCAGGAGGACAGGATCAGCGCCGCGCTGGCCGTCAGCGCGCTCAGCCGGTCATGCCGCCGCCTCATTGCAACGCCCTGATGCTGCGCGCCGCGCTGCCCAGAGCGGAGCGGAAGTCGCCGGGCCGATAGCCGTTCGGCTCCTTGACCGCCGCATAGGCGCGATTGACGTCGGCGCGGATACCCGCCGCCGCACCTACCGTCACGCGCCCCGACTTCACCAGGCCGTTGAGCAGCGTATCGACTGCCATCACCGCCTGCACCGAACCTTCATAATCGGTGAAGCGCGGTGCAATCGCGCTGCCCGCAATCTCGCGCACGATGGCAAAGGCCATATCGCCCTGCATCCCGCCCGCCGCAAAGCCATCGGCGAGCGCCCGCGCACTTTGCGCCAACTTGCCCGCCGCCGCGACCGCTGCACTCCGATCTCGCGCCATCGCGGCATGGAAAGCACGGCTGTCGGCATCGAACCGCCCCGCCAGCCCCGGTGCAGCCACCCGCGCCGCCGCCGACAGCATGATCATATTCTCGTCATTGAAGGGCGGCATGCCCGCCGGGATCGGCCGTCCAGGATTGGCTTCCCATGTCTTGCTGCGCTCCGCCTGATCATAGATGCGGCGGTGGCAGCTCTGGCAGTCGAAGAAATAAAATTCGGGGAAAGCCCCCTCGGTCCCCTTACCCCCCGCATAGAGCGTCAGCGCCCGCTCGACCGCCATGGCCTGACCCACGGCCCAGAGCTTCAGACTGTCGGTCCGCCCCTTGCGCTGCGCATAGTCGGCATCCTCATCATGATGCGCCTGCATGGAGGAGAAAAGGTCCAGCTCAAAGGAAATGCGAGGATGCCCCGCCGCCATGATTCGGTGGGTGACGAACTGCCCGTCCCGCGCACTGCCGAAATGGCAATCGAGACAGACCGAAGCCCTCACCTGCGGCCGGTCGAGCGGCGTCATCCCAGCCGCAACATTGGCGGCATGACTTGCGCCCACGGCATAATGCGACGCGATCCATCCGCTGGCGGCGCCATGGCACGCCTCGCAACCCACGCCATCCTGCGCCAGAAATCGCGCCCCGCGGGCTGCCGCCCCAGAAACCGTTACAGGAGTGGAATGGCAGCCAAGGCAGGCCGGTGCCGTTGTCGGATCGCCTAGCCCCAGCGTCGCCGCGATCTGCCGTCCGCGCGTGCCGCCAAGCACGGCAAAGGCCCGGCTATGCGCGCCGCCCGGCGTCGAAGGTTCCTGCCAGCGCATCAGTTCATCCTGACGCACCACCTTGCCGTCACCCTCCATCCGGCCGTGACAGGTGGATCCGGCGCAGGAAGCGACACCGACATAAGTCCGGACGGCGCCAGCGGCATCCGCCGCGCCCGGCCCGCTACCGGGAAAGCCGCAAAGCAATGCCGCTGCCAGCAGCAGGACGCAAAGCGCCATGCTGGCCCCGCCCCTGCCGATCGTAAAACTGCCCCCGACCCCCATTCGTCACGCCCCCGTGCCGGCTGATTCGGACGCTTTTCTTCCCCCCGCGTCCGGCCGCGCCCCTCTCTCTACGGGTTCAACGCGTTGTTTCAATCCCGTTTCTTGCACGACCGCAATCAAGGTGTGCCGCCCCGGTCGCAGGCCGGTTCATCCGGCCCGCCGCAAGGACTTTCCCACAAATCCTCATTCCCCGCGCCCGTCACCGGCTCGTCGATCAACGGCGGATAGCCCTGGGCGATGATATCGCGCAGTTCGATCAGCGAGAGCGTAAAGATGCGCCCGACCGCCACGGAGGGATCGAGCACACCGTTCCAGGTATCGCGGCTGTCGAAACCGGGCGTGACGCACGCGCCCGCGCTGGCGATCAGGCAGCCATTGATCTTCGATCCCGGCGCATAGCCCCCGACCCGGCCGCCCCGCGCCCCATTGATGGCCACGAGCGGAATGACATCCCGTCCGGCCGCGAAGGCGCCCGTCGACAGCAGCAACTGCCCATTGATGGCGATCGGAGTCAGCCCCTGCGTCGAAATCAGCAGGTCATTGGCGGTAAAGCCCCGCCGCGCCGAAAAATCGCTGGAAAGGCCGACATTCTGGATGAAGAGGCCGTCGACCGCATTAGCATGAATGACGCCGGCCCGTATGAAGCCGCCGTCAATAACCAGTCCGTCGTTTCGCGCCAGCCGCAATTCACGGGCTTCCACGGAGGAGGCGGCATTGACGTCGGCAATGGCGGACAGAGTGGCCGCGATGACGCTGGGACTGCTGAGCTTCAGCACCCCGCCCAGTCCGCCATTGGCGTCGCTGACGTCGATAAGGCCTGCGCCTGCGACGATCTCCAGCGCTTGCCCCGCCGACAGGGTCAAGCCGCCTTGCGCGGACCGTCCGGACAGACGCACCGCGCCCTGGACGCGCAACCGGCCGCTGGTGGCGAGCGTCAAAAGGCCGCCAGCCGCCAGATTGCCCGTACCCAACGTCATATCCTGCACGATCAGGTCCGGCGCTCCCGCCACCGGCTGACGTCCGGCATTGATCGTCAGATTGTTCGCGAAGACACGCGCCAGTTCTGCCGACGAAAGGCTGTAGGCGCCCGCCACGTCATTGCCGCCGGCATAGGCGGACCGCTGCAAGTTGAGGGCATTGAAGATGACGCTGCCCGCGCCATTGACGCTTCCGACCTTCGCAGCGGCGCCTATGGCGATATCGCCCGACCCGATCGTGATGCTGCGTGCATCGAGCAGCCCCGACAGAGTGACGGACCCTCCGGCATTCAGCACCATCTCGCCTGTTCGCGACGTCGCATTCCCGAAACGCGCAGAACCCGTTGCCGTCGCGGTCAGGACGCCAACCGCATCGAGCGTAGCCGCATCGATAGTGCCGCCAGTCAGCGTCATGGCATTACCGGCCGACGCATTGGCGACAGCAAGCGCGCCCGCCGTATTCAAAATGAGCGGTCCTGCCGACGCGTAGGCCTGCGCGATGGTCATCGCGCCAGTAGAACCCAGGTTGACGCTGGTGCCCGTTGCCGTGATCGCCCCGGTCGAGAGGATATCGACGACCGACAGTGTCCCGGCACCGGCATTCAGCAGGCTTTGCCCACCCACGGTCAGGCTCTGGGCGCTGATGCCTTGCCCGGTCAGCGCCAGATCCCCGGCCGTCGTCGCGTTGCCGATCTGCACCACGCCGCCCGTCGCGGTCAGTTGCTGGCTATCGGCCGTCAATGTGCCGATGCTGATGCTGGCGGCCGAGATGGTGCCGCTTCCCGGACCAATGCTCAGTTGGCCGGTCACCGTGAAATTGCCGTCGATCGACAGGCCGCCCGTGCCAAGCGCATTGCCGCTGGCATCGGCTTGATCGAGGAGTCCCCCGGAAATAAGGTCGCCGAGCGCGATGCTGCCGCTGCTGCCCAGCCCGATCGCCGCCGCCCCCCCCGCCCGGACGCCTGCGCCAACGCCATTCAGGCTGCCCTGCGCAAACAGGCGCATATCGCCGCCAGCACTCAGCAGGCTTCCGCTGGCAAGGTTGATATTGCCGAGCGAACTCAGGATCTTCAGTTCGTTGAGTGCGCGCAGCGACCCTACGGACAGAAGGCTGACATCGCCCGGCGCGCTGAGCAGGATGGTGTCCGCGATCAGGCTGTCACTGCCCCCAGGACGCCCGCCATGGCTGAGATCGATGCGCATCGCCGATATTGCTGTCAGCGCCCCATCGACACGAAAGCCACCTGCCCCATTGAAGACGAAGGAGAGCGGCCCGTCACTGGTGAAATCAGCGCTGCCGCCGATCTGCACTGCGTTGGCCGCCCCAGTTACGTAGATGCCGGAAAAACCAGAAACCGGCGCCCCAAGGCTGGTCAGCGCGATCGATCCATTGACGCGCAACCCACCATTTGTCGCCGTGCTGCTATCAGCGAACTGAACCCGCCCGCCCGCATCGCCGTTTGCGCTCATATGGAGGAAGCCCAGTTGCCTCACTGCGCCCGGCATCAACAGGCCCGCATCGCCATTGGCGAAATTGGCCGTGCCTCCGGTCCCGAAGCCCGTCATCCCAACCGTCGAAATTCCCGCAGGCCCGGTGCCGGCAGCACCGCCGACGCCGCCCAGACCGTCCGCCAACAGGTTGAGCCCGCCCAGCAGATAATCCCCATTGCTGGCGTCGAACGCCGCCAATCCGCCGGAGCCGTCCCCGCCGCGCCCGCCAGCGCCGCCGCTCAGACCCGCATTGCTGCCCGCGCTGCCATCCGCCCCCGCGCCGCCCCGCCCGATGGCGGTGATGCTGTAGCCGGGTGCCTGGGGCGAGCCGTTGCTGAAGGTCAGATGGGCATCGCTGATCCGCAATGTTGCGGACCCGGCCAACCCATGACCGCCAGCCCCGCCACTGCCGGCGACCGGGCCGGCCGTGCCAGCCGCGCCCGCGCCTCCCGTCGCATTGCCACTGACCTGCAACGAGGCGCCGGTTGTTGCAACTGCGCCTGCCGAGAGGGCGAACCGCGCGCTTCCGCCCGACGCGTTGCCGCCATCGGTTCCATCGAGACCCGCGCCGCCGCCAATGCCCGTGGTTCCGCCGGCGCCGCCCAGTGCCTCCGCCAGAACGCCGATATCGCCTGCATCCAGCATCGTCGCTGCACCGGAGAGGCCGAGCGCCGCCGAACCGCCGGTTGCGTCACCGCCACGGCCGCCGCTATTGTCATAGCCGGCTCCACCCAGGCCACCGAAACCTGATGCCGTTACCTTCAGCACGCCGCTGACCGTCATTGCGCCAAAGCCCACATTGAGCGCTGCATCGCCTCCGGTGCCGGCGCCCCCCGCGCCGCCGGTGCCGCCGCTCCCGCCCATGCTGCCGACCCCATCGGCGCTGACGGTCAGGGTCGCGAAGACGGGGTCGACGTCTACCAGCATATCGGCGCTTCCGCCTCGGCCTGAACCGCCCGCACCGCCAAGTCCGGGACCATAGTGGTAGATCGGATTGTCGTTGATATCGTAATCAATGATGAAGCGGTTGCTGCCTGCCTGTCCGCCCTGCCCGTCGGCCTTGACAGTCAGATCGCCTATGACATGGCCCTCGCTCAGATAGGCAAGGCGCGCCGAACCACCGGTGCCGTTCCCCGCATCGCCGCCTGCGCCATCGCTGCCATTATCGCCGCCCGCGCCCCCGATACCCCCCGCCGAGACAAGCAGCGAGGGCGTGGTCAAAGCGCCGCCCGCCAGAATGACATCGACCGTGCCGCCGGTGCCGCCCCCTCCTCGGCCTGCCCGGTAGGTGCCTGGGCCGTCGGAGCCGGTCTCGCTACCCCAGCCGCCCTTGCCCCATGCTTCGACAGCGACGCTGCCAGTGACAAGAATCTGGCCACTGCCGCCCGCCGTCATCAGCAGGCCGGCAGTGCCGCCTCGACCGATCCCGCCGTCAGCCCCTTCTTCCTGAAATACTGAGGCGCCCGCGCCGCCCGCACCGCTCGCCTCGATGGTCAGCGTTCCAAGTTGGAGCGTCCCACCGCGCGACTCCAGCAGAGCCGCACCGCCAAGCCCGACACCGGCCTGCGCTGTCACGGATTGCGGATCGAAGGACAGGTCCGCACCATTTGCCGCGCCGCCCGTCCCCATCGCACCCAATTTCAGCGTGCCGATGGCCGCCGAACCGCCGGAAATCAGGAACTGGCTGGCGCCGCCCGATCCACTGCCGGCCTCAAAGGGCGTGGTGCCGGCGCCTTCGCAGATCGCGCAATTGCTTGAGGCGGCACCACCAAATCCGGCCGCCTGCGCTTCCACCAGATCGGCGGTCAGGCTGCCGCCCGAAATTGCAATATTGACCGAACCGCCGGTCCCGCTCCCGGCATCGCCATCATTATAAAAAACGCCTTCGATCGAAGGCATTGAACTGCCCTCGGCCGATAGATAGAGGTTGCCGAACGTCATTGCGCCGGTTCCGGCATCCAACCGGCTTTCCACCGTCACGCTGCCGCCAAGACCATCGCCGCTGCGCCCGGCGCTGCCGTCGATCGCGGTGCCCCCGCCGCTGCCATTGGCCTGGAGCGTCAATTCGCCCGGCACGGAAAAATCCGCGTCACTGGCGTAAGCCAGAATCGACCCGCCCGTGCCGTTCGATCCGTTGGCGCCGGTCGCGCCCGAGCCATCGGCCCGGACCCGACAGTAGAAGCTGGCGCAATCCGTCAGCGAAAAGCTACCGCGTTGCCCGCCGGATGCGCTGGCGAACAGGGTGATGGTCCCGCCAAGGCCATTGCCCGCAACCGCCGAAGCGTCGCCCGCCGAGCCGCTGGCGTTGGCATAAAGCCCGCTCGCCGTGAAGCTGCCGCCCGCAGCTCCGATGTTGATGGTCCCGCCCGTCGCATTGCCGCTGTTGATGGAGGACAGATAATATTGCCCATAAGCGCCACTGGCCGAAGCATCCAGAAACACGCTGCCAAAGGTCAGCGCGCCGCTTTCCGTGCCGCCGGGTCCCGTTGTGGTCAGCGCCGACAGGCTGATCGCGCCGCCTTGGGCATTGCCTGAAAAGTCGCTGCCCGACCCCGCAATCGCCCAGGCATTGGCAGACAGGCTTCCTGCCTGAATCGCCCCGCCCGTTGCAATGAGGTTGATGGTCCCTCCGGCCGCATCCGCCCCCACCAAGGGCGGCGATCCGACCCCCGCATCGCCATAGCCCACCGCATTGAGCGTCAGACTGCCGGTAACGGCAATCTGCCCGTTGGTTGCCGCCGACCCGCTGCCGCCAAAGGTCAGAAGGTCGATCCGGCCGCCTGTCGCTCCTGTCCCGGCGGTCAGGTTCATATCCTTGTCAGCGGTGACGGCGCCCAGACTGTCGGCGCGAAGCGTGATGCTCCGTTCCGCCGAAAAACTCGCATTGCCCAGAAAATGCGTCGCCGGAGCCGCGCTGGATCGAACCACTATGTCTCCGGTCGCGGCTCCGCTGACGTCGGATTGCCAGTCCCCCGCGCCGATGCTGAAACCCGCGTCCGCACTTGCCGCGGCGTTGCGGGTCGCGACCAGGCCGCCGCCACCTATGTCATAGCCAGCCGACAGCACCACCGCGCTGCCATCGGGCGTCGCCGCAGCGGCAGGCGCATAGCCGATCGTCCCCGAAAGCAGCATGGTCAGCGCATTATTCTTCGGCACGGCCACCATGTAGATGCGCTGCGGATCGCTGCTGCCTGCCGAAGCCGGGCCGCTCGTCGTGCCGCTATGCACGACGCCATTGGCATCCGTCGTGCCCGCCGTCACGCTAATGTCGAACAGCCCGCCATTGATGGTGATGTCGGCCTGTTCGGCCGCGACATAGGCGGTCGATCCGTCGACATTGACCGCGCCCGCCTGAACCACGCGTGGGGCAACCAGCGCGACATAACTGCCTGCCGCCAACGCATCGATCTTCGCGCCCGCCTGCACCTCGACTGCCGCATTGCCGCCTGCCACGCCGCGGAAGCGGATCTCGCCGCCGCTGCCGTAAAGGCCGCCCGTCATATCGATGTCGTTGCTGGTCAACACCAGCGAGCCGACGTTGAAGACGCTTGTGGGACCGGCGATGATCCCGCCCGGCGCATAGAACCAGATATTGCCGCCCGCGCTGCCGTAGAGCTGGCTCTGGACCGTCCCGTTGAAGGCGACCACGCGCGACACGGGCAAGCCGCTGCCGTCGACCGGAAGAATGCGGTTCAACACCGTATAATCGGTCAAGCCGGACAGATTCGGATTATTGCGGAACTGGGCGGTCAGCCCGGCCGGCAGGAAGTCGATGGTCCCTGTGCCGCTGGTATCGCCGGGCGTCCAGTTGATGACCGTCTCGGCCCCATTCACTTCGATCGTATCGGTCGTGCCCCGCGTGATCGTGGCCGAACCCAATGCCACCGAGGGATTGCCCTGAAAGGCCGTCTGCGCCTTGACCGGCGGCGCGCCAAGTACCACCGCCATGGCCATCGCGCTAACGCAGCCGCTGAGTAGTATCCGGATCGAAGGCTGAGAGGATTTTGCCATCATTACCGCCTCCACGGCACAAGCTGCGTGGTGATCGAGAAGAGCAGCCGCGTATCGCCCCGTTCGGTCTGGAAACCGGCCTTGCGCAAGGGCGTCGCCAGCGTCAGGTCAAGCCGGGCATGGTTGCTCCAGGTGGCGCGCACGCCGCCACCTGCCGAATAGAGCTTCTGCGGATCGAGACCGTCAAAATTCGCGCTTTGATGCCATAGCCAGGCCGCATCGAAGAAAATGAACGGCTGTAGCGCGATCGCCCCCGGCGCTTTGGGCGTAATCCGGCCATAGCGCAGCTCAGCGGAAAGCCCCGCGCCGCTATCGCCGGTCAGCACCCCCGGATCATAGCCGCGCCCGACGGTATAATTGCCCGCGCTCATCTGTTCATAGGACAGCAGCACATCCGGGCTGTATTGCACCCTTGGCGCCAGCGCGAAGGTCCAGTCCGGCGCCGGTCGATATTCCGCCTGCGCGCTGGCCCGCACGACAAAGGCGGAAGGGTCGCCGTCCAGCTGGCTGACCGGAATGGCGGGATAGGCGCAATTCCCGAAAGCCGCGCCGCAACCCTCGCTGGCGCCCAATCCCTTCAGCCCATGCCGCAATTCCAGCGTCCCGCCCAGTCGCCACCGGGGTTCGATCCCCGAATAGCCGGTCGTGCTGACAAGGCTGTCGGGATCGATCAGCTCGCCCTCCAGCCGCAGGAAGAGGACGCGCAGCCGGTCGCGCGACAGGGGAATCTTTGCCGGTCCCGTTCCGAAGCGCAGATCCTGATTGACGATGTCCAGCCCGCCCGTTGCGAGCAATGTATGCACCTGCCGCCGCGCCAGCGGATAGGCCATGGCCAGCGTGCCGATCAGCGTCTCGGACGACAGGGGTGCACCCGCTATGCCGGGCTTGCTCCACGCATAGGTCAGGTCGCCCGACAGGCGCAGCCCATCGCTGCCCAGCGCCATGCTGTGCCCCACCTGAACCACCGTCTGCTCGCTGGGCTGAGCGGTGTTGAAGATGCTGAAAACCGTGCTGTCGCCCAGGCCGGTCATGTCGTTGAACCGCACCCGCGCCAGCCCGCCGAAGCGGCCCACCGCATTGCTGCCGAGATTCTGGACGTTGACGTCCAGTTCGACACGCTGTCGCACCACCTGCACTTCACCGACCACCTCGCCCGGCGCCGTGCCCGCGGGACGCAGGGCCAGCCGCACATCATATCCCGGCAAATCGCGAGCCAGCAGCAGATGCCGTTCCGCATCGCGGACGTTGAACACCGGCTGGCCCTTCAGCGCTTCCATATGCGCCGCGACCAACCTCTCGCTGCGGCCCGCATCGCCGCGCACCTCGATCGCCACCAGCCGCGCCATGAAGATGTCGAAGCGGACCGTACCACCCTTCTCGATCCGCTGCGGCGGCACCTGCACGGCGGCGAGATAGCCCATCTGACGCAGCGCCGTCGCCGCCCGGTCGCGCACTTCGCAGAGGCTGGCGATCGGCACCTCACGCCCGGCAAAGTCGCTCCAGCTATCCTTCAGCACAGCGGGATCGACAATGCGCAGGCCATCGAACTGCACATTGGCGAAGTTGACCGTCACATCGGCATAGCGCGGATCGGCCAGCGGACAGGGCGCCCGTTCGATGCCGCCCACCACGGTCAGACGGCTTTCCCGCCCGACGGCGTCAGGCAATTGCCCGCGCGACAGTTCTTCACGCGTCGGCGCACGCGGCGCGACCTGCGCCCCGGCGGCCACCGGCGTCAGCATCGTCGCGGCCAAAGCCAGCCAAGCCGAAGCGCGCACCTGCCCCTTCATCCCCATAGACGTCCCCAAAACGTCAGGCGGCCCGTTCCCCTGGGCCGCCCACTCCCTGTTATTTTTCAGAAATGCGGACCTTTTGATCCATCATTCCCCACCCCTGCGACCCGTCGGCGGTTAGCAGTCCGCCGCCCCTTGTCAATTCCGCGCAGATCCGTCGGCCAGCGCTGCCGTTTCCACCAGCAGGTCGAGCTGTGCCGTGCATTGATGCGCCATCAGGCTGGAGGCCGTGCCGTCCAGACCCGCTGGCGTCGGGCCAAGCAGCGCAAAGCGCAATTCGATCACCCTCGCGCCATCGCTCAGACGATAGGCCGCACCGTCCCGCACCGGCGCCATGGCGGGCCAGGCAGCGACAGACTCGCCTGCAGCAAAGCTGGCCGCTGCATTGACGCCGCCGCCGCTGATCCGCACCGTCGCCGCCTTTGCCGCGTCCGCCCGCCACAACCGGACCGCAGCGGGATCGGCGACGCAGAGCGTCCCGGACTGGGCAATGTCCACCATCCAGAGATTGGGGCGATGCGGCGGCGCGGCGGGCACTTCGCTCGCATTGCCGCGCACTGCGCCGGTCCGGGCGCGCCGCACCCGCTTGGTGTCGAGCAGCGCGGCAAGCATTACGCCATTGGCGGGCGCGGCGCTGGCGGCGGCAGACACGCTGTAGCTTCCCGGCCCGCGCAGCGTGCGCGTTCCCTTCGCGTCGAGCAGCGTCACGACGTCACCGGCCTTCAGCACCACCGCTCCGCCATCGGCCAGCCTGCTGCCCGGCCTGTAGGCGGCGGCGGACGGGCCGGTGGCGCGAACCACCATGGTTTCGGCCAGGACCGGCACGCTCAGGCCCGCAACGACCCATCCGGCCAGCGCGCAGCGCGCGGCAACCCTACCCCAGACCATAGGTTCCTCCTTCCCCGATATACTCATAACGATATAACAGATTGGCGAGCGCTGCATCATCCGGATGATGGTTAATCATCCCTTTGAGACGCTCCAGCGCCCCGCTTCGCGCATCGGCATTCTCGCCGTCGAACGCCGCCAGAATCTCGCTCAGAACCGCCCGGTCGGCGATGGGAAAATCCGGGGCCGGCTCGAACAGATCGACCGGCGTTGCCCGGCCGCGCAGGCGCACCCGGCCCATCGGCCGCCACCAGTCGAGACCCGACAGCAGCATTGCCTCCCGGCTCGCCAATATGGTGGTCTCGAGCGCCTTGTTTGCCGCCTCCAGTCGGGAGGCCGTGTTCATGCTGTCGCCGAGCGCGGTATATTGGATGCGCCCCTCGCCCCCGAAATTGCCGACGATCGCATCGCCATGGTGCAGGCCGACGCGGGTCCGCCCGATCGGCGGCACGCCGGGGGGCAGGTCGCGGCGAAAGGCCTCGCCCGCCTGCCACATCGCATAGGCGGCCAGCGCAGCGTTTCGCCCGTCATCGGGCCGGGCGATCGGCGCGCCCCAAAAGGCGACCACCGCATCGCCGACGAACTTGTCGATGGTCCCGCCATGGGCCAGCACCACATCGCTCAACATGTCGAGATAGCGATTGAGCAGTTGCGCCACCATCTCCGGGGCAATGGCGTGGCTGAGCTTGGTGAAGCCCTCCAGATCCGTGAACAGGGTGAAGATCGGCCGCTTTTCGCCATGCAGGGCCAATTTTTCCGGCTCAGCCAGAATCTGCGCCGCGATGTCGCGGGGCAGATATTTGCCCAAGGCCGCCTGCGCGAAGCGCCGTTGCTGCGAGGTCACCGCCCGCGCCGCCACGCCAATGGCGGCAAAGGCCAGGATCCAGCCCAGCCCCCAGCCCACGGCAGGCAATCCCTTGGTGTCCCAGCCCCGCGCCTGCAACCAGAGCGGCAGCCCCGTTATCGCCCCTGCCTGGACCGCCAGCGCCGGGATCAGGGCGAACCAGCGCAATTCCGCCAGGCTGGTCATCCCCGCCGCCAGCACGACCAGCAGGGCCGCGAACCAGCGCCAGCCCTCCGGCACGGCAGGCAGCCGGGCGCCGTCCAGCAATTGCGCCAGCATGGTCGCATGCACCTCCAGCCCAATCATCGTCGATCGCGCCTGCCGTCCAGAAAGCGGCGTTTCAAACTGATCGATATCGACGATATCGCCGCCGATCAGCACATGCCGTCCGCGCACCATGGAGGCGAGTGCGGCCGCCATCACCGGATCGGCCAGCGTGTCGATCTGAAGGCTGGGGATGACAGGCTCTTCCGACCCGTCGCTCTGCTTCAGCGGCAAGCGGAAACGGATCGCTCCGCGATAGTCGCGGAAGGATGGCCCATTCCCAAGACCGCTCTGCATCGCCAGCGTCAGCAGCGGCGGCTGTCCCGGCGTGGGGACAGGCCAGCTGCGCGCTACGTTGTCCGCGTCGGTTTCCAGCCGGATGCTCGCCGGACGCACCCGATCCGTCCGCGCCTGTCGGATGATGCGGTCCAGATATTGCTGCTGTTCGAAGATGATCTGTTCCTGATTGTCGCCCAGATTGGCGTAACCCAGCCAGACCGGCGTGCGCATGGCGCGCAGCGTCGCCAGCAGTTCCGGGTCCTCATCCTGCGGCTGGTCGAACAATATGTCGATGCCGATCGATCGCGCGCCCATGGCATCGATGTTGCGCAAGGCCCGCGCCAGAAGCCCCCGGTCCAGCGGCGAACGCTTGCGCGTCGCGATCAGCGTCTGGTCGTCATAAACGACCATCAGAATGCGGCTGTCCTGCGCAACGCGGGGCGCAAAGCTCGCCGCCCGCCAGTCATACAGGCCCCGCTCCGCATCGGCGGTGGGTATTTCCCTTGAAATCTTGTTACCCAGCGGCCGGTTCCAGTCCCAGCCGGCAATAAACAGCGCCAGCACAAGCACCAGCCCGGTCGCCGCGAGTCGCCAGCGGCCCGCATCCCGCACCAGTCGCGCCCCACGGCGCAGCAGGCCCCGCTTGCGCATGATGTTCAGCGGCGGGCGATCAGCGGGCGCGCGCCGTCACCGATGATCGCGAAGCCGGACCAGTAGAAGGGATGCGACGTTTCCGGATCGTCCATCAGCCTGATCTGCGCCTCGCGCAGCGCCTCCGCGACGGGCTGATCCGCTCCAGCCGCGAACAGCCCCGCCATCAGCCGCTCAGTGGCATAATAATCCTCCGGCGCGGGCCAATGGCTGGCAATCACGGCGCGGCTGCCTGCCCCGATAAAGGCCCGCACCAGCCCGTCCAGCGCCCCGCCCCCGCCCGAAAGCCCGGCCGCCCGCGTCGTTTCCATGCCTGCCGCGCCAGCCGTGTCGCAGGCCGACAACACGACCAGATCGGCGTTCAGCCGCAGGTCGAAAATCTCGCCGAACTGCAACAGCCCGTCCGAACCCTTGTCCGCCGCAAAGCTGGTCAACAGCGCAGGGCGCGCCGGACAGCCCGGATGCGGCGGCGTCACCAGACCATGGGTCGCAAAGTGCAGGATGCGGAAGCTGTCGAGATCGCTGCGCGCCATCACCGCCGCATCGGTGAAGGCCGTGCCGGTCATCAACTGGTTGCCCTGCCCGCCAATGGCCTGCGCCGCTTTCCGCAACTCGGTGGCGGGGATCGGCCGGTTCCATTGCATCGGCGACCAGTTGCAGTCGCCCGGGACCCCGTCGCCTGCCGCGCCTCGCGTGGACGCCGTCAGCACCGCGCCGGAGAGCGGCGCATTGTCCCCGAAACCGATATAGCTTTGCGCCGCGTTGGAGGGCGCCGCAGCCCGCGCCTCGCGGAAGGCCCGCGCCGACAAGGCGGTGCTGACCGCATGATCGCGGCCCAGCCAGTCGATCCCGCGGAAATCGAACTCGTCGCCCCCCTGCGCCACCCGCGCCTCATAGGCGTCGACGCCCGGCTGGGAGGCGATCAGCAGATTGACCGGCAGTTGCAGCATGGCCCCGTCCGGTTCGAAGATCAGATGCCTGACCGCGGCCAAACGCTGCTCTATCGGCCCGAACAGGTCGAGATAAAGGCTGCGCGCCACCGGCACGTCGAGCGCATAGGTCGTCTGCGCGCCATTGACGTCGAGGGAGATCGTTTCGCGCAGCGCCGCCACCTTGTGCGCCACCTCGCCCGCGCTGGCGGCCAGCCGGTATCCGGTCGCACCCGCGCCGTCGATCCAGACCGCGTAAAGGGCCTCCCCCAGCTGAGCCAGCTTGAAATAGCCCTCACCCGGTTTCAGCATGGCCTGCATTTCCGTCAGGCCCAATATCTGCGGACTGACCGCCCGATATTGCGGATAGGCCGCCAGTGCCGCAAGCGTGCTCGCCTGATCGGCCGCGAGCTGGTCGATCTCGCCCTGCGCCTGCGCGATCTGCGGCGAAAGGCCTTCATTCGCCTCCGCCGCCTGACGCAGCTGGGCCAGCATGATCCTTTCCCGCTCAATATCGCGGGACAGCGAAACCGACTGCCGGAACAGCCGCGCCGCTTCGTCATTGCCCGCCGACAATTCGCGGGACAGCTGCTCCAGCGTGTCGGCCGCGCCCGGCCGCACCAGCAGTTGCGACGCCGCGAACAGATCGGCCGTCAGTTCCGGGCGTTGCGGAAGTTCCCGCGCCAGCAGCGCGAAATAGGGCTGGAGCTGGTTCGCCATCCCGGTCAGCGTTGCGCGGTTTCCCATGGTGGAAGCCATGATGCTGCGATAGATGGCCAGCGCCGCGTCATTGCGCCCGCGCCGGACCAGGAAGGCGCCCAGTCGCGCCCGCGTCCCGTTCAGCGCCACCGTTTCAGGATATTGTGCCGCCAGCAGGGTCAGCGCCTGATTGAGATAGGCTTCGGCCTGACCGAAATTCCGCTCCGCTTCATAGGTCAGCGCAATCTCGCCCAGCAATTGGGCGCGCAGGCGGGTGATGGAGGTCACGCGCCCGTCGCGGATCGCGACCGCGCCTGCCAGCGCCTTGGTCAAAATTTCGCGCGCAGGTGCCGGCTGGCCCGACAGGCGCAGCACGGTCCCGCGCAGCTGTTGCGCCTGCGCGTCGATTATCGCGGCGCGCTCCGCCGGGGTGAGGCTGCTATCCTGACGCACGCCCAGCGCGCGGGCCTGCGAAGCGCCGCTGCTCATCGCAGCTGCCACTGCGGAAGACAGGGTGACGGCGCCATCACCCTGCGTCAGCGTCCCGCCGTTGCCTGCCAGCGGCTGGTCGAGAATGGCCAGCGCGCCCGTCAGATCCTGCTGGTTGATATGGTGCATCGCCTCGAAATTGCGGCGCAGCCGGATTTGCACGGCATCGGCGATCGCAATGGCGCGGGCCTTGGCAAAGGCGGCGTCCGCCTGATCAAACAGGCCCAGATTGGACAGTTGCAGGCCGCGATTGACCAGATATTCATGCGCCCGGTTGGATCGCTCCGCCGGAGTCAGATTATTGACGCCAGGGTCACGCGCCAGCCGGTCGGTCAGGCTGTCGAAAAACTCGGCGGCTTCGGCATAATTGCCTGACGCATTGCGCCGATAGCCCTCGGCCAGCACGGTTTGCGGATCCAGCGTCGCCGCCTGCAACCGGGCAAATCCCGCCTCCCCGCTCCCGGTCGTGGCGACATCGATCTTCCCGGTCACGATCCGGCCCCGCAAGACAGAGCGAAGCCCCAGATCGAGCGCGCTCGCATAGGCTGCATAGCCTTGCGCCACATAAAGCGTCTGGCCTCGCGTCACCGTCAGGATGCGGTAGGTGCCGACGGCGCCGGTGCAGTTGCGCATCATCGCCGCGCCCACATTTGGCAAGGTAACGCCGCCCGCCGCGCTGCATTCCACAGCCGTCTTGCGTGAAGCCGCGAGCCGGTCCAGCAGGAGCGCGTCATTGTCGCCTGCGCCGCGCCGCAACGCATAGATCTGCCCCACAGGCCGTGCCGCGTCACGGCACACCAGCGTCCAGGCACGGTCAAACATGGTCCGCGCCGCAGGATCACTGACCGCGCTCTGCGCCTGACAAAGCGCGCCGCCCTCGCTGCCTATGCGGAAACTGTCGCTCAGCAGCGGGCTTTCGCCCCCGGCCTGCGCATGCAGTGCGACGGACAGGCTCATGGCGCCAGCGCCCGCCAGACCCCCTATGATCTTTCCTACCATGCTCAAAAGCTTGTCCCCCAAACTTGCCGGATATGTCCGTGCAAGCCCCCCTGTCTCATCCTGATGCACCATCCCGGCCAGCGATCAATCTGGACCGTCCGGAAGTCACTTCAGCATGATGGCGGCCGTCATAACGCTGGCCCATGGCGCACTGCAAGGTGAAAGGCGCAATGCCCTTAGGGCAAGGGCATCTGGCAGGAGGGGTGAGGCATGGAAGCTACAGCATGGTAAGATTCAATCCCTGCCGCGCAATTTTCATTGCATCAACCAAATGACATGATCTAGGTTGCGGGTAAGTGAATATCTTTCGAAAAGGCAAGATAAACGCCGAAATTTTCGAATAAACATAACAAGACGTTCACTACAGGGAGGATGATATGGGCAAATCTTCACGTCAGGAATCCATGTTGCGCTGGTCGGCTTCATGCCTTGCGCTGGCGCTGGCCGGCGTATCAGGCGGCGCCCTTGCGCAGGTGACGGACAGTTCGTCGGACTGGGCAGGCAATGAGATTATCGTCACCGCGACAAAGCGCAATGAATCGATCCAGAATGTTCCCTTTTCCATCAATGCGCAGACAGCCGAGGCCATGCAGCGCATGGGCGCCACCTCGATCGAGGATGTCTCCCGAAGCGTCGCCGGCCTGACCGTCCAGAATCTCGGGCCGGGCCAAAGTCAGGTTTCGGTGCGCGGCGTCTCTGCGGGGCAGGTCGTCCGCGATCAACCCGGCGTCAAGGAACAGGTCGGCGTCTATCTCGACGAATCCGTCATCTCCATGTCGCTTTTCACGCCGGATTTCGACCTGTTCGACCTTGATCGCGTGGAAACGCTGCGCGGTCCGCAGGGGACGCTGTTCGGATCGGGTTCCGAAGGCGGCACCGTGCGCTATATTACCAGGCAGCCCAAGCTCGGACAGACCGAAGGCACGGTCGAGGCGGGCGTCAACGTGCTGAAGGGCGGCGACGTCGGCTATTCCGGCAAGGGCGCGATCAACCTGCCGCTGGGCGAAAATGCTGCGATCCGCGCCGTCGGCTATGGCGAACATTATGCCGGTTTCATTGATGCCATCGGCCCGGCGGGGGGCAAGAATGTCAATGACGGCCGCCGCTATGGCGGGCGCCTCAGCCTGCTCTGGGAACCGGCGCCGGGGATCAAGCTCACCCCGCGCATCATCTATCAGGATATTCGCACCAACGGCTTCAACCGCGAGGATGCCTATCACCTTTATTATAATCCGCTGATCAATCCGCTCGACGTCTTTCCCGAACGCACCCAATATCTGAAGTTGCGGGAAGAATTCCGGGACAAGACCACGCTGGCGGACTTTACCGCCAATATCGATGTGGGTTCGGACATCGCGCTGACGTCGATCACCACCTATATTCACCGCGACATTCTGGTCAGCCGCGATGCGTCGGCTCTCACCGGATCGGTTTCCGTGACGCCTTTCGTCCTGACCTATGGCGTTAACCCGGCCATCGCCAACCTGCCCTCGAACCTGCGCGACACGACCAAGCTCAAGCAATGGACGCAGGAAGTGCGACTCGCCTCGACGGGCAACGATCCATTCCAGTGGGTGTTGGGCGGCTTCTACAGCCATGTCGACCGCGATTATGCCCAGCGCTTGCCGACCCCCGGCTATGACGCCTTCATCGATGCGGCGCCGGCGCCATTCGGGCCGGGCACGTCCGCCGGGGCCGCCAACGGCTTCCCGCTCAACTCACCCTATAATGCCGACATACCCTATATCATCAAACAATATGCCGCCTTCGGCGAGGCAAGCTACAAGCTCGGCCAGTTCAAGCTGACCGCGGGCGGACGCTATTACGACTTCAAGGAAGAACGCGACTTCAAGACGGGCGGCGTTTTCCCCAATGGCGACAATCGCGTGGGCGACAAGACCGGCTCGACCGGCTTCTCCCCGCGTTTCATCGCCAGCTATGAGGCCAATCGCGACCTGACCTTCAACGTTCAGGCGTCCAAGGGCTTTCGCCTCGGCGGCGTAAACGACCCGCTCAATCTGCCGCTCTGCACGGGCGGGGCTACCGGGCCGGATGCCGCCACCTACGGCAATCGTCCGACCTTCGACGACGAGACATTGTGGAACTATGAAGCC
>NZ_JBHIWJ010000027.1:0-49378 GCF_041987595.1 Sphingobium sp. | reverse complement strand
CTCGGCTCGCTGGTGCGCGAGAATATTTCGGGCCTCGGTGAAGGCGCGCTGGCGACCTCATCGAGCACGGCGTCGGTCACCGTGCTAATCAAATCGGGTGAGACGTCGATGCCGTATAGATCGTGCAGGTGCCTGGTGATCTCGCGGGTGCTCATGCCGCGCGCGTACATCGACACGATCTTGTCGTCGAAGCCGGGAAAGCGGCGTTGATACTTGGCGATCAACTGCGGGTCGAAGCTCGACTGGCGATCGCGCGGCACGTCGATCGCCAACTTGCCGGTGTCGGTCATTACCGTCTTCCGACCGTAGCCGTTGCGCATGTTGCCGGCGCCGTCTTCGCCAGCGAGGTGGTGATCCATCTCCGCATTCAGGGCACGCTCTGTCAGCGCCTTCTTCAGCGAATCGAGCAGACCGCCCTGCTCGAAGGCGGCACTGGCAGCGCCGCCCGCCAAAAGCTGATCGAGAAGCTCATTCGGTATGGCAGGTTCTTTGCGTCGTGACATAGTGGGACTCCTTGTTGCCCATTATGCCCGGCCACACACGGAAATCCTGACAGTCCCCCCAGGTTCGACGCCATCTCGGGAGAGGGGGAGGTCACTTATGGCTCCTACGACACTCTGCTCCTGCGGGCATCGACGAACGTTCCGCTCTCGGATCATGCCGCACTCCGCATTGCGACGACCATTTCCCATACGGACGGGTTCTACTCCGACGTCACGCGAAACCGATCGCTGAACAGTTTGACCACCAAGGGCGCGAAGGCCGACCTGCTGGTGGAGCTGGCCGGCGGCACGACTGTGCAGTTGATAGGCGACTACTCCAGAGGAACCGGCAACTGCTGCTACGCGACGTCCCCGGTCGTCGGCGGTCCGCTCCAACCTTTCATCGACTCGCTGATCGTCGCCGCGGGCGGCGTAGTTCCCTCGAAGCGCCCCCGGGATCGGCAGCAAAGCCTGAACGGGGATGGCCGAGAGACTTTGGAGGACTACGGCGCGGCGATGATCATCGAGGCCGCCGCATTTGGTGGAGCGCTCAAGTCGATCACTGGCTACCGGCACTATTCAGTCGATCAGATCGACATGGATCCGGATTTCTCAGGCGCGGACATCTTCCGCTACGACGAGAGCTTCAGAAGCCGCTTCCTGTCGCAGGAGGTCACCTTTTCGTTGCCCGTCGAGCGACTGAACGGGACGCTTCTTCTCGGAGCGTTCCTATCCGACGAGCGACTTGTGATGGGACGCAAGCTACCATGGGGCGCGCAGGCTCAACCGGTGTGGGACGCGCTGCTCTCCGGTCTCGGCCTGCCGCCTGGGATCGCGGACGCGCCTCCGGGCCTTATTGCGGATGAGGACATGGGAGGCACCGCCCGGACCTATTCGGTATTCGCGCACGCGGAGACGCGCCTGACGAGCCGGCTGAGCATCGCCGGAGGCATTCGCTACTCGATTGAGGACAAGACCGGCAGGTTCGCCTATCGCTACTATCGGGCGGCGGCGGCAGAGCCGTTCCGCCTGCTGGGGATCCAGCCGGGCCCCGCATATGACGCCAAGCACCACGACGACGCGATCACCGGCACGTTCGGGATCGAGTTCCAGCCCTCCTCGTCGACGCTCCTCTACGCCACCTACAACCACGGCTTCAAATCCGGCGGGGTGAACATCGACGCCAACGGTGCTGGCACGCGAGAGAACAATCCTGCCGAGGTTCTGGGAGGAAGGCCGCTCAATCCCGAATACCGGCCGGAGACGATCGACGCGTTTGAGGTGGGCGCGAAGGTTTCGTATCTCGGCGGTGCAGCGCGGACGAACGTGGCGCTATTCCACTACGACATCAGCAGCCTCCAGATCGCACAGTTTGTCGGCATCCGCACGACCGTCATCAACGCGCAGGGGGCAGAGGACTATGGTGTCGAGATCGAAAACAGGTTTCGCCTCACCAGACACCTGGCGCTCGACGCGAATCTGACATGGATACCGCGCGCCCGATACGACGCTGCTGGCGGGATCGATCCGGCGCTCGCGGGGGCACGCTTCCGCTTCGCACCACGGGTGAGCGCCAACCTGGCCGCCAGCATCGACGCGCCTGTGTCCCGGACCATGTCGGTCACTGGTCGGGTTCAATACCGTTACACGAGCAGCCAGTTCGTCGACACGGCGGGCACCTATCGGCAGGGTCCCGTCGACATCCTCGACATCAAGGCGGGGGTCGGGTTCCCTTCCGCTCGCCTCAATCTGGAGGTCGGCGTGCGCAACCTGCTCGACGTGACCTATGTCGAGCAGGTGCTCGCGACCCCGCTGCAAGCCGGATCCTACAGCGGATTCCTCGGAGCGCCGCGAACCTTCGAGGCCAGGGTCACGAAGACGTTCTGACCACTACGGTCGAAGATCCGAAGGCACCGGGCGATCAGTCGAACAGCTTGGCCGCAGTGGTCGCCACCAGCATGCCCTGGTGGCGAGCGCCGGCGAGTTCGATCTCGGAGGGTTGCCGCGAGCCATCGCTGCCCGCGATCGTGGTCGCGCCGTAAGGGGCACCCCCGATGATCTCGTCGATCGTGCCCTGACCGGGATGGCTGTAGGGGAGACCGACGATGGTCATGCCGAAGTGCATGAGGTTGGTCATGATCGAGAAGAGCGTCATCTCATTGCCGCCGTGCTGTGTAGCGGAGGAGGTGAACGCGCCGCCGACCTTGCCGTTGAGTGCGCCCCGCATCCAGAGGCCGCCGGCCTGATCGAGGAAGGATGCCATCTGGCTGGACATGGAAACCGGGGAACTGGCCGCCGAGGCCTGCGTCGACCAGGATGACCTGATCGCCGGTGCGGACGACGGCGACGTTCAGCGGCCAGTCGAGCGCATCGGACGGCAGGAACATCTCTTTGAACCAGCCGACGCGGGTCATCGGATCGGCGTTGTGAGCCAGCGTCGTGGTCGGTAGCGGCAGCACGCCGTGGCTTACGATGAGGACCTCTTTGTCGCCGATCTTCGGCGCATAGCGCGACGAGACCATCTCCTCGGTGGCGGGATCGGCGTGGCGTTGGAACTTCTTGGGCTTCATGTTCTATCCTCCTGTCAGGGATCGGGTCGATCGACGGGGAAGGGCGGACGCCACCAGGGTGATGCGCCTGCGCAGCTCCGTCGCGGATGCCATCCGGGCAGGAAGAGGTCGCGGGCCTCTCCGGGGGTCTGCATCGGTCCCACCCATTAGTGTGACATGGGGGATGCTGGCGCAGGTAGATGCGAGAGCCAGCGAACTCGCTATACCAAGGCACGTCCGAATTCAGGTGCCATTCGGCGTCCATGGCTGGCGTTCGGGGCGTCGAGGTGAGGCCAGCGCTGGACGCAGGGAACGGCACAACGGGATGTCATGAGCGCGCGGAAGCGGTCATTGTCGGCGACCGTCATTCGGCTCGAACCTGTCAGGCGGCCTTGCCGCCGTCGATGGTCCGCAGAAGGGTCTCGGCCGCCTCGCGCGCGGCGGCGGGCGTCACGCGGTAGGTGACCTCTCGGCCGTTCTTTTCGGCGGAAACCAAGTCCGCTTCCTTCAGGATCCGCAAGTGCACCGACATGAGGTTCTTCTCGATGCCGAGCGCCGCCGCGATCTCGCGTTGGAGCAGTCCCTGTTCGCCATGTTCAAGAAGGACCTCGAAGGCCCTCCAGCGTGTCTGCTGGCCGAGTGCGGTGAAGATCGGGAGGTTTGGTCGAGACATTCTTCAAACATAATTGAACCTTGAACGGAGAGCTAGAACTCAATCCCGATCGGAGACGAAACAACAAATATTCAACAGTCATTGAACCTTGAACAACTCTGGACTATATAGTTTGGAACGGCGCGGCAGAACCGACGGGGCCGCGGAAAGATGTAGATGCTCCGCGCCCGGCTGGGCGACGTCGCGTTCCACAACGACCGTCGACAGGGCCGCGCCGCACGTGCCGCGATGGAGGCCTATTGCCTTCTTGCCCGGCGGCATGTCGCGGGCCAGATCGAACAGCAGTTCCCCGATCTCGACCGGACCGTGCACGAGGCGCTCGAGATGATGACGCGCGCTCTGGCGCTCATCAGCAGGACCGAGAAGAAGGGGCAGATTGCCGAGAGCGTCCGCGGCGCTTTCGACGTCTGCCATGCGGCCACGGTCGACCGGACCGATCTGTTCCGCTTCGTCGAATTCTCCGAACTCGGCCTCGGCTACCGCCTCATCGAGCCTACGGATGTGGCGCAGGTGGCCGAGCGGCTGGCCGTCGCGGCGCCCGTTGACACCTATGCCGAGATGCTCCGCCGCCTTTGGGCGTTGGCCGCGCGGTGCCATGCGATGGTCGGCGATGAGCCCGAGGAGATGCGCTGCCTGATGGAGCGGGCGGAGGCGACGCTGCGCATGCGCGACGACTGCGGCCAGGCCTCGGCGAAGGCGCACTGGACGATGGCGGCAATCGGCGAGATGCGCCAAGTCAGTGGCAGCGTCGACCGCGTCCGCGCTCTCGGCGACGAATTGCGCCAGTTGCAGGGCGCCGCCCAGGCCGAAATCGTCTCGCACAAGTGGTCGATGGATCTCGGCGAAATGCAGGCCGCCACTGCCGAACTGTTCCAGGAGGCGCCGTTGGGGAAGGCCTTGGCGCTGCTGATAGAGATGGCCGCACCGCCCAGCGAGGCCGAGCTTCGCAAGATCGTTCTGGATCAGGCGAAGAAGCATCCGCTCTGCAATCTGTTCGCCAGCGTCCATATGGACGGGCAGGGGCGGGAGGTCGCCCGCGTCGACGCGCTGAACCTGGACGCCGAGCCTGATGACGTCTGGTATCGTGCCGAGGCCGTGAAGCACATGGAGTTTGTCCTCGTCGAGCATGTCAACGGCCGGATCGAACCCGCCCGCCGGACGCTGCTGACCAGATTTGCCATCGCCGAACGCCACGTCGCTCCGATCGTCGTCAACAGCCCCTTCATCCCCGCGGGCCGGATCGAGATCATGGCCGTCGGCCTCGTCCGCATGATCCAGGGCGATTACCTGACCGCCTGCCATCTGCTGTTCCCACAGCTCGAGAACATCCTCCGGCACATCCTCATCACGCACGGTGAGGATCCGTCGAAGATCGAGTCGGACCTGCTGCAGGGAGACCGGTCGCTTGGTGCACTGCTCGATGTCGACCGGCCCCGGCTGACCGAGATCCTCGGTGAGGACGCAGTCCACCTGATCGACATCGTCTTCAACTTCCGCCCTGGTCCTTCGCTGCGGAACGAGCTCGCCCACGGCAAGCTCGGGTGGGGGGCGTTCCATTCGCCCTACGCGATCTACGGATGCTGGTTTATCCTGTGGCTCGTCGTGCTCCCGCTTCGCCGATACTGGCGTGACGAGGTCGCTCCGCTGATCGAGAAGGCCATCTGATACGATCGGTCGCTGGCGTTGATTTCGACAAGTGATTCGTTGTGGGACGCCGGCGCTGAACATTGCACTTGGCGGTGACGTGGCGATCGCCTAGAAATCGTTGGAGAGGCCACTTTCTGGCCCGCCCGTCCTCACGTAAAAGAGGTGACGCTTTGTGCGTCTCCGGTGCCTCGCTGATGCAACAGCACAGAAGGATTGGCGACCCCGACAGGATTCGAACCTGTGACCATTCGCTTAGAAGGCGAATGCTCTATCCAGCTGAGCTACGGGGCCGTCGGCGCGTTCGATAGCGATGCTTGGGCGTCTGTGCAATGATGGGGCGCAATCATGTCATTGCTTTTGCAGGGAGGCCATTTATGCAGATGGCCCATGACCGATCCGGGGGTAAGAAAAATCGAGGCAGATGCGCTGGGCGCGCGTCCCCTGCGTTATTTCGATTTCTGCATGGCGGCCTTCGTCGCCATATTGCTGCTCTCCAATCTGATCGGCGCGGCCAAGCTGTCCACGGTCGGCGGCTTCACCTTCGGCGCGGGCATCCTTTTCTTTCCGCTCGGCTATGTGCTGGGCGACGTCCTCACTGAAGTCTATGGCTATGCGCGGGCGCGGCGCTGCGTCTGGGCGGGCTTCGGCGCGATGCTGTTCATGGCGCTGATGAGCTGGGTGGTGGTGAAGCTGCCCCCGGCGGAGGGCTGGCCCGATCAGAAGGCCTATGAGTCCGTGTTCGGCAGCACATGGCGGATCGTCTTCGCCTCGCTCACCGCCTTTTGGGCGGGCGAATTCGCCAACAGCTTCGTCCTTGCCAAGATGAAGCTGCTGACGCAGGGCAGATATCTGTGGACCCGGACCATCGGCTCGACCGTCGTCGGTCAGGGCGTGGACAGCATCTTCTTCTATCCGCTGGCTTTCTACGGGGTCTGGACCAATGGACAGGTGCTGACCGTGATGGTCACCAACTGGGCGATGAAGGTGGCCTGGGAAGCGGTGCTGACGCCGGTGACCTATGCAGTGGTCGGCGGTCTCAAGCGGGCCGAGGGGCTGGACGTCTATGACGAGGGCACCAATTTCACGCCTTTCCGCGCCAGTCTCTGACCCCGTTCATTCGCCCGGGTAGCGGGCGCGCACGAAGTAGAGGCCGTCGGGCGGCGCGTTGAGGCCGAGCGCGGCGCGGTCCTTCGCGTCGCGGGCCGCCTCCAGATCGCCGATCGACCAGCGGCCCATGCCGACCATGGCCAGACAACCGACCATGGATCGCACCTGATGATGCAGAAAAGACCGGGCCTCTGCATGGATGGCAATGCGGTCTCCGTTCCGCTCCACATCCAGCCGGTCCAGCGTCTTGACCGGGCTTTCCGCCTGGCAATGGGCCGAACGGAAAGTCGTGAAGTCATGCAGCCCGACCAGAAGCTGGGCCGCTTCGTGCATCGCTCCGGCATCAAGCGGCTGGATCACGCGCCAGACGAGGCCGCTTTCCCATGTCAGCGGGGCCCGGCGATTGGCGATGCGATAGACGTAGGAACGGCCAAGGCAGGAAAAGCGGGCATGCCAGTCGTCAGGCACCGTGTCGCAGGCGAGGATCGCAACCGGATCTGGCCGCAGCCGGGCGTTGAGCGCTTCCATCAGGCGGAAGGGCGTCATCTCCTTGTTGATGTCCGTATGGGCGCGCATCGCGAGGCCATGGACGCCCGCGTCGGTGCGCCCTGCGGCGTGAACCACTGCATCTTCGCCGGTCACGGCATGGATGGCGTCCTCTATGGCCTGCTGCACGCTGGGGCCATGGGCCTGCCGCTGCCAGCCCATGAAGGGGCGGCCGTCAAATTCGACGGTGAAGGCGAACCGCGTCATCGCTGTCAGTCGATCCGGCTGCCCGCAGGCATGTCATAGCCGCGCAGCAGTTCGCCCGCCGACATGGCGCCCTTGCCCGCGCGCTGGATCAGCGTGGGACGGATCGCGCCGTGGCCGCAGCCGATCAGCAGGCTGTTGTCGAGCAATTCCCCTGAGGGGCCTTCATGCTCCTCGACATGGGCGGCGAGGATGCGGAACCGTTCGCCACGATATTCGAAGAAGGCGCCGGGGAAGGGGTTGAAGGCGCGGACCTGGCGCTCGACCTGATGCGCGTCGCGGCTGAAATCGATCCGCGACTCCGCCTTTTCGATCTTGGACGCATAGGTGACGCCCTCTTCCGGCTGGGGGATGGGCGGGTGGAGGGCAAGATCGTCCAGCACCTCGATCATCAATTCGGCACCCGCCTCGGCCAGTTCCCGCGTGAGTTCGCCTGCCGTCTTGCTTTCGATCGGGGTCACGTGCTTGGCGCGCATCGGCCCGGTGTCCAAGCCCGCCTCCATGTCCATGATGGTGACGCCGGTGACGTTGTCGCCCGACAGGACGGCGCGTTGGATGGGCGCTGCGCCCCGCCAGCGGGGGAGTAGCGAGGCATGGATGTTCATGCAGCCGAAGCGCGGTGCCTCCAATATGGCTTTTGGCAGGATCAGCCCATAGGCGGCCACCACCGCGACATCGGCCTTCAACGCGGCGAAGGCGGCCTGCACCTCTGCGTCTTTGAGCGAAACCGGCGTGCGCACCTCGATACCCATCTCCTGTGCCTTGGCATGGACGGGGGAGGGACGCAGCGCCTTGCCCCGACCCGCAGGGCGAGGGGGCTGACTATATGCCGCGACGACTTCGTGGCCGGCCCTGGTCAATGCAATAAGGGCCGGAACGGCGAAATCGGGGGTTCCCATGTAAACGATACGCATGACGGCACCTCAAACCCCTTGTGCCCATGACTTGCAAGCCCTTATTCCGGTTCCATGGCTTCTCCCGAGATCGAAGCGCTGACGCAGGCGCTCTCCCGTCTGCCCGGCCTTGGCCCGCGTTCTGCGCGGCGCGCTGTCCTGCACCTGCTCAAGAAGCGCGAATCCGCGCTGGAGCCGCTGCTGCGCGCATTGGATGCGGTGAACGACCGGCTGGTGACGTGCGGTCTGTGCGGCAATGTCGATACCATCGATCCCTGCGGCATCTGCGCCGATCCGCGCCGCGATGCGCGGGCGCTTTGCGTGGTGGAGGATGTGTCGGACCTTTGGGCGCTCGATAAATCCCGCCTTTTTCCGGGGCGCTTCCATGTGCTGGGCGGACGGCTTTCCGCTCTGGAGGGGGTGCGGCCCGAAGATCTGTCGATCGACGCGCTGGTGGCGCGCGTGGAAGCCGGCGGCATCGACGAGGTGGTGCTGGCGATGAATGCCACGTTGGAGGGGCAGACCACCGCCCATTATCTGGCCGAGCGGCTGGAGGGCTTTCCCGTGCGGCTGACCCAGTTGGCCCATGGCGTGCCGGTGGGCGGGGAACTGGATTATCTGGACGAAGGCACGCTGGCGCAGGCGCTCAGGGCGCGGCGTCCGATTTCCTGAATTTGCCGGTCGCTTGAATTTTCGCCGCCGTCGGATTATTTTACGGCCATGGCCATTCTACCTATCCTGGAGGCGCCCGATCCGCGCCTGCGTACCATCTCGTCTCCGGTGGAGGCGATCGATGATGATTTGCAGCGTCTGATCGATGACATGTTCGAGACCATGTATGATGCGCCCGGCATCGGTCTGGCCGCGATTCAGGTCGGCGTGCCCAAGCGGGTGCTGGTCATTGACCTTCAGGAACCTGAATCCGACGAGGAAGGGGCGCCGCCGGTCAAAAGGCCGATGGTGTTCATCAATCCCGAGATACTGGAAGGGTCGGATGATCTTTCCGTTTACAACGAAGGCTGCCTGTCGGTTCCGGACCAGTTTGCCGAGGTAGAGCGGCCCGCATCGATACGCGCCAGCTGGATGGATCGGGATGGCCGGATTCACGAGGAACAGCTGGAAGGGCTGCTGGCCACCTGTCTTCAGCATGAGATGGATCATTTGCAGGGCGTGCTGTTCATCGACCACCTCTCGCGCCTGAAGCGGGACATGCTGCTGAAGAAGCTGAACAAGGCGCGCAAAGCCGCCTGAAATGGGCGATCGCCTGGAATAAGGCGCTTCGGCAGGCAAAGCCGGGGCGCTTTTATCGTGGGCGCGGGCGGGCAGGCTGGTTTTGGCCGTTTGCAAGGCCGCCAAACCCTATTTCCGGAAACCCTCCGCCGCGGCGCAGGCGAGTTGGTCGGCGCGCTCATTTTCCGGGTGGCCGGCATGGCCCTTCACCCATTGCCATGTCACCTTGTGGCGCGCGGCGGCTTTCACCAGCTCCTGCCAGATTTCGGCATTCTTGACCGGCTTTTTGTCCGCCGTCTTCCAGCCATTCTTCTGCCAGCCGAAAACCCATTTGGTGATGCCGTCCATCACATATTTGCTGTCGGTGTAGAGCGTAACCCTGCACGGGCGCTTCAATGTCTCCAGCGCCTGCACCGCTGCCATCATTTCCATGCGGTTGTTGGTGGTCTGCGCCTCGCCGCCAGAAATTTCCCGCTCCTTGTCGCCAAAGCGCAGCACCGCGCCCCAGCCACCGGGGCCAGGATTGCCCTTGCATGCGCCGTCGGTGAAGATCTCGACCTGCGGCAGATCGCTCATGCGCCGAGCAGATCCGCCGGATTGGCGCCGGCGTAGAAATCCAGCCGCCGCAGATAGGCGAGGGGATCCTTGCGCGTCACAAGAGCATCCGCAGGCGTATTGATCCAGTCATAGGCCCGCGTCAGCAGGAAACGCAGCGCCGCGCCCCGGCAGAGGATCGGGAAGGCGGAACGCTCGGCTTCGGAGAGGCCGTGGGTGGCGTCATAGCCGGCGCCCAACGCCATGGCGCGTTCCCTGAACCATGTTGCGCCGTCATTGCTGAAGCACCAGGCGCTGTGCGTCACCGCCAGATCATAGGCGCGGATGTCGGTGCAGCTGAAATAAAAGTCTATGAGGCCCGTCACCTCGTCGCCCAGCATCAGCACATTGTCGGGGAAAAGATCGGCATGGATTACCGCGCGCGGCAGATCGCTGGGCCAATGCGCGTCGAGGAAGGCCAGCTCGTCCGCCACGCGGGCGCCAAGGCCGGGCGCGATCTGGTCGAAATCCTCGCCGCATCGGGCCGCGAGATCATGCCAGCCGGGCAGGTCGAGCGCATTGCGGCGCTCGCCGGTGAAGCCTTCCACTGCGCTGTGCATCGCGCCCAGCGCCGCGCCCGCCGCCCGGCTCTGACCCACGGTCGGTTCAGTGACCGAAATGCCGGTCAGGAACTCGATCAGGCAGGCCGGGCGTCCGGCGAGCTGCTGGAGGCGCTTTCCTTCCCGGTCCGGGATGAACCGAGGGACGAGGCATCCGCGTGCGCTCAGATGATCGAGCAGATCCATGAAGAAAGGCAGGTCGGCCTCATCCACCCGCTTTTCATAGAGGGTCAGGATATAACGGTGGCCCCCCCCAGAAGCAGAAGCGCCGTCATGACCGGTGGTTTCGAGCAGATAATTGCTGTTCTCGACCCCTTCCGCGATGCCCTTGGCGGACACCAGGCGGCCCGCGTCATAGCGGCTGAGGAAAGCGTCGATCTCTTCGGCGGGAACCTGGGTATAAACGGCCATCGGACTCAGGCGGCCTCCAGACCGCGGGGAAGTTTGAAGGAGATGCTTTCGCGGGCGGTTTCGACCTGCTCCTCGGTCACGGCAAAGCGTTCGCCGATCCGGCCGACGACTTCGCGCACCAGCACTTCCGGGGCAGATGCCCCTGCGGTCAGGCCGAGCGTCCGCACGCTCTCCAGCCAGACGAAATCAATGTCGTCGGCGCGCTGGATCAGGCGGGCGGGGGTGCCTTCGCGCTCCGCCACTTCGACCAGCCGCAGAGAGTTGGAGCTGTTGGGCGCGCCGATCACATAGACGGCGTCGCACCGGGCCGCGATCGCCTTGACCGCCGCCTGCCGGTTGGAGGTGGCGTAGCAGATGTCCTCGCCCTTGGGCGCGTGGATCGTCGGGAAGCGGCGCTGAAGCGTCGCGACGATGGAGGCGGTGTCATCGACCGAAAGCGTCGTCTGCGTCAGAAAGGCGAGATTGTCGGGGTCGGCGGGGGCGAAGGTTTCCGCATCCTCCTCCGTCTCGATGAGGGTCATATGGCCCGCGTCGACCTGTCCGAAGGTGCCGATGACCTCCGGGTGGCCTCTGTGACCGATGAAGAGGATGTGGCGGCCGGCCTCCACCTGCCGTTCGGCCTGGCGGTGGACCTTGCTCACCAGCGGGCAGGTCGCATCCAGATAGTCGAGGCCGCGCTCCTCCGCCTTGGCCGGGACCGCCTTGGGCACGCCGTGCGCCGAAAACACCACCGGCACGCCGTCGGGCACCTGATCCAGTTCCTCGACGAAGATCGCGCCCTTGGCCTTCAGGCTGTCGACGACGAACTTGTTGTGGACGATCTCATGGCGGACATAGACCGGGGTGCCATATTTCTCGATCGCCCTCTCGACGATAATGATGGCACGGTCGACTCCGGCGCAAAAGCCGCGCGGGGCGGCGATGAGCAGCTTGATGGGCGGGCGCGATGTCATTCCTTGGCGCTTAGGCGAAAGGCGCGGAGGATGAAAGCCGCTTCCTTTATGTCGAGATTGGTTTCGGTTGCGTGGGGGACAGGCTACGGATAAGAAGCCCAACGCCTGTTCCCAAGGGATTGCCTGTGACCTTTACTCGAATTGCGCTGACCGGAATGATCGCTCTGGCCCTTGCTGGCTGCTCGCAAAGGGGCGAAATCGACCCGACCGGCGGTATCGTGGCCGTCCGTTCGGCCTGTCCGGTCGCGGCGATCCCGGCCCAGACCGGCGACATTACCCTGTTCAATCCGGCGGGCAGCACTGACGCAAGGGCGATCGACGTGGTGGCGAACATCACCGATCTGCGATCCACCTGCGCCGATGGCGATCAGCTTTACACCGAAGCGACCTTTACGGTGAATGCGCGCCGCAGCGACGCGAGCGCCGCGCGGCAGGTGACGCTGCCTTATTTTTCGGCCGTGGTGCGCAGCGGAAATGCGGTCGTTGCCAAGCGCGTGGGTCAGGTGACGCTTGATTTTCCCGCAGGGCAATATCGCGCAAGCGCCGCTGCCAAGGCCGGTTCCTATGTGAGCAAGGCCGCCGCGACCCTGCCGGAAGACATTCAGCGCAAGATCACGCAGAAACGCAAGGCGGGCGATGCCGATGCCGCGATCGATCCCTTCGCGCAGCCGGACGTCAAGGCGGCGTTGCAGCGAACCAGCTTCGAGCTGCTCGTGGGGTTCAATCTGACCCAGGATCAGCTCCGTTACAACGCTACCCGTTAAAGCCCGTTATCTACCGTTCGGGCTGAGCTTGCCGAAGCCCCTGGCTTTTTCGAAATGAGGCAGGCTCAGGACGAACGCGCTTTGTAAGAAAGTTCGTCCCTTGTCTCTTTACAACCGCTTCACCGCCCATCTCGACGCCGTGCTCGACGCGCTGGAGGCTGACGGCACGCTGCCCGCCGGTCTCAACCGCAAGCCCGTGACGGTAGAGCCGCCCCGCGATCCCAGCCATGGCGATCTGGCCACCAACGCGGCGATGGTGCTGGCCAAGCCGGCGGGCACCAATCCCCGCGCTCTGGCGGAAAAGATCGTCGCGGGTCTTGAGAAGCTGGACGAGGTCGAGGGCGCGTCCATCGCCGGCCCCGGCTTCATCAACTTGCGCCTGACCGATGCCACCTGGCGCGCCGAACTGGCCGCCATCCACGCCGAGGCGGCGGATTATGGCCGTTCCACCTCGGGCGAGGGCGTGACGGTCAATGTCGAATATGTCTCCGCCAACCCGACCGGCCCCATGCATATGGGCCATTGCCGGGGCGCCGTGGTCGGCGATGCGCTGGCGACCCTGCTCGAGCATATCGGGCATAAGGTGATCCGCGAATATTATATCAACGATGCGGGCGGTCAGGTGGACGTGCTCGCCCGCTCGGCGCATGTCCGCTACCGCGAGGCACTGGGCGAGGCCGTGGGCGAAATTCCCGAAGGCCTCTATCCCGGCGACTATCTGGTGCCGGTGGGGCAGGCGCTGGCCGCCGAATATGGTGATCGCTTCGTCGGCGCGCCGGAGAGCGAATGGCTGGTTCCTTTTCGCACCAGGGCGGTCGCGGCGATGATGGACATGATCCGCAGCGACCTCGCGCTGCTGGGCATCCATCACGACATCTTCGCGTCCGAGGCCGAGTTGCAGGCGGCGGGCAAGCCCGACGCGGCCGAGAAATGGCTGCGCGACCATG
Organism: Sphingobium sp.; assembly: GCF_041987595.1. GTDB lineage: Bacteria > Pseudomonadota > Alphaproteobacteria > Sphingomonadales > Sphingomonadaceae > Sphingobium. The sequence continues at coordinate 35,818 of NZ_JBHIWJ010000027.1, read as the reverse complement.
ATCTGGTCTATGACGGCGTACTGGAAGCGCCCAAGGGTGAGACGCCGGAGGATTGGGAGCCGGTCGAGCTGCCGCTGTTCCGCTCGACGAAGTTCGGCGACGATCAGGACAGGCCGATCAGGAAGTCCAACGGCAGTTGGACCTATTTCGGCGCCGACATGGCCTATCATTATCAGAAGGCGCAGACGGCCGATCAGCTGATCGACATCTGGGGCGCCGACCATGGCGGCACGGTGAAGCGTATCCAGGCCGCCGTCGCCGCGCTGACCGAGGGCAAGGCGCGCTTCGACGTCAAGCTGATCCAGATGGTCCGCCTGCTGCGTGACGGCGAGCCGGTGAAAATGTCCAAGCGTGCGGGCAATTTCGTGACGCTGGCCGATGTGGTGCGCGAAGTCGGCAAGGATGTGGTGCGCTTCACCATGCTGACGCGCAAGGCCGATGCGCAGATGGACTTCGACTTCGCCAAGGTGGTGGAGGCGTCGAAGGACAATCCGGTTTTCTATGTGCAATATGCCCACGCCCGGATTTCCTCGCTCGGTCGCCGCGCCGAGGAGGCGGGGATCGCCCTGCCCGCGCCAGATCTGTCCCGCCTTGGGACGGACGAGCTGGGGCTGGTGAAGCTCGCCGCCCAGTTCCCGCGGGTGGTGGAGGGGGCCGCTTCGGCCCGCGAGCCGCACCGCATTGCCTTCTATCTCAATGACTTGGCTTCGGCTTTCCATAGCTGGTGGAATCTCGGCAACGACAATCCGAAGGCCCGCGTCATCCTGACGGATGATCCGGCCACCACCTCTGCGCGGCTTTTCTTGAGCCGTGGAATCGGGCAAATCATCCGCAATGGCCTCGCGCTGATGGGCGTGGCAGCCTTGACCGAAATGCAATGACCGGCGGAGTTTTGGACTGATGGGCGATTATGTGCGGGGACGGCTGGACCTGGACGACGATGAGCGTCTGCCCTGGCTCGAACCCGCCATCGAGGATGAGGAGGAGCAGGGGCTTTCACCGCTGCGCCTGCTGGGTTTCATCCTGTTCGGGCTGGCGCTGATCGGCGCGGTCGTCGCGGGCGTGTGGCTGATCCAGAATCGTTCGGGCGGGGCGGGCGGCGAAGGCAAGCTGATCGCCGCGCCCGCCGGCGACTACAAGGTTCCGGCCAGGGAAGCCGACGCCAGGAAATTCGATGGCGAAGGCGACGCCAGCTACGCCGCGAGCGAAGGCGTGGCGCGTGACGGGCGAATCGATCCGACTCGGGTGCCCGAAGCGCCGATCACGCCAACGGGTGCAGCGGGTGCGGCCAAGACTCCCGTGCCCGGCAAGCCCGCGCAGAGCGTGACGGCAAAGGTGGCCGACGAAACCCGGGCCAGACCCGTCGCGACGGCGGCCCGTTCGGCTGGCGGCGGAACCATCCAGCTTGGCGCCTATGGCAATCAGGCTTTCGCCAGGGACGCGTGGAAGCGCCTGTCCAAGCGGTTCACCTATCTGGAGCCGTTGCCCATGTCGATCGAGGAGGCGGAGGTGGGCGGCAGTACCGTCTACCGGCTGCGCGCGGCCGCGGGCGGGCAGGCCAGCACGCTGTGCGGCAAGCTCAAGGTCGCGGGCGAGAGCTGCATGGTGGTCAATTAAAGGGACCAAACCCCTTCGACAGCGGGCTTTCGAGCGGCTACCATCTGCCCCATGAAACCCGTTATCTTCGGCCTTTCCGGCGAAACCCTGACTGCGGACGAGCGCGCCTTCTTTGGTGAGGCGCAGCCTGCGGGCTATATCCTCTTCCGGCGCAACATAGCGGACAAGGCGCAGCTTCGGGCGCTGACCGACGATCTGCGGGCGCTGCACGGTCGCGACGATCTGCTGGTCATGATCGATCAGGAAGGCGGCCGGGTCGCGCGGATGCAGGCGCCGGTCTGGCCCAGCTTTCCACCCGGCGCGGTCTTCGACAGCCTCTATGAAATCGCGCCCTCCAGCGCCATTGCCGCGGCGCGGACCAACGCCCGTGCCATTGCCGCCACCCTATGGGAGGCGGGCATCACCGTCGACGCGCTGCCGCTGCTGGACGTGCGGCAGGAGGGGGCGAGCGACATCATGGGCGACCGGACGCTGGGCGCCGAGCCGATGCGCGTGGCCGCGCTGGGCCGGGCTGTGATCGAAGGGCTGGCCGACGGAGGCGTGGTCGGCATCGTCAAGCATATTCCGGGCCATGGCCGGGCGATGGTGGACAGCCATCATGAATTGCCGATCGTCACCGCTGACGAGGATGCGCTCGCGATAGATCTGGCGCCGTTTCAGGCGCTGAAAGACGCGCCCATGGGGATGACGGCGCATGTCGTCTATACCGCCTGGGACCCCGATCTGCCTGCCAGCCTCTCGCCATCGGTGATCGAGACGATCATTCGCGGGCGGATTGGTTTCGACGGATTGCTGATGTCGGACGATCTCGACATGAAGGCGCTGAAAGGAAGCATCCCGGAACTGGCGGCCGCCACGGTCGCGGCGGGTTGCGATCTGGCGCTCAATTGCTGGGGACGGATGGACGACATGGTCGGCATCGCTGAACTGCTGCCCGAGATTACGGCGTCGGCGAAGGCCCGGCTCGATCGCGCCATGGCGTCGACGCATCGATTGCCCGACGCGCCGCCGCTGGAGGAACTGCTGGCGACCCGCGACGCTCTGCTGGCGCCTGTTCTGGTCTGAGGATGGACGATCTCTTCACGCCTCCCGCTGTCCCACGGCCTGAAACGCTTACCGTCAGCTTTGAAAGCTGGGAGGGGCCGCTCGACCTGCTGCTGGCGCTGGCGCGGACGCAGAAGGTGGACCTTCGCGAAATCTCCATTCTGGCGCTGGTCGAACAATATCTCAGCTATATCGACGGTGCCCGGAAGCTGAAGCTGGAACTGGCGGCCGATTATCTGGTGATGGCGGCCTGGCTCGCTTACCTCAAATCCGCGTTGCTGCTTCCCAAGGAAGCCCAGCCCGAACCCAATCCCGAGGAATTGGCGCTGCGGCTGCAACTGCGGCTCCAGCGGCTTTATGCGATGCGGGAGGCCGGCGCGCGGCTGATGGCGCGCGACCGCATCGGCCGGGACGTTTTCGTGCGGGAAAAGCCCGAAGGTCTGCGTCTGGTGCGCAAGGCGAAATGGGCCGCCAGCCTGTTCGACCTGATCCAGTCCTACGGCCAGATCCGCGCCCGGACCCAGCCGGTCGTCCATATGGTCGCGGTGCGGCCGGTGATGACTCTGGACGAAGCGATCCAGAGGGTCAGTACATTGGTGGGCGCGGCGATCGACTGGACCGCGCTTGAAGCCTTCCTGCCGACCGGGCAGGATGGACCGATGGCAAGATCGGCGCTGGCCAGCAGTTTCGTCGCCGCGCTGGAACTGGCGCGGCAGGGGCGGCTGGAAATCCAGCAGGAAGGGATTTTCGAACCCATATTCCTGCGCGCCGCCATGCCGGAACAGATTGCGGGGCGCCTGTTGTGATCGAGGAACAGGATGATTTGCGGCGCGCGGTGGAGGCCGTGCTGTTCGTGTCGGAACAGCCGCTGACGATCGGCGAAATCAGGCTGCATGTGGGGGAGGCGGGGGATATTGCCGGCGCGCTCGACGCCCTGCGCGACCATTATGCCGGGCGCGGCATCAATCTGGTCGAGCGGGGCGGGCGCTGGCATTTCCAGACCGCCGCCGACCTCGCCCACATCCTGCGCCGAGAAAAGGACGAGACCCGCAAACTGTCCCGCGCCGCCATGGAAACCCTGGCCATTATCGCCTATCATGAGCCGGTGAGCCGCGCCGAGATCGAGGCCATTCGCGGCGTTCAGGTGGCGAAGGGGACGCTGGACGTGCTGATGGAGGCAGGCTGGGTTCGGCCCGCGGGACGGCGGGAAGTGCCGGGGCGTCCACTGATTTACGCCACGACGCACGAATTCCTGTCACATTTCGGCCTTAGCAGCCGCCGCGACCTGCCGGGTATCGACGATCTGCGGGCCGCCGGATTGCTCGATCCGGTGGATTTGGCGCTTGAGGGTCTGGGCGCCCAATCCGTTGTGGAAAATGACGAGGAAGACGCCTAGATAGGCGGGAGTTTCAGGAGAAAGTTAAAATGGGTTCCTTTTCGTTGATGCATTGGGTCATCGTTCTCCTGGTGGTCATGCTGCTGTTCGGCGGCGGCCGGATATCCGGGCTGATGGGTGACGTCGCCAAGGGCATCAAGAGCTTCAAGAAGGGCATGGAGGACGATGACGACGTCCCGGCCAAGCCCGCCACGCGCATCGAGGGCCATCGCGTTCCGGAACAGGACGCGCCCAGCGCCACGCCAAATGCGGCAGACGAAAAGACCAAGGCCTGATTTTCCTCAGGCCGGGGCGGTAGGCACGCATGTTTGGCATCGATTCGTCCGAATTGCTGGTGATCGTCATCATTGCGGTGATCGTCATCGGCCCCAAGGACCTGCCCCGCGCGCTTTACAAGGTGGGGCAGATCGTCGGCAAGGCACAGGGCATGGCCCGGCATTTCCGCACCGGCATTGACGCCATGGTGCGCGAAGTCGAGCTGGAAGAGCTGGAAAAGAAATGGGCCGCGCAGAACAAGCGGATCATGGAAGAGCATCCGCCCGAAACGACGGAATCGCTTCCCGCGCCCGGAGCTGAAACGGCAGTTGAAGAGGTTGCAGTGGACGATAACCCGCCTTTCGTGGCGGAATCTGCGCCGGTGACATCGGCTCCCGTGACGCCTTCGGCGAGCGACGCGCCGCCCTATCTGGCGCAGGAACCGGCGCAAAAGGGTGGCGCAGCCGCATGAAGGACATCGACGATAGCAAGGCGCCCCTGCTCGACCACCTGATCGAGCTGCGCGGACGGCTGCTCAAATGCGTCTACGCGCTGTTCATTACCGGAGCGATCTGCTTCTATTTTTCCGAGCAACTGTTCGCGATCCTCGTCCATCCGCTGAAGGAAGCCTTTGGCGACGCCGGCGGGCGGCTGGTTTACACCAAGCTCTACGAAGCCTTTTTCGTGCAGGTGAAGATTGCGGTTTTCGGCGCTTTCTGCCTGTCCTTTCCGATCATCGCGAACCAGCTCTGGGCCTTTGTCGCGCCGGGGCTGTATGCGAAGGAAAAGAAGGCGCTGCTGCCCTTCATCATCGCCACACCGTTCCTCTTCGCCATGGGTGCGTCGCTGGCCTATTTCGTGGTGATGCCGACGGCCTTCCATTTCTTCCTGGAGTTTCAGGGGAACAGCAGCGGCTTGCAGGTGGAGGCCTTGCCGAGCGCCGACGCCTATCTTGGGCTGGTGATGCAGTTCATCCTCGCCTTCGGCATCAGTTTCCTGATGCCGGTGCTGCTGATGCTGCTCAATCGCGCGGGGTTCGTCAGCCGGGCGCAGTTGATTGGGCTGCGCCGCTACATGATCGTCGCCGCCTTCATTCTGGCGGCGGTGCTGACGCCGCCGGATGTGGTGTCGCAACTGATGCTGGCCGTGCCGTTGCTGCTGCTCTACGAAATTACGATCATCGCCATCTGGTTCACTGACCGCAAGCAGGCAAAGGATGTTTCGGTCGCGGAAACGGCCGACGCCGCAAACTGAAAGCAAAAAAAGGCCCCCTCGGGTGAGACGGGCCTTTTTCGTTGCCGGTCAGTCAGCCGCGTCTTCCACGGCCTGACCCGCGCTTTGGACGTCTTTGCCCGCGCCTTCCACGGTATTGCATGCAGCGACCATCAGGGAACCGGTCAGCAGCAGGGCGGCTAGGATATTCCTGGTCATCATCGTCTCCTTGAAACTTTGATCGATTCTCGCGCATCGCCCTGTTCTGGGTGATGCTTCATCCGGATGGACGAGCCATGCCGGTGACGGAAGGACAACCCGTCGGCCCGGAAAGCGTTCCGAGTCCGAAAATATCTCTGATTTCTGCGGGATATGCCCAAAAATTCTGAGCCCGGAACGCGTCGGGGGGGGGAGATGCGTTCCGGGCTCATGTTTTTTTGGATAGCAAGAGCGGGGGGCAAAAGATTTGCTATCCGATATGCAGAACACGCGATGAGCCCGATCGGTTCCCTCGATTTCCAAAAATGCCCCATTTTAATTTTGTTATTTTTCAATGACTTGAATTGTAAACGATAGGTTAGCCGTAAAAATACGGTCGCTAGCCCGAAAAAAATGGGGCGGATCAGATCAGAGGGCGGCCGCTGTTGCGAAATTCGGGGCGAACGGTCGACTGCGGCAGGCTTGGCGCGATCCCGCCCTCAGTGTCGGGTCTGGCCGGGCTTTCGGCAGGGCTGGATGTTGGCAGGGCTATCGCTGGGCCGACAGGGGACGGGCGGATCGCCCATGCCGGGCGAGCCGGTCCTGATTGCGTCTCTCGCCCAAGATAGGTGGCGTGGAAGGCCGCGGGTGCGCCGGTCGCGCCCGGCGCACGGTAGAAGATATGCGCGCCGATCACGGCAACCGGACGCATGGCCGCCGCCCAATCGGGACGCACCGCCAATGTGTGGTAGAAGGTGGCAAGGCCGACCGGCTTATAGGCCCGTCCAGCAAGCGCCTCACTGGCGATCAGGCGGGCGCGGGTCCAGCCTTGCGTGCTGGCCATGCGGGCCATCGACCCGTCGCAGCTGAAGCTGAACTGGCAGCGCGCATCGGTGCGTTCCGACCCTTGATAGATCACGCCGCAGACGCTCTTGGGCCAGGCCGGATTCCGGACCCGGTTAAGCACGACTTGCGCCACGGCGCGCTGGCCGTCCTCCGGCTCGCTTCCGGCCTCATAATAAATGGCGGAGGTAAGGCAATTGAGCGCCCGATAGCTGTCGAGCGCGGTCAGCCCCCGGAACGCCATGGCGGGCGCGACCTGCACCGCGTCGAGGCCCAGCACATGTTCGCTCTGGATCGTGGCCGTGCCGGGCGCGGGATCGAAAGCGCCTTGCGCGAAGAAAAAGGCTGATCCGGGGAAATTCTCGCCCGGTATTTCAACAGGATCGTCCTGCGCGGCCGGGGTAGCGAACAGGTCCAGCGGCGCGGCGGTGATGAGGTGCGGCGCGGCGAGCGCGAACAGCGCCAGCGCCGCAATTGCGCCATGCCCGATCGATGCTGCCCTTGCCGCCAAAGCTGGTTTTCCCTGAAAATCCCTGACCTTCCATCGCCATAAAGGAAAAGTCCCGTCACTTCCTCTTCGGATTTCGCCCTGTCCCGGCTTGGGACGATGCAGGGACGGCAGGTTAACAATCGTCCCTTTCAGCCCCGCAGCAATGTGTTGCTTGGCAAGCGCGCGTCTGGTCCGCTATGCGGGAGCCATGCTGGTTCAGAAAGATAGCCTCGCCCTGATTGGCAATACGCCGCTGGTGCGCCTCACCGGCCCTTCCGAAGAGACGGGCTGCGACATTTACGCCAAGTGCGAATTCGCCAACCCCGGCGCCTCGGTGAAGGATCGCGCCGCGCTGTTCATCGTCAACGATGCCGAGGAGAGGGGGCTGCTGAAGCCCGGCGGCACGATCGTCGAAGGCACGGCGGGCAATACCGGCATCGGTCTGGCGCTGGTGGCCAATGCCAAGGGGTATAAGTCGATCATCGTCATGCCCGAGACGCAGAGCCGGGAGAAGATGGACACGCTTCGGGCTTTGGGAGCGGAACTGGTGACGGTTCCGGCGGCGCCTTATTCCAATCCGGGGCATTTCGTCCACACGTCGCGCCGTCTGGCGGAGGAAACGGAAGGAGCGGTCTGGGCCAACCAATTCGACAATATCGCCAATCGCAAGGCGCATATCGTCGGCACTGCCGAGGAAATCTGGACCCAGATGGACGGGCAGATCGACGGCTTTACCTGCGCGGCTGGGACCGGCGGCACGATTGCGGGCGTGGGGCTGGGCCTGAAGGCCCATGACGAGAACATTACCATTGCCTTGAGCGATCCCTATGGCGCTGCGCTTTATAATTATTACGCTCATGGCGAGCTGAAGGCGGAGGGGTCTTCGGTAGCCGAGGGCATCGGTCAGGGTCGGATCACCGCCAATCTGGAGGGCGCGCCGATCGATACCCAATTCCGCATTTCCGACGAGGAAGGGCTGCTGTGGGTGCGCCGCCTGCTGGCGGAGGAAGGGCTGTGCCTGGGCCTGTCGTCGGGCATCAACGTGGCGGGCGCGGTCGCGCTGGCAAAGCAGCTTGGGCCGGGCAAGCGGATCGTCACCATCCTGTGCGATACGGGTTTCCGTTATCTTTCAACACTTTACAATCGTGAATGGCTGGAAGCGAAGGGCTTGACCGTCTTCCCCTGGCTGGCGCACAATCATTGACAGCCGACACGGGTCGCGGCGGCAAAGAAAAAAGAGCGCTTCATGGCTGAAACACCCCGACAACAGGAAGGGTTGCAGCGTGTCCAGATTGGCCTCACCGGGCTGGCGGGCGTGGTGTTGCTCGTGGGTCTGGCGAATATCGTGATCGACAAGGCGCGGATCGATGATCCGACCGTTCCGCCCCCGACCGTGCCGACGCTGGACGTCAATGCCGTTTCGCCCAAGGAACCGCTGGCGGAACTGGGCGTGCAGCCTGCGCCCGAACAGGCGCCGATCGTGCCTGACCTGCAGCCCGATCCCAACCTCAAGAAACCCATGGATCGCGAGACTCAGCCTGCAACGCCCTGATTTCGGCCTGACCGCTTGAAATTTCTGATCCGAACCTGGGCGATGCTGGGCTTGCCGGGTTTGCTGGTTCTGCTTGGCGGTTTGCCGGCCCTGCTCCGGACGGGGCAGGTCGACCCGCGTGGCTGGATGCTGCCTGCGTTGCTGCTGGTTCCGGCGGCGGCTTTGCTGAAACGCTGGCGGGGCGAGGGCGCGGCCTGGTGGGCCGGGCTGGGAACGGTTGGGGCGGTGCTGTCCTGTGCGTTTCTGGCAAGTTGGCGGGTGCCCGATGGGGTGCCGGTTGCGTGGTTGCTGGGTGGAATGGTGCCGGCGATTTTGGCTGGCCTTGCCCTTGGCGGGAAAGGTGCTCGGCAATTCGTCGGGGCGGGGCTGGTTTTACTGGCGTTGGCGATGTGGTGGTTCGGTCGAGAGCCTCGCGTCGAGCTTTTTAAGAATTCCCCGGAACTGGCGGTCATCAGCGGCCTGCCGCTCTTTTGGCGGGAGGGCGAAAAGGGTCTTGCGGCCAGGGTTGACGCGCCCATCGTGACCCTGTTGCGTCAGCGGTTCACGGTCATGCCCGTCGACAGCCCGCTCACGCTGGAAAAGGGTCGCGCCACAGCACTTCTGCTTGCCCAGCCGCGCGCCTTGTCGATGGACGAGCTGGTGGCGCTGGATGCATGGCTCAGCCGGGGCGGCACCGCGCTGCTTCTGGCCGATCCGCAGTTGCGCTGGCCGCTGGACCTGCCGTTGGGCGACCGGCGCAGACCTCCCGCCGTCACCTTGCTCTCCGCGATGATCCAGGTCTGGGGCGTAAAGCTGATGCCGCCCGTTGTTGGAGCGGGCGAGGAGCGCCATTTCCTTGGCGATGGGCGCATGTTGACTGTCTATGCAGCCTCCGGCTTCGAGGGCGCCGGGCCGGATTGTCGCATCCTGGCCCGCGGGCTGGTGGCGCGCTGCGCGGTGGGGAAAGGGGTGGTGACGATCGTGGCCGACGCCGATCTGATCGACGACCGGCTCTGGCTGGCCGATCCTGCCGCGCCGCTTAGCCCCGATGAGTGGACCGCGGACACGCCGCAATTCATTGTGCAGGCCTTGGGCGGGGAGCTGCCTTCGGGGCGTCGTTGGGTCAGGTCGGGCGACGCGCTGGTCAATGCTGTCCGCTGGGCGGTGCTGGCCGGGATTTTCTGGGCAGCTCTGGGCGCGGTGCTGTTCCGGCGGCGAAATCGCCCTCGCCTTGGCCGTTCCATGCCACGTTCTGCCCTCCTGAAACCGGGAAATGGAGATTAAAAACCAGAACAAAACAGGATTTCCCGGCATTTCCCAAAATATCCCTTTTCTTGAACCCCGTGGCTTGGTATTTAATCGCCATAGGGGTTTGTCAGGCTTTGCTAGTCCTGTTGCCCGGGTCGCGAATGGCGCATCCGGACGGCGATGGTCTGCGCCCTTGAAAACAGATGGGGCAGCAGTCCAAAAGTGTCGGAAGTCATTCTCTATACGGGCAACGCGTTCAGCGTCGCGGACGGCAAGGGCCGTTTCGTGCTGCCCCTGGAGATGCGTCGACAGGTCAAGCTGTCGAGCGGCAACGAAACGCGACTTTTTCTCTCGGTCCATGGCGGCAACCCCTGCGCCACCGGCTTTGGAGAGTCGCACCGTCGCCATCTTTTCACCGAAGTCGAGGAGCTGGCTCGCGAGGCGCGTGCCGCCGGGCGCGACTATAATGCCGATCTGGAGCTGGAACGTCGTCTCGGAACCATCGAAGAGGTGAATTTCGACGAAGGCGGACGCTTCGCCATGCATCCCGACATCAAGGAGGAATATGGCATCACTGACGCCGTCTTCTTCTATGGCGTGGGCCGCTACATCCAGATCTGGAAGCCCGAGACGCTGGTTGACAGCAAGGATCGGCCCGAACTGATCCGCAACAAGGTTCGCCGCTGGCTGGACCAGCGCGCGGCAGGAGGCGTCAAGTGAGCGGCGCCGGCGACCGCCATGTTCCGGTGCTTATCAACGAGGTGCTCGACGCGCTCGCCATCAACCCCGGCGAGGTGCATGTCGACGGCACGTTCGGCGCAGGCGGCTATTCGGGCGCGATGGCGGGCAGGGGCGCGAAGGTCTTCGCGTTCGACCGTGATCCCGATGCGATCCGCGAGGGGCAGGCCTTTGCCGACGAGAAGGGCATTACCCTTATCTCCGGCGAGTTTTCCCGGATGAAGGAGTTGCTGGCCGAAAGGGGCGTGGCCTCGGTTTCGGGCGTCACGCTGGATATCGGCGTGTCCTCGATGCAGCTCGACCGGCCGGAGCGCGGCTTTTCCTTTCAGGGGGATGGGCCGCTCGACATGACTATGAGCCAGAGCGGGATGAGCGCCGCCGATTTCCTGAACACCGCCCCGGAAGAGGAAATCGCCAACGTCCTCTATCGCTATGGCGAGGAGCCGCGTTCGCGCCGGGTGGCGAAGGCGATCGTCGAGGCGCGTCCGCTGGAGCGCACGGGTCAGCTGGCGAGCGTCGTGCGCAAGGCGCTCGGCTACAAGCCGCATGACAAGAAGGACCCGGCTACCCGGACCTTCCAGGCGATCCGCATCCATGTGAACCGCGAACTGGAGGAACTTGAGCGCGGACTGGAGGCGGCTGAGGCGATTCTTGAGGAAGGTGGGCGGCTGGCGGTCGTGACCTTCCATTCGCTTGAGGACCGCATCGTCAAACAGTTCCTGCGCAACCGCAGCGGCAGTGAGGCGAGCGGATCGCGCCATCTGCCCCAGAAAAAGGCCGGCCCCGCGCCGACTTTCGAAAAGCCCGCCAAGGCGGTGCGGCCCGGAGAGGCGGAACTGGCCCGCAACCCCCGATCCCGATCCGCCACTTTGCGCAGCGCCATTCGTACGTCCGCCCCTGTTGCCACCCGCCCAACCCAAGACAGGAATCCCCGCTCATGATCGCGGTCAAGAGATTGCAGAGCCTGATCTGGATTCTTCTCGTCGCGCTGGGGGCGCTGGGGGCCTATATGGTGTCGCTCAAAGTGGCGACGGAGCGCAATGAGTTGATGAAGGTGCGCGTGCAGATAGCGCGGGCGAAGGCGGACATTCGCTATCTGGAAACCGAATTCAGCGCGCGGGCGAACATGCGCCAGCTGGAGCGCTGGAATCAGGATGATTTCATGTATGCGACCCCCACGGCCCAGCAATATCTGGCGGGCGAGCGCGCTCTGGCGCATCTGGACGGCGTGCAGCCCAACGGACCGGATTATGTCGCGCCGCCCGTGATGGTGGCGATGGTGCAGACTCCCGCCGACCTGCCTTCCGCGCCGCAGGCCGCGCCTGCCAGTCCGGCCGCGACGCAGATCCGCAGCGACATCGCCGTGATCCGCGAGGCGCATGCTGCCGACAATGTCGACGCGATCGCCAAGGCGCCCGCCAAAATGTCCAGGGAAAAGGCGAAGGACGACGCCGACACGTCGAAGCCCAACCCCGTCGCCCGCCGCGCCGAGCGGATGGCGATGCTGGACGCGAAGCTGCTGGATGACAGCACCATGGGCGACATCAGCGCCAAGGCGAAGCGCGAGCGCGGGAAGGGGGATCGTTAAATGGCGACGATCATCGTCCAGCCGGGCGGAGCGAGGGCAGGGAAGCAACGGGTCGACCTGACCGCGATCGCGCATAACCGGCTGATGCTGCTGTTGATCCTGTTCATGCTGATTACCGGCGTGGTGATCCTGCGGCTGACCTGGGTGGGAATTTTTTCCGGCAACGGGCGCGGCGGCGATGTGGCGGCGGGCGCGCCTGCTCGGGCCGATATCGTCGACCGCAACGGCGTGCCGCTGGCGCGCACCATGGATGCCTACTCGATCGCCGTGCGGCCATCCAAGCTGATCGGCGATCCGAACGAACTCGCCCGCAAGCTGCACGAGATTTTTCCCGACGAGCCGGAACTGGCCTTTTATAAAAAGCTGACCGGCCGGGGCTGGGCCTATCTGCGCCGCCGCGCGCTGCCCGAGGAGGTGGCGGCGGTGAACGCGCTGGGCGAGATCGGTATCGAATTTCCGCGAGAGAAGGAGCGGCTCTATCCGCAGCGCACGCTGGCGGCGCACATATTGGGTTTTGCGCCCAATGCGGACGGGAAGGGCGGCATGGGGGTGGAGGCGGCGTTCAACGACCGGCTGACCGATCCGGCGCTGCGCGGGCAGCCCTTCGCCATGTCGATCGACAGCCGGGTGCAGGGCGCGCTGGAGAGCGAGCTTTATGCGCAGCTCGTCCAGACCCATGCCAAGGGCGCGGGCGGCGTGATCCTGGACGCGAACACCGGCGAAGTCGTCGCCATGGCATCGATTCCCGTCTTCGATCCCAACAAGCTGGAAAATTACGCAGGCAAATCGTGCAGCGAATCGCCGCTTTGCAACCAGATGGTGCAGGCGCGCTATGAGCTGGGGTCCGCATTCAAGCCGCTGTCGATCGGCGCGGCGATGGACCGGGGCGTCGTCACCTCCATGGCAAAGACCTATGATGCGACCGCGCCGCTCGCGGTCGGCGGGTTCCGGATCAAGGACGACCACGCATTGGGTCGCTGGATCAACGTGCCGGAAATCCTGGTCCACAGTTCCAACATCGGCACGGCGCGCATCGCGGACCAGATGGGCGCCGAGCCTTTGCAGCATCTTTTCCGCGAGTTGCACTTCAACGATCGCGCGCCGATCGAACTGAATGAGCGCGCCGGGACGCTGTGGCCCGCCAATTGGGGGCGGATCACCACGCTTACCGTTTCCTATGGCCATGGCATCGCTGTAACGCCTTTGCACCTCGCTTCGGCTTATGCGGCGCTGGTCAATGGTGGCCTCTGGCGGCCTGCTACGCTGCGCAAATTGAAGGCGGATGAAGTGCCGGAGGGGCGCCGGGTCTTTTCCGCCGCCACCAGCGCGCGGATGCGCCAGCTGTTGCGGATGATCGTCGCGGCGGGTACAGGTCGCAGCGCCGACGCCAAGGGATACCGGGTGGGCGGCAAGACAGGTTCCGCCGAAAAGCCCCAAGAAGGCCGGTATAACAAGACTTCGCTGGTGACGACTTTCGCTTCTGCTTTCCCGATGGACAATCCGCGCTACGTGGTCCTCGTCACGATGGACGAGGCGACGGGCCAATATGGCCTGCGCACGGCGGCCTGGACCGCTGCACCGGTGGTGAAGCGGGTGGTGGAGCGCACCGGGCCGATGCTGGGCGTGTTGCCCGACGAGCATCGCGATGTCGACATTTCCGACCTCATGCCGCTGCTGCACGGCGACAAGGAGAAAGAATAATGCGCCTCGGGTCGCTAATCGAGGGGCTGGATGCGAAGCTCGACACCAGCGCGTCATCAGATGCGTCAAATTTCGAACAATCGGTGTCGGGCTTCGCAATCGATAACCGGAAGGTCGCGCCGGGCACGGTGTTCGGGGCCTTTCAGGGCGCGCGGGTGAATGGTGAGGACTTTATCCCCGCCGCGGTGCAGGCCGGGGCTGTGGCGGTCGTCGCCCGACCCGAAGCCAGGGTCGATGGCGCAATTCATATCGCTCATGCCAATCCGCGCCGACTGTTTGCGCAGCTCGCCGCCCGCTATTTCGCGCCGTTCCCCGATGTCACCGTTGCCGTCACCGGAACCAACGGCAAGACCTCCACGGTCGAGCTGGCGCGCCAGCTGTGGCGGATGCTGGGGCATCATTCGGCCTCGATCGGGACGTTGGGTGTCACCACCTCTGTGGATCAGGTATCGACGGGTCTGACCACGCCCGATATCGTGACCTTCCTCTCGAACATGTCGGGCCTGAAGCGCGAGGGCGTCACCCATGCCGCTTTCGAGGCGTCGAGCCACGGTCTTGCGCAATATCGCACCGAGGGGCTGCCGGTTTCCGCGGCCGCCTTTACCAACCTGTCGCGCGACCATCTCGATTATCATGGCGACATGGACAGCTATTTCGATGCCAAGATGCGGCTGTTCGACGAGGTGGTCGCGCCGGACGGCACGGCGGTCATATGGGCCGATGACGAATGGTCGGACAAGGTTATCCAGCGGGCTGCGAAGCGGGGGCTTCGTGTGCTGAGCGTCGGGGTGCAGGGGCAGGCATTGCGCCTTGCCAACCGCACCCCGACCCAGTTGGGCCAGACACTGGACATCGAGGCGGAGGGCAAGTCCTACAAGGTCAATCTGCCGCTGATCGGCGCCTATCAGGCGGCCAATGCGCTGACAGCCGCCGGGCTGGTGATCGCCGGCGGCGAGGATGTGGCCAAGGTGCTGGAACTGCTCGGCCGGGTGCAGCCCGTGCGTGGGCGGCTGGAGCGGGCCGTCATCACCCGCGCAGGCGCACCGGTCTATGTCGATTACGCGCACACGCCCGACGGTCTGCGCGCCGCGATCGAGGCGTTGCGGCCGCATACGCGCGGGCGCCTGATCGCGCTGTTCGGTGCCGGCGGGGATCGTGACGCGGGCAAGCGACCGCAAATGGGCGAGGTGGCGGCGGACCTCGCCGACCATGTCATCGTGACCGACGATAATCCGCGCTCGGAGGAGCCTTCGGCAATCCGCGCTGCCGTCATGGCGGGTGCGCCGGGGGCGGAGGAGATCGGCGGGCGCCGCGCCGCCATCGCCGCCGCCATTGCGCAGGCCGGGGCGGATGATATCGTGCTGCTCGCGGGCAAGGGGCACGAGCAGGGGCAGATTATCGGCGATCGGGTATTGCCCTTTGATGATGTGACCGTGGCGCGGGAATGCGCCGGATGAGCGCACTGTGGACCTCCGATGAGATTGCGCAGGCCACAGGGGGCGTCGCTTCGGCGCCCTTCGCCGTTTCTGGCGTGGCGTTCGACAGCCGCGAAGTGACCGGCGGCGACCTGTTCGTCGCGATGAAAGGGGAGGCTACCGATGGCCATCGCTTTGTCGATAAGGCCTTTGGTCAGGGCGCAGCGGGCGCCATCGTCAGCGAACCGATCGCCCAGCCGCATATATTGGTGCCCGATAGCGCGGCGGCGCTGGAGGCTTTGGGTCGGGCCTCGCGCGCCCGGATGCAGGGCAAGGTGGTGGGCGTCACCGGATCGGTCGGCAAGACCGGAACCAAGGAAGCGCTTTTCCAGGCGCTCGATCGCGTTTGCCGCGGTCAGGTGCATCGCTCGGTCAAAAGCTACAACAACCATGTCGGCGTGCCCTTGAGCCTGTCCCGGATGCCGCGGGACTCGGCCTTTGGCGTGTTTGAAATGGGCATGAACCATGCGGGCGAGCTTTCTGCCCTGACGCAGCAGGTGCGGCCGCATGTTGCCATCGTCACCGCCATTGCGCCCGCCCACATCGAGTTTTTCGGCACCGAGGAGAAGATCGCGGAGGCCAAGGCCGAGATTTTCGAAGGGCTGGAGCCGGGCGGCACCGCGATCATCCCCTATGACAGCCCGCATGTCGCCACCCTCTATGCCAGGGCGGAACGGCATGCGGCGCGCATCCTGACCTTTGGTTTCGATCCCGAGGCCGATGTCCATGCCCGCGATATGGTGCCCGCGGCGGGCGGCGGCACGCTGGTCACGGCGGCCCTGCCGGGCGTTGAACTGTGCTTCACCGTCGGCGCGCCGGGCGAGCATTGGGTGTCCAACGCGCTGGCCGTGCTGGCGGCAGTCGAGGCGCTGGGCGGCGACCTGGCGGCGGCGGGGCTGGCTCTGGCGGAAATGCCGGGGCTGCCGGGCCGGGGCGAGCGGCGGGTTCTGCCCGTGAAGGGCGGCGAGGCGCTGCTGATCGATGAAAGCTATAACGCCAATCCGTTGAGCATGGCGGCAACGCTCAAGCAATTGGGCCGTGAGCAGGCCGGGCGCCGCATTGCCGTGCTGGGCGGGATGCGCGAGCTGGGCGACCGCAGCCGGGAGCTGCATGCGGGGCTTGTCGAGCCGCTGACGGGCAGCCATGTCGACTATGCGATCCTCGTCGGTGAGGAAATGCAGCCGCTGGCCGATGCGCTGGCCCAAAATCAGGCCGGCGCGATCGCCTTTGACCATGTGCCCGACGCGGCAAGGGCGACCGATCTCATTCAAACCGAAATGCGCGCTGGGGACGCGATCCTCGTCAAAGGCTCGAACGGCATCGGCCTCTCGCGCCTCGTCGCCGCGCTACAGGAAGCAAAGAACTGATGCTCTACTGGCTTGCCCAGACCATGGATTTCGCGGGTGTGTTCAACCTCATCCGTTATTTGAGCTTCCGGGCTGGCGCGGCGATCGCGACGGCGCTGATCATCGGGCTCGTCATCGGTCCGCGCTTCATCGGATGGCTGCGGGTGCGGCAGGGCAAGGGGCAGCCGATCCGCGACGATGGTCCGCAGACTCACCTCGCCAAGCGCGGCACGCCGACCATGGGTGGCCTCATGATTCTGACTTCGGTGGTGTCGTCGGTGCTGCTGTGGATGGACCTGTCGTCCATCTATGTGTGGGCCTGCCTGTTCGTGACGCTCGGCTTTGGCGCCATCGGTTTTCTTGACGATTATGACAAGGTGACCAAGGCCAGCCACAAGGGGCTTTCGGGCAAGATGCGGCTGGCCTTCGAGTTTCTGATCGCCGGTTTCGCGGCGTGGTTGATCGTCAGCCAGCACGGCAATACAGCGCTTTATGTGCCCTTCTACAACGGTCCGGCGATTGAACTGGGGCCGTTCTACTTCCTGTTCGCGGCCTTCGTGATCGTGGCGTTCGGCAACGCGGTGAACCTGACCGACGGGCTGGACGGTCTTGCGACGATGCCGGTCATCATCGCCTGCATGGCCTTCATGGCGATCGTCTATCTCGTCGGGCGCGCCGACTTTGCGGGCTATCTCGGCATTCCGCATGTGCCGGGCGCGGGCAATCTCACCATCCTGTGCGGCGCGATCATCGGGGCGGGGCTGGCCTTCCTCTGGTTCAACGCGCCGCCCGCAGCCGTGTTCATGGGCGATACCGGCAGTCTGGCGCTGGGCGGCACCATCGGCGTGATCGCCGTCACCGCGCATCATGAGATCGTGCTGGGCGTGATCGGCGGCCTGTTCGTGGTCGAGGCCATGTCCGTCATCATCCAGGTTTTCTTTTACAAGCGGACCGGCAGGCGCGTGTTCAAGATGGCCCCGATCCATCATCATTTCGAGCAGCTGGGCTGGGCCGAACCGACCGTCGTGATCCGCTTCTGGATCATTTCCTTCGTGCTGGCGCTGGCCGGTCTTGCAACGCTGAAGCTGAGGTAGGGATGATCGTTTCGGACGCTTTTGCGGGCAGGAAATATGCGGTGCTGGGGCTGGCTCGTTCCGGTCTCGCCACGGTCGAATGTCTTGCGGCGAGCGGGGCAGGGGTCGTCGCCTGGGACAGCCGCGACGAAGCCCGCGAAACCGTAGCGGACAAGGCGGAACTGGCCGATCCCACCGAAATCGACCTTCAGGGCTTTGACGGCGTGGTCGTGTCGCCCGGCGTGCCGCTCAACAAGCATCCCATTGCCATGCATGCCAAGCTGGCGGGGGTGCCCATCATCGGCGACATAGAGCTGTTCGCGCTCGCCCGGCCCTCGCTGCCCAAACATCGCGTGGTCGGGATCACCGGCACCAACGGCAAGTCGACCACGACCGCCTTGATCCATCATATCATCGAGACGGCGGGCATCCCGACCCGGATGGGCGGCAATATCGGCCTGCCGATTCTGGGACAGGACCCGTTGCCGGAAGGCGGCATCTATGTGCTGGAACTGTCCAGCTATCAGATCGACCTGACCCGCAGCCTCGATTGCGACGTGGCGGTGCTGCTCAACATCACGCCGGACCATCTGGACCGCTATAATGGTTTTGAGGGCTATGTGGCGTCCAAGGCGCGGCTATTCGGCATGCAGTCGCCCGATCATGTCGCCGTGATCGCAACCGAAGACCAGCCGAGCCGCTCCATTGCTGCCCAACAGGGCGCGCGCCGTGTCGAGGTGAGGGCTGCTGACATCGATCCCGCCGCGCAGGCCGGCTGGCCTTCCTTGCAGGGGCCGCATAATGCCCAGAACGCCGCCGTCGCCATCGCCGTCGCCCGCGCGCTGGGCATTGATGAGGCGACCATCGAGCAGGCGCTGGCGACCTATGCCAGTCTGCCGCACCGGATGCAGCGGGTGCGGGAGCTGAACGGCGTCCTCTATGTCAACGACAGCAAGGCGACCAACGCCGCCTCGACCGCGCCCGCTCTGGCCGCCTATCCGCCGGTCGAGGGGCGCAAGCGGCTGCACTGGATCGTCGGCGGCCTTGCCAAGACCGACAATCTGGACGAGTGCGCGCCCTGGTTCGGCCATGTGGCCCAGGCCTATACCATCGGTGAAGCGGGGCCTATGTTCGTTGAGCTGTTGAAGCCGCATATGGCGGTCGACGATTCAGAAATGCTATCGGCCGCCGTTCGCCGCGCGGCGAGGATGGCCCAGCCGGGGGATGTGGTGCTGTTGTCGCCCGCCTGCGCGAGTTTCGACCAGTTTCGCGATTTCGAAGCGAGGGGCGATGCCTTCGCCGCTGCCGTCGCTGCGTTGGAATAGAGGGAATCGGAGGAGCTTGGGGGCATGTCGAGGGCAGGCGATCTTGTAAAGGAGTTCAGGAACCGCACCGTCCCGCGTGAGCGCACGGCGCTGGCCATCTGGTTCTGGGAAATCGACCGCGTGCTGCTGTCTCTGATCGTCGCGCTGATGGCGATCGGGCTGGTGGCGGTCGCCGCCGCTTCGCCCGTGGCGGCGATCGACCGGTCCACCAGCACGGTGTCGGTGACGCCCCTCATCTATTTCTACCGCCAGCTGATGTGGGTATTCATTGGCCTGCCGATCATGCTGGTGATCTCCATGCTGCCCCGCACTCAGGCTCGGCGGCTGGCTTTCGGGCTCTGCATTTTCTTCGCCCTCGCGCTGCTGCTGGTTCCGGTGCTCGGTTCCGTGGTGAACGGAGCGAAGCGCTGGATCGACCTGCCCGGCTTCCGCTTCCAGCCTTCCGAGTTTCTGAAACCCGTCTATGTCGTGACCATGGCCTGGCTGCTGTCCCTGCGCGGCAAGGATATGTCCTTGCCCGTGATTCCCTTTACCGGCGCGACCACGGCCTTGATCGCCGCGATCCTGATGAAGCAGCCGGACTTTGGCCAGACCGTGATCTTCCTCGCCTGCTGGGGTGGGCTGCTGCTGCTTTCCGGCGTCTCGATGCGGGCCATTGGCGGTCTGGCGGGCGCCGGGCTGGGTGGGCTGGTGCTGATGTACATGTTCTACGAGAATGGCCGTCAGCGCATCAACGACTTCCTCGGCATCGGTGTCGCGCAGGATGTGGGGCCGGACCAGACGGAGCTGGCTTTCCGCACCATCACCCATGGCGGGTTCCTTGGCGTCGGGCCGGGCGGCGGTCAGGCCAAGTTCCGCCTGCCCGAAGCGCATACCGACTATATCTTCTCCGTGATCGGGGAGGAATTCGGACTGCTCGCCTGCATCGGCATCGCCTGCGTCTATCTGGCCATCGTGGTGCGGGTTTTCCTGCGCATGCTGGACGAGGACGATAATTTCACCATCCTCGCCGCGGCGGGCCTGACGACCCAGTTCGGCCTGCAGGCGATCATCAACATGGGCGTCAACGCCCAGATATTTCCGTCCAAGGGCATGACGCTGCCCTTTATCAGCTACGGTGGCTCCTCTATGCTGGCACTTTGTATCGGCGTCGGCCTGTTGCTCGCATTCACGCGGCGCAACCCCTTCATGGGCCGGCATACGGTCGTCAAATGGAGTGGTCGATGAGCATTTCCCGACACTTCGTCCTCGCCGCCGGCGGGACGGGTGGTCACATGATTCCCGCGCATGCCGTGGCGGAAGAGCTGATGCTGCGCGGCCATCATGTCGCGCTGGTGACGGATGAGCGCGGCGCGAAGATTCCGGGCGTTTTCGAACGGGCGCAGGTGCATGTCATGCCCGCCGGGCGGATGACCAGGAATCCCAAAAGCTGGCCTGGCGCGCTGAACGCGATCCTCGCGGGCCGGGCGATGGCGCGGCGGCTGAATGAGACTTTCCGTCCGACTGCCGTAGTGGGTTTCGGCGGCTATCCGGCCATGCCTGCGCTGCTGGGCGCGCTGGCCGATGGCATTCCGACCGCGATCCATGAACAGAATGCGGTACTCGGCCGGGTGAACCGCTATCTCGCCGGACGGGTCGATGCCATCGCGACCGCCTATCCCGATGTGGAGCGGTTGCGGGACAAATATGCAGGGAAGGTCCACCTGATCGGCAATCCGGTGCGCGAGGAAGTGAAGCAGTTGCGCGAAGAGGAATTCCCCGCGCTGACCGACGAAAGCGTCTTCCGCGTGCTGGTGATCGGCGGCAGCCAGGGGGCGACGATCCTCTCCAGCGTCGTGCCCGACGGCCTTGGCATGTTGCCCTTGAGCCTGCGCCGCCGTTTGCAGGTGACGCAACAGTGCCGCGCCGAGGATATCGAGCGGGTGCGCAAGCTCTATGCCGAGCTCGAAATCCCGGCGGATCTGGCGACCTATTTCAACGATGTGCCGGAAAAGCTGGGCTGGTCGCATCTGGTGATCGCCCGCGCGGGGGCTTCGACGCTGGCGGAACTGACCTGCGCGGGCCGTCCGGCGATCCTGATCCCCCTGCCGAGCGCCATGGACGATCATCAGACCGTCAATGCCCGCGAAATGACCGAGGCGGGCGGTGCGCGCACCATCCCGCAGGCGCGCTTCACCGCTGTCGAACTCGCCAAGCAGATGCAGAAGATGGCGCTGGAACCCGGCGCCCTCCAGAACGCCGCCAAGCGCGCCCGCGCCTGTGGCCGACCCAATGCCGCGCGCGACATGGCCGATTTGCTGGAAAGCATCGGCCCCGCGCCCATCGTCAATGATCCGCTGCGTGTCGGCCCGACGCCGACCAGCCTCAATCTCCAGGGAGTTCCCGCATGAAGGGTGTCGGCACCGACATCGGCACGATCCATTTCATCGGCATTGGCGGCATCGGCATGTCCGGCATCGCCGAGGTGATGCATAATCTGGGTTACAGGGTTCAGGGGTCCGACGTCGCCGAAGGCTATGTTGTCGAGGGGCTGCGCAAGAAGGGCATCCCGGTGATGATCGGCCACAAGGCCGAAAATCTGGGCGATGCTGCTGTGGTCGTGACCTCCACCGCCATCAAGAAGGGCAATCCGGAAGTCGATCTGGCGCTGGAAAAGCGCGTTCCCGTCATTCGCCGCGCCGAAATGCTGGCGGAGCTGATGCGGTTGAAGTCGACCGTCGCGGTCGCGGGCACGCATGGCAAGACCACGACCACCTCCATGGTCGCGGCGCTGCTGGACGCGGGCGGGGTGGACCCGACCGTCATCAATGGCGGCATCATCAACAGCTATGGCTCCAACGCCCGCCTCGGCAAGAGCGACTGGATGGTGGTCGAAGCCGACGAAAGCGACGGCAGCTTCCTGCGGCTCGACGGCACGCTGGCGGTGGTGACCAATATCGATCCCGAGCATCTCGACCATTATGGCAGCTTCGACAGGGTGAAGGACGCCTTTGTCGAGTTCGTCGAGAATGTGCCCTTCTATGGCGCGGCGATGCTCTGCCTCGACCATCCGGAGGTGCAGGCGATCCTGCCGCGCGTGCAGGACCGGCGCATCGTCACCTACGGTTTTTCGGCGCAGGCCGACATCCGTGGCGAAAATGTCCAGCCCATCCCCGGCGGCAACCGTTTCGACGTGCAGATCCGCGAGCGGGACGGCTTGATCCGCCGCATTGAAGGCATCGAAATGCCGATGCCTGGCCGTCACAATGTGCTGAACGCCATGGCGGCGATCGGCGTGGCGTTGCAGATGGGGATCGACGACGCGACCATCCAGACCGGCTTTGCCAAATTCGGTGGCGTGAAGCGGCGCTTTACGAAGGTCGGGGAAATCGCCGTCGAGGGCGGCACCGCAACGGTGATCGATGATTATGGTCACCATCCGGTCGAGATCAGGGCGGTGCTGGCCGCCGCCCGCGAAGGAGCGAAAGGCCGCGTCATCGCCGTGGTCCAGCCGCACCGCTTTACCCGTCTGCGCGACCTCATGGACGAGTTCCAGCAGGCCTTCAACGATGCCGACATCGTCTACGCCGCCCCGGTCTATCCCGCAGGCGAGCAGCCGATCGAGGGCGTGGACAGCGGCGAACTGGTCGCGGGCCTCAAGCGGCGGGGGCATCGTCACGCCGCGACGATCGAGGGCGCCGATGACCTTGCCCGTGTGATCGCCGCCGATGTTCATGCGGACGACATGATCATCTGCCTTGGCGCGGGCGACATCACCAAATGGGCGGCGGGGCTTGCCTCGGCCGTGGCGCAGAAGGAAGCGGCCTGATGTTCGAACTGTTCAACGTCGGTCTCGAAATGCAGAAGCGCATGATCGACGTCCAGATGCAGGGCCTTGAGGCAGCGCAGCAGATGGTCGACGCAGCCCAGCGCAACGTGGAGGCCGGCATGGCCGCCAATCAGGCGGGCGAAGCGGGGGCGAGGGCGATGAAGGGCTGGATGCGGCTCTGGGGGATACGCGATTGACGCGGGCGACGACGTCCCTTCCTCCGGTTCGCGGTTCGCTCAAGCCTGATGCGCCGCTTGGTCCCCTCGTCTGGTTCAAGGCGGGGGGGCTTGCGGAATGGCTGTTCGAGCCGAAGGATGCCGAAGACCTTTCCGATTTTCTGGCGGCTCTGGACCCGGCGATCCCGGTGATGGCGCTGGGGCTTGGCTCCAACCTGATCGTTCGCGATGGCGGCGTTCCCGGCGTGGTCGTGCGCCTCGGCAAGCCTTTTGCGAAGGTGGAGCAGCTGGATGCGACCGGCTTGCGCTGCGGAGGGGGCGCTTCGGGGATTCTGGTGTCCTCGACGGCGCGCGATGCCGGGATTGCCGGGCTGGAGTTTCTGCGCTCGATCCCCGGCACGGTCGGCGGGTTCGTAAGGATGAATGGCGGCGCTTATGGTCGCGAAACCTGCAACATATTGGTGGAGTGCGACGTCGTGCTCCGCTCGGGCGAGCAGGTGACGCTGCCGCTCGATGCGCTGGGCTACACCTATCGCCACAGCAGTCTGCCGGAGGGCGCGGTCGTCGTGAGCGCGGTGTTCCGGGGGTCTCCGGGCGAACCAGCCGCCATTCAGGCGGAAATGGACCGCATCGCCGCCGCCCGCGAAGAAAGCCAGCCGCTCCGTAGCAAGACGGGCGGCTCGACCTTCAAGAATCCCGAAGGGCACAAGGCCTGGCAGCTGGTGGACGAAGCCGGTTGCCGCGGGCTGCAACTGGGCGGCGCGCAGGTTTCGGAGAAGCACACCAATTTCCTCCTCAACCTCGGCGAGGCGACCAGCGCGGACATCGAGGCCTTGGGCGAGGAAGTGCGGCGCCGCGTGAAGGAAAAGAGCGGCGTCGAACTGGAATGGGAAATTCAGCGCGTCGGCCTGTCTGTCGCCGACGCGAGGATTGAAAATCTTGTGGGAGTTAAGAAGTGAGCCGTGGTCCCTGGCATGTTGCCGTCCTGATGGGCGGCTGGTCCGCCGAGCGGCCCGTTTCGCTGTCAAGCGGCGAGGGCGTCGCCAAGGCGCTGGAATCGCGCGGCCACAAGGTCACGCGCATCGACATGGACCGCGATGTCGCCCTGCGCC
The DNA here is from genome assembly GCF_041987595.1 of Sphingobium sp. Taxonomy (GTDB): domain Bacteria; phylum Pseudomonadota; class Alphaproteobacteria; order Sphingomonadales; family Sphingomonadaceae; genus Sphingobium. The sequence continues at coordinate 11,642 of NZ_JBHIWJ010000027.1, read as the reverse complement.
TCTCGGAAACGAAACCTGATGTCGTGTTCAACGCCCTTCACGGCGTTCCCGGCGAGGATGGCACGGTGCAGGGCATGATGGACCTGATGGGTCTCACCTACACCCATTCGGGCCTCGCTACCTCGGTCATCGCGATCGACAAGCAGCTGACCAAGCAGGCGCTGGTGCCCCACGGCATCCCCATGCCCGGCGGCCATATCGTGAGCAGCGAGAGCCTGTTCGAAGCCGATCCGCTGCCGCGCCCCTATGTGGTGAAGCCGGTCAATGAGGGCAGTTCGGTCGGCGTCGCCATCGTGACGCAGGACGGCAATTACGGCTCGCCCATAGGCCGCGATGTCGAGGGGCCGTGGCTGCATTTCGACGAGCTGCTGGCCGAACCCTATATTCGCGGCCGGGAACTGACGACCGCCGTGCTGGGCGACGAGGCGCTGCTGGTGACGGAACTGCGTCCGAAAAGCGGCTTCTATGATTTTGACGCCAAATATACCGACGGCATGACCGAGCATGTCTGCCCCGCGGATATTCCGGACGAAATCGCCGAGGCCTGCAAGGCGATCGCTCTGCGCGCTCATCAACTGCTGGGCTGCAAGGGCGCGTCACGCTCCGATTTTCGCTGGGACGACAATTTGGGCGTAGAGGGGCTGTTCCTGCTGGAGGTCAACACACAGCCGGGCATGACCCCCCTGAGCCTGGTTCCCGAACAGGCGGCGAAGCTGGGCATTGACTATGCCGAGCTGGTGGAGCGTATTGTCGAGCAGGCGCTAGAGGGGGCAAAGCATGGCTGAAGCACGCATCCGGCGTGGCGGGACGGCGCGGCTGACGACGCGCGCGGCCGGCGCGCGCGGCCGCAGCGGAGCGAGAGGGCGTCCGGTCAGGCGCCGCAGCTGGATCGACAGCCTGCTCGACATGCTCCCGGTGAGCGAAGAAACGCTTCAGCGCATGGCGAGCTGGGCGATCGTCGGCATCGTGCTGGCAGGCGTGGTGGGCATATCGATGCTGCTGGGCCTTCCCGCCATGGCCGGACAGAAAGCGTCCGAACTGGCCGCCAAGGCCGGCTTCGAGGTCGAGAAGGTCGAAGTGCGCGGCGTCGAGCGCATGGACGAGCTGCCCATCTACAATATCGCGCTGGGTCAGGTGAGCCGCTCGATGCTCGCGCTCGATCTGCCCAAGGTGCGGGACGACATGCTGAAGCTCGGCTGGGTCAAGGATGCCCGCATTTCCAGGCGGCTGCCTGATACGCTGGTGGTCGATATCGTCGAGCGCGATCCGGTGGCAGTGTGGCAGCATGACGGCCAGCTCCAGCTGATCGACGTGCAGGGGGTGGTGCTGCAATCGGTGTCGGCGGGCGCGATGCCCGATCTGCCGCTGGTCGTCGGTCCGAACGCCAATCTCCAGACCGCAGGTCTCAACAAGCTGATGGAAAATGCCCCGGCGCTGAAGCCGATGCTGGCGGGCGCGACCTGGGTCGGGAACCGGCGCTGGGATCTGCGCTTTCAGTCGGGTGAGACGCTGTCGCTGCCCGAAGGCGACAAGCCCTCCGCCACGGCGCTGGTCAATTTCGCGCGGATGGACGGCGTGAACCGTCTGCTCGGCCGGGGGATCGTCAAGTTCGACATGCGCGACCCCGATCGCTTCATCCTGCGTCTGCCGCAGGGGCAGACGAGTGAAAAGCCCGCGACCGATGCCGAGGCACCTGCCAAGGGCGAGGAAGGCTGACCGATGGCCCAACCCAAGGTCGAAAAGTTCGTCACTGCGATCGATATCGGATCGTGGAAGGTGTCCGCGCTGATCGCGGGGCGCACCGAAAATGGTGAGCTGGCGATTTTGGGCACCGGCCAGCGCGAGAGCCGGGGCGTGCGGCGCGGCTTCATCGCGGATATGGAGCGCACGGAACTTGCGGTGCGCGAGACGGTCGAACAGGCCGAGCGCGTCGCGGGCACCAATATAGAGGATGTCTGGGTCAGCTTCTCGGGCGGTTCGCTCGTCAGCGACGTCGTCACGGTCGAACGCGACATGGGCGGCTATCGTGTCGAGCAGGGCGACATCGACGATCTTCTGACCACCGGCCAGCAGGGGATCGATCCCGATGGCCGTGTGGTGTTGCATGCCCAGCCGACCTGCTTCACCATCAACGGCCGGGTTCCGGTGAAGAAGCCGCTGGGGATGCACGCGGACCTGCTCGGCGTCGATATCCATGTCGTGCTGGCCGATGGCGCGCCGCTGGCCAATCTCGATCTTTGCGTGCGCGGGGCTTATCTCAACGTCAATTCGATCGTCGCTTCCCCGATCGCAACCGGCCTTGCCTGCCTGTCCGAAGAGGAGAGGGATCTGGGCGTCGCGCTGGTCGAACTGGGCGCTGGCGTCACCAATGTCTCGCTTTATGCGGGCGGTATGCTGGTCGGTCTGCATTCCATTCCCATCGGCGCGTCGGACATTACCGATGACATTGCCTCGGCCTTCGGCATCCGTCGCAGTCAGGCGGAGCGGATCAAATGCTTTTACGGCTCCGCCATGCAGAATCGTCGCGACTTCCGCGACATGATCGAGATTGCCGCACCCCACGGCGATGTCGCCATTCCGGGGCAGAGCGCCGGCCCCAACGCCGATGGCGGCAAGATCACCCGCGCCGCGCTGGTCGCCGTGATCTGCGAGCGGTTGAACCAGATCATGGTCGAGGTGAACGCTGCTCTGGCCGGCATGGGCTTCAACACCCCTACCGGACGGCAGGTCGTGCTGACCGGCGGCGGGGCGGAGATGAAGGGCATTGCCGACTATGCCCAGGGTGCTTTAGGGCGCGCGGTGCGGATCGGGCGACCGCGCGGGTTGGCTGCGCTGCCCGAAGCGCATAGCGGTCCGGCCTTCGCGACGCTCGCTGGCCTTGCGCTTTACGGCGCTTCAAACCCGGTTGATCTTAGAACGATAGCGCCCGCTCCTCAGACGGTCCATCGTATCGGTGCGCCCGCATGGTGGCAGAGAATGGTCAAAGCCATGAAGACGAACTATTGAAATAAACTCAAGTCAGACGAAATTTAGTGGTGAATTACGCCATTATCTGTTGCATTAACCTTCGATGACAGTTTCGCTCACGTCACCGAAGCTGGAGGGAGCTAGAATTTATGAGCATTGAAATCAGCCCGCCGCATGTGGACGAGTTGAAGCCACGCATCGCGGTGATCGGCGTCGGCGGCGCGGGCGGTAACGCCATCGCGAACATGATCGCCGCCTCGGTCGAGGGCGTGGATTTCATCGTCGCCAACACCGACGCGCAGGCGCTGAACGCCTCGCCTGCGGAACGACGCATCCAGCTTGGTCCGCAAATCACCGAAGGTCTTGGCGCGGGTTCTCGCCCTGAAATCGGCAAGGCCGCGGCGGAAGAGACGATCGCTTCGGTCGAGCAGGCGCTGGAAGGCGCGCATATGTGCTTTATCGCGGCAGGCATGGGCGGCGGCACCGGCACCGGCGCAGCGCCCGTCATCGCCAAGGCGGCGCGGGATCGCGGCATCCTGACGGTCGGCGTGGTGACCAAGCCTTTCACCTTCGAGGGCAATCGCCGCATGAAGTCGGCGGAAAGCGGTATCGAAGAGCTGCAAAAGCATGTCGATACCCTCATCGTCATCCCGAACCAGAACCTGTTCCTGATCGCCAATCCCAACACCACCTTCAAGGAAGCCTTCCAGATGGCTGACGAGGTGTTGCAGCAGGGCGTTCGCGGCATCACCGACCTCATGGTCATGCCGGGCCTCATCAACCTCGACTTCGCCGACGTCCGTTCGGTCATGGGCGAGATGGGCAAGGCGATGATGGGCACCGGCGAAGCCGAAGGTGACGGCCGCGCGTTGCAGGCTGCCGAAAAGGCGATCGCCAATCCGCTGCTCGATGGCGTGTCCATGCGCGGCGCCAAGGGCGTGATCGTCTCCATCGTGGGCGGCGACGACATGCGCCTGATGGAAGTCGACGAAGCCGCCAATCATATTCGCGAACTGGTCGATCCGGACGCGAACATCATCTGGGGTTCGGCCTTCAATGACGGCCTTAACGGCAAGATCCGCGTGTCGGTGGTCGCCACCGGCATCGACAGCGACGCCGCCGGCAACGCCGCGCCGCTGACCCAGCCGTTCAGCTTCGCTAGCCGCCCGGCCGTCGCGGTTCCCCAGGCGGCCGCTCCCAAGCCCGCCCCGGTCGCCGCTCCGGCCCCTCCGCCTGTCGCGGCGCCGGAACCGGAACCCGAAACGCTGGAACTGGATGTGCCCGCAGCGCCTGCGCCTGCGCCGCTGACCCCGCCGGTCGCGGAAAAGGCGCCCGCGCCCTTCTCGCCGCCGCGTCCGGCGGCGGTCTTCTCGGACGAAGATCCGACGCAGGACGAACTGCTGCTGGGCGCTGAAGAGGCTGCTGCCCCGGCGCAGCCCGTTCCCGCGCCCGCGCCGCAGGCGGCGCCCCGCGTGGCGACGGGCGGCACGCTGTTCGAGCGCATGGCTGGCCTGACGCGCGGTGCGGACAAGGGCGCAGCGGCCAGCGATGATGGCGCCGCGACGCCGGATATTCCGCGCTTCCTGAACCGCCAGAGCAACCAGTAAACAGGCGCGGGTTCCCTCCCTGCCGCCAAAGGATAAGCGCGCTATCGGCTGCCATGGGCAACCGGGCGCGCTTTTTCTTTTGGCATATTCCCTTGTCCCGCCAAAATCCGTTAAAGGGTGCCTGTGAGACGTTATGACATTCGGATATTGGGCGGGCTGCTTCTGGCGGGCAGCGCCCTGGCGCAACCCGTTCTGGCGCAACCGGGCCAGGTGCAGGCGATCCGCCCATCCAGCACCGAAGATCTCAACAGCAATCTGGCCCGGCTGGCGTCCAATCCACGCGATGTGAATGCGCTGATCGGCGCAGGCGAAGCGGCGCTCGACATGGATGATGCGCGGGCCGCGGCCGGCTTCTTTGCGCGGGCCGACACGCTCCAGCCGAATAACGGCAAGGTGAAGGCGGGGCTGGGCCGCGTCATGCTCAAGAACCAGAATCCGGCCGAAGCCCTGCGCCTCTTCGATCAGGCCACCCGCATGGGCTATGCCGAAGCGTCGCTGCTGTCCGATCGCGGTCTGGCCAAGGACATGACGGGCGATCAGGCGGGCGCGCAACGCGATTATCAAACCGCGCTCCAGCGCAAGCCCGATGATGTCGAACTGACCCACCGCTATGCCGCCTCGCTGGGCATATCGGGGCAGGTGGACGCGGCGGAACGGGTTCTGAAGCCGCTGCTTTACAAGAGCGACCGGGCCGCCTGGCGTTACCGGGCCTTCATTCTGGCGATGAATAATCGTCAGGCGGATGCCCGCAAGATCGCGGAACAGACCATGCCCGCGCATCTGGCGAGCGCGATCATCCCCTATATGCAGAAAATGCCCTATCTGACCGGCGCGCAAAAGGCCGCGGCCGTGCATTTCGGGCATTTCCCGGCTCGCGTCGGCACGACCATCGCGGCGATCACGCCGACGCCGCCGGCTTTCGCCCCGGCGGAAGCAGCGGCAGCGGCCAGGCCACCCGCGGTTCAAACGCCCCAGCCGGCCCGGTCGGCAAAGGATGATCGCCGGGCGCGCCGCAACGGGACGGGCACGGCGACGCTCGCGCAGGCGGAAACGGCGCCCGCGCGCGCCGCGCCCGTTCCCGCGGCGCCAGCACGGACGGTCCCGCCTCCGCAGCCAGGGCCCGCCGCCCCATCACCCAATGTTCAGGGTCCGCCCGCGCCCGGATTTGAATCGGTGCAGACCGCGCCGCCCGCCGCCAGCCAGCCGTCGCCGTCCAGCCAGCTCAACGCGATCACGCTGGCGCAGGCGTCCGCGCCTGCCGCCCAGTCGCAGGCAGCGCCCCAAACTCCGCAGCCTGCTCCGGCAGAGGCTGCGCCGCCTGCGCCTGCGGCTCAGGCGCAGGTAGATCCTGCGGTCGCGCGCAGTCTGGCCGACATCATCCACGCCATCGACGTGCCCGAGTCCGAGCGCCAGTCCAATGTGGTCGCCGTGGATCTGGCGGAGGTCGCGCAAATACAGGCCGCCCGCCGGGCCGAGCGCGAATCCGCCGCCGCTGCCGCCGCGGAAAAGGCGAAGAAGGCCGCCGCCGCCAAGGCAAAGGCCGAAGCCGATGCCAAGGCCAGGCAACTGGCCGAGGAAAAGAAGAAGGCCGCCGCGGAGAAGGCGCGCCTCGCCGCCAATCCCTCGCGCAACTGGCTTCAGGTCGGGACGGGCGCCAACAAAGGCGCGCTGGCCTTCACCATGAAGGGGTTGCGGAAGAAATATGCGACGCTGGAGCCGCAGGATGCCTGGGTCGCGGGCTGGGGGCGCACCAATCGCCTGCTGGTCGGGCCGTTCAGCAGCTTTACCCGCGCCAAGACGCTGGAGGACAAGCTGAAATCGGCAGGGGCAGATGTCTTTGCGTGGAAAAGCGATGCGGGAGAGGTGGTCGAACGGCTGCCGTCCCAGTAGAACGCGCCGCATGACGACGCTCGCCTCTTATGCCTCCTGTCCCGATCACAGCCGGGGCCGCCTGCACGCGGAGCCGTGCGGGGAGGTGCGCGGTCCCCGCGACGTGTTCCAGCGTGACCGCGACCGCATCATCCACAGCATCGCCTTCCGGCGGCTGCGCCACAAGACGCAGGTGTTCGTCTCGCCCGACGGCGATCATTATCGCGTGCGCCTGACCCACAGTCTGGAGGTCGCGCAGATCGGCCGCACCACGGCGCGGACGCTGGGACTGAACGAGGACCTGACCGAAGCCCTCTGCCTCGCCCATGATATCGGCCATCCGCCCTTCGGCCATGCGGGCGAGGATGCGCTGGAAGCGGCGCTCGATGCGCATGGCGGCTTCGATCATAATGCGCATACGCTGCGCACGCTGATGCTGCTGGAAAGCCCTTATCCGCGTTTTCGGGGACTGAACCTCAGCTGGGAAATGCTGGAGGGGCTGGCCAAGCATAACGGGCCGATCACCCATCCGGGTTGGGCGATGCGCGAGGTGGATGCGCTGTTCCCGCTCGATCTGCCCAGCCACGCTTCGCTGGAGGCGCAGTTGGCGGCGATTGCCGATGATATCGCCTATGACAATCATGATATCGATGACGGTCTGCGGGCGGGCTTGCTCACGCTCGATCAGCTTCTCTCCGTTCCGCTTGTCAAAAGCTGTTGGGACCGGGTTCGCGGCCGTTATCCCGATGTGCCCGAAGACCGGCTGCTGCGGGAACTGGTGCGCGAGCAGATCGGCGTGATGGCCAATGACCTGATCGCCGCCACGCGCGCCAACATTGCGGAATCGGGCGTCGAGACCGTCGAGGATGTGCGCGGCATCGGGCGGACGCTGGTGGGCTTCTCGCCCGAACTGGCTGCGCAGGAGCGCGACCTCAAGCGCTTCATGTATGCCACGCTCTACCACCACCCATCGCAACTGGCGGCCGCCGACCGCGCGCGGGTGATCGTGACGGACCTGTTCCGCGCCTATCAGGCTGACCCCGGGCTTATGCCGGGGGAATGGCGCGGCGATTGCCTGTCGTCCGAGCCTGAGCGCAGCCGCCATATCGGCGATTTCATCGCCGGCATGACCGACCGCTATGCAGAAAAATGCCATGCCGAGATTTTCGGCAGGCTGGAGATCGCCTGATGCCCTTGCACCCCCAGATCGCCGCGCTCGCGGCTCAGCTCGAAGATCTCGCCAACCTGCTGCGGAGGAATGACGACCGGCTTTGGTCCGGGCGGATCGACCTGATCCGGCATCTGGTGGCCGACTCCAATTTCGCGGGCGTCGAACGTTTCCTGCGCCTGTTCGAAGGCGAGGAGGGACTGGCCGCGCTCGAGCTGACCGATGCGTCGGCCAATCAGCGCCTTGCCGAACTGCGCCACTCCGCCCGGATCCTTGCGCAGCGGCTGGCAAAAGAGGAAGGCACCGATTGAGCGATTGACGGCGCGCTTCGTTTCACGCAATGCAAAAATTGTCGCTGGGCCTCGAGGATTCGGGTCCCGGACTTGATGCGGGAGAGCATGGGAAGCCTTTGAGGCCACCCCATCGCCGAAGGAGCAACCGCCCCGGAATCTCTCAGGCCAAAGGACCGCATCATGGGCAGGCACTCTGGAAAGCGGACGGTTCAGGCCGTCCCACCGAAGGGGTAAGCCATCCGATCGAATGATTGGTGGTCAAAGCTCTCAGGTTCCGTGACAGAGGGGGTGGCAGACGGGATGAGTCCGACTCCGGACTTTAGCGTTTGTCGCCAGTAACCCGCACGGAAAGGCCGCCCCCATGTCAGGCAATGACGACATCGCCCATATCGAAGAAGAATTGCCGTTGCAGGCGCTGCCGCTCGACGCGTGGCATCGCGCAAAGGGTGCGCGCATGGTCGGCTTTGCAGGCTATCACATGCCGATCCAGTATGAAGGCATCATGGCCGAGCACGCCTGGACGCGTGAGCATGCCGGGTTGTTCGACGTCAGCCATATGGGCCAGCTTACCTTTTCCGGTGAAGGCGTCGACGAAGCGCTGGAGCATCTGCTGCCGAGCGATATCAAGGGGCTGAAACCCTTCCGTCAGCGCTATTCGATGCTGCTCGATGAAGAGGGCGGCATCCTTGACGATCTGATGGTCTCGCGGCTCGGCGGCGACGCTTTTGACGGCGCGGACATCTATATGGTCGTCAACGGCGCGACCAAATATGACGATATCGGCTGGATGATCGAGCATCTGCCCGATGAGGTCGTGATGAATCATATGGACGAGCAGGCGCTTCTTGCCCTGCAGGGACCGGAGGCGGGGGAGGCGCTGGCGAGCCTGATCCCCGAGACCGCCGACCTCCTTTTCATGCAGTCCGGTCCCTTCATCTGGCGCGGCGTGCCGTTGTGGATCAGCCGGTCGGGCTATACCGGCGAGGACGGCTTCGAGATCAGCGTGCCCGCTGAGGATGCGACGCTGCTGGCGGATGCGCTGTGCGAACTGCCGCAGGTGAAGCCGATCGGTCTTGGCGCGCGGGACTCGCTGCGACTGGAAGCGGGGCTGCCGCTCTATGGCCATGACCTGACGCCCGCCGTCAGCACCATTGGCGCCGATCTGGGCTTTGCCATCCAGAAGCGCCGCCGCGAGGAAGGCGGCTTCATCGGCCATGCCCGCGTGATGAAGGAACTGGCCGACGGGCCGGGTTCGAAGCGCGTGGGACTGAAGATCGAAGGGCGGTTGCCCGCTCGCGAAGGGGCATCAATCTATGCAGGCGATGTGCTGGTGGGTGAAGTGACATCCGGCGGTTTTGCGCCGACCGTAGGCGCGCCGATCGCCATGGGCTGGGTCAGCCTGCCGCATGCCGGGCTGGATGAGGCACTCGAAATCGAGGTGCGTGGCAAGCGCATTGCCGCCACCGTTGCGCCGATGCCGTTCGTGCCGCACCGTTATCGCCGCAAGGCGTGAAATTTCTCAATCTTTCCGAGGGGAGTATCACCATGAGCCGTTATTTCACCGACGAACATGAATGGATCGATGTCGAGGGCGAAATCGCCACCGTGGGCATCACCGATTATGCGCAGGAGCAGCTGGGCGACATCGTGTTCGTCGAACTGCCCGCCGAAGGGACCAGCTTCGAAAAGGGCGACGACGCCGCCGTCGTGGAGTCCGTCAAGGCCGCTTCGGACGTCTATGCGCCGATCTCGGGCGAGGTCGTTGAAACCAACGGCGCGCTGGAGGACGAGCCGGCGCTCGTGAACAGCGACGCCGAGGAAGACGGCTGGTTCTTCAAGCTGCGCGTCACTGACGCCAGCGAGCTGGAAGGCCTGATGAACGAAGCCGCCTACAAGAAGTTCGTGGCCTCGCTCTGATCTTATCATCGCCGTTCCCGCCTGTGCGGGAACGGCGTCCGCAGGAATATATCATGCGCTACCTACCCCTTACCGACACTGACCGGCAGGACATGCTGTCCGTCATCGGCGCGTCGACAATCGACGACCTGTTCGTGGACGTCCCCGCACAAGCCCGCCTGTCCGAGAAGATCGCCGGCCTGCCCGATCATGCCAGCGAACTCGCGGTTGAGCGCCATATGGCGGCTCTGGCGCGGCAAAATCTGTCGGCAGGGGAGGCGCCCTTCTTCCTGGGCGCGGGCGCGTACAAACATCATGTCCCTGCCAGCGTCGACCATCTGATCCAGCGCGGCGAGTTCCTGACCGCCTACACGCCCTATCAGCCGGAAATCGCCCAGGGCACGTTGCAGGTGCTGTTCGAATTCCAGACCCAGGTGGCGCGTCTGCTGGGCTGTGACGTCGCCAATGCATCCATGTATGACGGCTCGACCGCCTGCTGGGAAGCGATCGGCATGGCCCGCCGCATCACCAAGCGCGGCAAGGCGATCCTGTCCTCCGGCCTGCATCCCCATTATGTCTCCGTCGCCAACACCATGGCGAAGTTCACCGGCGACGCGCTGGTGCACAAGGCTCCGACGCTCGATGCCACGACCGATATCGACGCGCTGATCGCCGGGATCGACAGGGACACGAGCTGCGTCGTCGTCCAATATCCCGATATTCTGGGCCGCATCGCGGACCTCACCCCGCTCGCTGACGCCGCCCATGCGGCAGGCGCGCTGCTGGTCGCGGTCGTCACCGAGCCGGTTGCGCTGGGCGCGATCAAGGCGCCCGGGGCCATGGGCGCGGACATCGTCGTCGGGGAAGGCCAGTCGATCGGCGTCGGCCTCCAGTTCGGCGGTCCCTATCTCGGCCTGTTCGCCTGCAAGCAGAAATATGTCCGCCAGATGCCGGGCCGCCTTTGCGGCGAAACGGTGGACGCGGCGGGCAAGCGCGGCTTCGTGCTGACGCTTTCCACCCGCGAGCAGCATATCCGGCGTGAAAAGGCGACGTCCAACATCTGCACCAATTCAGGTCTGTGCGCGCTGGCGTTCAGCATCCACATGACCCTGCTGGGCGAAAAGGGCCTGCGCGAGCTGGCGGCGCTCAACCATGCGCTGGCCTGTCAGGCTGCCGATCGTCTCGCCCAGGTGCCGGGTGTGCAACTGCTCAACGACAGCTTCTTCAACGAGTTCACGCTGGTCCTGTCGAAAGATGCCCGCGAAACCGTCCGCAACCTTGCCGACAGGGGCGTGCTGGGCGGCGTGTCGCTGGGCCGCCTGTTCCCGGATGCGCCGGAGATCGGCCACGGTCTGGTCGTCGCCGTCACGGAGACTGTGACCGCGGAGGATATCGAAGCCTTTGCCAAGGCGCTTGAGGAGGAACTGGCATGACCATGCTGAAGGAAGGCCGTCCCACCGCGCCGCAAGCCGTCTTGGAAGCCGACAACGTCCCAGCGACCGCCACGGGCAATCGCGCGCTGATGCTGGAAGAAGCGCTGATCTTCGAGATCGGCTCTGCCGACACCACCGGCGTCGACTTCGCGGAAGCGCCGAAGGTCGTCAGCCGCCTCGGGAATCTCGCCCGCACCGACGGCATTGGCCTGCCGGGCCTGTCGGAGCAGGAAACGGTGCGTCATTATACGCGCCTCAGCCGTCAGAACTATGCCATCGACCTTGGCCTGTTTCCGCTCGGCTCCTGCACGATGAAGCATAATCCGCGCCTCAATGAGAAGGTCGCGCGGATGCCGGGTTTCGCTGACCTCCATCCGCTTCAGCCGCAGTCGACGGTGCAGGGCGCGCT
>NZ_JBHIWJ010000026.1:0-49672 GCF_041987595.1 Sphingobium sp. | reverse complement strand
GGTTCGTCGCGCAGGCGACGGGCATAATCCGCCGTTACGGCGGTGGAGGAGACGATGGCGCCTGTCAGCGCCACCAGCAGAATTCCCCGGTCACGGCCGAAGCGGCGCGAAATGGCGTAACCGGCGAAGGACAGCCCCATCACGAACACGACCACCATCCAGATGGTGCGGGGATTCCAGGCGTCATAGGGGCCATAGGCGGCATCGGGCAGCAGCGGCAGGATGATGAGCGCCACCAGCAGGAAGCGGGATACGCTCTCTATCTCGCTTTCGTCCATGCCGCGCAGCAGGGCGTGCATCGATTGCCGCGCGCTCAGGATAGCGAAGATGGCTGCCCCCATTGCAAGGCCGAGGGTGGGCGAGACCCTCGTGGCGCAGAAGCCCGCCCCGAACGTCAGAAGGCCGGCCAGCGTGGTGGTCGCGGACAGATGGTCCTGGTCCGCGCTTCGGGAATAGCCGACCGTCAGAACGGCTGCGACCCCGGCCCCGAGGGCGGCGGCGACGATGTCCGGCGACAGCCCGCCCATCCCGCCGAGCAGGCCGATCAGCCCGAAAGTGCGGAAGCCGGCCACCCGGCGACCCTTGCCGAAATCCCGCTGGGCCCAGCCGCGCTCCAGCCCGACCAGCAGGCCAACTGCAATCGAGGCGATGAGGGACAGGTAGGGAAGGGCGACGTCAGGCATGGAGCGATTAACCTACAACGCCTCTTGGGGGACCGTCATAGGTATAAGCCACAATCAGGACAATCGTTTGAGAAGCGCGGTCTCGACCGGCTTTATTCTGCGGCCAAGCCGTGCGGGCCTGCCCGTCTATCGCAGATGGAGTGACGCTTCCGCTTCCCGGCGCAGGACGGAAATGATCTTGGCATAGGCGCGTGCCTGCTCCTCATGCCTGTTCTTCTCGACAGGGCAGATGGCGAGAGCGGCATGGTTGAGTTCGGCCTGTCTGCGGCGGGTGAGGGTATCGAAGCGGCCCATGGTCATTTCCGATGGTGGGAGGGAGCCCATTGCCGGGCCATGTGGGACGCGGATCGCTTGACGGTGCCCTCGATCAGCTTGCCCTTCATCAACGTGCGAAAGGCTTCGGCATCCCGCGGATCGAGCATCACCACCCTTGTGCCACCGGAAACCAGCGTTTCCACGGCGGATATGCGGAATGCATGTTTCGCGCACATCGCCTGGATGACATCCATGGCGGCCTGGACGTTGACGACCCTGCTCATGCGGCCCCTCCTTCAACATTGAAGGGGAAGGGGTTGAACGAGGCTGAACCGTCCGGCCGCCGGGAACGATAGGGATGCGGGTGACGGGAGATGCGGCCTGCATATCCCTGCGCCAGCCGTTGATGGGCGCTGCGCGCCGCGGGGCTGGGCGCGATCCGGGCGCGCAGCAATTCTTCCTGCTCGCGCTTCAGCAGGTAATTCAGGTCTTCCATGATGCGCTCCTTGGCTGGCAAGCGGGAGCACGATGGTCTCTCTGTCACGGCGAATGCTTGCAGCAAATTTCGCGCAATGCTGGCTCAGTAGCACAGATGACCCTTCCCGTCTCGCGGGAAAGAGCTTTGGGCCATGGAAAATTCCAATCCGGCCAATGCAAGCCTGACATCGAATATCACCGGATCCTGTTTGTACGACCTGTCGCGGATCGACTTGAACCCGGCTGAAAAGATGCTTGCCCGTCATGCAGGAGGACTGCCATCTTATCATATATGCACCGACCACAAGCGATGCAGCGACTGCTGAACCGACGCATATTCGGGAAAGCGCAGCCCAAAAGCAGCCTCGAAAACCGATCGCTCCAGATCATGATCGAAGATCATGACGATCCAGCCTCAACTCCAGCGGCGCCTTCACCTGCATATTGAAGGCGAAAGGCGTGAACGATCAGGGGATCATTCGGTCTTCCAGGCGCTGCCCCGCGGCGCGCAGGCCCTCGACACTCTCTATCGCCAGATCGAGCGGGCGGCCGCCGAGTTTCTCGTCATTGCCGTTGAGAAAGGCAATGGCGTCCTGCGCACCCAGCCGGGCGATCGCCAGCTGCGTGATGCGGCCTTGCCGCGCCGCCTGCTCCTGAGAAAGGCGGGGACCGTTTGAATGCCTGCCGGATTGTCTAGCCAAAGGGTCGCTCCTGATGGGCAGCCTTGTCGGCGGCCTGCTGCTTTCGGTCGGCCTCGCCCTTCAAGACTCTGTCGGCCATGGTTTGCCATGCCGCTTTCGCGCGTAGACAACGATCCCGGACATTGGTCAGATCGGTCTCGTTAGCCTCCCAGTCGCATTGGGCGACACGCGCCAGATAGAAATCGCTGGTGACGGACATGGACGGTCTCCGGAATGGAAATCGGGCGCGGCTGTTTCAGCCGAGCATTTCAGCGACGATGCGGCGCAGATCCGGGGCCGACAATGTGCCCGCGGACATGGGGCGATTTGCCTGACGACGCATCCGTCGCGCCAGATGAGACCCGTTATAAGGGTTGGAGATGTTCGGAAATTTAAAGTTCATGATGATCCTGTTGAGCGCCTATGGCGCATGATGATGGGGAGCGGGGCGCAAAGCCGCGCGCCTGCGCCGGCCCTGATGGGGCCGGGCCATGCTGCGAACAACTCTCGGTCATTCGGCACAGGGAATCCTCGGACCGGAACGGCCCGACAGACCGGAGGCCTTCATCGCCTCCTCTTCTTTGAACATTCCCGCCCCGAGCCATTCACTGGCAGGGCGGAGAATGTTCCCGGCATCGACAAGGTCGTGCCGGGAAATACCGGCTAAGGGCTGAAAATCAGCCCCGACCAGCTGTCAGACGGCTTCAAGATTGACAGCGGACTGCTTGCCGCGACGATCGGCTTCGACCTCGTAGCTCAGCCGCTGGTCCTGACGCAGCGTGACCATACCAGCGCGTTCGACCGCGGAGATATGCACGAAGCTGTCGCTGCCACCATCTTCGGGTGCGATGAAGCCATAGCCTTTGTCGGCGTTGAAGAATTTGACGGTGCCGATGGGCATGGGATGTTTCCTTTCACGAAAACAGAATATCCGCCCGCAAAAGCACGAGCGGAGCTGATAGCGCGAGAAGGGAAGGAGCACCCAATGGGGCAAATTCCGTCGCAAGCGACGTTAAGCCCCTCTTATATGGCAGGCGGGGGCGCAAAAGTCAATCTACCTTCTTTCGGCGATCTGAAGACCCCTAATTCAGGCGCCAGTCAGGCAGATTCATTAGAAAACTGCATGCTATTATTATGTGAGATGCCCAGCGCTTCGTTAAGCTGGCAGGCTTACTCAGCGGAAAGATCAAAGCCGTTTTCCAGTTTTTCTTTCGCAATTCTCAACAGAGCGGCAAGTCGATCAAGTTTCAGGAGCGAGCCGGCGTCGTCCGGTCCCAACGGCTGGGTTGAGCCGATCAGAACTTTCGTAAGGTCGATGCCTTTTGCGGCAGAAGCCATTATGCCCTCCCGCTTGATGAGGGAGCGCCCATGTCTCTCAGTCGCGCAACATGCGGCGATAGCTCAGCCTTACATGCGGCTGCCGCGACTTCCATTTGGGTGGCTATTTAATGTCGCCTATCCGCCTGACCCTGGCGCCGCCGGCTGTGCGTCGAAGGGCATCGATCGCATCACGGCAATCCTTCGCGTTGCTGTAGCTGCCGCTGGAAGCGCGGACATGACCATCCGCCGTGCAGAAGCGCCATCTCCAATCCTCGGATCCGGCGCGGTTGGTCAGCATATGCGCGGGTTTGACCCGATAATTTCAAAATAGGGTTCTGCGCGATCGTTGGAAACCCATAATAGGATGGAACGCCACGGAGCAGATCCCATCAGACCGACGTCATCTCGGGCCGATGAAGCGCGATCCGGTCCAGACTGTTGATCGGCCATATCCTGTCCGACGGACTTTTTGGAGAGAACCGCCAGGGCATCAAGAAATGGATGCAGATAAGCCGGCATAGTCATCCTCCTGCCGTTGCAAGCAAGCGGGAGCACAAAGTCTCTCTGTCACAGGAAGCTTGCGGAGAAAATCGCGTGATCATCTTCCATAACATGGTTTGCCATGAACCGTGCATCGAATCGCGACACGCCCGAGTCTCGGGCTGGCTTCATGTGCGCCGGTCCTGTATCGTCCCTGCATCGTTCGCGCGTTCCTGCAGGCTGCGAGCGGCTGAGAGACATGCTTGTGCTCCCGCTTGCCGGCGGGAGCATGAAAATGGCCGAACCTTCGTTCCATCAGAATATCATAGGAAGCTGGCACGAGTGGGAGATCGACGGACGCGAAAGATGTCTCATCCTGGTGATTGAAACCGATGTTGAGATGCGACCTGAAGCTGAGAACTATGACGCGGCCTTGCTGGAGGAGGTGCGGGCGGCAGCGGTTGCCATGCTGCGCGCAACGCCAAGCGCAATCGACAGGATACGGATCGTTCCGCCGCGCTCCTGATGCGCCGCAGCCCCCTCGTCACGGACGGGTTCGCAATCGGGCGGCATCGACCGTCCTTCAGGATCGAGACGATCTCGATCCATCCCTTCCCGTGCGATCGATCAGGCCTTCACCGGCTTGACCTTCCAGTAGGTCGCGTAGCGTTCATGCGCGATACGATGATAAGGGATCAGGCGCACCGCCGAGCCATCCTCGGCCCCAATGCTGAACTCCAGCGGCGCGCCGCCCGGTTTCACCTGCTGCGCCAGTTTCTCGGCATCGCCCGCGAGCATCGGCACGGCAACATCGGCCATGTTATATTCGCCATATTTGCGCTCGCTGACGACGATGTCCGCCCCCGGCACGAGCCCCTGGCGGCCCAGAGCGCCTGCCAGCACGATGGGACCATATGTAAAGGCGACAATGTCGGGCGCGGCGGGCGCACTCTCGACCGCCGGTTCCATGACAAGGCGCAGTTCGACGCGATCTCCGTCCCTCCACAGCCGCTCGACCTCGATATAGCGACCCGGCGCCGACGACCGGGCCACCTGCTCTCCATTCACCAGCACCTGCGCTGTCCGGCTCCAGCGCGGATGCCGCAATTGGAGTGCGACTTGCGTTGGCACGCGCAGTTTCCATTGCAGGCTGGTCGTCGGCGTTTCGGGGAAAGAAGTGGTCTGCACAAGTTCCGCGCCCCTTTCGCGCCAAACCACGGAAGACGGCAGGAACAGGTTCACATAAAGTGACCGGTCATCGTGGAAATAGATGGAGTCCCGATATTTGACATGATTTTCCATCCCCGTTCCGGTGCAGCACCAGAAACTGTCTTCCGGCGTGTGATAGAGCTTCATGTAACCTGGCCGCGCGCCCTGAAAGTAAGTCGCCATCCCGCTATCGGGATCCTGTGAGGCGAGAATACCGTTGTAGAGCGTCCGCTCATAATAGTCCGCATAGTCAGCCTGCGGGTCCTGCATGAACAGCAGGCGGGCGAGCTTCAGCATATTATGCTGGCAGCAGGTTTCCGACCCTTTCGCCGAAAAGACATGCTTGCCAAAATCGGCCATGGCGAAGAAATGCTCGTTGTCGCCGTGCCCGCCCGTTGCGAAGGAACGGGTATGCGCCACCGTACGGAAAAAGAAGTTGGCGGCCTGTGCATAGCGATCGTCCCCCGTGACTTCGTAGACGCGCTGGAAGCCGACGATCTTGGGTACCTGCGTGTTGGCGTGCATTCCGTCCAGCACATCGCGCGCCTTGACCAGCGGCTCCATCAACGCCTTGTGGGAAAAGCGCTGCGCGAGGATGCGATAATCCTCCTTGCCGGTCATGTCGTAGAGGTCGGCATAGACCTCGTTCATCCCGCCATGCTCCGTGACAAGCATCGCCTCGAACTGCGCGTCGTCGATCGGCCGCGTCGCCACCACGCCCCAGTCGGCGAGGCGTATCAGCACTTCCCGCGCTGCCACGCTGTCGGCAAGCAGCGCCCCGTCACGCAACCCGGCATAGATTTTGTGCAGCGCATACCAGGGGACCCCGGTGATCTTCTCGCCCCGTATATGGGCCGCGACCAGCGCCGGTCCATCGGGAAAGGCACAGACAAGACCGGAACCGGCAGCCTTCTGGCAAGCCGCCAGCTCGCTGGCGATATAGTCCACCCGCTGCCTGTAGCGCTTGTCCCGAGTCGACCGATATGCCAGCGCACACGCCGACAGATAGTGGCCCAGCGTGTGGCCATGGCAGTTGATTTCGGCCCATGTCGGCTCGGATTCCCAGCCGCCATAGACGGCCGCCTTGGGCTTCAGTCCTGCGTTGACGCGAAAATTATGCAACATCCGGTCCGGCTGGAGCCGCAGGAGATAGGCTTCCGTCATGCGCTGGGCATGGAGAAAGGGGCCATCGCGCAGGGTCACGTCCGCCATGTCGAATGGCTTGAGCCGCGCGCCCTTCGCAGGCGCCGCCGTCTGCGCGAAAGCCGTAGAGGAAGGCGATGTGGCACCGGCACCCGTCATGACAACCGCGACGCCGGCGCTGGCGAGAATATCCCTGCGGGAATGTCCGGTGCAGGGGCCTGTATGGGTCACGTCACTCTCCTCATGCTGGCGCCGAACGCCTTGTTGCTCCCGCCAGCCTAATGCTTTACTCCGACAAATGACAAGTCTGTTTCCGCCTCTCGGCCTTTCTTTTCAAGGTTCCATGAAGACGATCACCCGCGCCATGCGTGTGACGACGGCGTGTACCAGCAATGGTACGGCTTCGGTTGATGACATGCGCGGGAACGTGTGGACATCGACCGGATTTGCAAAAGCGGGCAAACCCGGCGGCGACCGGAAACCGGCTGCCTGCCGGAAGTTCCAGTCAAGCTTACCGGTCATGTGCCACCCGGCCTGATCCATCAGCACCACCGCATGGGCGCCCGGTGCGACGGCGAGCGCGATCTCGGCGAGGTACAGGGTCATGGCCTCGGTGTTGCAGAACGGCAGGACCAGCCCGGCGGCCTTCCCATGCTCCGGGCAGATTGCGCCGAAGATGTAGGCCGATTTCGTCCGCTGGTCCTTCGGCGCTGATGGATGTGATACGCGTCGCGCCCAACGCCGCGTGATCTTGTTCTTCTGGCCGACGCGGGCTTCGTTCTGGAACCAGATTTCTATGCGCCTGCCCTTCGGGAGGGGGCTCTGACCTTTGCCGGCTCGGCAGCAAAGCCCCCTTTTTGAAGGCCTCCTTCGCAAGCTCGTTCTGGGCGTGATGCCGCGGCCGGGCCGTGAGTTTGACGTAGCCAAGCTCCTTCAGCTCACGGCTGATGGTGGTCTCATCGAACGAGTCCGCAAACTCGTCATGGAGCCATTGCGCCAGATCGAAAAGACGCCAGCGCACCACCCCGTGGATCGCCGGAATCGGGCCGCTCTCGACAATATCGACCAGCGCCCGACGCTGCGCATCGTTCAGCCGCGAACGGGGGAGCGGGCGCCTTGCCGTCCAGAAGTCCATCGGGGCCGAGGGCATTGAACCGGATCACCCAGTCCCGCACGATCTAAAGCCCGACGCCGCCGATCCGAGCCACCACGCTCCGACTACCGCCGTCGTAAATCTCGGCCAAGGCCAGCCTGGTTCGCGCTCTTCGTGCTCCCTGACGCCAGGACAGAGCCACGACATTCAGGGTTATGACAAAGACCCCGCCAACTTCCTCGCTGCCATCAAACTCATCTGCGTACGCCTGTGGTGCACCTCGTAATGAGTCTAAGCACCATTCATCTGAATCCGAAGTTCGGTTCATTGTTTTTTGGCAGAAGCGTTTGACCGAGGCGAGGATCTCGTCGGCTGACTTCACCCATTTGTATGGCTTGGGATTTTCATTGTGGGCCGCAATGAATGCCGTGATGTCGGCTTCTAGTTCCGCCGTTGATCGGTGGACACCGCGCTGCAATCGCTTGCGCGTCAATTCGGCGAACCAGCGTTCGACCTGATTGATCCAGGAGGCCGATGTCGGTGTGAAGTGGACAGGAAGGCGGGCGGCTCGCGCGCCGTGGATCGGCGACGTGCGCAAGTAGGCGTAGGTCAATTTTAGAAAAAACCATCTGAAAATAGGGATTTATTTTTTCCATCGCATGTCAGGTGCACCGATCGTTTTTTTGCATATCGTTAACCATTTGCGCTGCACTTGCCCCCCCTCCACACAACAGGGGTGACGATCTTTGTCTCGTAATTTCAAGCATGTCGCTGCTATGGCAGGGGCACTTCTTCTCGGTTCAGTATCCACGCATGCCATTGCCGCCGATCAGGTTATCATCCTCAGCGAAACGGGGTGGCCAGCGACGGCCGCTACCGGGCTGCAGGACAGGCTTGTCGCTGCCGGCTATGATGTGACGATCACCAATGACGCATCCACTCTGACCGGCAATCTGGGCGGCATATCTCAGATTTGGGACGTGCGTCCCAATGTGGTGCTGTCGACCGCCGACAGAAGCAACTACCTGACCTACCTCAACGATGCCGGCGGCCTCTTCCTTCTTGGCGAGAATTCGGGCTTTGCGGCCCGCAACAATTCCCTGGTCGACTTCATCGTCGAAGCAGGTGGCGGGAGCATCACCTATGGCGGCCAGATGGTCCAGAACCAGTATGTAACCGACATCTTCAACGGCAGCGCGCTGATAACGGCGGACGCAGCGACCAGCTTCTACGTTCCGGCATCGGGCACCTTTTCCGATCCAGGAACCGGAACCTTCATCACGACGACCGGCCCCAATGGTACGGGCGAAGGCACTGGCGTTGCCTTTGGCGTCGGATCACTCGCCAATGCCGCCAACGGTCGTTTGCTGACTTACCTCGACGTGAACACGTTTCAGGCTGAATATTATGACGCGACGCCTGCATTGCGGTCGCTGGTCGACCGTATGATCAGCTTTGTCGCTGGCAGCTTCCAGGTCGATCCCAGTCTGCCAACTCCAGGTGGCTCCACCATCATCGACGGCAGCCAGCCCAGCTTCAACCTTGGAGATAGCGCAGCCACCGGGAGCACGATCAGCTTCGATGGCGGCATGCTCGACATGACGGGCGGCAATGTCCCGGACAATCTGGTTACGGCCGACATTTCCGTTAGCGACAACGGCGCCTTCATCAACACGGCGGGCGACAACAGCACCCTTTCCGGCGCGATCAGCGGCGATGGTGGCCTGGTCCTGTCCGGACAGGGGACGATCGCCCTCACGGGTGCCAATAGCTATGCGGGCGGCACGGTCGTCACCGACAGCACGACCCTTCAGATTAACGATGGCAGCGGTCTGGGCACTGGCGGTCTCGTTTTGATGGGCGGGCAGTTGCAGGTCCTGAACGATGCAGCAATCGGCGCTCCCGTCACGCTGATGAGCGGTCTCAATGCCGTCGACACGGGAAGCAATGATGTCACCCTTTCCGGGGGTCTTTCCGGATCCGGCGGCTTCGTCAAGACAGGCAGCGGAACCCTCTTCCTCACCGGATCCAGCAGCTATGCGGGCGATACGGTCATCGCGGCCGGTACACTTCAGGGCGATAGCAGCAGCATCGGCGGCAATGTTCTGAACGGCGGCATGCTGGTGATCGATCAGTCCACCGACGGCGCTTTTGCGGGCAGCATTTCTGGCACCGGATCGTTCACCAAAACCGGCGAAGGCCGGCTGAACCTTACCGGAACCAGCTCTTACACCGGCAATACGATTGTCGAGGCGGGCCGCCTTGCGGTCAACGGCTCGATCGCCAATTCGGGCGTCATCGTGGAAAGCGGCGGCTCGATCGGCGGCAATGGCGTCATCGGCGGCCTGATCGTACGCACCAACGCCACTGCGGCGCCGGGCAATTCGATCGGGCAGTTGCAGGCCGCAACGACCGTGCTGTTCGAAGCGGGGTCCATCTATGAGGTGGAGGCTGATGCCTCCGGTTCCAGCGACCGCATCCTTGCCTCGGGCACGGCAACCCTTCAGGGTGGCACGGTCGAGGTTTTGGCCGAAGCCGGCAATTATCGCCCCCAGACCAGCTACATGATCCTGTCCGCCGATGGCGGTGTCAGCGGCCAGTTTGCCGATGTGACGAGCAACCTCGCATTTCTGATGCCGACGCTCTCCTATGGCGCCAATAGCGTCACTCTGACGCTGACGCGTAACGATGTGCGCTTTGCCGATGTGGCGGTCACCGCCAACCAGCGCGCGACGGCAACGGCCCTAAACGCCAGCTTCGCTGCAACCAGCGATGTCTATTATGCCTTGGTGGGGCAGTCGGCGGAAGGGGCGCGCTTCGCCTTTGACCGACTTTCGGGCGAGGTTCACCCCTCGACCATGAGCGTCGCGGCGCAGCAGTCGGACGAGCTTCGGCGCGCCCTGCTCGACCGTCTCGCAGCACCCGGCAGCGACCGCCTGACGCTGTGGACGGATATCGTCGGCGGATCGAATACACTGGACGGCGACCGCAATGCGGGGCGCGTTTCCAACGACGCCCGCGGTTTCCGGGTCGGCCTGGAAACCGGCATTGGCCCCGTTCGTCTCGGCGTCGCTGGCGGCTATACCGATGGCGACCTGACCCTCAACGCCCGCGCGTCCAGCGGGGATATCGAAACGGTCAGCGGCGCTCTCTATGCCGGTGGCGACTTTGGCCGCCTTAGCCTGCGCGCAGGGGCGAGCTACAGCGACTTCGACATCAAGACGAACCGCACTGCGTCTGCGGGCGAGATGTCGCAGCAGTTGCAGGCCAGCTATGGTGGTCGCGCGATACAGGCCTTTGGCGAAGCGGGAATCAGCTTGCCGCTTGGCATCGGTGCGGTGCAGCCCTTCGCCGGGGTCAACGCAATCTGGCTGAAGAATGAGGCGTTCGTCGAGCAGGGCGGTTCGCTGGCCCTTCGCAGCCAGAAGGAAGATCGGGCACGCACCTGGTCGACGCTCGGCCTGAAAGCCAGCATCCCTCTGGGCGCAGGCTCACCCGCGAGCGCGAGCGTCAAGGCGGGCTGGCAGCATGCTCTGACGAAACGGTCAGTGAACTCGACGCTCGCCTTTGCAGCAGGTGGCCCCTCCTTTGTCGTAGAGGGCGCTCCCCTCGCCAAGGACGCCGCGCTGGTCGATGCAGGCGTGAACTGGGCCATATCGAAGGGCTTCAGCCTGGGCGTTGCCTATATGGGCAGCCTTGCCGATCAGGGCCAGTCCCATTCGGCAAAGGCCGTATTGGCGGTCCGCTTCTAAGGTCCAGGATTGGAGGCGCCCGCGTTCCAACCGGGAGCGCGGGCGCCTTGATCGACGGCAACCTGCAGAGGCCGCTTGCAACATAGCATAGGGACCCGCCGGACATAATCCTTCTGGGTGGGGGACCGCGACCCGCATCATCATGTCGTGCTGCATCCGTTGACGCAGCGGGCTGATCGGGGCGGTGTTGATCGAGACGGTCATGACAAGTGCCTCTTCACTCAAGGAACTGCCAGCCTCAGAGGGCAACCTCGCCCCGCTAAAGGCCCATATTTACCGCACTACCGCGCCCCAAGCGACCCTCCCGCGGAGCGGGTTCGTGCAAGGGCCGACGCCAGGCGCTGGGCATGGGGTGGGAGGTTAGCGCCAGTTGCCGATATTAAGAAGTCCAATTGCTTCGCCGCAAAATACCCTCGTTCAGGACTTCTTATGCTGGCTGTGGCGGGCAAGCGGCCGTTCGACCTATCGACAAGCCCGCTGGTCAGGAAACTCACTTACTGCTTTTGTGGCCTGGAAAGATGGGTTTTGACCGCCGCATAAGCCGCCCGCGCCTTTATCAAGGCGTCAAAATGCAACCGTTGCCATGTCGAGCCGATCGCCACGGCCCCATCGATGATCCTCCTATTGCTTCGCCACAGCCGATGACAATGGTTTGCGTCGCGTGGCACACAAGTGTCGAAGGACAGTGTGGGTCTGCGCCTGATCCCCTCGCTGATTTCCCGCATTAATAGCTGGCCGGGGGCATAGGCGCGATAGTCTTCATCGAAGCTCATCTTGAACCCGTGCCCCCAGGTCGCGGATTCAAACCAGCACGACATGGCGATCACGCGGCCGCCGGCTGACAAGCTGGACAGTCGCGCGCTACCATTGGCATGGCCGCGCGCGATGACAGTGCGAAACAGGGCCGCAGTGGCCGCGCTGCTGCCGAGCGCACTGCCCATGCGGCCCTTCCAGCCGGACGCTTCCATCACCAGAAAAGCGTCGATCCAGGACGCGCATGGCGCAACCGGATCGAGCATCGTGACCGCAACCGGCCCATGATCACTCTCCAGCCGCCGCGACAAGCTGCGCAGCCGGCTTTGCGTCTTGGCATCGCTGCGCGCTTCGGCCTCGTCGCCAGCGCGATGTGCCGGGCGCTCAACGCACTGGATGGCGTGAACCGCTCGCCCTGTCCGCCTGCAATGGTCGAACAGCGCGATGCTGATAGGATCATCTGCGTCGAATTTCTCGAAATGCAGCAATATCGCGCGATCAGCGCACGTATCGAGAAAGGCGAGCAAGGTTTCCCAGAAAATGTCGGCGGATTGCGTCGCCACCAATGGCGTACCCAAAAATTGGTTGGTTGCCGACCAACTGTGCCAGATGCGGGCAGGCCAGCGTCCGAATCGCCATTCGGCCATCAGCGGCATCACACCCAGCCACGGTCCATGCTCATGGCTGACGACCGCCAGCAACACGTCACAGCCATCGTGGGAATGACTTAACGCGGCCGTCATGAACCAGTCCTGCGCAAAGATGTTGGCATCCCCGGCCTGTGCGGACAGCACCGCCCAGCATGCCCGATCAAGTGCGGTCAGATCAGCGAAACGCAGCATGCGAACGGTTGGCCGGCTGGCACCTGCCACCGGCCATTCATGCCTGTTGCCCGCATGGAATGCGCTGGCCGGGGATAGACGGCTCATAACAGCCCCGCCCTGCGGGCGACACGGCAACCCAGCGACCGCCATTTCGGCGCCTTTGGCCATGCGGGCATGTCCCTGGCCGGCAATCCGAAGCGGCGCAGCAGCGGATTGATCTGCATGGCGGCTCCGACCGACTGGCTCCATGCACTTTGCCAGGTTATCGACAGCGAGATGGTCGGCTCCGCGCCTGCCTTCACCCAATGCGGCGACGCATAAGGAATGAAGAGCGCGTCGCCGGGCCGCAGCGGGTGAATATTCGCCTCTGCCTCATAGGCGTCGTTCCAGGGCAGCATATTGTCGCCCGCTCCATAATAGGCTTCATGCCGGTCGAAAGGCAGCCAGGGCGGCAGAGGCGGGTAGGTCGCGAACTGTTTGTCGCCCACGATCTGAAACAGGATATTATATTCGCAGTCGAAATGAAACGGCGTCAAAGTGCCTGGCGACGAAATGAAGATAAACCCTCTGACCGTCATGCCCTGACCAGTGGCTGGAAATATCGCAGGCCCGATCTCGTCCATCACACCGTCCAACAAGGTACGATAGGCCGGCAATTGCTCGACAAAGCGGAGCATGACCCAGTTGCCGCTTGTATGGATGGCGCGAATGACGCTTGCGGCATCGGCGTCGTCCGATCGGTCCATCGCGAAATCGCCGCCATTGGCGGCGTTCGAAATCCGGCGTTCGACATATTCCGATGGCAGTTCGAGCGCCGCCTTCGCCAGCGCCTCGATTGACAGGAGCGGTTGATCCATGAGGCTGTGCCGGAGCATCGCAGGCGACAGGGGATAGGCGCTGGCGAACGGGCCTAAACTGGACGAGGCGAGGAAGGTCATGGCAATTCTTCTGTGACGACGGAGCGATGGCCTCAGCGTTGCCGATGAAGGTTGAAAATCCAGTTAAATAGCCCGTGTTTGTTCTGGCGCACGCGTCAAACAAAACACCCCAAGCAGAATATTCGCATCTGGACAGTAGATCCTCGTAACTGATGATGGAGAAGAGGAGGCACCGACTCATGTGCCTTTACGACATCATGTCATGCCGACTCGGAGCCTGTCTTGAATCTCATGCGTGACGAGCGATTCGCCTGCTGAGGACGATGTCAGCAGCGGCATAGAGTAGTGCAGTTGCGGATTTGATGGTTCGCTCGAAAGTCCTTGTCCAAGCGGCGATTTCGATTGAGCCATGTGAAGGTCCGTTCGACCACCCACCGTCTGGGATGGACGACGAACCCGGTCTGGTCGGCAATTTTCCGGACGATCTCTGTCGTGATGGAGGTAGCGTCCCGGACGCGATCGCTGTTGTAGGCGCTGTCGGCGTAGGCGTGCTCGACCAAGGGGTGCCGCTGGCGTGATTGCCTGAGCAAAGGCACTGCGCCGTCTCGATCCTGCACATCAGCGCCATGGACCAGCAGTTCAAGCGCACGGCCATCGGTATCGGCCATGGCGTGGCGCTAGCGGCCCATGAATACGTAGAGCTACATCCGAATAAACGGTTTGCCGGCCCGTCTCAATCTTGACCTGCTGATCCGAAAGGAGAAGGCGGATCGGTGATTCATCTGATTTGTCGGGTAACGGGGGCAGTGCATTTGGCTTTACCCAATCCGGGACAGGCGCAATCACCGGTTTGTCGGCGGCGGCAACAGGGCAACAATCCCAGTAATTCGAGCTTTCGCATTCGTGGCATTGGCACCGCTGTCTTTGGCCAGGGTAATGAACCGTCGGTGTCGGCGGTTCTGGACGGCGTCGTTTTTGCTCGTCAGGCTCAGGGCTTTACCGATCTCGCCGACATCGAGCGGATCGAGGTGCTTCGCGGGCCGCAGGGGACACTCTTCGGAAAGAACGCGACAGGCGGCGTCATCAGCGTTGTGACAGCGCGCCCTTCCAAGCAGCTGACCGGTCGGATCAATGCGACGATCGCCGAGAAAGGTGAGTATCACCTCAATGGCACAGTCTCATCGCCTGTGACGGATACGCTGGGCGTACGTTTGACCGGCTTCTATAACAAGGACGATGGTTATATTCGTAACATTGTCCTTGATCGGAAAACGAACGGGTATGAATCCTGGGGTGTCAGAGGCAAGGCCGAATGGGACATCGGCGACCTCAACCTTCTTGCGACAGCGTCCTACAACAAGAACAACGCTTTCTGCTGCCAGCAGGTGCTGATCCGATCTGACAATCCCGATCTCACCAGCCTCGTTTCTCCAGTGGTTCCTGGACCACGAAACGAGCAGGTAGGCTCCAACCTCGACACGACCAGCGTCACCTCGCAGCAGCTCTATTCCCTCGAAGCCAATTACAAGCTGGGCGGTGCGACCGTCACTTCGATCACTGCCTATCAGAGATACAAGTTCAACAATAATGTCGATGTGGACGGGCTTTACACGCCACGCCCGATTTTCGCCGGGCTCAATGGCGAGGGGGCGGCCTATGGGCAGTTTGATGTCAACGGCGGTCCGATCGATCTCAAGCAGTTTTCACAGGAACTGCGCATTGCATCGTCGGGTGAGCATCGTTTCAATTATGTCGTGGGCGGATATTATTCGACCCTTGACCTCGACCGCGATTTCATAAGGCGGATTGCCACCTGCCCCACCACGGTCGCAGCCAATCAGGGGCTGGTCGTCGGCGCTGTTTGTCCTTCCCCAGTGTTCAGGTCAGGTCGGCATCACGCGCAGCTTGAGAATGAGCATTATGCCGCATTTGGGCAGGTCGACTATCGCCTGATCGGCGGCCTGAAGCTGATCGGTGGCTTGCGCGTGCAGCATGAATCGATCTCGGTGGAGGGCTATCAGGCGACTACGACGCCATTTGCTGGCGATAGCTTCCTCGCGGGCTTCCCGCAAACCAGTGGCCGCGCAACCGCCAAGGATACCGCTGTGACCGGCAAGGCAGGGCTGCAATATGAGTTCAGCCGCAACGCCCAGATCTACGGATCCTATACCAAGGGCTATAAGGGTCAGGGCTTCGGCACTGAATTCACGCAGACGTTCAACAACAATCCGGTAATCGAACCCGAGACGGTCAATGCCTATGAGTTTGGAGTCAAGGGCAGCACCGCTGACCAGACATTGTCGCTCTCCATCGCCTTCTTCCTGTCGAACTATAAGAATCTTCAGGTGCAGGCGAACCGGACGGACACCGTCACGGGCAACATTCTCTTCGTTACGACGAACGCTGGCAAAGCCCAAACAAAGGGCTTTGAAATCGAAGGTGTCGTGCGACCGGATGATCATTTTTCAATCGGTTTTGGAGCTGCTTACACCCATGCCCGGTTTGACAGCGATGGCATTGCCTGCCCGGTGCAGACCCAGGCGGCAGCGCCAACCATTGGCTTCGGCGGGACGCCCCCGATCAACAGCTGCTTCCGGGCGACGTCGGCAGGCGGCGTGGTCTCTGGCTTTAATCAGAATGTGCGTGGCGGCATCATGCCTAACACGCCGGAGTGGCGCATTACGCTGAGCCCTCGCTATGAGCGGGAAATCGGAAGGTTCGTCGGCTATGCGGAAGTCAATGTCGCTTTCCAGAGCGACGTGAACTTCTCGCTGGAGCAGGATCCAGTCCTGATTCAGGATGCCTATACCACAGTCGATGCCCGTATCGGTATCCGCCCTGCGGGGACAGGCCTGAGCGCCTCGCTCTGGGTTAAGAACCTGGGCGATCAACGCTACTACACGAACATGGGTCACAACAGCACGCTGACCACTCAGGCGGTTACGCCGAACAATCTGACGGCATTCCTTCCAAAGGGCGCATTCCGCTATTTCGGTGCGACCCTCGGCTACAGCTTTTGACGGAGAAGGTGGTGGGAACGCGATACGTTCGTTTGAAAGCCGCATCTCGCCGGTCGTTGATCCGGCGATGGATGGGAACGGTTCTGGGTTGCGCCCTGGCGGTCCAGCCCATGACAGCTGCCATCGCCGGGACGCCGGGCAAAATGAGAAGAGATCAGCGCCCTAATATCATCGTCATTCTGCTGGACGATTTGGGCTTTTCGGATTTCGGCTCTTACGGGTCTGAAATCCGGACGCCGAACATTGATGCGCTCGCCCAGGCTGGCTTACGGTATAATCGCTTCGACACCAAAGCCATATGTTCCGCGACGAGGGCAGCCTTGCTCACGGGGCGTAATAATCAGGCAGTAAGGATGGCGCGACTGCCGTCCCGATTGTTAAAGCCCGATCATGCGGACCAGAGCAAAGACAAGGGCGAACTACCCGCCAATGTCGAGTTGCTGCCCGCAGCCCTCGCCAAAACGGGATATGCGACATTCGCGGTCGGCAAGTGGCATCTCAGCCCGGCCTATGAGGGTGGGCCCGGTGGTCCAGCCGATCCCGGCGGCGCCAAAGCTTCCTGGCCTCTCCAACGCGGATTCCAGCATTATTACGGGTTTCTGGGCGGCTGGACTGATCAATATGCTCCTAAACTCATCGCGGACAACGCGCCGATAGCAACGCCTGTCCGGGCGGGTTATCATGTCACTGAGGATCTGGTCGATCATGCTATCGCCGATCTGAAGACCAATGAGGCAAGCGGCAAACCGGCCTTTCTCTATCTGGCCTTCGGGGCGACCCATACCCCCGTTCAGGTTCCGAAATCCTACATCGATGCTTATGCCGGCACATATGAAAAGGGGTGGGACAGTGTCCGCGCTGCGCGT
Source organism: Sphingobium sp. (assembly GCF_041987595.1). Taxonomy (GTDB): domain Bacteria; phylum Pseudomonadota; class Alphaproteobacteria; order Sphingomonadales; family Sphingomonadaceae; genus Sphingobium. Next base: position 32,239 of record NZ_JBHIWJ010000026.1, on the reverse strand, counting down.
TTTGAACGAATGAAGGCGATGGGCGTAATCCCTCGGAACACCGTCCTTCCGCCACGCGCAAAATCCGATCCCGCCTGGAATACGCTTAGTGCCGAGCAGCAGCAGGTCTATTCTCGTTTTATGGCGGCCTATGCAGGCTTCTTGACCCATACCGACGAACATATCGGCCGTCTGTTTGAGTATCTGCGGCGGAGCGGACAATATGATAACAGCCTGATCGTCATCATGTCTGACAACGGCGCCGCCGGAGAAGGCGGCCTCAAAGGTTTCTTCCGCAAAGCCTATTTCGATACGGCCACCTTCGAGGAGGCGCGCGATCATCTGGACGAACTGGGCGGCCCGACCACCCAGCCAATCTATCAGCGTCCATGGGCGATGAGCAGCAACACGCCATTCCGGCGCTACAAGAGCTGGCCCTATGCAGGTGGATCCCGCGTGCCATTGATCATAAGCTGGCCCGCGAAAATTCGCGATCCCGGCGCAATCCGGAGCAGCCATGTCGATGTCATAGACGTGGCGCCGACGTTGCTCGATGCCGCTGGAACCAGTTTCTTGAAAAAGATCGATGGCGCTGTGCAACTGCCGGTCGCAGGCCGATCCATTCTCCGCGGTGTTCTGGATCGTAGCGCAAAAGTCGGTCGTGCCCGGCAATATTTCGAACTGGACGGCAATCGGGCGATCCGGATCGGTGACTGGAAAGCGGTAGCCATTCACAGGAATGGAATGCCGTTCGAACAGGACGAATGGCGCCTGTTCGATCTGAACACCGACTTTGCCGAGGCGCATGATGTGGCCTCCAGCCATCCCGCGCTTCTCCAGAAGCTCAAGGCAGCGTGGGCGAGGGAGGCCAAGGCCAACGGTGGCTTGCCGCTGACCAAATATGGCGGGCCGTTCAGCAAGAGCGATGAATTCGACGAAGACTAAGTTGTCGACCCAAGCCCACATGAGAGGCGGGAGAGGCTCTACTGCCGCCCTCCGCGTCGATAGAGGACCAAATGCCTAACGAACCGCTCCATACCGTTTCGCGCCGCCGACTATTAGGCGGCGCAGCGGGACTTACAGCTGCCCTTACCACATCACGCTTGAGTGCTGCCTTGCCTGCACAAGGCAGAAGGCCCAATATCCTATGGCTTGTCAGCGAAGACAATAATCCCTTTATCGGCGCCTACGGTGACAAACTGGCTCATACACCCAATATCGACCGGCTGGCACGCGAAGGTGTGCTGTTCCGCAATGCCTATTCCAACGCACCGGTCTGTTCGCCCACACGCTTCACCATCCTGACCGGGGTCCATTCGCAAAGCTGCGCACCGGCGAATCAGATGCGCGCTATCGGCAAAGCTGCGGGCATCCTGCAGACATATCCGGAGGTGATGCGGGCGGCCGGCTATTACTGCACGAATAGCGGAAAGACCGACTACAACTGCGACATAGACGCGAACGCCATATGGGATGCCAATGGCAAGGATGCCCATTGGCGCAATCGCCCGGAAGGCAAACCCTTCCTTTCGGTCTTCAACTTCGGCATTACGCATGAATCCTCAATTTTCCAGCCGACCGCCGGAAAAGTGTCGCCAGCGGATGTGCGCGTTCCAGCATATCTCCCCGACACACCGGGCATCCGGCAGGATTGCGCCAGCTATTATAATCTCATCGAAAAAATGGATGGGCAGATTGGCGAAAAGCTCGCTGAGCTGGCCGATGCCGGTCTGGCCGACGATACGATCATCTTCTATTATTCGGACAATGGCGGCGTCTTGCCGAGATCGAAACGCTATTGCACGGACGAAGGGCTGCGCTGCGCCCTTGTCGTCTACCTGCCGCCCAAATGGGCGCATCTTGCGCCGGCAAAACCGGGGAGTGCGTTTGAGGCACCCGTCAGCTATGTCGACCTTGCCCCCACTATCATCGCAATCGCTGGTGCGCGTGCACCGGCGACCATGCAGGGCAAGCCTTTTCTCGGGCCATCTGTCGTCCGCCAGACCTACGCATTCGGAATGCGCAACCGAATGGATGAGCGCACCGACTTCGTGCGTAGCGTAACCGATGGCCGCTACCGCTACATCCGCAATTACATGCCGCATCTGCCGCTGGTACAGAATCAGGCGTTTGCCTGGCTCGCACGCGGCTATCAGGACTGGGATGCGCTCAACCGGCAAGGCAAATTGTCGCCTGTTCAGGCGAAAGCCTTTCAACCGCGCGTTTACGAGGAGTTCTACGATCTCCAGGTCGATCCGGATGGAGTTGACAATCTGATCGCCAATCAGGACCATTCGGGACGGATCGCCGCGATGCGCCGTGCCCTCGATACTGAAATACTGCGTATTGTCGACAATGGCTTCATTCCGGAGGGAGCCCCGCTGGAAGGCTATCTGCCGAGCCGGGCTGCCGGAGCCTATCCTCTGAAACGCATCATGGCGCTAGCTCAGGCTGCGGGTCGCCGCGACCAACGGAAAATCGCCCTGTTCGAGAGGGCTTTGGGTGACCCCAATGATGTCGTGCGCTATTGGGGCGCGATGGGTCTGCTCCTGCTGGGGGACGGTGCGCAGAAGGCGAGACCGGCGCTGGAGAACGTGATGCGTGCCGATCCGCTCAAGCAGGTCCGTATCGTCGCGGCGGAGGCATTGATCGCGTCGGGGCAGCCGGGTCACGGCATCGCCACACTCGGCGATCTCCTTGGTGAAACGGAGACTGTTCCCGTGCGCGTGCAGGCATTGAACGCTCTGACCCGCATCGGAGAGCCCGCGCGGGCAGTCCTGCCGCAGATTCGCGCCGCCTGTCGTGCTGAGGTGCGCTATGTCGCGGACATGGCGACCTATCTTGTTCAGGAACTTGAAGGGACGTTCGATCCACATAAGCCGGTGTTCGATCTGGAGAAACTGATGCAGGCAGTGCGGACCAGTGGTATGATATCCTGAGCCACATAAAACCGCTTCACCCTGATAGAATGGACCTCTCGACCTGAATGCCGAGCGACGACCCGACTGCGATGCGTTTCATTCCCGGCGGTGCATTCACCATGGGATCGAACCACCAATATCCGGAAGAGGCGCCTGCGCGCCGAGTGAAGGTCGACGCTTTCTGGATGGACGAAGCCCCGGTCACGAACCAGCAGTTCGCGCTGTTCGTCGATCAGACCGGCTATGTAACTGAGGCGGAGAAGGTTTCGGATCTTTTGCTTTATCCCGGCATGGCGGAAGAGGACGCTCGGGCCGGATCGCTCGTATTCTTCAAAACAAATGGCCCGGTCGACATGTTTGATCCCAGCCAGTGGCGGCGTTTCGCGGCTGGCGCGGACTGGAGGCATCCGATTGGGCCGGACAGTTCGACGGATGGCATCGACGATCATCCCGTCGTGCATGTCACGCACGGAGACGCGCTCGCCTATGCCAAGTGGGCTGGGAAAGCGCTTCCGACAGAGGCGGAATGGGAATTTGCAGCGTTTTTGATACCCAGAACGGCAGCTATGTTGGCAATACGGCGTTCGTTTGACTGGCATCCGAGCAGGCAGCGCTTGACCAGAATCGGCCGTTGCTGTCCGCACCGATGAACCTCCGGTCACGCCGGAAGCGGTCGATCGTATTGGTCGAAGCGGATGATCGGTAAAGCGCCATTTGTCGCCGGTTGATTGCAATTTCCTCGTGCTTGGAAGCGAACGTCCTCTTGCCGACATGACCACAGGATTGCCCGTTCAACGGCCAACGTATCGTGTGCAATTGATCTCAGCCACTAATCCAATTAGCTTCGAGGAAATGGGGGTGGCTGATGCAATTTCACGCGCATGACGATAACCGTTCGGATGAGGCCCTTCGCCATGTTCTCGATGGAACGGCCATGCTGTTCGTTGGCTCGGGCGTAGGGTTCTTATCGAAGACTGCGGATCAAAGCACCCTCCCAAACGGCAAGGCGCTAGCTGACATACTTCACCGGGAAGTCGATATCCCGCCAGGTCGTCACAGTCTGCAACGTATCGCGCAGCACGCCATAAAAAAGCTTGGACCCGATCACATTCTTGCGCTGTTGAAAAAAACGCTCTCGGTAAATGAGGTCGATACACGTTTGCAGTCAATATATCGTGCGCCGTGGCAACGAATTTATACCACTAACTACGACGACGCTATCGAATTGTCCCGTCGCGGAGAAGCTATCGTATCAACTTTCACATTGGACGATGATCCAATTTCGGCCCCACGGGGCGCGATATGCCATCTCAACGGATATATTGGCTCCATCAAGCCTTCATCTTTTGATGAAGATGCTGTTCTAACCGACACTAGCTATTCGATTAATGAGTTCTCTAACTCGCCTTGGGCGAGACAATTCTTGGTTGATATCAGGACTTCAAGAAGTATAGTTTTTCTCGGCTATAGCATGTCTGATCTTGATATCGTCAAGATTCTCCTTTCCGATCCTGACGTGCGCAATCGCACTCTTATATACGTTTCACCCGACACCGATGAAGTTGATATCGATACACTTTCATCATACGGAGCGGTAAGAACTGGAGGCTTCGACGATCTTTATGAGCGATTTAAATTGGTATCTGATACCTATACTCCGGTAACTAATGCGGTTTTCAACGAGCTTCGTCAGGTTGTCGTCGATGACTTCACGCATGAATTCTCATCTGCTACGTCTGTGTTTCGGCAATTGGTCTACGGGCAGGTCGCAGAGAGGGAGTTCTTGCTTTCCGAAGAGCCAATTGAAGGCGTTCAATATCTAGGCGCCCGGTCGCAACTGTCGTCAGCGTTAAACTTTATTAATGCTGGCAGAGGTAGAGACCTATTTATTCACGGAGAGCTAGCTTCAGGAAAGAGTTGCGCTTGTCTTTTGGCAGCCAAAAGCCTCATCGGGTCGGGACACGAAGTGTATATAGCGAGCCATGGTCCTCAACTCATTATGGACTTAGAAAGACTAGCCTACCTCGAGAAACCGGTATGTGTTATTTTCGATGGTTATGGATCGTTCATAGACGAGGTCAAAGCGTACGCCAGTCGTCGGCAGCCCACGCATAAGATGATCCTGACAGAGAAGACGATATCTCACGATCTGCTTGCGGGCGTTATAGAAAGCGCAGCGGGCTTCGGCCCGTCCGTTGAGTGCCATTTGCACCGCATTGAAGAGGCAGACTTAGCAAATTTTGCCGACCTAATAAACTTTGCCGGCCTGTGGGGTGAGAGAGCTGGCCTTAGCAAGGTCGGCAAGATTTCTTCGTTGCGTACTGATCTGAACGGATCTCTGTACCGAGCGCTCCTAGAAGTAATAAAGTCCGAGAAAGTTCAAGTTGAAATTAAGAGGTTATTGACACCTATTACGTTAGATAGAAAGGCGCTACTAGTTTTCGTAAGCGCATTCATAGTAAACGCACTTGGATTCAAGTTTGAGATAAATGATTGGCAAAATTTCTATAAGATAGACTCAATACGGAGGATTTTCCGGGTCTATGAAGAGCAGTTTGTAAACTTCATAAGCGTAAGGGGTGATGAGCTAGCGCCACGATCGGGTTTGCTTAGCTCGCACATACTTAAAGCTTTTGTAAGCGACACCGACATCGTGGATTGCCTACACTCCATGTACAAGGCGGCATATGAGGGAGAAAACTACGATCCCCATCTTGCCGACCTACGCATTGAATTGATGCGCTTTCGCTCCGTTGATCAAATGCTTAGTGGAAATAGCAATCACCGGATGATTATCGACTACTATAATAAAATCAGATCCGTCGGCAATACGGTCAATAATTCGGACTACTGGCTACAACTCGGTATTGCGAGCACTTCTTATAATGACCTTGGCGAGGCACAGAGAGCATTTGACAACGCCTACGAGAGGGAAAAGAAGAAAAAGAATCCGATGCTAAAGAGAATAGATAACTATTATTCTAGGTTCGAGATGAAGAAAGCCGTTGCGGAAACTGACAGCAGCAAAGCCTTTGATCTTTTTTATGCGGCCAACGATCGTCTTTCCAAGCAAATGCTAGCCGACAATAATAGGCATTACCCATTTAAAACGAGTCGAGAATATGTAGGCGTTGCAGCGCGGCACTTCGATAAGTGGAATGAGGATCAGCAATCATTATTTTTAGATATGTTGAAAGATGTGCGTCGCCGAGCGATCTCTTTCAGAGAGAGTAAGGGGGATGTGAGCCCAGACGTAGCATTTCTCATCAAAGAGTCCGCTGCGATCCTGAGTAAGCTCTCTGAAGGTTAGGACGCCGTGCTGGGTGGGGCGCATCTCAATGATGCTGTGATCGATGCTGCCCAATCGGCCATCAACGACCGCCGCTGTTTGAGGGGGGTGTGCGGGTGGTAGGGCGCGTCCACCTTCATGTCTGAACGCGCGCCAAGGCTTCCTCGGGGTAATAGATTTTAGCGACCGGCGCTGGTCGGGAGCCGACACCTCGCGAACGGCAGCTTTCCTCAAATCCCAACTCCGAACCGAACAGTCAGCTATCGGCCAGAGGCCGCCATCATCAGCCAATGAATGAAGGGTTGCTTCCGACGAATTGATCTGGGGCCGGAACGGCAGCTCTGTCGGCGACAGCGGACCCAGTTTCGGTGTCTTCCCAAGCCGGTCGCTTGCGACCAAAGCCGGTCAGCCTTTAGGCAAGCCATGAACATCGGCTTTCGCAGCCTAACTTGCCCCTACATGCGCATGCCATCATTGATTGGCCCGAACCCGCCAGTCTTGGCGGCATAGTCCTCATCCTCGATGACCATGCCGTGCATGTCGCCCATCTGACTTTCCAGGCTCTGGAGGCGCTTCCAGTTCACGACGAACGGGATCTGTTCCATGGCGATCCGCTCGATTTCGTCGACTGGTGCGTGGGCCTGCGGGTTGGGGATGATATGCTCTGGCTGACGCTGGACGATCACCAACTCGCCCACTTTGTCGGCGATGGCGGTCGCGACCTGCACGCCAGAACAGCCGGTGCCCACCAGCATCACCTTCTTTCCCTTCATATCCGCCGAATGGTTCCAGGCGACCGAATGGATTACCGGCCCCTTGAAGGCAGCAAGATTCTTCACATTCGGGTAGTTGGGGTTGTTGTTCGGACCGACCGCCCGCTTCGGAGCGCCATCATTTCGATAGCGGACAACAATCAACGCCTGATTGGGCCGTCCGTAGCCGTCCTGATGCCGAACATCGATCCCGAGGATTGCCATTGCCCATGAAAGAGCCATTTATGCGAGCGATAATCGCAACGGTTCGCTTCCACGCCGCCATGACGCTGCGGCTATCGGCGTTAGAACTCATTTACGTCATAGTTTTAAGCTCGGCAGATCCAAAGTCCTTCTCCATCTGCAATCCGGATTTTTTCAACGCGGCTATGAAGCGCAGTCCTAGTGTTGATAACGATACGCCCTTTCTCACCTTATACCCGATCTTGCGATAGCTTCCGTTTTCAAGCTTTATGACTTTGAATTGAGTAAGCGGCAGGCGCAATTGCACGGGTGAGACGAAAGTGATGTATTCGTTCGACGCAACCATCGCTTCGAGTAATTGCAGAGAGTTCACATAGAGCGCCTTTTTGGGCCAAGCCACGCCGCTTGTAAGAAACATGGATTCGATATGTCTCCTGTAGGTGCTACCGATGCGGGGAAGGAGCCAGGCGTCCTCGACAAGCTCTTCCAGGTTAACAGCATCCCGGGCGCCCAGTCGACTATGATGGCCGGCAGCAATGCAGAAACGGTCACGCAATAGCTCGTACTCGATAATATCCGGCGTTTGCGTGAAAGGCTCGTTCACCGGGGCAACGATGATATCGAGTTCTCCATTCCGCAGTTTGGGTCCCAGTGCCTGGTCGAGATCTTCAATCACTTCGATCAGATCGTTCCGGCCCTCCGACTGAAGACGGACCAGGGTACTCGACAATAGCGCAGGCAGTACGCTGGGCGTCGCACCGATCCGAAGCGGCCCGTTGATCGCCGCATCGAGGTTGCGCACTTCGAGTTCCGCGTCCTCCAGCATCGTGTGCAGGCCTTCTGCGCGCCGCACGAGTATCTCCCCATGGGGCGTCAACACCGACCCGCGCTTGCTGCGTTCGAGGACGCGGACGCCCAGACGACGTTCAAGCAACGCTATGTTGTTGGACAGCGTGGGCTGTGACTGGCCGAGTTCCAATGCAGCCCGGCTGAACGATCCCGTACGCGCAATGGCCAACAGGCACGAAAGTTGGTGAGCGTTCAATGTCATCGAGATTCTTTTGCACCTTGCCAAATTCCATTATTTGACTTGGGATCACGGCGAGTGTCAAGCAACAGCGCGCCCAACCGATGAAAAGCATAATGAAACGGGGCGCATCGCACATGGGAGAGTTTCAGAGCATGGACATTGAAGCGGAACTGCGTGGAGCGAAGCTGTCGTGGTTTCACATCCGTCTCGCGCTGGTCCTTGGCTGCGTTCTGTTCGTCGATGGCTATGACCTCTTCAACGGTGGCTATATCGCGCCCTATATTCGGCATGAATGGGGGCTGGGCGATCGACAGATCGGCTTCATGCTGTCGATAGGTATCGCCGGTCTGGCGATCGGCGCTTATCTTCAGGCACCGCTGGCCCGCCGGATCGGGCGGCGGGCCGCGGTTGCGGTTGGATGTATCATATTAGCACTGGCCAGCCTGACCATGGCGACGATCGTGAACGATTTCACCAGTTTTCTCGCGGTGCGGCTGGTCCTGGGGATCAGCCTTGGGATGCTGTCCCCGCTTGTGTTCGTCTATGTCAATGAATGGGCGCCGGGCCATTCGGCGAATCTGTTCGCGACGATCAGCTTCGTGTTGCCCTTCTCCCTCGGCGGCATAGCGGCGGGCGTGGCGGCGATGACGCTGGGTCCTGCCTATGGGTGGCGCGCGCTCTATATGGTCGCCGGCATTGGCCTGCCCATTGCGCTGCTGGCCTTTCTGGTCTTGCCGGAATCGCTGGTCCGCATCCTCAAACAGGGGCGGATGGACCAGGTCCGCTGCTATCTGAACGCCATTCGCCCCGACCGGCGGGCCATTTATGATGCGACCGCGCATTTCACCATGCCCGAACCCAGCCATGGCGCGACGGGGCTGGCACCGCTTTTCAGCGCCAGTTACCGGGTGCGCACGATCTGCATCTGGCTGGCCAGTGCGCTCAGCCTCGTTTGCCTGCATGGCATATCCGGCTGGCTACCCAGCCTGCTCGTAGCGAAGGGCACGGCTTTTTCGTCCGCATTTGGCTATGGCACCTTGTTGATGGCGATGCAGATCGTGGGTGGCGGCGTGGCCGGTGGACTGGCCGACCGCTATGGTCGCGCCCGCGTCATGACATGGGGCTTCTTTGGCAGCGCGATCGTCATGATCGGCATGATCTTCGCGCTGGACAATAGCTGGATGGCCCTCATGGTCGCCGGCGCGGGCTTCACCATCTTTGGCACGCAGGCGGTCATGAACAATTTCACCGCCCTGTCCTATGAGCCGGCCCTGCGCGGCACCGGCACTGGGGCGGCAGTGGCGTTCAGCCGCGTCGGCGGCTTTTTGGGACCATTGCTCATCGGTTGGTCGCAGTCGCTCGGCGAAGACCTGTGGGTAACATTCACCATGCTGGCGGCCACCCAATTGACGGCCGCAGGCATCATGATCGCTCTGCGGCGGCACCTCCTCTCGCACGAAAGACCCTATTGATGAAGTCTCGTCTCGTCCTTGCGGGTCTGCTGTCCTGCACCACCATCGCCCAGCCTTTGACGGCGGGTACGCCCACGGGCCAGCCTGTGATCGGGCATCGGGCCAAGGGCATCGTCACGGTCAAAGGCCTGCGTTTCCACGACCTGAACGGCGATGGGCAGCTGACCCCCTATGAGGATTGGCGTCTGTCGCCCCAAGCGCGCGCGACCGATCTGGTGGGACGGATGACGCTGCCGGAAAAGGCGGGGCTGTTGATGCATGCGATGCCGCGCACGGTCGATGGCAAGTTGACCAGCGGATGGGATCTGAACGCCACCGCCCCGCTGATCAAGGACCGGCACATCCGCTTCTTCATCAGCCGGTTGAGCGGCGACCCGGTCAAGCAGGCGACGGTCGCCAACAGCGTGCAGGAACTCGCCGAGCAAAGTCGGCTGGGCATCCCCATCGTCATCAGTTCCGACCCGCGCAACCAGGCCAATGCCGCGCTGGGCCTGAGTTCGGAAGCGGGCCGCTTCTCGCTTTGGCCCGAATTTCCCGGTTTCGGCGCGATCCGCGATACCGTGCTGATGGAGCAGGCCGCCCGCATCATGGCGCGCGAATATCGGGCCGTGGGCATCCGCATGGCGCTTTCGCCGATGGCGGATCTGGCGACCGAGCCGCAATGGCCACGCACCAACGGTACATTCGGCGATGATCCCAAAATCGTAGGCAGTCTGGCGGCCGCCTATGTCGTGGGCATGCAGGGCGGTCGATCCGGCGTCACGACGCAGGGCGTCGCGTCGGTGGTCAAACATTGGGTAGGCTATGGCGCCGAACCGGACGGGCTGGACGCGCATAATCCCTATGGACGCCATCTCAGCTTCTCCTCCAACGCTTCGCTGGCGACGCATATCGCGCCGTTCCTGCCGAGTTTCGCCGTCCATGCCGCGGGGGTGATGCCGACCTATGGCATATTGCCGGCCAATGTCACGATAGCGGGCAAGCCCGCCGAACCGGTTGGCGCAGGCTTCAACAAGCCGCTGCTGACGACATTGTTGCGCGGCCGATACCGGTTCGACGGCATCGTCCTGTCGGACTGGAAGATCACCGACAATTGCGATCGATCCTGCGAAGAGGGCACATTGGATCATGAGGCGGTGGGGATGCCGTGGGGTGTCGAAACGCTCAGCCCCGATGCGCGCTTCGCCAAAGCGATCGATGCCGGGGTGGATCAGTTCGGTGGCGTGACCGATGCCGACATCGTGATCCGGCTGGTACAATCGGGGCAGGTGACGCCGGCACGGCTGGATCGATCGGTCGAACGTCTGGCGATGCTGATGTTTCGTCTTGGCCTGTTTGAAAATGCCTATGTCAGTCCCGAAGACGCATCGCGCATCGTCGGCGCACCCGAAGCGCGTGCCGCCGGGCTGGCTGCGCAGAAGCGGTCGCTGACGCTGCTGGTCAACAAGCAGGCGACCCTGCCATTGTCCACAACGCGGCGGTACAAGGTCTGGCTGTCGAAGATTTCCGATGAGGCGGCCAGAGCGGCGGGCCTTGATCCGGTCGATCGTCCCGAAGATGCCGACATATCGATCCTGCGGATCAGCACGCCCTTTACGCAGCATAAAAATTTCTTCTTCGGCGCGCGCCATCATGAAGGCATGCCCGAATTTCTGGCCGACAATGCCGATGCGCAGGCCGTCGCCCGCGCTGCACGCGTCGGCAAGCCCGTGATCGTCAGCGTCTATCTGGACCGGCCGGCGATCCTGACGTCGATCATGCCCCATGTTTCCGCATTGATCGGTGATTATGGGGTCGAGGACACAGCCTTGCTGGATGTCATTACCGGCAGGGGCGCGCCGCAAGGCCGCCTGCCATTCGAACTGCCGCGTTCGGCGGAGGCGGTCGCAGCGCAAAAGCCCGACCTTCCTTCGGACTCCCGCAATCCGTTGTTCCCGCGCGGGTTCGGCCTGTCGTGGCCGACGCGTGGTCCGGTGAAATGACCGAAAATAATCTTATGACCATAGCAAGTATCATTATTTGACTGATAACTGACCAAGCGGCAGAGACGGCACGTCAAAATGAACGGCCGTCATCACGCGCGGCCGACAGTGGGAGGGAAAACACCATGAGTTCTGCCAACATCGTCCGGCTTCTTTCGGGCGCCGCCACCGCTGCGCTTTTGCTGCCCACCGCGACAGCTTTGGCGCAGGAATCGCCGCAGGATGTCGGCGAAATCGTCGTGACGGCCCAGAAGCGCTCCGAACGCCTGCAAGACGTGCCCGTCGCGGTCAGCGCCGTGGGCGGCGACGTCCTTTCCTCCGCCCAGGTGAACGGGTCAAGCGGCATCGCTGCCCTTGTGCCGTCGTTGACGTTCACGCAGAATACAAGCCCGCTCAACAACAATGTCCGCGTCCGCGGCATCGGCACCGTGCTCTTTTCGGCCGGTATCGAATCGTCGGTATCCTTCGTGATCGACGGCGTCGTCATGGCGCGTCAGGGCCAGGGCTTCAGCGACCTGATCGACGTCGAGCGCGTGGAAGTTCTGCGCGGCCCGCAAGGCACCCTGTTCGGCAAGAACGCGACGGCCGGCGTGGTCAACGTCGTCACCAAAGCACCGTCCAACACACTGGAAGGCAAGGTCGAGGCCACCGTCGCGGAAATGGGTGAATATCGCCTGCGCGGCACGGTATCCGGTCCCCTGAGCGACAGCATCCGCGCGCGACTGACCGGCTTTTACACTAATGACGATGGCTGGGCGCGCGACGCCTATAGCAAGAAGAGTATCTTCGGGTCCGAAGAATATGGCGTTCGCGGTAAGGTTGCGATCGACGTAGCCCCCGGCTTCGATTTGATGATCACCGGCGACTACAAGAAATCGGACAGCAGCTGCTGCCAGCCGCTGCCCTTCAAGACTACCAACACGCTGCTGCAACAGCTGCGCAGCCCGGTCGTCGCTTCGATCAGCAATCGCACGGTCAACACCACCACAGATACCTTCGCAAACGTGAAGACCGGCGGCGTTTCAGTCGAAGGCAACCTCGATCTGGGTCAGCACAAGCTGACGTCCATCACCGCCTGGCGCGAATGGAACTTCAAGAACAACGTCGATGTGGATGGCTACAATATCGCTGCGCCCGTCCGCGTTCCCTTTGGCTTCGGCTATTTTGGGATCAATGGCGGCGGCGTGGATGTGAAGCAGTTCAGCGAAGAACTGCGCCTCACCTCACCCACCGGCGGCCTGTTCGAATATACGATCGGCGGCATGTATTATAAGCTGGACCTGGATCGCGACTTCCAGCGCCGGGTCGGCGGCTGCACCGGCGATACATCGGTCGCCTTCGGAGCAGCATGCCCCAATCCGACCTACCAGTCGTCCGCCAGCACGGCCAATATGAAGACGGAGAATATCGCGCTCTTCGGCCAGGCTCAGGTGAACCTGACCGATAGCCTTTCGGCGCTGGGCGGTTTCCGCCTGCAACATGAAAAGAACGCCTATTCCGGCACGCGCAGCGGAACGGCCCCCTTTGCGGGCGACACCGCTTTGCTGGCGGGATCGACAGGCAGCAATTCGGTGTCGGACGACGATTTCTCAGGCAAGATCGGCCTCCAGTACAAGTTCAGCCGTCATGCGCAGATTTACGCCAACTGGTCGCGCGGCTATAAGGGCTATGGCTGGGACGTCGAATTCTCGGCGGATTTCGCAGGCCAGAAGCCCGTTCAGCCCGAGACGGTCAAGGCCTGGGAAGTCGGCTTCAAGGGACAGGCCCTGGACAACCGCCTGAACTTCAGTCTCGCGGCATTTCACGCCAAATATAACAACCTCCAAGTGCAGGCCACGCAGCAGGTAAACGGCGCGCCGTTGTCGATCCCGACCAACGCCGGTTCGTCGGTGACGAAGGGCATCGAAATGGAGTTCAACTATCGCCCCACCGATCAGCTGACGATCTTCGGCGGTGCGACCTATATGAAGGCCCGCTTCGACGCCGATGGTCTGCCGTGCCAGCTGGCCGCGCAGGCGACCGCCGTCACCGTGGGGGCAGGCGCAGCCGCGCCGACCAACACATGCTTCATTCTGAGCGGGTCGCGGGTCCAGAATATCCGTGGTGGGGCGCTGCCCAACTCGCCGGACTGGAAGGCCAACGCCAGCATCCGCTATGAAGACGATCTGACGCCCTCCTATGTCGGCTTTGTCCAGCTGAACGGCAATGTGCAGAGCCGCGTCCTGTTCGATCTGAACCAGGATCAGGCACTCGACCAGAAGGGCTATGGCACGATCGATTTCTCGTTCGGCGTGAAGACGGCGGACGACAAATATCAGCTCACCTTCTTCATCCGCAACCTGACCGACAAGCAATATGTGTCGGGCAAGCAGCGCGACAACATGCTGACCAATGCGGCGAACCCGGAGAACATCCTGTTCTTCACGTCGAAGGATGCGTCGCGCTATGTCGGCGCCACGGCGCGCGCCAGCTTCTAAGCCCTGCCCGATAGCCGTCCCTTGTCGGGGACGGCCATCGCTCCAACGGAAGATGACATGACCGATCCGACCGGGACTATATTCGATACCGTGATCGTTGGGTGCGGACCGGTCGGTGCGTTTGCGGCCAATCTTTTGGGCAAGGCCGGCTTGTCCGTCTTGGTCGTAGAAAAGGCCGCACACCCCTATCCCCTGCCCCGCGCTGTCCATCTCGACCATGAAATGATGCGTTTGTTTCAGTCGGTCGGCCTTGCCGACCGTGTCGCCACCGACATGCGCGATACCGAAGGCCATCTGCATGTCGGCGCGGATCATGGCGTGATCCGCTATATGGGCACAGTTGGTCGCCCCCGGCCGTTCAGCTGGTCGAACGACTATTTCTTTTACCAGCCCGAGTTGGAAAACCATCTGCGTGATGCGCTGAAAGCCTATCCCAACGTTACCCTTTCCCTCGGCACTGCATTGGAAGAGCTGGACCAGAGTGACGACGAAGCCGTCCTGACGCTTCGGTCCGGCGATGGGCAGGTCTGTCAGATGCGCGCCCGTTACGTCATCGGGTGCGACGGCGCGCGCAGTGTCGTGCGCAAGGCGCTGGACATCCAACTGGATGATCTCGATTTCGAAGAACCCTGGCTGGTGGTCGATGCGGAGGTCGATGGCCCGGTCAGCTTCCCCGATCTTTGGGGCGTCCCCCAAGGCGCCGATCTGCAAAAACTGTCCGTCATGATGTGCGATCCCGCGCGCCCCGCTACCGTGGTGCCGGGACGCGGCAATCATCGGCGCTGGGAATTCATGCTGCTGCCCGGTGAAGACGATCAGGCGATGATGGCCCCGGACGTCGTCGCACGCCTTGTCGAACCCTATCTGGCCGACGTGCCGCACAGGATCGTGCGCGCAGCCACTTACCGCTTCCACGGGCTGATCGCCAAACAATGGCGCGATGGCCGTATATTCCTGGCCGGAGATACCGCGCACCAGACGCCGCCATTCTTCGGACAAGGCATGTGCCATGGCCTGCGCGACGTCGCCAATCTGGCGTGGAAGCTCGAAGCCGTGCTGAAAGATCGCGCGCCCGACGCGCTGCTCGACAGCTATCAGCTCGAACGCGACGCCCATGTCCGCGCTGTGATCACTGCCGCGGTGAATGCGGGTCGCTATATCTGCGTCCTCGATGCCAACGCTGCGGCGCAGCGGGACGCCGGGATGCGCGAAGCCGCGAAAAATGCGCAGCACGGGACAGCCGCCGATCTCATTCCGGCGATCGCGGCGGGCATCGTCGCCGTAGGATCGCCGGGCGCAGGCGAGCGGTTCATCCAGCCCCGCGTCGACGGACGCTTGCTGGACGACGTGACCGGCGGTGGCTGGCGTCTCTTCACCCGCGAACCGATAGACAGCGACGGCGTGACGATAGTCCTGCTGGACCAACTGGCCGATGGCGGCGCGATCGGCGACTGGCTTGAAGCCAGACAAGCCGACGCGGTATTGGTGCGGCCCGATCATTATGTCTTTGGCACGGGCTGTGGCGAGGATCTGATCGCCGCGCGCGAGCGTCTGATCGCCGGGATCGATCTTCATGAGGATATTATGCTGTGACCCTGACGCTCTTGCATGCCCGCACCATCATCGAAAGCGCACTGGATCACGCACGGGCGCAGAGCGCGCAATCGCTTGCCGTCGTCGTGCTTGATGCGGGCGCGCATCCGGTCGCGTTTGCACGGGAAGACGGGGCCAGCCTGTACCGGTTCGAGATCGCCAAGGCCAAGGCGGCCGGTGCCCTTGGCATGGGCGCAGACACGCGCATCATCGCGGCTCGCGCGGCCAAGAACCCGCTGTTTTTCCAGAGCGTTGCGGCCGCAACCGGCGGCCAGCTGGCGCTGTCGCCCGGCGGCGTTCTGATCCTGGATCGGGACGGCCGGACGATCGGCGCGGTGGGTATCAGCGGCGACACCGGCGATATGGACGAAATCTGCGCCCAGGCCGGCATCGTCGCCGCAGGGCTGTTGCATGGAGACGCAAAATGAAGCTGCGTAGCATCGAACTGGCCGTGACTGGCGCGGAACAGGCCGCGACCTTCCTGACCGACATCTGGGGCATGGCCCCCGCACAGGTGCGCGACGGCATCCACTATCTGCGTGGTTCGGGTCGCTTCCCTTATCTGATAGCGCTGGAAGAATCGGCTGAAGCGTTCGTGCGCTCAACCACATTCATCTGTTCGGCCGATCGGCTCGCTGCCCTGAAACAGTCGGTGGCGGCCGCCGGGCTTGTGGCGGCGCCCACGGTATCCCAGGATCCCGGTGGTGGCCATGGCATCGTTGTCGAACTGGCCGAAGGCGAACTGTTGCGCTTCCTGGTCGACGCTGAAGAGGTTGCTCCGATCGAGGGCGCCGACCTGCCGGTTAAGCTGACCCATGTGGTGTTCAATTCGGCCGATGCCGAAGCCACTGGCCATCTGGTGGAAGACGCGCTCGGCTTTCGCGTGTCCGACCGGACGAAAGGCATGGTTTTCGTTCGCTGCAACGATTCCCACCATTCCACCGCCTTCGCCCGCGCAGGCTTCCCATCGCTCAACCATATCGCTTTCGAAATGCAGGATATCGACGCGGTGATGCGCGGCATTGGCCGACTGCGCGATCATGGCATGGTTCCCGCCTGGGGCCCGGGCCGCCATGGGCCGGGTGCGAACATCTTTGCCTATTTCATAGCGCCCTTCGGCCCGGTGATCGAATTTTCGACCGCCGTGGAGAAGGTTGCCGACGATTATAAGGCTGGCGCGCCAGAAGACTGGACATGGCCAGACGGCCGGATCGATCAGTGGGGCATGTCCGACAAGGATATGGCCGGCCTGCGTAAAGCAGAAGAGCGGTTCCGGCATCGCCGCCAATGGGAACCGGCATCGATCGATATGTAAGACTGGTCGGGGCGGATCCAAACGATATGCCCTGTCCGATCAGCAATAATCAATGTCGCCACGGCGGCACAGGAGACAGACAGATGACACAATATGTAAGCTTCCGTCGCGCGGACGGCGTCGCCAGCTTCGGTCGCCTGGAGGGTGCGAATATCGTCGAACTAGCCGCAGCGGGTCAGCCTTCCAGCCTGAAGGACGCGATCGCCGCCGATGTTCTGGCGACCCTGCCGGATGGTGCGGTCCACGCGGTTGCGGACGTCACCTTGTTGCCTGTCATTCCCGATCCGGCGAAGATCCTGTGCGTGGGCCTGAACTATGCCGAGCATGTCAAGGAAACCGGTCGCGAGCAGAAAGAGCATCCGGCCATTTTCGTGCGCTACGCCGACAGCCTAGTCGCGGATGGCGAAGCGATGCGCAAGCCGGCCGTCACCGAACGATTTGACTATGAAGGCGAACTGGCGGTCATCATCGGCAAGCCATGCTACAAGGTCGAACGCGCCGATGCGCTAAACTATATTGCCGGCTATGCCTGCTTCAACGATGGGTCGGCGCGCGACTGGCAACGGCATAATATCCAGTTCACGCCCGGCAAGACCTTTCCAGGCACTGGCGGCTTCGGTCCTGCCATGGTCACGCCTGATTCAATCGCCGATCTGGGCGCGCTACATGTCGTCACGCGCCTCAATGGAGAAGTTATGCAGGACCAGCCGATTTCGGACATGATCTGGGACATTCCCGCCGTCATCGAATATATCTCTGCATTTACGCCGCTGGCACCCGGCGACGTTATCGCAACCGGCACCCCTGGGGGCGTAGGCGACAAGCGCAAGCCACCGGTTTATATGTGGCCGGGCGATATCGTGGAGGTTGAGATTGGCAACATCGGCATTCTGACAAATGCCATAGTGAACGAATGATTTAAGCCTGTCTCCCGCCGCATCGCCATTCGTTACGACAAGCCCGCCAGGGACTTCCTCTCAACCGTGAGCCTCGCGGCTGCCGTCGTCTTCTGGCTCTGAAAGTGTTTCGACTCTAACACTACTTGGCAGGTTGAAGGAACCAGCTTGAAGCGTCGTTGATTCCTGTTTGTCAGTGTAAGCTGACGGACTTACGACGATGGCGGTGGACGAGAGCTGGCGGACCGATCTGTAGCGAAAGCTTGAGCCGTTTTTGGCGGGGCTGTCGCATCCAGCGCGGCGCAAGATGTGCCCGCAGTACATCGCCGGTCTGATTGGTCTTGGCGACCGCAAAAGCGTGCAGCCGATGGCTGCCCGTGGCGGCGAAGCCGGCTACGATCAGCTTCATCATTCCGTCGCAGCAGGCCAAGCTGCGTTGCTAAAGGAGGCCGACCGGCCGGTTGGTGGCACCGGTGCGTTTCTCGTCATCGATGACACGGCGATGCCGAAGAAGGGCCGTCACTCCGTCGGCGGGGCACCGCATATAGCGCACGCCGCCCCGCAAACTTTCACGTCGCAATTGGGCCAGTCTTGGCCTTCCACTTAAGGAAAGCGGACCGACCGCACTCTGACTGGCGGAAGAAGCGCCGCACCATAGCTTTGGTCATGACCTGATCAGACAGACCTGGTCGCTGACGCTGTGACGCCGGCTTCTGATTGCATGGGAACCCTCAATGCCCAATAAAAGGCATATGGGGGATGTTCATAAATTCAGGAAGCCGCCGAACGGCCGGCACCATACTTCCCAATCCAGGCAGTCGTACCTGTACAGGCCGAAACGCAGGCGGTGGACGCGCGGCCAAAGCATCCTCGTCGTCATCGGCCTGTTGCTTGGTGCGTCCCTGGGGTTGAAGCTGATTGGCGAGACCGGTTTCGCTTCGAAAGAAGTGAGCTTTCATTGTGGCAGCATTCACGTGATCGACGGGGACACGTTCGATTGCGGATCGACACGCATTCGCCTGTCAGGGATCGACGCGTCAGAACTGCCCGGACATTGCCGCCAAGGACGCCAATGCACGCCGGGCGATCCCTATGCGGCCACGCAAAATCTCCAAAACCTCGTTGCGGCCGGTGCGGTGCAGTGCCGCAAGACCGACACCGACAGATATGGCCGAACGGTCGCCAGATGCACGTCGAAGGGCGTGGACCTGTCCTGTGGCCAATTGAGCGCCGGACAGGCGGTGCGTCGCTACGGTTTTATCCTCTGCTTGTAAAAGCCGCCGTCTCAAAGGCATAGGGCGAGGATGTATCGGCCATTCAACATGCTAATCCTTGTCGCCGCTGGATTGACCGCGCCGTCGATTGCAGACCCCGGCATCGCGACCGCGCGCCCAGCCGCTAACCCGCAATCCGTCGCCGAGATCAGCACACTGCGGTACGAGATCAGAGAGGCCGCATCCGCGACCCAGGTGCTGGACCGCTGGTGCACCTCCCATCATATGGCGCCAGCAGGCGCAGTCATTGCCGAGAAAATCGCGAACAAGCCGGTCCCGGCCACCGCGCAATTGCGCCGCGCGTTGCAGCTCAAGGCGTCGGACCGCATTCAATTTCGGCACGTCCGCTTGCGCTGCAACGGGCATATCCTCTCCGTTGCACGGCTCTGGTATGTCCCTTCCCGCTTGCCCGCTTCGATGGAGGCAAGCCTTCAGCAGACCGGTACGCCGTTCGGCAAGGTGGTCGCGCCTTTGCATCTCGACCGGAAATCGGCAGGGTCGTCGTCAGCATGGTTGCCAAAGGAAGACGGGCCAATGGCCAAAACACCGCCGCGAATCCTGTTCTCCCAGCGCGCACTCATGAGCCGGGCAGATGGTCTGCCGATCGCCTATGTCGTCGAGGACTATCAACGCGGACTGCTCGGCTTCGCGCCCGATTGACGCTCAAGCCACTCGGTCCGGTATGAAGAAGCCGACGGCGCGGGATGCGGAAACTTCGGCCGGCAATCCGCTGTCCGCTCCCGAGCCGCACGCCCATCAGCGGTCGGCTAGACGCTTCATCGCATGATGCTGGCCCGTCGGAGAGCCTGTTCTATGATCGCTCCCACATCCAGCCGCCCGGACGCCTGGCGCGATTGGGTCGTACCGTTTTGCAATGGAAATGGGATAAGGTCTCGCACGCGCGCGATGGGGTCGCTCTGTACGCCAGCCTGAACTTCCACCGGCATAGACGCTTCTTCTTCGGCGAGACTCCAGAATGCCGCGATATGCCGGATCGCTTTTACAGTTACCGGCGCTGCTGCCATCGGGGCGAGGCGGATTATGGACGGCAGATATCAATGATTGCCTTGAGCCAATAGGACTTTGCCGTCAGGGGGTGTCTCGCTGGACTTTCAAGGCTGGTTGGCGAGTGCAATAAAAAACCCGGCGTGAAGCCGGGTTATTGTTGGTTGCGGGAGCAGGATTCCAAAAGCGCACGCACATCGCTGGATATTCAAAACAAGTTAATAACAGTAAGTGTCGAGACCAACAAAATAGCCAACAACTATATTGGACTCTTAACGACCTTATGAAGCCGCATGATACCAAAGTCAATATTTTCTCGTTCAGCGTTTTTCACGAATGGATTTTTGATATCCACCGATACTCAAAATCCGTCTCCCAATTTCTTTGATCGATTGCAAACCTCTGGATCGCAACGGCGCCCGGTTTGGAGATTTCAAGAGATCGCCTCGCCGGCACCCGCATGATCAGATGGCTTCCCACGACCCGCAGTTCGCCGCGATCCACACGCGACAATGTATCAAACCGCGAAAATTCGCCATGGCTCATCGCCACCACCGTCATAAGCGCGTCCTCCCGAACTGCCAGGAGGACCATGCCACCAAGCCCTGCTAAGGACGCCTCAGGATGTCATTTCTATCGGGGACAGAAAGTGTCTTTTCTAACCGGCCTTCAATGACAGCTGATACATCCCATGCTCAATGGCAGCCAGAATCCCACCAATGGCACGCTCAATCTTATCGAGACTCCGGCGATCAAGGTCTACCTACGCCCTATGCTCCCGCGTGGACGCGTTGATCTGCTCAATATAGGCCGCCACCGCCGTCTTGACCGCCTCTGCCGAAACCAGACGTTTCGAGATATCTTGTAGTGCTCGACGCTCCAAATCTACGCGACGGATTGTCCAACGGTTGGTGCACGTACCCTTGCGGAAATAGCTCGTGCATCTATAGCGATCATTCACGACGATGGCACAGTTTGCACCGCAGATACCGCATCACCATACACGACTCATCGGGCAAGGAGAGGAATGAGTAGCCGTTTTGGGGGCAGCATCGATCCACGCAGGGGTAGCTTTGGGTTGATCCTTGATGTTCCATTGCCTGAGGCTGTCGAAGCCGAGCCGGAACCATGATTTTTGGCGTCGACCATGGGTTTTGCGCGGAATTGCTTTCATGCCCATGGCGCGGGTGGCGCATCGATATGCCCAGATTATAGCGAGGATGACGACGACGAGCAGACAATCGAGCTTGCGTGGGTTTCTGATGCGGGTGCCTTCCAGATTGAGGCCGCGGGTTTTGGCGTCACCGAAGAGACAGTTGGCTCGATGCCAAGCTGCGCCGTACAGAGGATAACATCCATGACGAGCATCACGCTGTGACCACTCCAACCGGTAGCCAGCTTTTTTGGCGCTTTCGAGACAGCCTGTCATGCTGAAATATATTGTCGCGATTTACGGCTTATCGGGCACAATCTATGATCTGCGTGAGGCAGCAACGACGTTTCCCAGTTTGCATTTCCCACTTTGTCTCGTGATAGATATTGAGGCAAAGGTGACATTGGAGAAAATGGTAGCGTTAGCTCTATATTGAAAATAATCTGATAAAATAATATATATTCAATTATAATCAAAGAGGTAAATTCAATGTCAACTTGCGACTATGATCTCATTCCTCCCCATGTCCCCGAAGAAACGGCAATATCCCTTCGACTATTCGATCGGGTCACAATTTCGGAATGTCCGCAGGAAACCCTTATTCCCCAGATACATGAAACTTTAGGTCCTATTACTTGGGTAACCAATATCTTCATGGCCCATCAAGGGGGCTGGCTGCTGACCCGCATGGAGGACATACAGACAATTTTGCGGGATGGAGAGAATTTCACAAAGCGTGGGATGGGCAAGTTCGCGCAATCCATTGGCGAAGACTGGCTGGTCATCCCTACCGAGACAGACCCGCCCGCTCACGGGCAGTATCGCGAAGCGCTCAATCCCTATTTCGCGCCCCAACGCATGGCCGCGATGCGCGACAATCTGCACGAGCGTGCCATCACGCTGATCAACAGCTTCAAGGATCGCGGCCATTGCGATTTCGTGCATGAATTTTCCGAAAAATTTCCGATTTACATCGTGCTCGATTTACTCGGCTTGCCTCAAGAAAGATTGGAGGAGTTCCTTCAATGGGAGAAGGAGATTCTGCACACCAAAACGCTGGAAGCCCGTGCGAGCGGCGTGCGTAAGGTAAAGGCCTATCTTGAAGAACAAATCGCCGACCGGCGCGCTAATCCGCGCGATGATTATATCAGTCGCATTTTCGACTATGAGATAGACGGCCGGAAATGGAATGATGCCGAAATTTTCGGCCATTGTTTCAACCTTTTTATCGGTGGACTCGACACGGTTACCTCGATGCTCGGCAATATCTTCACCTTTCTTGCCCGTTATCCGGACCGGCAGGAAGAACTGCGTGAAAATCCAGGCAAGATCGTGCTCGCCGTCGAGGAGTTTTTCCGCGCCTTCGCACCGGTCAGCGTTTTCCGGATCGCGGCGCGCGAAATGGAAATCCACGGGCAAAAGATCATGCCGGGCGATTATGTGGCGGTTTCTACGCCCGTCGCGGGACGCGATCCAAACTTCTACGACAATCCCAATGAAATCCGCTTCGATCGCCGTGGTCAGCATATTTCATTGGGCTATGGCATCCACAAATGCCTGGGCATGCACCTCGCACGACTGGAGCTTCAAACCGCCCTTGAGGAATTTCTCAAGGCGATCCCACCATTCCGTATCAAGGACGGCTTCGAGGTCGGCTATTTCGTCGGAAACATTCTTCATGTCCCCGAGCTTCATCTTCAGTGGGACTGAAAGTGAGATAGCGATCATTCAAAATGAATAAAACGCTGCCGGCTTCATGGCCGGCAGCGTTTTATTCATTGAACGAAAACTCTCTAAATTCGCGGCCGATTTTGGTAAAATCTAGCTCTCGCAGATTGCAAGCAGCGTCTTCTTGAGCAGCGTCTTGGTATGGCTGGTGATCGGCGATACCGCATCGGCGCCCGCCGCCAGTTCTTCAGCCAGCGCGAGGTCCTTTTCGCCGATGCCGGCTTGGCTGGCGAAGAAGGCACGCCGGGCTGCATCCCCCGGATTATTGCGGAAGTCGACGAAACCCGCCATCGGCGGGGTGAGATTGCCGTTGCGCTTCATCACGGTGAGCAGCTTGTCCATCGGCACGCCCGACGCCTCCGCCACATTGGCAACCTCTATACCCAACATGATGCCGCCCCAGGAAACGAGGTTGTTGCAGATCTTGAGGGCCATTGCCGATCCGAGCGGACCGATATGCATCGTGTTCGTCGAAAAGGCGTTGAGCACCACCTGGACGCGGGCGGCGACGGATTCCTCGCCACCAGTCATGCAGAAGACGAAGGGACCGTCCTTGCTCATTTCGGTGCGCGTAACCGGAGCATCGATGACGTCGATACGCAGGGGGGCAGCGCGCTCGGCGATATGCTGCGCGGTCTTCGGCTTGATCGTGCTGTGGATGAGCAGGATCGCTCCCCGCTTCATCGCGGGCAGCAGTGCATCGACGCATTCCAGTACCTGCGTGTCGTCCCGCACGCAGATGCCGACGGCGTCGGCATCCTCGCCGACCTCCGCCATGGAAGCGGCGAGCTTCGCGCGGCCCTCGAATTTCGCCAGTGCCGCGGGAAACACGTCGTAAACGGTAAGGTCAAGCGGCAGTTTGGCAAGTTCCCGCGCCTGATCGCCGCCCATGCTGCCCAGACCGATGAAACCAATTTTCCTGATAGTATCTGTCATGAAATATCCCTCAGGCCTTCTCCAAGTTCGCGAATGAGGTAACCACTCCGAACGACCTTCGTAAATCCCAAACGGGGGCTGCATGAATGCCAAACCATTGCGGAAGCGCCAAAGCCGGTCGCTCCGGGACTAGCTTTTCGGTCCGAAACGAAAGGTCGCGCCGATACCCCACGTAAAGGGATCACCGATATAATCGATCGCCGTGCCCAGTGTCGGCAACTGATCGGCGAAGGCACGGGTTACATATTTCTTTCCGCCAATATTGCGGCCGAAGATCGACAGCTCAAGATTGGGATCTTCGATCTGCAAGGCGATGCGCCCACTCAAAAGCCCATATCCCGGAATGCTATTGATCCGGTTGGCAATGGCAACCGCATCACGATAGGCTTGCGGACGCCGCGGATCGGCGGTGAACAGACCGAAATTCTGTTTGCCGATATAGGCGTAGTTTGCGTAGATCGAGAGTTCGCCAAATGGGGTCGGCACCTTCTGCGTGGCCGATATGCCGAACTGCTTCTTGGGCATTTGCGGCAGAGCCTCGCCGCTGCGATCGACCGAACAGCGGACCGAACCTGCGGCGGTGCCGGCGACGCAATCCGACACGTTGGCGCCGGCGACGGGAACGAACTGCTGCTGTTCGACGAAAGTGCCGGAGACATATTTGCCGTCGAGCAGGGCGAGATTGCCGGAGAGCAGCATCCCTTCCCAGGGAACGGCGCTTATTTCAAGTTCGCCGCCATAGACACGCGCATCGCCCGAGTTGCGGAGGAATTGCGTGGTTGCACAGGCAAGCGCGCCCGGTGGGGTGATGCAGTCGGAAGCATTGCGCTGAACGTCCGACTGCCAGGAATGGAAAGCGGCGGCATTGATGCGCAACCGGTTATCCAATGTGCTGAACTTGACGCCGAGTTCAACGTCCCTGACCTTCTCCGGCTTGAACGGCGGTGTCGCGGCCGAACCATTGCGCATATTGAAGCCGCCGGCCTTGGATGCGGCGCTCGTCTTTACATAAGCAAAAAGGCTGTCGGTGATTTCCACATCGATACCCGCCGTCCAGGCGGGGTAATTATATTTGACCGAACGTGGCAGGCTGCAAGGCGCAACGAAGTCGGGATTCGAGACCAGTTCGGGCGCGCAGGTGTTGGCGGCAAGGTTCGTTCTGTTCATCAGAACAACCTCTCGCTTATCCCATGTCCAGCGGACGCCGCCGGTGAGACGGATCTTGTCGGTCAGACGGTAATAGCCCTGGCTGAACAGGCCGACCGAGACATTCTTCACTGTGCCGTAATTCAGGCCGAAACCGAAATTGGGTGCGGGGGCTGCGGGCGCAAACGACCCGAAGGTCTGCGATACGGACGATTCACGGCCGCTTTCCGTCGAATAATAGCCACCGAGAATATAGCTGAAGCGGTCGCCCAATTCCCCAGAGAACTGAAGTTCCTGCGAATATTGATCGGACTTGTAGGCGCTTTCGGCCGCCAGAATCTGGGCAGGAGTGCCATCAAGTTCGTTCAGGCCGATCGCATTGCTGTAGCGATAGGCAGAGATCGATTTCACGGTGACGGAACCGATTTCGCCATCGATCGTGAGATTGCCGCCATAGGCTTCCAGCCTGTTATAGGCGTTTCGGCCGCCTGCGGTCAGAAAACCGTAATTGGACCCGACCGGCGGATTGGTGCTGAATGGAATGCCATAGGCATCGTACCAATGGGCTTTGCTGTGCAGATAGGGCGCGAGGGGGGTTGCGGCGTTGATGGCGCTGATCGCCGCGCTCGCGCCCGGATTGACCGCTGCAAGACCGACGAACTGGCCATGATCCTTGATGATATTATAATCGCCGCTGAGCGTGGCGGACCAGTTGCTGCCGGCGGGCGCCCAACGTAATTTGGCGCGGGCATAATGGCTGTTGCGGTCCTTAAGTTCGCTGTTCGAGGTCAAATTCCGGGCATAGCCGTCGTGATCCACGAAATCATAGACGAAGCGCGCCGCCAGCTCCTCGCCCATCAATGGCACGTTGAGAACCGCGTCGACATTGCGATAATCATAGTTGCCGCCCTGAATGCGGAACTGCCCTTCAAAATCGCCCGTAGGATTGGCCGTGACGATGTTGAGCGCGCCTCCGGTGGTGTTGCGGCCGAACAACGTGCCTTGGGGGCCACGCAGAACCTCGACCCGCTGCAGGTCGATGAGATCGGCCGAACCCTGCGAGGGACGCGGAATATAAACGCCGTCGACATAGGTTGCGACGGAAGGATCGTTGGCGACGCCCGGATTCAATGCCGGCATGCCGCGGATGGAGATATAGACGAAGCCCGAACCGCCCGGGGCGCCGGTCGCGATCGACAGGCTCGGCGCGGTGCGCTGCAGGCCCGCCACATCGCCGACCTGCGCCTGTTTGATCATTTCGGTCGACAGTGCGGTGACGGCGACCGGCGTGGTCTGAATATTTTCTTCGGTCCGCCTGGCGGTGACCACAATGTCCTCGATTCCCACAGGTCCGGTCTGGTCCGCCGCCATTGCCGGCACGCTAGCCGCGAAAACCGACAAGCTCGCCAATGCGGTCGTCTGGAACCATTTACCTGAAGCCATTTCATCCCCTCCCTGAGCGTTGAATTCGGGCAGGATGCTTTTCACCTCATGCCCATGCGACAGAGCGCTAACATCAGGAACCGGCGCGGAGAACGGGCTTGAGCGCCATGTCATGCCGGCGATCAAACTAATGTCCTCTTCGCGATGTTTTGGAGATTTTCCGACCGGTCGGCCATGAACGCAATGACGGTTTCGCGATGGGATGTCCGGTTTGCGCGATATGATTGCGAGTCGACGTGCTGCGGACAAGGCCCCATAATGTCCGCTCATGACCGGGGTCAATGACCAGCATGGAAGGCAAGCTCTGAACGCAGGCGCGACACACATGGATCGGGTGCAGTCGCCTTTGCATGCTCCGTGTTCGAACCTGCCGATTTTGTCATATCCTGCTTTGCGGCGCAAACAGGCGCGAATGGAAAGGGACGGAAGGTGCAATGGCAGGCGGGCGACCTATGATGCAGTCAACGGGCACCATCCTTCCATGCCAGCCGCTCACCGTCTCCTATTTCCATGTCGAGAACAGCATCATCGCGAACGGCATTCGTGCCGATATCCGGCATTTTGCGTGGGAACGCAGCTGTGACGCCAGGTTCGAGCCGAACAGTCACTATCTCGACTATTCGCTCGGCCCGCGCGCGCGCGGGGCGCGTCTGCTGCCCGACGGCAAGCGCCATGCGCCACCCTTTGGCGAGGTTTCCTACCTGCCAAAGGGGAGCCAGTTTGAAGCGCGCTGCGAACCCAGCGAATATCGCATATTCTGTTTGACCTTCGAAAGCCTGACAGCCGATCAGCTCTTTCAGAATGAGGTAATGCCTTCGTCATTGCCCCCCTGTTTCGACGTCAAGGCGCCGTGGGTCCGTCAGGGCCTCGCCCGCCTCGCCCAGGAAGTGCGCAATCCCGGTTTCGCGCCCGACATCATGGTCGAAACCATTGCGTTGTCGCTGGTCATCGACCTGTCTCGTCATCTTCAGATCGCTCACAAATGCGATGACACCGCCGATCCGCGCATGGCGGGCTGGCGCCTGCGCCGCCTTCAGGAGCGTATCGAGGCGGGACTGGCGGGACCATTGTCGATCGTCGATCTGGCCGAAGAATGCGGCGTCAGTTCACGGCATCTGATGCGGACCTTCAAGAACACGGTCGGGAAGACCCTGGGCAGTTACATTGCCGATGCGCGGATTGCGCAGGCCAAGCGAGAACTGGTTCAGGATGGCGCCCTTATCAAGGTCGTCGCGGGCAATTGCGGTTTCCAAAGCGTCGCGGCCTTCAGTGCCGCCTTCCGCAAGGCGACCGGCCTCAGCCCCCGGGGTTTCCGGAACGAGATGATGCGCGGCTGACGCTGGAGCGGTTATCCGATGCAATCAGATAACCGCTCCAGAACCAATTTGACCGGTCAGACCTCATGCGCCCACAGATCACAGTCCCGGGCCATGGGAATATTCAGTCCCATTGCAGGTGGAGATCCGGCACATGCAGAATATTGCCCACGAAATACGGCACTTTGAAGCCGTCCTTGATCCGGAATTCCGGCAAAGTCGTGACGAATTCCTCGACCGCGATTTGCAGTTCCAGCCGCGCGAGATGCATCCCCAGACATTTGTGAATACCGCTGCCCAGCGACATATGCGGCGCCTTACGGTCGAAGCGAATGGCCTGAGGATCATCGTAGAAGGCCGGATCGCGACCAACCACGGGTGAGCTGAAGGCCACATAATCCCCAGGCATAATCTTCTGCCCCTGAATTTCGATGACCTTCGTCGCGATGCGGAAGGCCGTGACCGGCGCGAAGGCGCGGAGGAATTCTTCGACCGCGAGGACGATCAGCGACGGATCAGCGCGCAGTTCGTTCTGCTTGTCCGGGTGAGACGCCAGATAGTTGAAGATATTGCCGAGCAGCGACGTAACCGTGTCCAGTCCACCGATATACAGGTTGAAACAGTGCCCCAGAACCTCGTCATCATTCCACAGGCGGTCATCCACCTCAAAGGTCAGGACCTTGCTGATATAGTCATCGCGCGGCTGCTGGCGGCGGGCCTCAATCTCCTCCAGTAGATAGTCTTTCACACAGCGCACGGCGTTGCCGCGGACTTCCCAGTCATTGGAGTGGAGCATTTCCTTTTCCCATTTGAGGAATTGCGCCATTCTTTCCTGTGGTAGCCCAAGCAGATCGAGGACGATGAAGATAGGGAATTTCTCCGAAAATTCCTCGATGAAATCGCACTGCCCCCGATCCTTGAAGGCATCGATCAAGGTCCGCGCACGCTCGCGCACCTGTTCCTTCATCGCGAACATCTTCTGCGGCGCGAAATGACTGTTCAGCGCCTTGCGGTAACTGGTGTGAATGGGCGGGTCGGCTTCGGTCGGAATGACCAACCAGTTCTCGCCGATATTCTGCGCCCATTTGCCCATGCCGTTCTTGGTAAAATTGTCAGCGTCGCGCAGCATCGCCTGCACGTCCTCGGCATTTTTGAGCAGCCAGCCGGGCTGGTCACCGGGAAAGATGTTGGTGACATAGGTGATCGGCGGCAGGTCCGCATGCATGGCCGGGATCAGCACCTCCTGCGGATTGTCGTAGATCACCTGCCGGGAAAAGAGCGGCAGCGCCATCGCCAGTTCGGGCGGCACATGATCCGGAAGGGGCTGTTGCGCAGGTTTGGTCATCATATTCTCCGAAGCAAAAAGAGATAATTTCCACCCTTGCCAAAGACAGGTGCGGTCCTGTTCATCCGATCGAGACTGGCGGCCATGCGGATGATCCGCAATGACAGGAGGCGATGGGCATGAGCGAGGCAGAGGTGCCGGATCTGGAACAGGCGATCCGCGACAATTACCGGCTGTGGAACGAGGGAAAGCGTGACGAACTCGACCGGCTTTTCCGGGCGCTGGGACCCCAAGGCTTTACGATCGAATATGTCGGCTCGCCTGCCGTCGACGGTAGCACTGCGATGGCGGAGATGTGGGCGGAATATGGCGGAAAGTGCACGACCGAGCCGCTGGAGGTGATCGTCAACGGATCGGAGGGCGCGGCCTATGTAGCCAATCGTCTGCAAACCAAGGATGGCATTGTGACGCTGCCGAGCCTCGAAACCTACAAGGTTGCCGATGGCCGGCTGACGATCCGCTATTTTCATCGGACCGCTCATTAACCCCTCAAGATCCGAAGTGCAGGCGTTGGACACAGCTTAGTCCTTCGCCTGCATGAAGGCCAGCAAATCGGCATAATGGGGCTGGTGGACAAGGCCGCCGCCAGAGATGGATATATTCTCACCCGTGATGTAGCGCGCCTCGTCCGAAGCAAGAAAGGCGACCAACGCGGCGATATCATCGGGCGTACCGAATTCGGGCGTCAATATATGCCGTTGAATAATCTCCTTCAGGCCCGGCACGGTTTTTTCGAGGGCTTCAGTCAGCACCACGCCCGGCGCGATGCTGTTGCAGCGGATATTTTGCCGCCCATGCTGGGTCGCCACATATTTGGTGAGGCCGATGATCGCCGCCTTGGACGAACCATAGGCAATGCGCGCAAGATCCCCGGCGGTGCCCGAATTGGACGCGGTATTGATGATCGAACCGCCACCACCGGCGACCATATGCGGGATCGCATATTTGCATCCCAGCAAATAGCCGGTGAGATTGACGTCGAGAATCTCGCGCCAGATCCCGATCGGAATGTCGACGGCGGTGGTGTCCTGCGGACTTTTGTCCGGATCGGTCATCGCCGCATTATTATGTAATATGTCGAGCCTGCCGAAATGGTCGACGGCGCGATCAACCATCGCCTTTACCGACTGCGGATCGGCGGCATCGAACTGGACCGCCAGCGCCTTGTCCCCCAACGGGGCGGCCGCACGGACGGCCGCCTCCTCGAACAGATCGGCGATTACGACGCGAGCCCCCTCCGCAACGAGGCGCCGCGCGACGGCGGCACCGATACCACCGCCGCCGCCGGTGACGATCGCCACCCTGTCTACCAACCTCATCATCTTTCAAGTTCCCCGGTCATGGGCTGGCGGGAAAAAGCCGTACTGGCCATAGCTTCTCCCGCCATCCGCGTTATCCGATCAGAATTTAAACGTCGTTTCCACGCCATAGGTGGCCGGCTGACCAACATAGGCGGCTGTGATGCCCAATGTCCGATAGAGATCGGGGAAGCGCCGCAGCAGATACTTCTTGTTCGTGATGTTGCGACCATAGACGGCGATTTCAACATTGGGATTTTCAAGCTGGAAAGCGATACGGCCGTTGAAAATGCCATAGCCGGGCACACGACCAAAGCGGTTTTCCGTATCATAGGCGGCCTTGGTCGCAGCCGACGCCTGGTCCGCCGCCCTGACGGCATCGAAATGCTGAGCGCCGACATAGGAATAGGCGCCGGTGACAGCAAGCGTGCCCGCTCCCAACGGAATTTTCTGCGTGGCGCTGATATTGAGCTGCTTCTTGGGCAATTGCAGCAGCGGCAAACCACTCAGATCGACGACGCAGCCATTGACGACCCCAGCGCCGTTCGTGCAGCCGCTGCCAGCCACCACCTGAATTTCGCTGAAGCTACCCTTCACATATTTACCGTTTTGCAGCGAACCGTTGACGCTGAGCGTCATGCCTTCCCACGGCACAGCCGTGATTTCATTTTCCATGCCCCAGATACGGACCTTGCCGTTATTCTGAATATATTGGGTGACGCCGATGCCGGTGACGAAGCTGTTGACGATCGCCTGATTGTCATCCTTCCACGTGTGGAAGACCGCGGTGTTGAAACGCAGCCGGCGGTCGAAGAGATCGACCTTCAGGCCGGCTTCGACGTCTTTCACCTTTTCGGGGGCGAAGGCGGGCAGCCCCCCTGCCCGCAGGTTCCAGCCACCGGCCTTGGCCGCGCCACGGGTCGCGAGATAGAGGAAGAGATTGTCGCTGGCCTGCCAGTCGAGACCCAGATTCCAGGCCGGATAATTGAACTTGGCATTCTGCGCCTGATTACAGGTGGTGGCCGTAACCGGTTCCGTCGGGGTCACCGTACAGTTGATGCCGGTCGGCGTCCCCGCCACGGCGACATTATAGGGTCGGCCATATATCTGCGCATTATGCAGCAGGCTGTCGCGGGTGTCCCAGGTATAGCGGAAACCGCCCACCGCGCGCAGCTTCGGCGTCAATTCATAATAGGCCTGGGCAAACAGGCCGAAGGTCTTGTTGGTGACATCGGCGTTCGAATCACGGATGAGACCGCCGAAAATCTGCGACCGACTGAATTCGTAGCCGCTCTCCTTGCCCGCATAGGCGCCCGTGATGAAGCTCAGGCTGTCGGTGATATTGCCGGAAAGCTGAAATTCCTGAGAAATATAATAGGAACCAGACCCCGCGAAGGTCGCCAGCAACGGGACGGCGGTGCCATCCGTGTCGTTCTGACCATAGTTCATCGAGTGGCGATAGCCGGTGATGGACTTGAAGTTCAGGCCGCCCAATTCAACATTCAGGGTGCCGGAAAAACCGTATACTTCGAGCGTATTAAATGGCCGCACGCCATAGAGTGCCTGCGCCTCTGGAGTCAGCGTACCGATGGTGGCCGGGATCGACGTGCCGGTCGTTGTATTGCCCCACCAGTTTTCCTTGGTCAGCAGGCCCGCGGTGAGCCCCGGCTGGAAGGCCGCAGGAA
>NZ_JBHIWJ010000025.1:0-50685 GCF_041987595.1 Sphingobium sp. | reverse complement strand
GCGCTTTTCACCGCCGCCTCGTCCATGCAATCGCCGGTGATGGTCAGGATATCCGCATCGGGAACGGCGGCGCGGATCGTGTCCTTGCTGCGCGCCAGTCCCTCCTCGCGCCGAGCCATCAGCGCGAGACGCGCCCCGTCGCGAGCCAGTTCCACCGCCGCTGCCGTCGCAATCGCCCCGGATGCGCCCGTAATGAAGGCCGTCCGGCCGTTAAGCGCGCTCATGCGGCACCCACGCGGATGACCGGGCGCCTCTCTTCCCAATCCACGATCAGCCTGCGCCGCGTAAATTGCCATGCCGCCCCAGCGCGCCGCCACTCATCCTGATAGCGGATCGACCAGACCAGCAGTTCGTCGCTGTCCTTCAGCAGATGATCGGCGGTCGAATAGGTTTCGCCCGTCGCCCGGTCGCCCTTGATCGTCGCCACCACCTGATGCACGCGATGAACCGTTGCGCGGAACATCTGCTCCAGCGCATCGATCGAGCGAAGATTCGCCTCGCGGCCCTCGATCGAAAAACCCGGCCCTTCGATCACGATATTTTCGGCCAGCACCTGCGTCCACAAAGCCTTGTCGCGGCGGTCGGCACCCGCCGCATAGAGTTCAGCCGCGCGGCGGATCAGTAGCTGATCCCGTTGTTCCTGCTCCATCATTGCAGCTCCGAAATGGGGGGGAAGGCGGACAGCAGCGCGGCGTCGACATTCTGGACCTGCCCGTTGATCCCCGCGGCACCCCGGCCAAGCAGGAACAGCGCGACCTCGGCCACCTGCTGAGCGGACAGGCCGCCGCGATAGGCCGGATCGGGCAGCCCATCGAGCGGGAGGATCGCATCCTCGCCGGTCATGCCGTTCATCGCGGTCATCACCATGCCGGGACAAATGGCGTTGATCCGCAGCCCCCGCGCCGCAAAAGAGGCCGCGCCGGACCTGACCAGCCCCACCAGACCATGTTTCGAGATCGAGTAGGAGGCGGCCTCGGCAAAGCCGGTCACGGCCGCCAGCGACGCCGTCACCACGCAGGCGCCGCCCGGCCTCAGCCGCGCCAAAGCCTGTTGCACGCCCAGAAATGTCCCGCGCAGATTGATGCCGATCACACGATCGAACATCTCCGTCGTGACCTCTGCCAGAGGCAGATAGGGCTGAAGGATGCCTGCATTCAGAAAGGCGCCGTCGATCCCGCCATAATGCCGTTCCGCCAGATCGAACATGGCGCGATTGTCGTCTTGGCTGGCGATATCCGCCTTGATCGCCACGGCGCGGCCATCGCTTGCCGCGATCAGTTCTACCGTGCGTTCCGCAGCCTTGAGATCGATGTCCGCGACCACGACCCGCGCGCCTTCCAGCGCCAGCCGCTGACTCGCGGCACGGCCAATGCCCGAGCCGCCGCCCGTCACCAAAACGGTCCTGCCGTCAAAAAGTCCGGGGGACGCAACCGCCACCGCCCTCTCCTCTCCCTATTTTCGATAGGGTCATCATCCCCCGGATCTGACCTCGCGCATCATCCATTTGGATTAAGGCCCGGATAATCGCCTCCGCAGGCGGGGGATCAACAAAAAGGCCAGCAAAGGATCAACAGGCGATCCATCTTTACCCCACCCCGTCCCATCCGCTTGCGGGGCAAAAAGGCGGCGCGTTAGCCTC
The DNA here is from genome assembly GCF_041987595.1 of Sphingobium sp. GTDB lineage: Bacteria > Pseudomonadota > Alphaproteobacteria > Sphingomonadales > Sphingomonadaceae > Sphingobium. The sequence goes on along the minus strand of NZ_JBHIWJ010000025.1, from coordinate 49,046 downwards.
CTTTCGGCACGGTCGCCAGCCATTCGGCGCGAAACAGATGCAAGGGCTTTTGGCTTCGAGGGAAAATGAACCTCTAGAGGAGAGAGAGATGACGGACATGCTGATCCGTGGCGGCACGGTGATCGATGGAACGGGCGCAAAGGGCTATGCCGCCGACGTGCGCATAGCCGGTGGACGGATCACCGAAATCGGAGTGGGACTGAACGCGGCCGCCGGAGAAGAGGTGATCGATGCCAGCGGTTGCTATGTGACGCCCGGCTTCATCGAAAGCCACACCCATTATGACGCCACCATGTGGTGGCAGCCGGATCTGGACCCGCTGCCGGGCAATGGCGCGACCACCGTGATCCTCGGCAATTGCGGCTTTTCCGCAGCGCCGCTGTCGAAGGAAAAGGCGGCTCAGATGGAGATGATCAAGATCTTCTCCTTCTTCGAGGATATTCCCCTGAAGCCCTTTCTGCAGAACGTCCCCTGGGACTGGGAGAAATGGTCGGAATATAAGGCTTCGATGGCGCGCAACATCAGCCTGCCCGCCAATTATTCCGCCTTTGTCGGCCATATCGCGCTGCGACTGGCGGCCATGGGAGTCGAGGCGTGGGATCGGGCCGCGACCCCGCAGGAAATCGCGCGCATGGCTGAATTGCTTGACGATGCGCTGGCGGCTGGCGCGCTCGGCATGTCGGACAATCTGCACGACCATGACGGCGACGATCGCGCCATCCCCACGCTGCTGGCCGACGATGCGGAATTCGAGGCGCTGTTCGCGGTGATGGAGCGCTATCCCGGCACCACCTATCAGGTCATCATCGACACGTTCATGCGCAAGACCGGACCGGAAAGTCTGGAGCGTCTCGGCCGGCTTCTGAAAGGAAGCGCGATCCGCATACAGGTGGCGGGCGGCATCCCCACGCTGGAGTTCCAGAAGGACATCCTGCCCAGATTGCAGGAAACCATGGCCCGGCTCCGGCAAGAGGGCGTGGATATCTGGCCGGGCTATGCCCATGTGTCGCCGACCAGCACGTTGAGCCTCGTCAAGTCGCTGATCTTCGCGCAGTCGAACGACTATGTCTGGCATGAGGTGGTGCTGGCTGAGACCCACGAAGAAAAGGCGCGGCTGCTGGCCGATCCCGACTGGCGGGCGCGGGCGCGGGAAAGCTGGGACACCAAGGCGTGGCCCCATTCGCCGATGAACAATCCCCAAGACCTTTATCTGCTCGACAGCGAAAATGGGGTTGGGCCGGTCGGCGGCACGCTCAAGGAGTTCGCCGATGCCCGCCGACTGCACCGCTCGGACGCCATGGCGCAGTGGATATTGGAGAATGGCACCAAATCGACCGTCCATATGGCACCGTTCCCCAAGGATGAGGCCCTTACCGTCGAACTGATGCTTGATCCCAAAACGGTCGGGAATATCTCCGACGCGGGCGCGCATCTTCAGATGCTTTGCGGGGGGGGCGAGAATATCCTGCTGTTCACCCAATATGTGGCCCAGGGCTTGCTGACGCTGGAGCAGGCCATCCATGTGAAGACCGGCAAGCTCGCGCATTTCTTTGGCCTGCATGATACCGGCGAGATCAAGGTGGGGCGCCGGGCCGATATTGTCGTCTTCGACCTCAAGGACATCGCCTATCGCAATATGGAAAAGCGCTTCGACGTGCCTGATGGGGACGGCGGCACCACCTGGCGCTTCACCCGGCCGCCCGCTCCCATGCGGCTGACGCTGGTGAATGGCGTGACAACATTCGACGGCCGGGCCTATACTGGCGCGCGGCCGGGCGAATATCTGGTTCCGACCGCCGCGGCCAATGACGCAGCAGCGTTGGAAGCTGCGGAATAAGGACAGAAGCAGCGGGCGGATCGCTCCGCCCGCTTCTCATGTCGGGAGGGGATGTGCAGTGCGGAAATTCGGTCCAGTCGATCAGATTGGTTTTCTGGTAGAGGATCTGGACGCGAGCATTGCCCGCTGGATCGGCCATTCCGGTGTCGGACCGTGGACGGTTTTTCGCAATGTCGCCCTTGACGGCTTTTATCGGAGCGTGCCGACCCATGTGACGATGAATGTCGGTCTTTCCTATCAGGACGACATGCAGATCGAACTTATTCAGGTCACGAATGAGGCACCCTCACCCTATCGGAACGAAGCGGGCGCGCCATTGCTGGGTCTGCACCATATCGCCCGGATTGTCGATGATCTGGACGCTGCCGTAGCGACAGCCATCGAAGGCGGTATGGAAATCGCCTTCACGGCGCAGAATCCGGCAACGCGCGTCGCCTATCTGAACGTGCCCGACGAGCCGAACCTGCTGTTCGAATTCATCTGCGGTCCGGACATGCGCGCCATGGCAACCGCGGGGATCGCCGCAGCGCGCATCTGGGACGGTTCCGATGCCGTCACCGTGATCGATCTCGCCGCCCGGATTTGATCCGGCGCCGAGCGGCCAGCGCCGGATCAAATCCCTTGCTCATTCGGCGGCCATTGAATGCGTCGCATGGGCAGGTCGGGGGTCCTCGCTTACCGCGTTGGTCCATGTCCACTCGCCCGGCCTGGGAGGATTGGTTATGCCGAATTCCTCGCGAATATCCGTCACCTGCCAGTCCATATAGTCGCGATAGGGGATAAGGAACAGCGGATGTTTCCAGCTCCTTCCCTGAGCCGCCCCAATATCTTCCGCATCCAGCTCGATCTTGACGGCCTCGGGATAAAATAGCCCGCTTTTCATGATGGTCTTGGCGCGAAGATAGGCGCCGACCCGGTTGAAGAACGACGCCAGTTCAGGAACGAAATATTGGTAGAGCGCCCGCATGTTTGCGGCGAGAAGCGCGATCTCTCCGGCATGATTGGTTTCAAAGCCGGTGATCATATGTTCAATGTCATGGGCATGGGTCCGCTCCTTCATATAGAAATCGAAGTCGGTCTTGATCTCCAAGCCCTGGAAGAAATGATCCATATTATAGCCGCTGTTGACGACAAAATCATGGATCACGGCGCGCAGCGTTCCCGGTTCCGCTCCCGCCAGTTCCTCTGTCTTGAACAGAGACACTTTCCTGCCGTCCAGCCAGCTCCTGAATTCGGGCAAGCGGGCTTTTTCCTCCTCGAACAGCTGGAAGATTCGTGGCCAGTCCTCCAGTTCCATCAAAATCTTCACGACATCGGGGATAAAGGCGGTGTTGGGCAGTTCGGCGCCGTTCCGCCGCAGCATTTCCTGCGCGATCAGGGCGCGCAGTTGCGGATGATTGAGATAAGGTGAAGAACTGATCAGAACCGAGCTTTCCGTCTTAAAGGCTGGCCCCGAACCATTATAATAAGCGAAATCCGCATCGCTGACGCGGGATGCAATATCATTGTCCATCGTCTCTCTCCTCACTCTTCATTCAAAATGACATGCCCAGTTCGACGCCATAGGTCCGGCCGCGTTCGTAACTGGTCACCAGTTGCAGCACGGGCGACCCGAAGGGGTTGTAGCGTTTGTTGAACAGATTTTGCCCGAACAGCGACAGGGAAGCCTTCGCCCCGCCCAACGGCATGTCCATCCAGCCGATCCGGCCATCGACCAGCCAATAAGCCTTGGTATAGGCATAGCGCTCCAGATCAGCCAGATTGCCTGACAGATCGTAGAAGGGCGTCGAAACAAGGGGTGCGCGGCTGCGGTAACGGGCGTCCACCCGCCCGGACACATAACCGCCCATCGCCATTTCCGGCGCATCATATTGCGCCGAAGCCCGCCCCTGCCATTTGGAGGCGAAGGTCGTGCGCGCAATATCCGCGACTTCAGCACCGTTCAGGATAAAGCTTTTATAGTTGAAATCGGTATAGCTGAGGTTTCCGCTCAATGTCAGGCCGCGCAGCGGCACCAGATCGGCCTCTATCTCGAATCCCTTAATGTCAGCCTTTCCTGCATTGTTGAAGAACTGACGACCGTTGATGAAATTCTGGGTTTGAAGGTCCCTGTAGTCACTATAGAAAAGAGCGATATTGGTTCGAAGCCGATTGCCCCAACTCTGCGCTTTTAGACCCAATTCATAGGCGGTCAGCGTCTCGGGCTTGTAGGGAATGCCGCTCAATATTCCGCCCGCGACATAGCCGGTCGAAACCTTGCCATAAGCCGTCACGCGATTGCTGGGCCTCCAGGTGAGGATCGCGGCCCATGTCGCCTTCTTATAGTCGACCTGATAGTCGCCCACGCCCAGTTGACCGCCCTGTCCGCCGGAAATCTCGTAAATCCGGTTCTCGCGCTTGTCGATCGTGTAGCGCAGGCCGCCGGTTACATCGATCGTCTCCGTTAGATGATAGGTGAGCTGACCATAAGCGGCATAGCTGTCGTTGATCGCCCGCGTCCGCGTCACGCCGCTGCCAAAGACGCTGTCGAGCGACGGGTTGAAGTCTGCTGCATTGACGACGCCATCGCCATTCAGGTCGAACGGCAGCTGGCCCACAGGCAGACCGGCGATGACGCCCACTGTGGACGTGTTGACGACCACGCCGTTGGCGACGGGCTGGAATATGCCCAGTATATCGGTCGCAGGCGTGTTTTCATGGAAATAGAATAGTCCTGCGGTAAGATCGACGCTGCCTGATGTCAGCTGAACCTGAAATTCCTGACTGAACTGCTTCTGGCGGGTCGAGCGCGAGGTCAGCAGCGAAAAGAAGGAGTCATTCGGACCTGGCGCATTGGTCGGGTCCAGCACACCGCCCACATTGCCCGCCAGCAGAGCCTGCAATTGTGCCGTGGAGAAGCGCAGACCGCCCGATGCGGCAAGATCATAGATATTGGGGTCCTGCCGGAACTTGCGATAGGCAGAAATGCTTTTGAACGTAATCGCGTCGCTCAAAGGATAGGTCAGCGTCAGGCTGTGCCCTTGGGTCACCACATGTTCGGCGCTCGTGGCATTGGCAACTGAGGTCAGCCGTTCGGCAGAAATATTGGTGACGCCGCCGAACAAGGGCTGAAACGCAATGATTGGCGACAGAAGCTGACCTGAAGCATCGGGAATGACCCCGAAGCTTTGCATCGGCCTGCCCGTAGAGCGCGCATCGGTATAGTCGAAACGATAATCCGTCACCAGATCACCCAGATCGAGCCGCGCGGCCACGCCGACGCCGTCAACATTGCGATCGCCCAATCGTTTCGCAATTCTCTGCACGCCGAAGGACGATACGCGCTGGGTGAGGTCAATCGTCCGCCCCCCCAGCAAGTTGCGATAATCGCCCTCAATCCCGTCATGCAGATAGGAAATCTTGAGCGACAACGGACCGAAGGCCGGCAGGTCGACCGAAATCTTTCCCCTTTTCGCATCATAATTGCCATAGGAGATGGAGCCTCGCACGCCAAACTCGCCTGAAGGCGCCGCGGTAGTGAGGCTGATCGCGCCGCTGGTCGCGTTGCGTCCGAACAGCGTGCCCTGCGGCCCGCGCAACACCTCCACCCGCTGTATGTCCGACAGATCGAAGATCGAACCCACGGTCCGGCCGATATAGACGCCGTCCAGATAAATGCCGACCTTGGGATCGACGGCATTGTTGGAGGTGCCGGAGGCCACGCCCCGGATGATGATCGTGGGGTTTGATTGCAGCCCCTGACTGTTGATCTGAAGGTTGGGCGCGATACCGGCGAGATTGCGGACGTTGGTGACACGCAACTGGTCAAGCTGTTCCGCGCCGATGGCCGTCACGGCGACAGGCACTTTCTGAAGGCTTTCCTCCCGGCGCTGCGCGGTCACGATGATGTCGGCCAGTTGCCCGCCGGCCGACGCCTGTTGCGCATCCGCCGTCTGCGCCAGAACCGTTGTCGCGGCGAGCGACGATATGCCCGCGAGTACAACGGCAATCAATGAATGCATGGCAATCCCCTTCCTTTCGTCGGGCGATGCCATCCCTCAACACGGGCCAGGCCCTTTTCAGGCTCTGATCCCCGTCCATGCAGAATGCGAACAGGCACTCGTGCACGGACGTCTGGCGGTTTGCCGCCATTATCCCCTTCGTAATGCAGCTGGATCGGCGGCCCACAGCCGCCGGCACCCCATTCCGCATCCTCTCAACGCCAGTGTGGCGCGCTATTTCTTATAGCGTCGGCCAGTCGACCTTATTTATACGCAAGGTGACTTGAAATGATCCATTCGTCAAGCGTGATGCGCAGCCTAGCGCGACTTGAGCGGCGCAACTGGACAGGCCACCGCCAGTACCGCGTGCCATTCCCCCGGCAAGGCGCTGCTGCGGCGGTCCTCCCGCGCAATTTCCCGCAATTCGCCGCGGAACCGCTCGATCCGCTCCGCCACGCGCGCTACGCCGACGGGCGACAATTTCAGCGTTTCCGCGCCAAAAATCGTTTCCGGATCGCCGTAATCCAGTTCGAAGAACAGATGTTTCATATGCTGTTCGAAATGACGGCGCATAGGCTCTCGCTGCCAGACATGGGCCGGGTCCAGCCGCGCCCTCAGCCGCCCCCCCGGCAGTTGGTCCACCAGCGCCAGCCTTTGCAGGCGATCGACATGCTGAAGGATGTTTTCGGGCGATATTCCAAAGCCTTCCTGGGCTTCCGAAACCGGCCAACCGGTGATGATGATAAAGAAAACGGTCGACAGTTCCGGGCTGGCGGTCAGTGCCTTTTCCTGCGCCAGAGTCAATTTATCGGACGATCGATCGGGAATTGCGCTCTCTTCGGCCAGTTCGGTGAGGGTGGTATCGGCCAGCGCGCAAAGCTGCGACAGGGTGCGAAGACTCAGCCCCCGACCATGCAGCCATCTCTTGATCGTCGCGGTCCCGACATCCAGTTTTTTCGCGAGATCGGCCTGCGTCAGTCCGGCAGACCGCAAGCGCCGCCTCAAGGTGGCGAGCAACTGCTCATGTTCCCCGGCAAAAGGGTCGCCGGGCGAAAGCGATGGGCTCACCAGATGATCCCTTCCATTGCGGCGAAGATGCTGTTTTGCCATCCCGACGCTACATTGCTGCCTGCGATGTTTGATCGCGGAATTCTCCGGGATCGATATCCATCCCTCGACTCTTCGGCTGCACGCCATTTGTGCAGCCGAAGCTTGTTCCAGGCCGTGCTGACCACACATCCCCCATATTGCATCGGGATCAAAGCCCCCGGCGCCGTTCGACCAGCCAGATCCCCAGCTCGTCAAAGGCCAGCGGCTCCAGAAAGGAGAGGCCTACGGCCCCGCCACCAACCCAGCGCACGCCGCCTCTCCGTTCCGGCAAGCCCGGAATGTGAAGCGCAAGCACCTGGTCCTTTTCAGGTTCGAGATCCGTCTCGAGCCGCGCGCCCCCTTGCGAGACATTAATGAGGCGCCCGGCAAAACGGCGTCCGTCCCGCCGCAGTTCAACCAGACAATCGACGGCAAAACGCGGCGCCCGCACCAAACCCTGCTCGACCGTGCGCACCGTCGCTCGCGCCAGCGTCTGGTTCACCTCGATCGGCTGATCGAAGGCAATGCCCATCCGCCCTTCGCGAGTCCAGCGCACCCGCCCCGACAGACGATCCCCTGCCTTGAGTTCGATCTCGACCGGATCATCTTCCCCCAAGGGCACATGGACCTCCGCCATCAGCCCTCCGCTCGACAGATTGCGGATGCGGCACAAGGCCTCCCCGTGGCGACTGAACAATTTGCCGATCAGTAGAATGGTGGTGACGCGCGCCTCGCGGGACGCCTGCGGGCGACCGGCTGTTTCGCCGGTTTCAGGCTCATTTCCGGACTGGTCGGGTAAAGGCATTCATGCCTCCTTTCCTGCTCGGCAAAGATGGAAGATCATCGCTTCGGGCGATCATGGCATCACGGCAAGGAATGAGGACAACCGGAGCCAATCGGCCATTGACCATCCGCACGCCCATCATATGCAAACGGCAGCTTCGCCCGCACTGATTCCCCTTCTCCCCTCGGCACACCCCTGGCACACCTTTGAGAAGAGCATAACCAAAACGCGGCCGGCTGGAAAGATAAGGAACGTCATCCTTGCTCCGAAAACGGCAAATTCGCTCATAATTCCAGTTGAATGCATGTCGAAACGGGCCGTCAGCAGAGAAATGAGGGCGGAGCCATCCGATCGGGCGATCTGCCCGGCTCTTCCGGTCAACTCCTTTGACAGTCTTGCGTTCGGATCGATTTAGGACGAACATCGCCGTTCCAAAACGACCATCTTCAAGAAGAAAGTTGGACAGGCTGGAGGAGAGCAGGGATGAGCGGCAGTGAAGTGCGGGCCATCGCGCTCGTGGGCCCAGCAGGAGCAGGGAAGACAAGCCTTGCCGAAGCGATATTGTTCGTCACCGGCGCAATCCCGAGACAGGGATCAGTTCAGGCGGCCAACACGGTTGGGGACGCGAGCCCCGAAGCGCGGGAGCGGGGAAGCTCCACGGAGCTCAACCTATTTCATTTTGAATGGATGGGCGATTCCTTTGCTCTGATCGACGCCCCCGGTTCGCCGGGCTTCGCCACCGATGCCGCCATGGCATTGCATGTCGCGGATCTGGCCATCGTCGTTATCGATCCCGATCCGGCGCGGGCGCCCCTGGTGGAACCTGCGTTGCGCAGGCTGGAACAGGCCGCCATTCCCCATGCCCTGTTCGTCAACAAGATCGATCAGGCGCGGGGCAGCATAGAGGAACTGCTCGCCGCGCTGGCACCGATGAGCAAGGCCGCGCTGGTCGCCCGCCAGATTCCGACCCGTTCGGACGACCGGATCGACGGCTTTGTAGACCTCGCGCTCGAACGCGCCTTTCATTATGAGGCAGGCAGGCAGTCGCAACCTGTGGCGCTGCCGTCCGACTTGCAGAGCGCCGAGACCGCGGCCCGCTTCCATATGCTCGAACAGCTTGCAGATCATGACGATATATTGCTGGAACAGTTGCTTTCCGACGAACAGCCAAGCCTTGACGTGATCTTCGCTGATCTCGCGCGCGAAACTGCCAGCGGATTGATCGTGCCGGTGTTGTTCGGTTCGGCATCCAACGGCTTCGGCATTCGCCGGCTGCTGAAGATGCTCCGCCATGACACGCCCACGCCCACGGAAACGGCCGGGCGGATCGGCATAGAGGGAAAGTCGGCGCAGATCTTCAAAATCTCCAACGCTGCCACGGTGGGAAGGCTCGCGCTCGCCCGGCTCTTTGGCGGCCGGATCACTGACGGCGCGGAACTGACCGATAGCGCAGGCCAGCCAGTCCGTGCCGGCGGCCTGTTCGCGGTTCAGGGGGCCGGCACGGCCAAGATCGCGGCGGCCGAACCCGGCGCGATCATTGGCATCGCCAAGGTCGACACGGTCAAGGCCGGCGATCTGGTCGGGCTGACCGGATCGGTCCCATCAGGAAAGCGCGGAGGGACTGCGTTCGTGGCCAATTGCGCTCTGGCGATCGCTGCAAAGGATCATAAGGACGAGGTCAGGCTGTCTGCTGCGCTGCACCGGCTGACCGAGGAGGATGCCGGTCTGCGCTGGGAGCAGAACGACGCCTCGCGGGAGACCCTGCTGCACGGCATGAGCGAGGAGCATCTTGCCGTAGCGATCAACCGGCTGAAACGCCGCTATGGCATTGCCATTGCAGTCAGGCCGCCGACGATCGGCTATAGGGAAACCATCCGCAAGCCCATCACGCAGCGCGGCCGGCACAAGAAGCAGTCCGGCGGGCACGGCCAATATGGCGATGTGGTGCTCGAAGTTGCGCCGCTGGAGCGGGGCGAAGGCGTCCGCTTCGAGGAAAGGATCACCGGTGGCGCCGTGCCCAAACAATGGATTCCGGCTGTCGAAAAGGGCATGAGGGACGCACTGGAAAAAGGGCCTCTGGGCTTTCCGGTGGTGGATGTCATGGCGACCCTGATCGATGGGTCGTTCCACAGCGTAGACAGTTCCGAACTGGCGTTCCGCACAGCGGCGCGTATCGCCATGGCCGACGCGTTGGCGGGCGCATCCCCCTATCTGCTGGAACCTATCGCCCATGTGACGATCATGACGCCGGGAAGTGCCACCTCTCGAATCACATCCGCGGTATCGAGCCGGAGAGGCCAGATGCTCCGCATGACGTCGCTGGACGGCTGGTCGCAATGGGATGTGATCGAGCTGTTGCTGCCCGAAGCGGCATTGCATGGGCTGGAGGCCGAGCTTCGATCGTTGAGTCAGGGCATGGCGCATTATGAGGCGCATTTCGACCATCTGTCCGAAGTGACAGGCAAGCTCGCGGACACCATCGTTCAGGGCGTTCGGGAGCATGCCTAGAGCCTTTTCCAACAGGTGGACCTGCTTGGCTCGGAAAAGGCGGACAATAGGGGCCTGGAGCCGCCGAACCGATGTGATCGGATCGGAAGCTGCTTTAGCGATCATTCAAACAGGTCGAGTGAAACAGCTTCCGCCATCGCCCGATAGCCCTCCGGCGAGGGATGCAGGGCGTCGCCCATGTCATAGCGCGAGAGGAGATGATCGGGACGGGCCGGGTCGCGCATGATCCGGTCGAAATCGATCACTGCGTCGAAATTTCCCGGTTCCCTGATCCAGCGGTTCACGGCCTGCCTGTCCGCTTCATTGCGCGCATCAGGATGATAATAGGCCGTGCCCATGAAGGGCAGTATCGTTGCGCCGATCACCTTGATCCCTTTTGCCCGTCCCCGCGCCACGATCTGGCGATACGCGCCTATCATGCGGTCCACCAGTTGCGCATGCTCCGCTTCGCTGACTGGCGCCTCCCGCGTCAGCGTACCGATATCGTTGATACCTTCGAGCAGGATCAGATAGCCAACCCCAGGCTGCGCCAGCACATCGCGGTCGAAGCGGGCCAGCGCGTTGGGACCAAGGCCGTCTTCCAGAAGACGATTACCTCCTATGCCCTGATTGACCACCGCCAGATGTCGCTTCTTCGGATCAGCCTGAAGCCTGCGGGCGAGATTGTCGGTCCATCGGTCATTACCGTCGGTCGTGGAGCCGCGCCCGTCCGTGATCGAATCCCCAAGGGCGACGATCACCCCAGCCGGTTTGCAGGTCTCCACTTCCAGCGCGCTTAACGAAAACCAATGTTCCACCGCCGTCGCGCCGGTCATGGCGGGATCGGCCAGATGATCGCCCTTGAGCAGCCAACTCGTCGCCCGCGATCCAGGGTGGGAAGTCTGCTCCGACGGTTCCTCCTGATAGCGGATGCTGACCGCCAGATTATCGAACGCCCGTACCGGCAGGGTCACTGGATCGGACAGATAATCCGCGCCTGCCGGGATGGTGACATCAGCGCGCCCGTTGAAGCGGAGCGGGATCAGCGTCGCGGCATCCACGCCCGCGCCCTTTGCGCCGAGCGCGCGCGAAAGGGTGGCGCCGCCGATCTGCAGGAACTTCGTGCCCGCGAGGTTCGACAGGCGCACGCGAACCCGGTTGCCCGCTATGGATGGACGGATGATTTGCCGCAGGGTACTCCCGGCCAGCATGTCGGGGGCAAGCCGGTTTTCACCTGTCGGCACCATCTGCGCCGAGGCCCATCCCGCGACCCATTGCGGCGAGCAGGCTGAGGCAAGCGCGGGTGGCGCCGCAAGGACGGTCAAAGGAAGAAGGAGGGGAGCCAATCGCAATAGCATGGTCATCTATCCATGACAGAAAGAAAGAGGGCCGGCCTTTCGGCCGGCCCTCAGGTCCCTGGGGGAGGATCAGAAATTGGCCCGCACGCCCGCCATTACCGTCCGGCCCGGATAATAGACCGAATAGGGCGCGTTATCATATTCGAAGTTCGTGCGGAGCGGCTCGTTCGTGATGTTGAGAACGTCGAGCGTCAGGCGGAACGCTTTATTGAGGAAAGGCAGCTGATAACCCGCCGACATATCGAGCTGACCGCGGGCGGCTGAGCGCAGATTGGCATTGGCGATACCGTTCTGCGGACCGTTGAGCGCAATCGCCTTGTCGTTCCACACATAGTTCAGGCTGACCGATAGGCCGTTATTTTCATAGAAGCCCTGAAGATTGTACGACCATTTGGACACTCCCGTCGCAACGAGTCCCGAAGACGAAGATTGCTTCAGATAGGTGCCGTTGGCCGAGAAACCCAGGCCCCTGACCAGAAAGTCCAGCGGCTGGACCCAGGTCGCTTCGATGCCCTTGATCTTGAGATCCCTGAGGTTGATCGGACGGTTCACCGTGATTGGCAGGTCGTTCACCGGAACCCCAGTCTGGAGCGACCGGTCGTTGAGCGCATTCTGCTGCGTCGAAATCAGGCTGCTGAACGGAATGTTCAGCGATCCGAAGGTGACATTTTGCGACTGGGTGACTGTGAATCCCTGGACGTTCTTCATGAATAGTGACAGGCCAACATAACCAATACCGCCGGTATAGACTTCGCCGCCAAGGTCATAATTGTCTGAAGTATAAGGCTTCAGATCAGGATTACCCGCAGTGGCCACCAGCGCCGACGGATCGGAGAAGGTAACGCCCGGGAGGATCTGACTGGCGTCGGGCCGCGTCATCGTCCGCGATGCCGAGGCGCGCAGCTTCACATTGTCCATCACATCATAGGTCAGGTTGATCGACGGAAGGAAATTGTCGTAGGTCGAACGCGACGTGATATCGACGATCGCCGTCCCGATCTGGCTGGGACCGATCACTTCCTGACGGGTGCGGGCATAGCGCATGCCCGTGTTGATATGCAGGTCACGGCCTGCGATCGTGGTCACGCCGTTCAGCTCGAAATAGGCGCCCCAAACCTGTTCGTCCATGTCGCCGGTCGCGCCGCCCGTCACCGCACCCCGCGTTTCCGGGGCACTGTCGCGATAGCTGGCATAGTCGGTCGCCTGCTTGATCGCTTCGAAGTCCGGGCGGATATAGTTGGTGAAGCCGATGTTCCCGCTGGCGAGATGACCGAAATTGGTGGTCGAACCAGGGCTTAGATAGCCCGCAATAGCACTGGTGGGGATCGAACCGCTATTGCCCGTGCAACCCGTTCCGCACACTGACAGCTGGTAGGCGGGGCTGTTGTCATAGGCGCGAATGGTGCGCTGTGCCCGGTCATAGGCGGCGCCGACCTTCACGTTGAAACTGTCGTCACCATAGGTGACGTCCAGATGAGCGCCCTTCGTTTCGGTCGTTCGGCGAACCAGCGCGACATTCTGGCGATACCATTGCCATAGACCGTTGTTGGGATCGTTCAAATCGACATTGGTGGTGATCGCCGGATAGTCGCCCTGCCCCGTATTGTCGAAATAGACGTCCACACCGGACTGCGGAGCAGTCTGGAACGCCCAGGTCGGCTGTTCGCGGAAGAAGCGGCTCTTCGACCAGTTGGCGCTCAGGTCCACCTTCAGCATGTCGCTGGGCTTCCAGCTGACACTCGGGTTGATGTTCCAGAATTTGGTGGTCTGCTTGAACTGGCTGGCTTCAAGGAAGAAGGAGGAATTGGCGAAGGTGCCGCTGGTCACGACGCCATTATTGTCGACGGTCAGATCGATCGGGATCATGCCGCCGGTCGACTGCGCGCTGGTGCCGGGTCCCGAATTGCGCACCTGCCAGTTCATGATCAGGCGATCATAGTTGCGCTTCGACTTGGCCCAGATGCCGTCAAGGGCGAAATGCAACTCGTCGCTGGGACGCCATTCGAGCGAGGCAAGGGCTGAGATACGCGAACGATCGCCTTCGGTCAGCGCCTGACGGCCAAGGCGCGGGATCAGCGCGGTGCTGAGCTGGCTGCGCGTCAGGCCGGAGGTTGCGACGACGTCCACCGGCTGACCCGGAATGAGGCCGTGGCCTGCGTTGTTCGGCACGATCGAGGCGTAGGAGAAATTGTTGCCGCCGGGATCGCCTGCGCCCAGATTGCCGTCGGTCCAGCCGAGCGTTTCGAAGCCATCCACACGGGTCTTCGTCTTCACACCCGCAACGCCCACCAGAATGCCGAACGTGTCGGTGGTGTGGCTGGCGACAATCGCGCCACGCGGCGAAATCTTGTCGTTGCTGTCGGTATACTGCCCCTGCGCGACGACCGTGACATGAGTGCCCGGCTTGTCGAACGGCCGCGCATTGCGCAGGTTGACGGTGCCCGCAATCCCGCCTTCCAAGGTGGAGGGAGTAGGGCTTTTCGCCAAGTCGAGCCGGGTAAACAGTTCCGACGGGAAGAAGTCGAGGTCGACTTCGCGATTGGCGCTGCCGCCGTTGGTACCGCCGTCCGAGGCGACCTGAAGCTGTGAGCCATTCAGCAGAACGCGGGTGAAGCTGGGGCCAAGGCCACGAATGGCAACCTGCGTACCTTCGCCGCTGATGTCGCGGTTCAGGCGCACGCCCGGCATGCGGTTCAGCGTTTCGGCGAGGTTTGTCGCGGGCAGCTTGCCGATATCTTCCGCAAAAATGGAGTCGCCAAATGCGACGGCGCTTTTCTTTGCGTTGGTCGCGCTCTGCAAGCTGCCGCGGATACCGGTAACCACAATGTCGGCGACGTCGCCTTCCTGCTGGGCGACGGCTTGCGGCGCCGCATCCTGTGCAACGGCCACTTGCGCCAGCGTAAGCGCGCCAAAGGCAGAGGCCGCATAAAGGGCCATGCGAAAATGTTGCGTGCGAGAATCAGACATCTCAAAAATCCCCTCCTGAGCGCGGCCTCCGACTATCCGGTAGGCGATGATTGGTAGCGCTATCAGTTTCGTATCAATAGCCGGTTGGTTAGGTTTGTCAAGATAAGGAGCGTGCTTTATTGGTAACGGTACAAACGTATTTTCTGGATCTGGAAATCGCCCGCCTGAAGGCGGATGTGGCGGCCCTGATGGGTCTGGTCACCGTTCAGGAGGCGTCCCGGCACCCAGCGGCCCTGCGCGTCGAATCGCCCCTCCCATGCGCTGTCGATTCCCGCGAGACTCGGCCCCGGCCCCACCGGCGCGAACGTGACGGTGATCCCCTGGCCCGCGACCAGATAATCCTCCGGGCCGGTCTGGATTATAATGCCTCCCGCGTTACCGGTATCAGTTGTCGCGACAGGTCTCTGGATATCGGCAAAGGAGACGGTAAAGCGATAGTCGCCGATCGTCTCGGTCACGGGTTCATAGACCAGCGTTTCATCATAAAGCGCCTTGGGCCGGAAGCCGGACATGCGCCCCAGTCCCTGCGCTGCAAGTATGTGGGGACTCAGTTGCTCCAGCAGGTCATAGGTCTGCCCCAGCGCACCCGGCTTTTCGTCCACCGACTCGATGGAGAAAGGGCCGAAGCCGATCGCATCGAGTTTCCCGATCGCGTAGAGGGCATTGCCCGGCACCTGCGGATGATCGGCATTATTGGCTTCGGGAATGAACAGCGGATTGTCCGGCCGCTTGTAGATATTCACGATGTCGACGAAATTGGGGAAATAAATGTCGGGCGCCAGGAAATCGAGCGCGGGCGCCCCCGCCTTCCATATGTCGATCAGGTGCGGCAAAGGCCCGCCGCTCGGATATTCGCCCGGCAGGCGGCCGGGCCGATTGAGCGCCACATTCACATACATGGGCATGGCATAGGCAGCCTTGCCCGCCCCCGTCAGCGCGTTGGCAAAGCGCGCATAGGTCCAGGCAGTGAAGATTTCCTCGGCCGGATGGCCGGGACCGAAGACTTCCGCCCATGTGCCGCTGGTCTTGGCCCCCTGTTCTTCCCAGCACTGCTTCAGCTGCGGCCGCAGGGCGTCGCGATGCTGCTGGAGATAGGTCATCAGTTCGGCCGGAACCTGCCCCTTGAACGCGGCGTCGGCCAGCGGGCCATAATCCCGCGCAACCGGCAGCATGCCGATCTCATTTTCCACCTGCGTCATGACGACGGTATTCTGCCTGTCGTCGACAGCCTTGATGTGCGTCATGAGGGCAGCGAAGGCCTTCTGATCCGCCTCCAGCGTGGCGGGCGCCATGGAGGAGAGAATATCGACGCCCTGACCATTGGGCAGTTGCGCGCGGGGAAAACGGTTCTGGTCGCGCTTCACCCAGGCGGGAACATAGGTGGACATGCTGTTCTTCCACGCGCCGAACCAGAGGAAGACGAGCTTCAGCCTGTTCGCCCGCGCGTCGCGGATCAGGGCATCAACCGACGAAAAGTCGAACTTCCCTTCCACCGGCTCGATCAGTTCCCAGGACACGGGCGCCAGCACCGTGTTGAGATGCATGTCTTTCAGCCGCTTCCAGTGCGGTGCCATATAGGCCGCACTCGATGCGCTGCTGTTGCCCAGTTCCCCGGCGATCAGCAGCATGGGCTTGCCCTGAACGTGCAGTTGCGTGGCGGTGCCCTGCTTCACCAGCCGGGGCGGCTCGGCCCGAGCCGTGGCGGCAAGCATGAAGATAGAAGCGAGGGCAATGCCTGTTCGAAGTGCAATGGACACTATCTCTCCCCGTGAAAATGGGCGAGCGCGGCCAGCGCGCCCTGTGTTTCGAGAATGGCGAGCCAGTTGGTGAGCTCGGCGCGGAAATTGTCGTCCGCGGCGAGCGGCGCAGGAATCACGGCGTCAAATCCGAGCATCGCCTGCACCCGCTGCTCGGGCGTTTCCGCCTTGGCAAGACGGGTCGCCATAGCTGCCGCGAGCGGATCATCGACATGATAGGCGTTGCCCAGATCGTCGCGCCCTGCCTGCCAGCGTATCCAACCGGCCACGGCCAGCGACAGCGCCCTGATCCCCTGTTCGGCCTCCAGCCGCGCCGCGATGGTCGCCAACAGCCGCTGGGGCAGTTTCTGCGATCCATCCATCGCGATCTGGCGTGTGCTGTGCCGCAGGGCGGGATTGTCGAACCGCGCCATCAAGTCGCGGCGATAAGCTGCGACATCAAGTTCCGGCGGTGGCGACAGCGTGGCCTGCGCCTCATCCCACAGCGCTTCCACAAATGCTCTTGCTTCGGAACGGGCCAGCACCTCATGGACATGGCCGATGCCAGCCAGCCCGCCCAGATAGGCAATGGCGCTATGGGCGCCGTTGAGCAGGCGCAGCTTCGCCTCCTCCCAGGGCGCAACGGCAGCGGTCAGCTGAACCCCCGCACCAAAGTCGGGACGGGGGCCGCAAAAATGGTCCTCGATCACCCACTGGATGAAGGGTTCGGTCTTGACCATCGCCTGATCCTCTACCCCCAGTTCCTCCGCCAGAGCAGCGATGTCGTCGGCCGTGGTCGCCGGAACGATGCGGTCCACCATCGTTTCAGGGAAAGCCCCCTCCGCCTCGATCCAGCGGGCCAGGTCCGGGTCGTGCCGGGCTGCCAGCGCCAGCACCGCGCGGCGGAGCCGCCTGCCGTTATGCGGCAGATTGTCGCAGGAAATCACGGTGAAGGGCGGCAGGCCCCGTGCCCGACGCTGGCCGAGCGCCGCGACCAGAAATCCGGGCGCCGTTTCCGGGCTTTCCAGCGAGATCAGATCGGCGGCAAGCTGCGGATCATCCTCGATCAGCGCGCCGGTCACCGGGTCCAGCTTATAGCCCTTCTCCGTGACGGTCAGCGTGACGATATGCGTGTCCGGCGACGCCAGCGCGGCAAGCAGTGCCCGCGGACCTTCCGGCGCGACGATGACCCGGCCGACCGCGCCGATAATCCGGCGCTGCACCGTCTCGCCGTCGCGCACCGACAGGGTGTAAAGCCCATCCTGCGGCGTCATCTGGTCCCTGACCTGTGGGGAACGCAGCGAGGCGCCGACAATGCCCCAGCGCAGATCGCCGGCATTGAGCGCATCATCGAAGATCACCGCCTGATGCGCCCGATGAAAGGCTCCTATGCCCAGATGCACGACGCCGCAGCGCACTGCTGCCCGATCATAAGCAGGACGGATCACATATTCGGGCAAAATATTCAGAGTAGCGGACGAAAGACGGGTCACAATTTGTAAGCCGCTTTTGCGAGATCATAAGACAATGCCTTCGCAAGTTCGAAGGCCTCGTCCTCCTCCAGCCGATGCTCGGCGACGAGCGTGGCGAGAAAGGCGCAATCCATACGCCGGGCTACATCATGCCGCGCAGGAATCGACAGGAAGGCGCGGGTGTCGTCATTGAACCCGACCATATTGTAGAAGCCTGCCGTTTCGGTCGTGCGTTCGCGGAAGCGGCGCATCCCTTCCGGACTGTCGTGGAACCACCAGGGCGGCCCCAGCCGCAGCGCGGGATAATGCCCCGCCAGCGGCGCCAGCTCCCGCGAATAGACATCCTCATCCAGCGTGAAGAGTATCAGCCTCAGGCGCGGATCGTTGCCATAAAGGTCGAGCAGGGGCTTCAACGCCTGCACGAATTCGCCCGCGACCGGAATGTCGCCGCCCTTGTCCCGGCCGAAGCGCGCCAGCACGGCGGCGTTATGGCTGCGATGCACGCCGGGATGGAGCTGCATCACCATGCCGTCGTCGATCGACATGCGCGCCATTTCGACCAGCATGTGGCCGCGGAACAGTTCAGCCTCGCAGGCCGTCACCCGCCCGGACATCACCTTGGCATAGAGCGCCTCGATCTCGGCGCGGGGAAGGTTGGCGGTAAAGGCGCTTGGATGGCCATGGTCGGTCGAGGTCGCGCCGGCTGCGCGAAAGTCGGCCCGGCGCTTTTCATGGGCGCGCAGATAGCCCGCGAAGCTGCCCGAATCTTCGCCCGCCATCGCGCAGAAGGCGCGGACATTGTCGGCGAAACGGGGCGCATCAGGGTCCATCACCGGGTCGGGACGATAGGCGGTGATGACCCGTCCCGACCATCCACTCTCCCGGATGGCGCGATGATGGTCCAGCGGATCCCGCGGCCCTTCGGTGGTTGCGATGACCTCTATGTTGTGGCGTTCGAACAGGGCGCGGGGACGGAATTCCGGCGTGCTGAGCGCGGCGTCGATCACGTCATAATAATGGTCGGCCGTCGCCGCCTCCAGCCGCACGTCGATGCCGAAGGCTTCGGCAAAGACCCAGTCCAGCCACAAGCGAGAGGGCGTGCCGCGGAAAAGGTGATAATGTGCGGCAAAGCGGTGCCAGATGGCGCGGGGGTCGCTTTCCGTCGGGCTGCCGTCGACAGTGGGCACGCCCAGCTCCTCAAGCCGGACGCCCTGACTCATCAGCATCCGGAACACATAATGGTCAGGCACGATCAACAGGTCGGACGGGTTGGCGAAAGGCTCGTCATAGGCGAACCAGCGCGGGTCGGTATGACCGTGCGGGCTGATGATCGGCAGGTCCCTGACGGTGGCATGAAGCGCGCGTGCAATGTCCCGGCTGCGCGGCTCGGCCGGAAAGAGGCGATCGGGATGGAGGTGGAGAGGTTTGGTCATGAAAGGCTTTCGGTAGCGGCGCTGTCCACCGCCTGATAGCGGGGCAGGATGAGATGGATGACCGCGAGCGCGATCAGATAGGCGCAGGACGCGACGGCGAAGATCGGGCCGTAGCTGCCGATGCTCTCCAATATGGCTCCAGCGAATTTGGCCATGAGCATACCGCCGATGGCGCCGGCCAGACCGCCCAGCCCCACGACCGACCCCGCCATCCAGCGCGGAAAAACGTCACCGGGCAGCGCGTAGAGATTGGCTGAAAAGCCCTGATGGCCCGCACACGCCAGACCGATCAGCCCCACCGCGATCCACAAGGAAGGCGCATGGGCTGCAAACGCGATCGGCACGGCGCAAAGCGCGGCAAGGAACATCGCGCTTTTGCGCGCCCGATTGACGCTCCAGCCGCGGCCCATGAAGCGTGAGGAAGCCCAGCCGCCTGCCACCGAACCGATGTCCGCCATCAGATAGACGGCGATCAGCGGCGGCCCGAAGTCGAGCATCTTCACCCCATATTGCTTGTTGAAGAAATCAGGCAACCAGAAGAGGAAGGTCCACCAGACCGGATCAATCAGGAACCGGCCCAGCATATAGGCCCATGTCTGGCGGTGCCGGAACAGGGTCGCCCAGCGCACCGGGCGCGGGGTGTCGACCGGGTCAGTCTCGATCCAGGCAAGTTCCTCCGGCGAAAGGCCCTTCTTTTCGCGCGGTCGGCGATAAAAGCCCAGCCAGGCGGCAAGCCAGACGATCGTGAGGAGGCCCGTCAATATGAAGGCCCAGCGCCATCCCATGGTCACGGCGATGACCGGCACGATCAGCGGCGTCAGGATCGCGCCGACATTGGACCCGGCGTTGAAGATGCCGATGGCGAATGCGCGCTCCTTCTTCGGGAACCACTCATTGGTCGCCGCGATCGCGGCGGGGAAAGTGCCTGCTTCGCCGATTGCCAGCGGAATACGCGCCAGCAACATGCCCGCCGTCGAGGTGAAAAAGATGTGCGCCACGTGGCCGACGGTCCACAGGCTCACCGCCAGGGCATAGCCCGCCCGCGCGCCGATCCTGTCGATCAGCCGCCCGAAGAAGACATAGGCGATGCCGTATCCCGCCTGAAACCAGATGGCGAGGTCGGCATAGCCGCTCTCGCTCCAGCCGTAACGCGCTTGCAGATCAGGTTTGAGCGTCGGCAGGACCAGTCGGTCGATATAACTCAACACGACCGCCGCGAAGAGAAGGCCGCAGACGATCCAGCGGACCTTTCCTGACGGCTTGGGAATCGCCTGTCTCACGAAGGTCACCAGTTGAACATCGTGCCGTCTTCGAGCCGGTTCACCGGCAGGAAGGCGCGCTTATATTCATATTTGGCGGCCAGTTCCTCGTCGATATCGACACCCAGGCCCGGCGCCTCGCCCGGATGCATCATGCCGTCGGCGAAGCTGTAGGCATGGGGGAAAACCGCATCAGTCTCCTCCGTATGGCGCATATATTCCTGTATGCCGAAATTCGGCACCGACAGGTCGAAGTGCAGCGCCGCCGCCATGCAGACCGGCGACAGATCGGTCGCCCCATGACAGCCGGTGCGGACCTGATAGAGATCGGCCAGCGCCGCGATCCGCCGCAGATGCGTGATCCCGCCTGCATGCACCACGGTAGCGCGGATATAGTCGATCAGCTGGTTCTGGATCAGGTCCTTGGCGTCCCAGATCGAATTGAAAATCTCGCCGACCGCGAGCGGCGCGGTCGTGTGCTGGCGGATCAGCCTGAATGCTTCCTGATTTTCCGCAGGCGTCGCATCCTCCAGCCAGAAGGGACGATAAGGTTCCAGATCCTTGCCCAGCCGTCCCGCCTCGATCGGGGTCAGGCGGTGATGGATGTCGTGCAGCAGATGCACGTCCCAGCCCAAGGCCTCGCGCGCTGCCTTGAAGAGTTCGGGCACGACGCGAAGATATTTGCTGGTATTCCAGACATTCTCCGTCGGCAGATCAGCGTCCGCGGGTTCGTAGAAATATTTGTCCTTGCTGACGCCATAGGTCGACGCCATGCCGGGAACACCGCATTGCAGACGGATCGCCTTATAGCCCTGCGCCTGATATTCCAGCGCGACATTAACCGTATCTTCGACCGTCGTGCCATTGGCGTGCCCATAGACCATCACCCCCTCACGGCTCGCGCCGCCGAGCAGCTGATAGACGGGCAGACCTGCAATCTTGCCCTTGATATCCCACAGCGCCATGTCGACAGCGGCAATGGCGGTCATGGTCACGGGACCGCGCCGCCAATAGGCGCCCTTGTAGAGATATTGCCAGATATCCTCGATCCGGTGCGCGTCCCGCCCGATCAGGCACGGAATGACATGATCGGTCAGATAGCTCGCCACCGACAGTTCGCGACCATTGAGCGTCGCATCGCCCAGGCCGTAAATTCCCTCATCCGTGATGATCTTGAGCGTCACGAAATTGCGGCCGGGACAGGTGACGATGACCTTGGCGTCTATGATCTTGGGCATGGGATAATCCTGTTCAGATGATTTCTAGCGTTGTTTTCTGGAGATTTTCGCTGTCCGGCCCGGTCATGATGTCGAAGAGGCCGGGTTCGACCACCTCCTGCATGTCGAGATTCCAGAGCGTGAAGGCAGCAGGCGTCAGCACCATGCGCACGGTCCGGCTCTCTCCGGGCTGAAGCGTCACGCGTTCAAAACCCTTCAGTTCCTTGATCGGGCGGGTGACGCTGGCGGTCTGATCATGAACATAGAGCTGGACGACTTCGTCGCCCGCCCTTTGGCCAACGTTGCGGACCTCGACTTCCACCGTCACATCCCCGCCCACTCCGATGCGCGACGCGGACAGGCGGGGCGGCCCGAACTCGAACCTCGTGTAGCTGAGGCCGAAACCGAAGGGGAAAAGCGGGCGAACATCCTCGAACACATAACCGCGCCTGGCCGATGGCTTGCGGTTGTAGAAGACCGGAATCTGCCCTGCATCGCGCGCCACGGTGACTGGCAGCTTGGCGCCGGGATTGACGTCCCCAAAAAGGATATCGGCCATGGCAGTGCCGCCCTCCTGTCCCGGATACCAGCACTCCAGCAACGCATTAGCGCCATCGGCTATCGCCTGATAGCTGGGCGGACGGCCATTGATTGCACAGACAATGACGGGCTTGCCGGTCGCCAGACAAGCCGCAAACAGCTCATTCTGTTCGCCCACAAGATCCAGGCTGGTGCGATCGCCGAGATGGTTCTTCGCGAAGCCCTCCCGGCTGGTCTGCTCGGTGTCGCCCAGAGCGAGCAGGATGACGTCGGCACCCTTCGCCACCTCGACTGCCTGCGCGATCAGCTCGCGATTTTTCGCCGGGTCGGCGAGCAGCACTTCATCGGCCGAGCGATCCTCGCTCCGGGTGATGAAAACGCCCTGCGCATGAACGACCTTGGCCTTGCCCTTGATCTTCGCCCGCACGCCTTCCAGCAGGGAAACGGCCTGGCGCGGTATGCTGCTATACCCGCCAAGCCGGACGACGGCTGCGTTGGGACCGATGACCGCCACCTGCTTATGCGCGCCGGGGGTGAGCGGCAGCAGGCCGTCATTCTTGATTAGCGCAATAGACCGATGCGCGGCCTTCAGCGCCAGCGCGCGCGCCTCCGCATTGCCGGTCAGCCGATCATAATCCTCGCGCGGCCAGGGATTTTCGAACAGGCCCGCGCGGAACTTGAGCGTCAGCATCCGGGTGCAGGCCAGATCGACGGCTTCAAGAGGCACTTTTCCAGCGCGGACCTGTTCGACGAGCGACCGATAGGTCTCACCATCGGGCAGCTCGCAATCAACGCCCGCCCGCAGCGCAGCGCGTGCGGCTGCCTCCGGGTCGGGCTGGACATGGTGAATGGTATCCAGTTCATGCACTGCGCCATAGTCGCTGACCACCGCACCGTCGAAATGCCACTCGCCGCGCAGGATATCGTTCAGGAGCCAGCGATTCTGGTGCGAGGGGACGCCGTCAATTTCATTATAGGAGGGCATGACGGCAGCGATGCCGGTGCGCTTCACCACCTCGCGAAAGGGCGGGAAGAAATTCTCGCGCAGTTCACGTTCAGAGATCGGCGCGGGCGCGATATTCTCGCCGCTCTGGGGCTGACCGTGGCCGGTCATGTGCTTGAGCGTCGCCATGACCTTGTCCGGGCCGATCTGCTTGCTCTCGCCCTGCAGGCCACGCACGGCGGCAACGCCCATCTCGCCGCAAAGATAAGGATCTTCGCCAAAGGTCTCCTCGATCCGCCCCCACCGCGGATCACGGGCAATGTCGACCACAGGCGAGAGCGCCAGATGCACGCCCCGCGCCCGGACTTCGCGGGCGATGACGGACTGGACGTCCTGCATCAACTGGCGGTCGAAACTGCCCGCAAGGCCGATCGCCATGGGGAACATTGTCGCGTCGGTCGCCATATAGCCATGCAGCGATTCCTCATGGAACAGCACGGGGATGCCGAGCCGCGTTTCCTCCAGCGCCCATTTCTGAACGGCAGTAATGAAGGCGACCGTATCGGCAGACGTGCGCCAGCGCGCCCCGACGCCACCGGCCTGGGTCGATCCATTGGGCGCGCCGCGCCGGTCGGAGGGGCGGGTGATCTGGCCGAAGCTGTTCGGATAGGCCTTGCCTGCCTTGGCGGGCGAGAAGGTGAGGTCGTCCATGATATCGGCCTTGCTTGCCCAGAGCGCGATGATCTGGCCGACTTTTTCTTCCAGCGTCATGCGCGAGAGCAAATCCTTGACGCGCAGATCGATGGGCGCCGTGGCATCCTTGTAGAGCGGCCCGCCCTTCCCCTTGGCCAAGGCTGGTGCGCCCACGACAAGCGAGGTCGACGCGAGCAGCCCCAGCGCCTGACGGCGTGCGAAGCGGCTCATGGTATCACCGTCAGCGTGGCGGTCTTCAAATTGACCGAGCTGTTGCCCGTCATGATCTCGAAATCGCCCGGCTCGACCACGCGGTCCATATGGTCGTTCCACATTTGCAGCGCTTCCGGACCGACGGTGAAGGAGACAGTCCGCACTTCACCAGGCTTGAGAGTTACGCGTTGGAAGCCCTTCAATTCCTTGACCGGACGAGTGACGGAGCTGACCTTGTCGCGGACGTAGAGCTGAACCACCTCGTCGCCTTCGCGCTGACCGCTGTTTCGCACATCAACCGATACGCTGGCGGTCCCTCCGATGCCGATCCTCGTTGCCGACAGGCGCGGCGCCGACAGGTCGAAGCTGGTGTAACTGAGGCCAAAACCGAAGGGATAAAGCGGATCGGTGGTGTCGAACAGATAGCCCCGCCGCGCGCTGGGCTTGGCATTGTAGAACATCGGCAGTTGCCCGACCGAACGGGGGACCGTTACCGGCAGCTTGCCGCCCGGATTGACGTCGCCGAACAGCACATCGGCCACGGCATTGCCGCCCTGCTCGCCCAGATACCATCCTTCGAGGATGGCGTTGGCCTGCTCCGACACCTTGACCGTCGAGGCGGGACGGCCATTGATCAGGACCACGGTGATCGGCTTGCCCAGCGCCTTGAGCGCGTCGAACAGTTGCTGTTGCTCGCCCACAAGGTCAAGGCTGGGCCGGTCGCCCAGATGATTGTCGGCCCAACCTTCGCGGCTCGACTGTTCCGTGTCGCCCAGCGTCAGAACGATCCGGTCGACATTGCGCGCAGCCTCCACCGCCTGGGCTATCAACCTGCGGTTTTCGGCGGGGTCGGACTTTGTGACCTTGTCTTCCCACCAGTCGTCATTTTCGGTGATCTTCACGCCCTGCGCGAAAATGATCTTCGCCTTGCCGCCGACCTTCGTCCTGATGCCATCAAGGATCGATACCGTGTGCGGCGGCTGACCATAATAGCCGCCGAGTCGCGCTACGGCGGCGCTGGGACCGATTACGGCGATGCTGCCTTCGGGCTTCAGCGGCAACATGCCGTCATTCTTGAGCAGGGTGATCGAGCGCTGCGCCGCTTTCAGCGCCAGCGCGCGAGCGTCGGCATTGTTGGTGATCTTTTCCGAGGCCGGCGCGTCGGCATAGGGATTTTCGAACAGCCCGGCGCGAAACTTCAGCTCCAGCATATGCCGCACGGCCTGATCGACCTGCGCCTCGCTGATCCTGCCCTCGCGAACCTGCCTGGCAAGCGTTGCATAGGACAGGCCATCGGGCAGGTCCGCATCCACGCCTGCATCCAGCGCGCGGCCCGCCGCCTGCTCCAGATTGCCGGCGATATGATGGATGCTCATCAGCTGGTCGACCGCAGAATAGTCGCTGACAACCGCGCCTTTGAAGCCCCATTCGCCGCGCAGCACATCTTGCAGCAGCCAGCGATTGGCGTGAGACGGCACGCCGTCGATCTCATTATAACTGGCCATGACCGCCTCGATGCCGGTGCGCTTCACCACCTGCTCGAAGGGCGGAAAGAAATTCTCGCGCAGTTCGCGTTCCGAAACGGGCGCCGGGCCGACATTGGTGCCGCTTTCAGGCTGGCCGTGGCCGGTCAGATGCTTGAGCGTCGCAAAGACCTTGCCCGGCGGCAGCAGGCGCGAACGACCTTTGCCCTGCAAGCCTTCCACCGCCGCGACACCCATTTCCCCGACCAGATAAGGATCTTCGCCATAGGTTTCCTCGATCCGGCCCCAGCGCGGATCGCGCGCAATGTCGACCACCGGCGAGAGCACCAGACTGACACCCCGCGAGCGGATCTCGCGGGCGATCACCGCGTTCACGTCGCGCAGCATGTCCGGATCCCAGGAGGAGGCCATGGCGATCGACTGGGGAAAGCTGGTAGCGCCAACAGCCGCATAGCCGTGCAGCCCTTCCTCATGGAACAGGATAGGGATGCCGAGGCGCGTCTGGGTGGTCGCCCAGCGTTGCAGCGCATTGACCAGCGCAACCGTCTGGCGCGGGTTGCGGCCGGGAACTTCGCGGGGAGAAAAGGCCCCCTTGGCGTCGGAAGGGCGGGTGAACTGGCCGATGCCGTTCGGATAGACCTGACCCAGTTTCGAAGGGTCGAGATTCAGTTTGGCGTCGAAAATCTTGACTTTATCAGTCCAGACGGCAGTGATCTGGGCGATTTTCTCGTCCAGCGTCATGCGCGACAGCAGGTCATCGACGCGCAATTCGATCGGCGCGCTCGCATCCTTGTAAAGCGGCTTCGCGGCAGCGCTTTTGGGCGCGGCCATAAGCGGCGCAGCCGGCGCAGCCACGATCAAAGTCAGGGCGGAAACCGCGCACAACAGCTTGCAGGACCGGATCACGAAAACGCCTCTCCCCATTTTTCGACGCGCTGACTTTTCGCTTGCCGCGCCGCAACTGATAGCGTTAACATTGCTCAGACAATAGCAACCTGTCAATGCCCTTCGAGCCGTGACGGGAAGGAGAGGAAAGGGACCCATGTTCGCGCGCCTGTTTTGCTGGACCATCGCCTCCGCCATGGCGGCGGCATCGCCCGCCATGGCGGAGGACGGCTATGATTTGTGGCTGCGCCACGCGAAAGCGGAAGGCAGCATGGCCCAAATGATTGCCCGCCATGCGACGGCGATCATGGCGCCCGGCGGCAGCGCGACTGCCCTTGCCGCCCGCGATGAACTGGTTCGCAGCCTGACGAAGATCGGCGGCGTCGCCCCCGCCCTGACCGACGCTCCGCAAGACGGGGCGATATGGCTGGCGACTCCGGCTTCAGCGGCGGGCCTTCCGGTCAAACTCGATGGATTGGGGCAGGAAGGCTATGTCATCCGCTCGCTGACGCGGGATGGCAGGGCCGTGACCCTGATCGCCGCCAACAGCGATATCGGCCTGCTCTACGGCACCTATGCCTGGTTGCGGCTGGCGGAGACCGGCGCCTCGCTGGACCGGCTCGACATCCGCAGCGCGCCTCGCGTGAAACTGCGGCTGCTCAACCATTGGGACAATCTGGATGGCACGGTGGAGCGCGGCTATGCCGGGCAATCGATCTGGGACTGGTGGCGCCTGCCCGACTGGAAGGGGCCGCGCTATACCGACTATGCCCGCGCCAATGCCTCGATCGGCATCAATGGCACGGTTCTGAACAATGTGAACGCCAAGTCCGACAGCCTGACCGCGCCCTACATCGCCAAGGCGGCAGCGCTGGCCGACGTCTTCCGTCCCTATGGCATCAAAGTCTATCTATCGGTCAAATGGACGGCCCCGATGGAGCTTTCCGGCTTGAAAACCGCCGATCCGCTCGACCCGCAGGTCGCTGCCTGGTGGAAGGCGAAGGCGGACGAAATCTACAGGGCGATCCCCGATTTCGGCGGTTTCCTGGTCAAGGCCAACAGCGAGGGCCAACCCGGTCCACAGGATTACAGGCGCAGCCATGCCGACGGCGCGAACATGCTGGCGGCGGCGGTGAAGCCCCATGGCGGCATCGTGATGTGGCGCGCCTTCGTCTATGCGCATGACAATCCTGAGGACCGCGCCAAACAGGCCTATAGCGACTTCAAGCCGCTGGACGGCCAGTTCGCCGACAATGTGCTCGTGCAGGTGAAAAATGGCGCGATCGACTTCCAGCCGCGCGAGCCTTTCCATCCCCTGTTCGGCGCCATGCCCAAAACCCCGCTGATGATGGAATTTCAGATCACCAAGGAATATCTTGGTCAGTCGACCCACCTCACCTATCTCGGTCCCTTGTTCGAAGAAACTCTGAAAAGCGACACATTCGCCCACGGCAAAGGATCGACCGTCGCCAAAGTGGTCGACGGATCACTGGAAGGGCATAGACTGACCGGCATCGCGGGCGTTGCCAATATCGGCGTGGATCGCGACTGGAGCGGGTCGATCTTCAATCAGGCGGACTGGTATGCCTTTGGCCGCCTCGCCTGGAATCCCGACCTGTCGGCAGATGACATCGCCCGCGAATGGGCCGCACAGACCTTCTCGCCCGATCCCAAGGTCACGGAGCCGGTCGTCGCCATGATGATGGGATCGCGGGAGGCCGCGGTGAACTACATGACCCCGCTGGGACTGGCGCATGTCATGGGCACCGGCCATCATTATGGCCCCGCGCCCTGGATAGCCGACCTCGCCCGCCCCGAATGGAACCCGGTCTATTATCACAGGGCCGACGTGCGGGGCATCGGCTTTGATCGCACGAAAACGGGCAGCAATGCCGTTGCCCAATATGCCCCGCCGGTTGCGAAAATGCTTGCCGATCCGAAAACCACGCCCGAACGGGACCTGCTCTGGTTCCATCATGTCGGCTGGGATGCGAAGCTGAAATCGGGCGAAACGCTATGGAACAGTCTCGTCCGCCATTATGATGCAGGCGTTGCCTATGTCGCGAACATGCAAAGGACCTGGGAAGGCTTGCGCCCTGCTGTCGATGCGGAACGTTTCAACCAGACGAAGGCTTTCCTCGGCATCCAGTATCGAGAGGCAAAATGGTGGCGCGACGCCAGCCTCGCCTATTTCCAGTCGATCGCGAACCGTCCTCTGCCGTCAGGTTCGCTCCCGCCGGAACATGACCTCAATTGGTACAAGGCCCAGAGCTTCCCCTATGCGCCGGGCCATCCATGACCGATTTTCCGCATGACATTCCACCGGATCGGGCGCTAGGGCGGAAACAGCCATGAGTAACCAGAAACTGCCGACAATTCGGGATGTAGCCGCCCGCGCAGGCGTGTCCGTGATGACCGTGTCCCGCGTCGTCAACAAACAGAGCTGGGTCAGCCCGGCCACCCGCGCCAAGGTGGAAAAGGCGATCGAGGAACTCAACTACGCCCCCAACGCCACGGCCCGCGCTCTGGCCGGAGGAGACGACCGGCGCGTGGCGCTGCTCTACCGCAGCAGCACGACATCGGCCTATCTGGGTGAATTGCTGCTTGGCGGTCTGGATGAAGCGGCCCGGCATCATCTTCATCTGGTGGTCGAACAATGCGAGATGGGCGCTTCGGTCGAGGAGGTGATGGCCCAGATCGCGCAAGCCCGCGTATCGGGTGTCATCATGCCTCCGCCGCTGTGCGACTGGGACGAACTGATCGAGGAGCTTACCCGTCAGGGCATCCCCGCCGTAGCAATCGCTCCCGATCAGGGCCGGGCTGGCCTGTCGGTCGTGGCTATTGATGACCGTCAGGCGGCCAGCGACATGACCGGCCATCTGATTGAACTGGGCCATCGCCGCATCGGCTTCATTCAGGGCAATCCGCAGCACCGGTCCAGCGCCCGCCGTCTGGAGGGCTATCGTCAGGCGATGGCCGCGCATGGGCTGCCTGTGGACGACGATCATATCGTCGAGGGCGATTTCAGTTATCGTTCCGGGCTGGAGGCGGCGGACAGGCTGCTGGCGCTGCCGGCTCCGCCTACCGCCATTTTCGCCTGCAACGACGACATGGCCGCCGCAGCCATCACCATCGCCCATCAACGGCAGATCAACGTTCCGGCAGAGTTGACGGTCTGCGGTTTTGACGACACGCCGCTGGCGGCCGCGATCTGGCCCACCCTGACCACCATAAGACAGCCGATCCGCGACATGAGCCGCGCCGCCATGACCCTGCTGGCTGGCACGATACGTAGCCAGAGTGATGAAGCGCCGGAAGAACCCCGGCTCGCAAAGCTGGACTGCCGCCTCATCCGGCGCCAATCCGACGCCGTGCCGCCGCTGCACCAGCGCCGGTGACGGCGGGACAATTGTCCGCCCTGCCTTGGGGAGGGCGGATCAATCGTCCATTATGTCACACCCGTTCCCAGATGGCCGCAATGCCCTGACCGCCGCCGATGCACATCGTCACCAGACCATAGCGCCCGCCGGTGCGTTGCAGTTCATAAGCAAGCTTGGTGGTGATGATCGCGCCGGTCGCGCCCACTGGATGGCCCAGCGAGATGCCGCTGCCATTGGGGTTAACCTTGGCCGGATCGAAGCCCAGCTCCCGCGAAACGGCACAGGCCTGTGCAGCAAAAGCCTCGTTGGACTCGATCACATCGAGATCTGCGACAGTCAGCCCGGCCCGTTCCAGCGCCCTGCGTGTAGCGGGAACCGGACCGATGCCCATATAGGCCGGGTCGACCCCGGCATGTCCATAGGAAACCAGCCGCATCAGGGGCTTGAGACCATGTGCCTTCACGGCGCCTTCGCCTGCCAGCACCGCAGCCGCCGCACCGTCATTGATGCCGGACGCGTTGCCCGCCGTCACCGTCCCGTCCTTCTGGAAAACCGGCTTCAGCCTGCCGAAATCCTCGGCCGCCGCGTCGGCGCGGACGAACTCGTCGGTGTCGAACGGCACGGGCTTGCGCCGCACCATGACGTCGACCGGCACGATCTGATCCCTGAAATAACCCTGCGCGATTGCATGGCCCGCCCGCCTCTGGCTTTCATAGGCGAGCGCATCCTGATCTTCCCGCGAAATGCCATAAC
Organism: Sphingobium sp.; assembly: GCF_041987595.1. Lineage (GTDB taxonomy): Bacteria > Pseudomonadota > Alphaproteobacteria > Sphingomonadales > Sphingomonadaceae > Sphingobium. The sequence goes on along the minus strand of NZ_JBHIWJ010000025.1, from coordinate 18,536 downwards.
GCGCCGCGACATTCTCCGCAGTGACCCCCATATGGGTCGCCTGGAACGGATCGGTCAGCGTTCCGGTCAAGCCATCCTGAATTTGCCCATCGCCCATTTTCTGGCCCCAGCGGGCAGCTGGCAGATAATAAGGCGCGCGGCTCATAATCTCCACGCCTGCGCCGAGCGCGATATCGCAGTCGCCCAGCATGATCGACTGAGCGGCCGTAATGATCGCCTGCAAGCCCGAACCGCAAAGCCGGTTCACCGTATGCGCCGGACTCTCCTGCGGCACGCCTGCGCCGATCGCCGCGATGCGGGCGGCATAGGCATCCCGCGGTTCGCAAGGGATCACATTGCCCAGAACCACATTGCCGATGAGCGCGGCATCTACGCCTGCCCGCTCGATCGCCGCCTTTGCCACATGGGCCGCCAGTTCACCCGGTTTCTGGTCCTTGAGCGACCCGCCAAAGCTGCCGATAGCGGTCCGCGCCGCCGACACCAGAAAAATATCCGTCATGACCTGTTCCTATCATTCCTATTCAGACCGGCTTGCTCCGACCGGCCGGGTCAGGGTGTCTGCCCAGACCGCTGCATCGTCGTCATAGGCACGAACCCGGCCGGACAATACTGACAAACCCGTCAGGTGGTGCCGGGCGTTCAGCCCTTCTGCGCATCGCCGCCGCTATACCAAACATGTGTTACAGTCAACGGACAAGCTTCCGCCGGAATCTCTCAAAGCCTGCCCGAAGAGAACTGACACAAATATCCTGCAGCGCTTCAACTATCCGGCCTTGTCCGTCCGGAAAGATGCGAAGCGCTTATTGTTGCCGAAAAATGGCGACCATCTGCCCCGCTATTTCAGCGGGCGTCAGCCTGCCGGGGCGATACCAGTCAGCCGTGGAATTAAGCTGCGACAGAAGCAGGTTGCGGTAAATCGACCGGTCGATCTGCGGCGGCAGAGGGAGCGATTCCACAAGCGTCCGAAACAGGTCTTCAAACCTGTCTCTGCGCGCAATCAACTGCTCCCGAACCTTATCGGGCACCTCCCGAAAATCGTTCATCATGGGAGTAGTCAGCGAATCCGGCGCGAGCTGAATATCCAGCATTGCCGCGCACGCCGCCTCCAGTTTCGCCCAAGGCCCATCCTGCGCGTAAACGGCATTGGCGATGCGCTCCTCCGCCGCATCCAGCGCCGCATCATGCAGTTCAACGAACAGCGCATCCTTGGACCGTATATGGTGATACAGCGATCCGCCCAGCACTCCCGCCTGCTCGCCAATGTCGCGCATGGAGGTGCCGCGATAGCCTTTGCGCGCAAATAACTGCGCTGCAATTTCCAGTATCTGACGCCGGCGGCTCGACCCTTCATCACTCGAACCGGTCGATGCAAAATCATTTTTCATCAGCATCGCGGTAGCATATCATCGATCGGAAGATCACCCATTTATCTCGCCGAAACCGTTGTTGTTCCCCGGCATCCTGCGCGGTTCAATGCATGGCAGGGTGCCCTTGGAACTCTTTCCCGATCCGTTCGTTCGTGCGCGGCGGCCGTTTGGGGTCGGCGTGTCGAAGGGGGAAATAGATCAGGGAATATGCTGGCGCCAGCGAGCATATCCAGATCCAGAAGCTATGAAAGATATTCACGCCGGCAAGTCCTCCTCGCTTCAATTATGGCTCTATGCAGGACTGCTGATTTTGCTTGCCGTGCCCTTTGCGGCAGACCTTGTCTTCCCATTGGGAACGGCCGTCTGGGTCGCCTACCTGCTGCCCATCGTCCTTTCCTATCTGACACGCAGCGTGCACACGCCCCTGCTGGTCGCCGCTTCCGCATCCGGGCTGACTGTGGTCGGTTTCTTTCTGGCACCGGCCGGTGTCGATCCCGGAATCGCCATGACCAATCGCGCGCTTGCCATCAGTCTCTGCTGGATATTGGCGATCATTGGCCTCTTCTTCATCAGGAACAGGCTGGCGATTGCCCGCGCGGAATGGTTGCAAGGGGGCCAGGTCGGACTCGCCAAGGCGGTCAGCGGAGAGCAGGCGCTGGACGATCTGGCCAAGAGCGCCCTCACCTTTCTCTCAGAATATCTGAATGTGCAGGCCGGGGCCATCTACATCGCCAACGGCGAGGGGTTTCGCCGTTATGCGACCTATGCGGTGCCCGCAAATGCCGACCTGCCCGAACGTTTCCATGCAGGCGACGGACTATTGGGACAGGCCGTTGCAGATCAGCGAACCTTTGTGCTGGATCCAGTACCAGATGGTTATATTTCCTACGGATCGGCATTGGGCGCTGCCGCCCCGGACATGCTGATCATCGCACCAACCCAGGCAGACGGCGTGATAAATGCGGTGATGGAGTTCGGCCTTGCCAAAGGTCACGGTGAAGACGCGCTTGCCCTGCTTGACCGCACCAGGGATCAGCTTGGCGTCGCAATCCGGTCTGGCAAGTATCGCGCCCGCCTGCGCGAGTTGCTGGAAGAGACGCAGCAACAGGCCGAAGAGCTTCAGGCGCAGAGCGAAGAACTGCGCGCGAACAATGAGGAACTGGAACAGCAAAGCCGCCAGCTGCAGGAATCCGCCGTTCGGCTGGAAGCCCAGCAGAGCGAACTGGAGCAGAGCAACGCGCAGTTGGAGGAACAGACCCGCCAGCTGGAAATCCAGCGCGATGATCTGACGCGCGCGCAAGCATCGCTCCAAAATCAGGCGGGCGAGTTGGAGCAGGCGAGCCGCTATAAGTCCGAATTCCTGGCCAATATGAGTCATGAATTGCGCACGCCGCTCAACTCGCTGCTCATCATGGCCCGCCTGCTGGCCGAAAATCGCGGCGGCAACCTCAGTGCCGAACAGGTGCGCCATGCCGAAACGATCGAAACGTCCGGCAACGACCTGCTGAACCTGATCAACGACATTCTGGACATATCGAAGATCGAGGCAGGCAAGCTGGAGTTGCAGCCCCGACGCATCCGGATCGGGGCGTTGCTGGACAAGCTCACGGCCATATTCGGCCCTTCTGCCAAGGCGAAAGGACTGGTCCTTGAGACAAAGTTGCAACCCGGCGCGCCCGGAGAAATGGAGAGCGACCAGCAGCGCATTGAACAGATACTCAAGAACTTCCTGTCCAACGCCATCAAGTTCACTGAACGAGGCAGCGTGTCGCTGGAAGTTGGACATCGCGGCGACGGGCACATCGCCTTTACCGTGCGCGACACTGGCGTCGGCATCGCGCCTGACCAGCAGCAGCTGATTTTCGAAGCCTTCCGCCAGGCCGATGGGACCATCAGCCGCAAATATGGCGGAACCGGTCTTGGTCTTTCCATATCCCGCGAACTGGCCCGCCTGCTGGGGGGAGAGGTCGAAGTGGCGAGCCAGCCGGGTGAAGGCAGCGCTTTCACTCTAATTCTGCCCGAACGGCACGATCCCGCGCTGATCGCCGCGACGATCACGGCGGTCAGTCCGGCGCCCGTGCGCACCCAGCCCGCCACCCCGGTCCGCCCGCGCACCGCACCCGCGGCGCAGGACGACCGCGAACATCTCTCCGGCGACGCTCGGGTCATCCTGATCGTGGAAGACGATCCGGTCTTTGCGCGTATCCTGTGCGACATCGCGCATGAGTTGAATTTTCAGTGCCTGATCGCGAGTACCGCCGATGAGGGTGCGCTGATGGCGCGGCAATATGTGCCCAATGCCGTCATTCTGGACATGAACCTGCCCGATCATACCGGCCTGTCCGTGCTTGACCGGATCAAGCGCGATGTACGCACCCGCCATATCCCGGTTCATGTCGTGTCGGTGGATGATGACAGTCAGGCTGCGTTGTCCAGCGGCGCCATCGGCTATCTGTTCAAACCCGTCAAGCGGGAAGCGCTGATCGGCATGCTGGAGGGGCTGGAGGCGCGCATGTCCCAACGCATGCGCCGCGTGCTGGTGGTGGAGGATGACGCCCAGCAGGCCGACAGCGTGAAGCTGCTGCTTGGATCGCGCGATGTGGAGACGGTCACGGCCCATTCGGCGGCGCAATGTTTCGAGCTGCTGGGGCGGGAAACGTTCGACTGCATGGTGCTGGACATCAACCTGCCCGATGCGTCCGGCCTCGACCTGCTCGATCGCCTTGGTGCGGACGAGGCCGTCGGCTTCCCTCCGGTCATCGTCTATACCGGCCGCGATCTGGCGCAGGATGAGGAAATGCGCCTGCGGCGCTATTCCAAGTCGATCATCGTCAAAGGCGCCAAGTCACCCGAGCGACTGCTCGATGAAGTGACCTTGTTCCTGCATCAGGTCGTTTCGGACCTTCCCGAACCGCAACAGGCGCTGATCGCCAAGTCGCTCGGCCGCGACGCGACCCTCGACGGACGCAACATCCTGGTGGTCGAGGATGACATTCGCAATGTCTACGCGCTGACGAGCATCTTCGAGCCGCACGGCACCAATGTCCGCATCGCGCGCAACGGCAGGGAAGCGCTTCATGCACTGGACGAAGCGGCGCGTGGCCTCGCCGCGCCGGTCGATCTGGTGCTGATGGACGTTATGATGCCGGAAATGGACGGGCTTACCGCCACGCGGGAGATACGGTTGAAGCCGTGGGGCAAGCAGTTGCCCATCATCACCCTGACCGCCAAGGCGATGGCGCGCGACCAGCAGGATTGCCTCGACGCGGGCGCCAACGATTATCTTGCCAAGCCGCTCGACGTCGACAAGCTGCTGAGCCTCGCCCGCGTATGGATGCCGCGATGAGCGAGGAGATGTTCGCTCCCCATGAGGAACTGGAACTCGACCTGCTGCTGGAAGCGATTTTCCGGCATCATCATTATGACTTTCGCGGCTATTCGCGCGGCTCGCTGCAACGCCGCCTGTCCCGTGCCCAGCAGCGGCACGGCTGCGCCAGCCTGTCGCAGCTGCAGCATCTGCTGCTGCGCGATCCAGCGGTCTTTGCCGACCTCATGGGCTTCCTCACCATCCAGGTGAGCGAGATGTTTCGTGATCCGGCCTATTTCCGGGCGCTGCGAGAACAGGTGGTCCCGCATCTGCGCACCTATCCCTCACTGAAGGTCTGGATCGCGGGCTGCGCCAATGGCGAGGAATTTTATTCGCTGGCCATCCTGTTCCGGGAAGAGGGGCTGGAGGACCGGACCATCTTCTACTGCACCGACATCAGCCCCGCCGCGCTCAAAAAGGCGGAGGCAGGCATCTACGACCTCGACCGCATCCGGCAATTTACGGAAAATCATCGCCTGGCGGGCGGCAAGACCTCGCTTTCCGATTATTATACTGCCGCCTATGGCGCAGCGGTGTTCGACAAGAGCCTTCGCCGCCGCGCGGTATTTGCCGAACATAATCTGGCCAGCGATCAGGTGTTTGCCGAAGCGCAGCTCGTTTCCAGCCGCAATGTGCTCATCTATTTCGACCGCGCCCTTCAGGATCGGGCGCTGGGCCTTTTTGGTGACTCGCTTGTCCGGGGCGGTTTTCTGGGTTTGGGATCGAAGGAAACGCTGCGATTCTCCCGCCATTCGGAGGGGTTCGACGATTTTGACGAGCATGAGAAAATCTACCGCCGCAACCTGCGCGACATGAAGGTGGTCGACCATGCAGCTTGAACCGGCCCGCATCCTGGCTGTCGATGATGTCGAGGAAAATCTGACGGCTCTGGAAGCCCTGCTTAAGACCGAAAGGGTCGAGATCATCAAGGCGCGATCCGGCGTGCAGGCCCTTGAACTGCTGTTGGTCCATGACATCGCGCTGGCCCTGCTGGACGTGCAGATGCCCGGCATGGATGGATTTGAACTGGCCGAACTGATGCGCGGCACGGAACGGACCCGGCGGGTGCCGATCGTTTTCCTGACTGCCGTGGGCACGGACGAGCAGCGCCGCTTCCGCGGCTATGAAAGCGGAGCGATCGACTATCTGTTCAAGCCCGTCGATCCCCACATACTCCGCCACAAGGTGGAAATTTTCGTGGAGCTGTTCCGCCAGCGGCAGGAATTGGCGCTTGAACGCGACCGGCACGCCGCCGCGCTTGCCCGCCTCCAGGCGCATGGCGACAATTCGCCGCTCGCCATCGTCGAACTGGATGCAGGCCAGCATATCATCCTCTGGTCCCACGGGGCGGAACGACTGTTCGGATGGCGAGCGCCGGAAGTAGCAGGGTTCCGGGCGCTGGAACTGGACTGGCTCGACCCCGATGATGCCAGGACATTCGGCACGCTGATCGACCAGATGATTGCGGGCGAGCGTCTGCGGGATATGCAGCCGCTGCGGATGCGCACGGCGGAAGGCGTGACGCTGAACTGCGAATGCTATTGTTCGGCCCTGCTCGATGGCCGGGGGCGGCTGGTCTCCGTCAACATCCAGATTCTGGACGTGACCGAACGCAAGCGGGCGGAGGAAACCCAGCGGCTGCTGATCGGAGAGCTGAACCATCGCGTCAAGAATACGCTTGCTTCGGTGCAGGCGATCGCGGTGCAAACGCTCCGTCACTCCTCCGGCCCATCAGATTTTGCGCCCACCTTCACTGGACGCATCCATGCGTTGGCCCGCGCCCATTCGCTGCTAAGCAGCTCGACATGGCAGGGCGCAGCCCTGCGCGAGCTGATCAATGGCCAGATCGACATCGGCGCTGTCGATTTGACCCAGCTCGACATTGATGGGCCGGAACTGGAACTCGCGCCGGAACTGGCTTTGCATCTGGCGCTGATCCTGCACGAGCTCGTCACCAACGCTCATAAATATGGCGCGCTGTCCGTTCCGGATGGCAGGGTGTCGCTGGCCTGGGCCATTGAGGACGGGCAACTGACGCTGCGCTGGGTCGAGACGGGCGGTCCAACGGCAAATCCCCCGGCACGCAAAGGCTTTGGAACGGCACTGATCGAACGCAGCCTGCGCGCAGAGGGCGGCAGCGCCATGGCCGACTATGTGCCGGAAGGCGTGCGCTGGACGCTGACCCTGCCCGCCAGCCCCCGGATCGGAAAGGTCTCACCCACCGAATGCGAGCGCGACCTGTCCGGCGGCGAAACGGGCAGCAGGCAAGCAGGCATCGCGGGCAAGATTTTTCTGATCATAGAGGACGAACCGCTGATCGCCATGGAGATCGCCGGATTGCTGGAAGACGAGGGAGCCACCGTGCTGGCCACGGCTGCCTCGACAGACGAAGCCCTGACGATGATTGCCATGGGCGGGTTCGATGCCGCTCTGCTGGACGGCAATCTGCAAGGGGAGTCGGTCGATGGCATAGCGGCGGCGCTGGCTGCGGAGGAAACGCCCTTCGCCTTCGTGACGGGATATGGCCGGGAAAATCTGCCGGTTGGATTTGATAATCATGCGGTGATCGGCAAGCCATTCGATCGGAATGGCTTGCTGGACGGCGTATCAGCACTTTTTGTCCGGACTAAAGGGACGCGCGAAGTCCTTTCATGTTGAAGGGTTGATGCCGGCGGATCGGGCTTTTGCGTCAGATATCAAAGGAAAGCGTGGGGCGCTCCCCATCCATGCCGGTCAACCGAATCCTGACGAGATTTCCTGGCGTCAGTCCCTGACGGGTCAGGCGGGTAAGCACGGGCTGATCGCAAATCTGAACCTTGGCGGCGCGCTCGTCGGTTTCTGTAACGACTGCGTCGAAAATTCGGCCTTCCCTACCCTTCAGCCACAGCGTTTCGGCAAGGCCTATGGCCGCCCCCGCATCAGGGCCGTCTAGCTGAGGATATTGGCTCCGTCCAACAGGACGGTCGGGAACGCCGCGCTTTCAAATCAGGCTTTCGCAACCTGAGAGATAGCTGGTCTCCGATGAGACCGGCCGCTTTGGGGCTGGAAGGCGCACGAAGCGCCGCTAGAGGGTGAAGCCGCCATCGATTGTAACGCTGCTCCCCGTCATGTAGCCCGCCTCGGCGCCAGTGATATAGGCGACCAACGCTGCAATCTCATCGGGACTAGCTACCCGTTTGAGAGGACTCATGCCTGCCAGGGCGTCGAGTGCCCCTGCATTAATATCGGTGTCGGTAGGTCCGGGTTGGATGTTGTTCACCGTAATGCCCCGCGGCGCCAGATCGAGCGCGAGGCCTTTCACCATCGCTGCGACCGCCGCCTTGGTGAACTGATAGACGCTGGCACCAGCCATGCCGGTGCGGATTGCGACATTGCTGCCAATGGTGACGACGCGTCCGCCATCTCTGAGCTGCGCTGCTCCAGCCTGGATCGCGAGGAAGACTCCACGCACATTGACGGCAAGCATCTGATCGAGGTCATCGACGGTGACGGCATCGATCGTCGCCATCCGGAACAGTCCGGCATTAACCACCAGTATATCGATCGGACCATGCCGCTCGACCGCCTGTTCGACCGCGCGGCGGATCTGCGCAACATCCGAGCTATCGGCATTGATCGGAAAGGCGCTCCCTCCCCGCCTCTCGATTTTGTCGGCAAGGGCCGCGGCCTTTTCTTCGCTCGAGATGAAGGTGAAGCTCACCCTGTGCCCTTCGCGGGCAAGCCGAGCAACAATGGCGGCTCCGATTCCACGCGAGCCGCCGAATATGATGGCATGCTTGATTTGGGTCATGGCGATCGTCCTTTCTTGATCGTTTGTTCCAGAATTGGGCAATGGGCTGCCCAGGTGGCAAGATTCATGGGGCGCAGTTGATGAACACCCGGCTGCGATTGCGAAGCCACGCGCGGCAGGCAGGCACTGCGATGCGCGGACTGGTCGACGGGGCGTCCTCCGACGAAGCGGCCGCGCTCGGTCGCGAAGACACGGTTGAGCAGGCTGCTGCGGTGGAGGATGAAATCATCGAGCGCGGAACGGGTCCGCTATGTAGGTTGATGTCAGGGGATCAGCAGCAGCTTGCCGACGGTACGGCGACCCTCTATGTCGCGATGCGCCTGGGCGGCATCGGACAAAGGATAGGTGGCGCCGATCTCAACGTTGATCTTGCCGCTGACGATCCAGTCGAACAGGCGGGCACTGCGCTCCCGGAGTAAGGCCGGCGTCGGAATATGGTCGAAGAAAACCGCATAACCAAGCTTAATGCTGCGCGGCAGTGACATGATCTCGATCGGATCAGGCGGTCCGAGTACCGGGCCGAACCAGCAGAAGGTCCCCGACCGGCGGAGCGAGGCAAGCGAGCCGGCGAAGGTCGCAGGACCCGACCCGTCATAGACAACATCGACACCCTCGCCACCGGTGAGTTCCAACACCTGGTCGGAAAAGTCGCCGTCCTTTGCCACGACGACATGATCCGCGCCGGCACGGCGGGCGACATCGATCTTGTCCGCGCTCGACACCCGCCCGATGACGGTTCCTCCCTTCAGCTTGATGATCTGGGTCAGCAGCAACCCAAGACCACCGGCGGCGGCATGCACCAAGGCGGTCTCGCCCGCCTGAGTATGATGGAAGTCGGTCGCGAAATGGCTCGCGGTCAAACCCTGCATCATGACGGCGGCGGCTGTGCGGTCTTCGATCCCATCGGGAAGATGGACCAGGGCATCCGCGGGTGCGACGACGCGCTGGGCATAACTGCCGGGCACATAGACCCAAGCCACGCGGTCTCCGGGGCGAAAGTCGGCTACGCTCTCTCCCACCGCCAGGACCCGGCCGGCTCCCTCGACCCCCAATGTCCTGGGAAAGGCCATCTCAGTCCAGGACTGCCCGCGGCGTACCCCGGTGTCCATGAAATTGACCCCGGCTGCGGCGACCTCGACGAGCACTTCGCCCTCGCCGGGGGATCGCGCGGGTGCTTCGATTGCCTCGATCACCTCGGGCCGCCCGTTCCGGTGTATCGCCATTGCTTGCATTATCGCCTCCATCTTGAATGATCGTTCCATAATTACTCAAAAAAAACGGCTCTGGTCAGCGCAGTGCTCGCAACGTCATCTCACCCAGGGCATCGAGTTGCGCCCGATCGGCTCCTCCCCTCGCGGCAATACGGATGCCGGCAAAGCTGGCAACCATGAAGGTCGCGACCGTGTCGGGATCTATATCGGAGCCGACATCCCCCTCCGCCTGTGCAGCCTTGACTTGCGAGATAACGCCCTCACGCAATGCGCGATCTGCCTTGGCCCGGATTTCGGAGAGGTCGGGGCGTGTGCACCCAAATTCTGCGATCGACCCGATCCCCAGACACGGCGTCGTCGCTTCCGCAACCACACGCGCGACCATCGACCGGATGCCGTCGATCGCCCGTGCCCCGCTCTGCATCGCATCGCGATGGGCGTTGACTTCGGAGAGAGCGTATCGCCGGACTGCAGCTTGATAGAGCTGCCACTTGTCACCGAAAGTGTCGTAAAGACTTTGACGGCCGATGCCCATCGCATCGACCAGCATCTGCGCCGAAGTCCCTTCGAACCCATGGTCCCGGAACACGGTGACCGCAGCCTCAAGCGCGAGATCAGCATCAAATTCTTTAGGTCGGGCCATGCCGATCATATAAACGTTATGGAATGATCGTTCAAGAAACTTTTTGATGTTTTGATCGATCCGCTTTCTCTGAACGGTGCGATCTGGTCGATCGCAGACATCATGCCTTCAACTCCGCTGCGGCTAAGGCTTGTCGGTGGTCGCAGCAGGCGCAAGGACTAGAGCGGCTTCCGACCCGATTGCATCGGTTCGGCTCCTCCAGGCCCTTGTTTTCGGCCTTTCCCGAGCTAGCAGATGATTCCACCTGCTTGAAAAAGGCTCCAGGTCGACGGCGCAATCCATTGCGCCGTGCCAACCCTGTCACTGACTGGACAAAGTGCCGTTCTTAGACCTGCCTTTCGTGAAGGCTCATCGCGCAAGAGAAATCGAGCGTGGCACTTGGATTGACAAGCATTCTTGCTGCGCCGCATTTCGCCAGAGTCGCTGGTTGATACTGTGACCGCCGGTGGTCGTGATCGCGAACGCAACTGCATTTTCCCAAAATAAGGGCAGACGGCTTGCCGGAAAGGAAATTGCGAAAGACGTCGCGGTGCCTGCATCCCTTCTCACCGTTGCGCCTGGACCAATCGAGGCGCCGGGCGGCGGATGCGTTTCCTGGCGAACCAGAAGGACCAGGCGGTCAAGCTCCCCAGCAGGCCCAATGCCAGGCCGGTGAAAGTCATTACCAGCCGGTAGCCCAGGCCTCCTACCTTCGCGGCATGCAGAGGGTAGAACATATTGTAGATCTTCACGGCTTCAGGCAGGTGCGCCGCATCGCGGGCCTTGACCAAGCGCCCATCGTCCGCCGCAAACCACAGGGTCGTGCGCCCGTTCGGCAGCCACTCGTCCGGCCTTTTCATCCGCACAGTGATAAGCCCGCTGCCTTGCCGCGGTAGCGACAGGCTGCGTATTTCGGCATCGCGAAAACGCGTCCGCGCCTTCTCGACAATGGCGCGCCAGTCGTGCTTTTGCGCGAGCCGCACGGAAGGATAGGCAGGCGTCTTCAGGCTGGCGTCGATTTGCGCTGGGGCGGTCGGTCCAAGGATCAGCGCGGCCATGGGCCGGAATACCAAGATGCCGCCCGTCAACAGCGCCAGGATCAGGAACGGCGCGGCAACCACGCCCAGATCGCGATGATGGCGCAGGACCGCCGGCCGGCTGATCCGTCTGGGGATCAGCCGGAACTCGAAAGTCTTGCGCGTGCGCGCCCATAAGATGATGCCGGAGATGGTCAAGAACAGCCCCGCAATCGCGGCGATACCGTTCGCGGTTTCACCCGTGTCGCCCGCGAACAGATGATGGTGCAGGTCGAACAGCCAGAGTTCCGGCCGCTCCCACTGGCTGCTCCAGCGCGTAACCAGATTGCCCGCCTGATCGGTATAGGCTCCGCTTCCGTCTGGAAACTTCAGACGGTTGAGACCAAAATCCGGACCAGCGAACGTGATCATATCGGGCCGCGTAGCGGGATCGGCCATGATCCTTTCAACGGTCGCCGCAACCGCGGCTGTGTCCTGCAGCTGAGCGTCGGATGCGTGGGGCAGCAGCACCCAAATATCCTTATGCACCAGCAAGGCGCCCGAAAAACCCAGCACCGCAAGGATGAGGCCGATCAGCCCGCCGATCCAGCGGTGCAGGAGGTCGAGCGTCTTCAAAAACTATAATCCCAGCTCAGCGTGAAGGTCCGGCCGCGTCCCGCGAAATAGGCGAGAGGGTCGTTCGGCAGGCGCGTGTCGCTGCTATAGTCGATGTAGAATTTGTCGAACAGGTTCTGCACGCTTATCCTCATCCCGCCGAAGCCGGTCTGGTAACGGATGCTGGCGTCGGTGACATTGTAGCCGCCGAAATTGTTGCGCTGGTCAGGCTGCGTCACGCCGGATTCGGCGTGGAAGGTCCGCGAGAGGAAAAATTGTGTTTGCACGATCGCAGAAACCGGTCCGCGATTATAGGCGGCCGACAGGTTGACGCGATCGGGCGAGATGTTCACGCCATCGAGATCGGTGTCGACCTTTCCGTCCGCATTATTGTCGTAACGCCCGTTGAGATGCGCATAGCCGATGGCCAGCTTCAGTCCGTCGATCGGCGTTTCAGTGCGCAGATTGACTTCAACGCCTTCAATCTCGAGGCGCTGGCGTTGGACGTCGAAATTGCGCCCCAGGCCCGGCACGAGTAGTTGGCCCTTGTTGCTCGACGACCAGAAATAGGTGGCCGAGGCGTCGATCGGTCCACGCTTCACTTCCACGCCAATCTCGCGGTTGTTCGAGATGATGGGTTCGATGGCGAGATAGGTGTCGATGTCGACGCCCGACAGGTTGACCGACCGGGCGATTCGGCCGACGTCGGGCGCGGTATAGCCCTCGGCATAGCTGGCATAGGCGCGGATTCCTTTCCAAGGCTCGACGATGATGCCGCCATTCAGCAGCAGATCGTTGAATCTGGGTTTGCCGCCCGCGACGGCGACGCCGCCATAGGTCGAAACGCCGCATGGCGTGCTGACCGGCAGGGTGGCCGAGCATGCGACAAAAGTCGTCGATGCTAACGTATGATAATCGTCGATCTTGATCTGGACATTTTCCCAGCGCGCCCCGCCAGCGACCCGAACAAGGCCGCCGAACAGCTTGAGATTGGCTTGTGCGAAAGGGGCGAGGCTGCGGAACTCCGCCGGCGGCACCCAGACGCGATTGGTGGCGATTAGCCGCTGTTCGGTCTTATCCAGCATTGCGTCGAAGCCGAGCGTGGCGGTGAGTGCCTCAAAGCCGGGCATCGCCCGCTCATAGCTGACCTTGGCACCGACCTTGCGCGAGCGGTTCTGCGACTGGTCGAACAGCGTGTTCACGGTCGCGATTGCCGGGTCCTGGAAGGTCGCGATTGGCGCTACCTCGCCGCCGAAGGTGTCGCGCGACCGATTGAAGAAAATCTGGCTGATGAAATTGCCGCCCCAAAGGTTGCTGTCGGTGTAGGACAGGGCCACGCTTTCGGTGCGGCTGGCAGCAGGGTCACCGGGAGGATTGCCATGGACCGCACTTGTGGGCAGGCCGGTGTTGCGGTTGCCCGCGACGGCGATGAAGTCGCCTTCACCCTTCAGTTCGAAACGGCTGGCGATCAGGTCGAGCCGGCCGGTGCCGGAGACGGCATAGCCAAGGCGCGCAAAGAAATTGGTCGTGCGCGAATCCTGGGTTTCGCCCTGTGTCAGGTTAAGGCCGACACGACGGTCCTGCCCGTCGTAGAACACGCCGCGCTTTTCGTAGGTGGCACCGATCGTCGCGTCGAAATCGCCCGCCTTATATTGCAATAGCGCGCCGCTCTTCCAGCCAAGGCCATCGGAGTGGAAACTGTTATCGGCCGTGCCCTGGAGCAGCGCGCGGCCGCTGAACCCTTCTTCCTTAGGGGCGCCGACAGTGACCTGGTTGACGATGCCGCCGGTGCCGCCGATGCCTTGCAACGCGTTGGAGCCGTAGATCAACTCGACCCGGTCGACGAAGAAGCCGTCAATGGTGAAGCCGTCGCGGGCGCCGTCGCGGAGCGGGGTCGACTGAGGAATGCCGTTGATTGCGTAGAGCGGCGAGCGGCCGCGCAGCGTCTCGCCCGCGCCCGACAGCTTCTGTCGGGTGGGCGAAAAGGAAGGGGTCAACGTCGCGATTGCATCGGTGACCGAGCCGGAAATGGCGATCTGCTGGTCAAGCGTTTCCTTGTCGACCACGTCGATCGTCAACGGCAACGCGTTGGCGGGGAGGGTGCTGCGCGCGGCGGTGACGATGATCGGCCCTTCGGCCGCCGCGTCATCTGGAGCGGGTTGCGCGTGGGCTGTGGCAGCAAGGAAAAGTGCTGTCGTGGAAAGCAGCGTCGGAAAGACGAAATGCATGAACGGATCCCCTGTTTGCCGACGCTCGCTAGCGAATGAAATATACTAATGCAAGTCAGTTGCAATTGATGCGCGGAATATTGTCTGACAATTGCGGGCACCGACGAGCGTCTTCCCCGGAGACCGATACGGCCCATTCACAAATTACATTGATCGGTTGGCAGTGATAAAAATCACTATATCAATTAGCCTGACCGCCTTAGAAAATTGGACAAACCAAATCCGTCTGCAGAAGCGGTCGTCTAGAGGGGATACCAAATGCGCTATCGTAACGATGTCGCCCAATCGCATAGTCATTCTGAAGACATCCGCGCCGCACCGCTGCGCGCCGCGCTGCTGGGCGGAGCCTCGCTCCTTTTCATGGCCGGCACGGCGTCGGCTCAACAGACCGCCGAAAGCGGAACGGTGGCGCCTGCCCCGCAAAGCAGCATGGAAGGCAGCGACGATGCCGCACAACAGGACATCGTCGTCACTGCGTCGCGCCTGTCGCGCAGCGGCTATACGGCCCCCACGCCCACGACCGTCATCGGTCAGGAATTCCTGGAATCGCGTGCCATCACCAATGTCGGCGATGCGATCAACCGGGTTCCCGCCTTCCGCGCGGCGGTTTCGCCCAACGCCGGGGGCCTTGGGAATACTGGTGCGTTCCTGGCGGATCTACGCGGATTGGGACCAACCCGGACGCTTGTGCTGCTGGACCGGGGGCGCTTGCCGCAGACAATCGTGCCGGGCGTCACCACCACGGCGGGATCGACCGACCTGAACGTCATTCCGACAGTCTTGATCCGCAATTCCGACGTCGTGACCGGGGGCGCGTCGGCCGCTTACGGGTCCGATGCGGTGGCAGGCGTCATCAACTTCCAGATCGACGACAAGTTCGAAGGCATCAAAGGGTCCGTCCAGTATAGCCAGACCCGCTATAAGGACGCGAAGAGCAAGTTCGCCACCCTGGCCGGCGGCACCAGCTTCGCTGACGGACGCGGCCATATCGTCGCGGGCTTCGAATATAATGATGATGGCGGAACGAGCGCTTACAACACGGCGCGGGGATGGGGCCGCCAGGCATGGAACAGCGCGGTCATCGCCAACCGGCCTGCAGGCACGCCCAACACGGTCCTGGGCCCGAACGGCAACTATTATGGTGCAGCGAGCAGCGGTGGCGTGATCCAGACCGCCGGCGCGCTTCGCGGGCTGGCGTTCGTGCCGACGGCGAATGGCGGGGTCACCACGGCAACCTTCAACCGGGGCCTCAGCAATATGACGGCCAGCCTCGACTTCTTTACGCCTCAGGCGCTCGCGGCGAATGCCGCCGCCGGCATCAACCACCTCAACACTCAGCAGCTTCGGCCCGAACAGACGCGCTACAGCGCGATGGGCCGCGTGTCGTTCGACGTCAATGACAGCCTGACCGTCTATGTCGAACCGCTTTATTCCAACGTCACCACGAGGGGCATCATCCTGGTGCGTCGCGACGGTGCAGGCGCCGGCCCTGCGCTCAACATCGCAAGGGACAACCCCTATCTCGCGCAGGCGCTGACCGCGGATCAACTGGCGCAGGTGCCGACGACAGGTCTGGCAATCGGTTATTCGGGGCAGGCTTTCGGACCCAACGTCCGCCGCATCGAAAATGAGGTGATCCGGGTCCAGAGCGGCGTCAAGGGCGACCTGGGCGGATCGTGGAAATGGGACGCATCCTATCTTTTCGGTCAGAATACGTCCGATGTCCGCATCAGCAACAATTTCAACAACGTCAATTTCCGCAACGCGCTCGATGCCGTTTCGGTGAACGGCCAGATCGTTTGCCGCAACGCTGCGGCGCGCGCCGCAGGGTGCGTGCCCATCAACATTCTTGGCACACCCAATGTTTCGGACGCCGCCAGGTCCTATATCATGGGTACCGCAACGGGCAGAGGGCGGACGAGGTTGCATGATCTTGCCGCGAACATCCAGGGGGAGCCTTTCTCCACCTGGGCCGGGCCGGTGTCGGTCGGCATCGGCGCGGAATATCGGCGGGAATCGGTGGAACTGACCACCGACGCTTTGTCGCGATCCAACAGCTGGCTGTCGGGCACCGGGCTGACTCTTCCGCAAGTCAGCCAGAACGTCAAAGAAGTCTATGTCGAAACCATCGTTCCACTGGCGCAGGATCTGTCCTTCGCGCGCAAGATCGAGTTTAATGGTGCCGCACGCCTGACTGACTACAGCACATCGGGCAGCGTCACCACCTGGAAGGCCGGCCTGACCTGGGAAGTGATCGATGGGCTGATGTTCCGCACCACGCGGTCGCGCGACATCCGGGCGCCCAACCTGATTGACCTGTTCACGCCGCAGACCCAGTCGCTGCCCCTGCCCGCCGATCCGCGCCCCGGCATCGCGCCGCCGACCAACAGTGCGGGATTCATCGTCGGCGGCAATGCCGACTTGAAGCCGGAAAAATCGATCACCCAGACGGTCGGTGTGACCTTGCAGCCATCCTTCCTCCGGGCGTTGCGTCTGTCGGTCGATTATTATAATATCGAGATCAAGGACGCGATCACCTCCACCGGCACACAGGGTGTCGTCAACAACTGCTTCATCGGCGGCGTCTATTCGGGCAACAGCTGGTGCTCGCTGATCAGTTTCGCCAATAACGACCCTGTCGCGGGCCAGTTGACCGGCGTGCGCGGCATCACGGCCAACGTCGCGCAATTCAAGACGCGCGGTCTGGATTTCCAGGCGACCTATAGCCAGAACCTGGACGATATCGGTCTGGCGGGTATGCTGACGACCAACCTGCTCGCCACGCACGTCATGTCGTTCAAGTCATCCATCGACGTGTCGACATTGTTCCCCAACGGTATCGACCGCGCCGGTCAGACCGGCGCGCAATTCGGTGGCCCGGCGGGATTGCCGAAATGGCTGTTCAACCTGACGCTGGATTATGAACTGGGCCGGCTCGGCCTGAACGCCAATGTCCGCTATGTGTCGCCTTCGAGCCAGAATAACGGGTTGTTCGGGCCGGACGAACCGGAATATAATCCGGCGCTGACCACCAGCATCAGCAACAATAATATTCCTGCGGTCGCCTATCTCGACCTTGGGACGCGGTACAGCTTCGGCGCGAACGAGCAGTTTACGGTCTATTTCAATATCGACAATGTGTTCGACAAAGACCCGCCATTACCCGCCAACGGCAGCGCTTACTATGATCTGATGGGCCGGACCTACAAGGGCGGCGTGCGGTTCAAATTCTAGACGTTCGCGCCCGGCGTCGGAGCATTTCAGGCGCTGAAGCCGGGCGTCGCACCCGTCGGGTCCGGCGCTCTGCAGGGTCAATGTCGATAGGAGGAAATCATCCGCATTCTCACCTCTTTGATAGCCATCGGCATCAGTTTGGCTGCATCCGCCAGCGCCGCGCCGACCGTCATGCAGAACCCGCACGTCACCCTCGATCAGGGCACGATCGAAGGGATAGCCCTGTCGTCGGGCGGACAGGCTTATCTCGGCATTCCCTACGCCGCGCCGCCGGTGCGTGACCTGCGCTGGCGCGACCCGCAACCGGCCGCGCGCTGGAACGGCACCTATCATGCGGACCATTATGCCCCGCAATGCATGCAGCCGCAGCGCGGGTTAATGACCAACCAATATTCAGGCGCGGAAGTCACCAGCGAAGATTGCCTCTATCTCAACGTCTGGACGGCGGCCGCACGCAAGAAGGCGCCGGTCATCGTCTACATCCATGGCGGCGGCTTCTATGTCGGATCGTCCAGCATGGCGCTCTATGGGGGTGAAGCGGTCAGCCGCGAAGGCGCGGTCTTCGTCAATTTCAACTATCGCCTGGGCGCGCTGGGTTTCCTCGCGCACCCCGAACTATCGGCGGAATCTGGGCACAAGTCATCGGGTAACTACGCTTTTCTCGACCAGATCGCGGCGCTGCAATGGGTCCGGCGCAATATCGCCCGGTTCGGCGGCGATCCGGACAATGTGACGATCGCAGGCCAGTCCGCCGGCTCCATGTCGGTGGGTGCGTTGCAGGCTTCTCCCTTGGCGCGCGGGCTGTTCCACCGTGCCGTCGGCATGAGCGGCGCGGTCCTTGATGGCCCGAGCGCGATGGCGCCGTTGCCGGACGCGGAGAAGGAGGGCGTCAAGCTTCAAACCTATCTGCGCGCCAAGTCGATCGCGGAGCTGCGCGCCTTGCCCGCAGACCGGATCGTGGTGCCGCGTATCACCGATGGTCCCAAGATCGGTCCGGTTCAGGACGGCTATTTCTTCCCCCAGAGCGTCAAGCAGGTTTTCGCACGATCCGCGCAGAACGACGTGCCGCTACTGCTGGGCTTCACT
>NZ_JBHIWJ010000024.1:0-50781 GCF_041987595.1 Sphingobium sp. | reverse complement strand
CCACCTCGACCAGCCGATTGCCGACCGGACCCGTGATCATCAGGCTGTGCAGATCCTTCACCATCTTCATGACGCCGCCGCCCGCCAGACTGCCCAGCACGCGCCCGTCATGCGGATCGACGAACCAGATCGCCCGGCCGACCATCAGGCGCCAGCTCTCATCGGCCCTCGCCGGGCGCTGGAGCTGGGTCACATGGCCGCCGCTTGCCTGCTCCACCGCCGCGACCAGCCGGGAGAGCGGCAACGCCTGCCCCTGCGACCGCAGCACGATCCGGTCATGATAGACGGCCCGCTCAATCTCCGGCTTGTAGAGATAGAGCGCGCCCGTCACCGCCATCAGCGCCAGCACCGGCAGGACGATGAGGCCGGCATAGAAATGCCAGCGCCACATCGCCCGGTAAAAGGCGCCGTCAGAAGCGCGCACGAACGCCCCCATAAACGGCGCGCCGCTCGATCGGATAGAAGATCGCTCGCGATGCCGGGGCCAGCTTCGAATAGTCGACCACAGCGCTGATGTCCCCCACGGCCCGCTCGCCCGTCAGGTTGCGCGCATCCAGGAACAGCGTCACGCCTGGCCACAGTTGCGCCTGCGCGCCCAGATTCAGCGTCGCATAATCCCCAACCCGCCTGCTGTTCGCATAATCCACCCAGGCCCCCTGCGGCAGCCACTCGATAGCGGGCGAGATGCTGAGCTTCTCCGTCCCCAGCTTCAGTTCGGCGCGATAGAAATGGCGCGGCACCACCGGCAGCCGGTTATTCCCGAACTGCGCGTCGTCGCGGAAACGGAAATCGCTATATTGATAGACCTGCCGCAGCGTCGCCCAACGCGTCAGGTTCAAATCCAGCCCCGTCTCAACACCCTGATGGCGCGTCCGATCCGCATTGAAGGTCGCTGCGGGAATGGCGCTGTTGCCCGCGCCATATTGCAGCAACTCCCCGCGCAGATCGGCCCGATACAGGCTGATGTCCCAACGCGCGATGCCAAGCGTGCCGCGTGTCCCGATTTCAGCCGTCCAGGCTCTTTGCGGCCGAAGGGGCACGAAGCCTATGGCCATCGTGTCGAACTGCGTCTGCCCCAGTTCGATAAAGCCCGGCAGTTCCACCGAGCGGCTGTAGTTCGCATAGAATTGCACCGTCTGAACCGGCTCGAACAGCAGCCCGAATTTCGGCGCAAGGGCGTCGAACGACACGTCCCCGCTCCGCGCCGGGGCGAAGCGGTTGTCGAGCCGCCGCTCGCCATGGGTGTAGATGCCGCCCGCGATCAGCCAAAGCCCGCCGGCGGGCGCGACCCGCAGCTCGCCATAGCTGTTGATCGTCTGTGCCCGCGCCTTCTGATAGGCGGTCGGCGCGCCGGGCTTGCCGTTCAGATTGACGAACTGCCGGAACTGGCCCTGTCCGAAGCGGGCCTGCGTGCCCAGCGTCAGCTCGACCGGCAGCCCACGCAGATCGCCCGCCAGATCAAGGCTGGCGAACACGCCCCGATCCTCCGACTTCTGATCCACCAGCTGATAGATCGGATGGTTCAGCGCCTTGGCGTTATAATAGGCTCCGAAAGCCAACTCCCCGCCCTCCAGCTGAACCGTGGTGCGGTTCTGCAAGCGGATCGAATCGATGTTGCGCGCCTGATCGAGCGCGAAATTGCCCTTGGCCGGATGGTTCAGCGCGTCGCTTTCATTGAGCGCGCCCGATAGCTTCTGCCGGATCGTCTGCACGCTGGCATAAAAGCGCGTCTCGACCCGCTCGCTCAGCTTCAGCCCGACATTTCCGTTGAAGCGCAGCGCCCGCCGCCGCCCATGATCGCGGTCGCCGTCCGACCGATCGGCCGTCAGCGCCGCCCAGCCGTCGCCCCGCTCGTCGGCATAGCCATAGGCCGCCTTGGCCCGCAGCGTATCGAACGATCCGCCATCGACCCGCAGTTCGGCGCCGGGAGCCGTCCGCCCGGTCGGCGTCGCGGCATTGATCGCCCCGCCCAGCGTCGATCCGCCCAGCCGCAGCGCATTGCCGCCGCGATAGACCTCCAGATGCTGAAAGACCTGCGGGTCCAGCTCCTGAAAATCGCCGTTATCATCGGCCATGTTGATCGGAATGCCGTCCTGCAACAGCGTCAGCCCGCGCATATGATAACCGCGCGACAGGCCCGACCCGCGGATCGAAATGCGCACCTCCTGACCGAAGCGCGGCTGGGTGTAGACGCCAGGCGAGAAGCGCAGCGCATCGCCCAGCGACACGGCCAGCTTGTCTTCAAAGGCCTCCGCCGACACGACATCGACCCCGCCCGGCGTGCGGACCACCTTGGCGGCGGCTTCCTCGACCTCCGGACTGGCGGTGACGATGATGCGGCTCTGATCGGCGGCCTCGTCGGCCAGAGCGGGGACGGACAATGAACAGGCAAGCGCGCACAGCGACGCGCCGCGCGAAACGGAGAAAACGGACATGAGAAAACAACCTTGAAAAAAGCCCGGAAAACAACGGATTTTCTACAGGGTTGCAGGCGGTCCCGAAGAAGGCGGCGGCGGCGCGGCCAGCCGCGCGATCAGTCCGGTCTTGAGCGCGAAGGCAATCGGCCCGAAGGCCAGCTGCCAGGCGGGCAGCGGCAGATCGGCCAGCGCCAGCGGCGGCACCACCGGCTGCACCGAAGCCGCGAAGGGGCAATGCTGCTGCCCCTGCATGCCGTCATCGGGCGAGCCATGCCTGCCCGGCGCATGCTCGCGCTCGACCACGATATTGACGGCGCCCTGGCCGGTGCAGAGCGTCACCACGACGCCCTGATCGGTCCTCACCGGCATGAAACCCGAAGGCGCGATCAGCTGGATCGCCAGCACCAGCAGAGCCAGCGCAGCCAACAGGCCCCGCGCGCGCTCCGATTGTCTGATCTCCCCCAGCATGGCCCGAAGCCCTAGCGGCGACGGCCTGCCCTGTCACTAGGACAAAAGACCACACTCACCTTGACGTAAACGTAAAGCATCGTTACATCACCCGCCATGGATCAACGCAGCAGCATCGCCGGTATCGAACTGCCCGACCATCGCGACCGGCAGACCTATACCATCACCGACCTGTCCGAAGAATTCGGCGTCACCGCCCGTGCCCTTCGCTTCTATGAGGATGAAGGCCTGATTGCGCCGGAACGGCAGGGCCTTGCCCGCATCTATTCGCGCCGCGACCGCGCCCGGCTGGCGTGGATCCTGCGTGGCAAGAGGGTTGGTTTCAGCCTGTCCGACATTCGCGAGATGATCGACCTCTATGACGCGGATGAGGAGCATGAGGAACAGCGCCGCGTCACCATAGCCAAGTGCAAATCGCGCATCGACCTGCTCACCCGGCAAAAGGACGATATCGACGCCGCCATAGCGGAACTTGCCGAGTTCGTGTCCGCACTCGACAAATAACAGCAGAACAAAAGCCCTCGGAGAAGATCATGCCCAGCTATACCGCCCCCGTCCGCGACACCCGCTTCGTGCTTGACCATGTCGTGGGGCTGGACCGCTATACCAACCTGCCCGGCTTCGAAAATGCGACGCCCGATCTGGTGGATGCGATTTTGACCGAAGGCGGCAAGCTCGCCGCCGAAGTCCTGTTCCCGTTGAACGCAGTGGGCGACAGGGAAGGCTGCGTCCGGGATTCCAATGGCAATGTCAAGACGCCGACCGGCTTCAAGGCAGCCTTTGACGCCTATGTCGAGGGCGGCTGGACCACGCTGCATGCGCCGACCGAATATGGCGGTCAGGGCCTGCCCAATGTCGTCGCAGCGGCGGTGGGAGAATATGTGCTCTCATCCAACCACAGCTTCGAAATGTATCATGGCCTGACCAGCGGCGCCGTGTCCGCCCTGCTCGCCAAGGGCAGCGAGGACCTCAAGCAGAAATATATCCCCAACATGGTGTCGGGCGTGTGGACCGGCACGATGAACCTGACCGAGCCGCACGCCGGCACCGACCTGGGTCTCATCAAGACCAAGGCCGTGCCGAACGCCGACGGCAGCTATGCGATCAGCGGCACCAAGATCTTCATTTCGGCGGGCGAGCATGACCTGTCGGAAAACATCATCCACCTCGTCCTCGCCAAGACCCCCGACGCGCCCGAAGGCAGCAAGGGCATCTCGCTGTTCGTCGTGCCCAAATTCCTCGTGAAGGATGACGGCTCGCTGGGCGACCGCAACGCCGTCTCCTGCGGCTCGCTCGAACATAAGATGGGGATTCACGGCAACGCCACCTGCGTCATGAATTATGACGGCGCAACCGGCTGGATCGTCGGCGAAGAGAATAAGGGCCTCGCCGCCATGTTCATCATGATGAACGCGGCGCGCATGTGGGTCGGCATGCAGGGCTTAGGCCAGGCGGAGATCGCCTATCAGAACGCTGCCGCCTACGCCCATGACCGCCGTCAGGGCCGTGCGCTGACCGGCCCCAAGGATTTGGAGGAAAAGGCCGATACCCTCTTCGTCCACCCTGATGTGCGCCGCATGTTGATGGAGGCCAAGGCGCTGACCGAGGGGCTGCGCGCGCTGATGCTCTGGGGCGCGCTGCAAGTCGACCTCGCGCATCAGGCCGCGACCGAGGAAGAACGGCAGGCTGCCGACGACCTCGTCCAGCTGCTGACGCCGGTGCTGAAGGGCTATGGCACGGACAAGGGCTTCGATGTCGCGGTGATGTCGCAGCAGGTATTCGGCGGCCATGGCTACATCTGGGAAAATGGCGTCGAACAATATGTCCGCGACGCCCGCATCGCCCAGATTTACGAGGGCACCAACGGCGTTCAGGCGATGGATCTTGTCGGCCGCAAGCTGCCCATGAACGGCGGCCGGGCGCTTCAGGCCTTCCTCAAGATTGTCGCCACCGACGTCGCCGAAGCCAAGGGCAATGAGAGACTGGCCCCTCTCGCCGAAGCGCTGGAAAAGGCCAGCGGCCAACTCGGCGCGGCGACCATGTGGCTGATGCAGAATGCGATGAAGAACCCGGACAATGCCGGGGCGGGCGCGGTGCACTATATGCACATTCTCGGCATCGTCGCGACCGGCCTCATGTGGCTACGCATGGCGAAGGCGGCGGCGGCGCTGCTGGACGCAGGCGAAGGGGACGCGAAATTCCTCGAAGCCAAGCTGATCACCGCCCGTTTCTTCGCTGAGCGGATCATGCCCGATGCCGGTTCGCTCCGCCGCAAGATCGAGGGCGGCGCGGAAAGCCTGATGGCGCTCGACCCGGAAATGTTCCTCGCGGCTTAAAGCGGGTTGGGCTTGCCCCTTGTCCGGCCCTGCCCCTTCCGCAAGCGGGAGGGAAAGGGCCGGAAACCGCCTCAAACTGCCACCCTCCGCCCCTAGGCAGCCCGCCGCGCAGCCTGTAGCTGTGTTGCCCATGGGGGCAAAGCACACATCCATGACCGCGCAGGACGCACCAGCCCGCACCCTTGGCCTGCCCGCCTGCATCGCGTTGGTCATGGGCAATATGATCGGATCGGGCGTGTTCCTGCTCCCCGCCAGCCTCGCGCCCTATGGCTGGGATGCAGTGGCGGGATGGGTGTTCACCATTGCCGGATCAATGGTGTTGGCGTTCGTCATCGCCCGCATGAGCCAGGCCATGCCCGACGCCAATATCTCGCAGATGATCGCTGTGACCTATGGCCCGCTGGCGGGCTTTGCGATCGGCTGGATCTACTGGTTGTCGATCGTCATCACCAATGTCACCATCGCGGTTGCCGCGACCGCCAATCTCAGCAGCATCCTGCCAACGCTGGCCCGGCCGGGCATCGGCGCGCTGACTTCTCTGGGCTTTTTGTGGTTGACCATCGGGATCAACATGGCCGGCGCGCGGGCGGCGGGCATGGCGCAGCTGGCCACCACCGCGATCAAGCTCATCCCCATCGTCGTCGTCATGATCCTGCTGGCGCTCATGCTGGCGAATGGCCGTGCCGAAATCGAAGCATTTCCGGCACAGGGCTTCACCAGCGCAGGCATCACAGCCTCGGCCGCCCTGACGCTCTGGGCGCTGCTGGGCTTCGAATCGGCCAGCGCGGCGGCGGACAAGGTGCGCGATCCCGCCCGCACGATCCCCCGCGCCACGCTGATCGGCACGGCAGCGACCGGCTTCATCTATCTGCTGGTCTGTTCCGGCATCGCGCTCACTCTGCCCGTTGCGGAGAGCCAGTCAGGATCACCCTTTGGCGCATTTGTCGGCCATTATTGGTCGCCCGCCCCGGCCAGCTTCATCTCTCTGTTCGCGGCGGTCAGTTGCCTTGGCGCGCTCAACGGCTGGACGCTGCTGAAGGGAGAGGTTCCGCTCGCTATGGGCCGCAGTGGAGAATTTCCGCGTTGGTTCGCCGGAACCGACGGGCGGGGCACGCCGATCCGCGCGCTGGTGCTGTCGGGCATGCTGGGTACACTGTTGCTGGCTGCAAACAGTCTGGAGGGACTGGTATCGCTGTTCACGACCATGGCGCTGCTCGCGACTTCGGCTTCTCTCTGGCTCTATGTCGGCTGCGCGCTGGCGGCGATGCGGCTGAAGCTGGTCGTGCCCGCTGCGCTCATCGGCCTTGGCTATGCGCTCTGGACGCTGTGGGGGGCGGGGTGGGTCGCGAGTGGCTCCAGCTTCCTGCTTATGGCGGGAGGCTTCCCCTTTTATGCCTGGGCGCGACGGGAGCGGAAAAAAGCCATTTGAGCCATGCATTCCGGACCCCCGCCTCCGCCGGAACATGTGGGAGGAAAATCAGTCCCCCCACAATTCCTTGAGCTTGCTGAAGAAGCCCGTCGACTGCGGACATTCTTCGCCGGTTTCCGTCTCACGGAAGGCCTCCAGCAATTCGCGCTGCTTCGCAGTCAATCTTGTCGGCGTCTCCACATCGACCTGTATCACCAGATCGCCCTGCCCACGCCCGTTGAGCACCGGCATGCCCGCGCCACGCTGGCGGATCTGCTTGCCTGACTGGATACCGCTCGGGATCTTGATTTCATGCCGCTGGCCATCAAGGCCCGGCACTTCGATCACGCCGCCCAGCGCCGCCGTCGTGATGCTGACCGGCGCACGGGCGAACAGGGTCGTCCCGTCCCGCTCGAAGATCGCATGGCGCTTCACATGCAGAAAGATATAGAGGTCGCCCGCAGGCGCGCCCCGCGCCCCGGCCTCGCCCTCGCCCGACAGGCGGATGCGGGTGCCTTCATCGACACCGGCCGGAATGTTGACGGAGAGTGTTTTGGGCCTGTCCACCCGGCCCTCGCCCCGACACGAACGGCAGGGGCTTTCGATCACCTGACCAGCGCCATGGCAGGCCGGGCAGGTCCGCTCGACCACGAAAAAGCCTTGCTGCGCCCGCACCTGACCATGGCCATGGCAGGTGCCGCAGCTCTTGACCCCGGTGCCCGGCTGCGCGCCGGACCCGTCGCAACTCTCGCAGGCCGCCGAAACCTCGATCTCGATCTCGGTCTTCTTGCCGTGATAGGCCTCGTCCAGCGTGATTTCCATGTCGTAGCGCAGGTCCGCTCCGCGCCGCTGGGCCTGACGCCCATTGCCGCCGCCGAAACCGGACTGGCCGAAAATCGTCTCGAAAATATCGCCGAGATCGGAAAAGCCGCCCGCGCCGCCGCGCCCGCCGCCAAAACCGCCCGGACCGCCATTCTGAAACGCCGCATGACCGAACCGATCATAGGCCGCGCGCTTCTGCGGGTCCTTCAGGCACTCATAGGCTTCGGAAACGGCCTTGAACTTGGCCTCGCTGTCGGTGCAGCCCCCGGTCTTGTCCGGGTGATATTTCATCGCCAGCTTGCGATAGGCGCTCTTGATCGCTCCGGCATCGGCGGTGCGCTCAACTTCGAGCAATTCGTAATAATCGATTTCGGTGCTCATCTCGCCCCCGGCGTCCCTGCCCCATCATGACCACAGCAGTCCTGACGGGGCAAGCACATCAGCTTCACGCCTTGTTGTCGTCCACTTCCGAGAATTCGGCATCGACGACATCATCGTCCGCCTTCGGCGCGTCCGCACCCGGAGCCGCCGCAGCCGCCTGCTCCTTCTCGTAAATGGCCTGGCCCAGCTTCATGGCGACCGTGGCAAGTTCCTGCGCCTTCGCCTTCATCGCTTCAGCGTCGCCGCTCTCGACCGCCGACCTGGTGGCGGCGATCGCGGTTTCGATTTCCGCCTTCAGCGAAGCGTCCACCTTGTCGCCATGCTCGGAAAGCTGCTGCTCGGTGGTGTGGATCAGGCTTTCGGCATTGTTCTTCGCCTCGGCGCCTTCCCGCTTCTTCTTGTCTTCCTCGGCGAAACGCTCGGCATCCTTGACCATCTGGTCGATGTCGGCGTCCGACAGACCGCCCGAAGCCTGAATGCGGATCTGCTGTTCCTTGCCCGTGCCCTTGTCCTTGGCATGGACGTTGACCAGACCGTTGGCATCGATGTCGAAGGTGACTTCGATCTGCGGCACGCCGCGCGGCGCGGGCGGAATGCCGACCAGATCGAACTGGCCGAGCAGCTTATTGTCCGCCGCCATCTCACGCTCGCCCTGGAACACGCGGATCGTCACCGCCTGCTGATTGTCGTCGGCGGTCGAATAGACCTGCGACTTCTTGGCGGGGATCGTGGTGTTGCGGTCGATCATGCGCGTGAACACGCCGCCCAGCGTCTCGATGCCCAGCGACAGCGGGGTCACGTCGAGCAACAGCACGTCCTTGACGTCGCCCTGCAACACGCCCGCCTGAATGGCGGCGCCCATGGCGACGACTTCGTCCGGGTTGACGCCGGTGTGCGGCTCCTTGCCGAAAAATTCCTTCACGGCCTCGCGCACCTTGGGCATGCGGGTCATGCCGCCGACGAGGACGACTTCGCTGATCTCGCTCGCGGACACGCCAGCATCGGCCAGCGCCTTCTTGCAGGGTTCCATCGTCCGCTTGATGAGGTCGGCCACCAGCCGCTCCAGATCGGCGCGGGTGATGTTCTTCACCAGATGCTTGGGACCATTCTGGTCGGCGGTGATGAAGGGCAGGTTGACTTCGGTCGACTGGGCCGAGGACAGCTCGATCTTCGCCTTTTCGGCCGCTTCCTTCAGACGCTGCAAGGCCAGCTTGTCCTTGGTGAGGTCGATGCCTTCGGCCTTCTTGAAGTCTTCGGCGAGATATTCCACCAGTTTGGCGTCGAAATCCTCGCCGCCCAGGAACGTGTCGCCGTTGGTCGACTTCACCTCGAACACGCCATCGCCGATCTCCAGGATCGAGATGTCGAAGGTGCCGCCGCCAAGGTCGTAAACCGCGATGGTCTTGCCGTCCTGCTTCTCCAGCCCATAGGCGAGCGCGGCCGCGGTCGGCTCATTGATGATGCGCAGCACCTCAAGGCCGGCGATCTGGCCGGCGTCCTTGGTCGCCTGACGCTGGGCGTCGTTGAAATAAGCGGGAACGGTGATGACCGCCTGCGTGACAGTCTCGCCCAGATAGCTCTCGGCGGTTTCCTTCATCTTCTGGAGCGTGAAGGCGGAAATCTGCGAGGGCGAATAATCCTTGCCACCGGCATTGACCCAGGCGTCGCCATTGGGACCCTTGGCGATGCTGTAGGGCACCAGCTCCATGTCCTTCTTGGTCATCGGATCGTCGAAGCGGCGGCCGATCAGGCGCTTCACCGCGAAGATCGTGTTGTCGGGATTGGTCACGGCCTGACGCTTGGCGGGCTGGCCGATCAGACGCTCGCCATCCTTGGTGAAGGCGACGATCGAGGGCGTCGTGCGCGCGCCCTCCGCATTTTCGATCACCTTGGGCTTACCGCCGTCCATCACAGCGACGCAGCTGTTGGTGGTGCCAAGGTCGATACCGATTACTTTTGCCATCTTGTCCTCTTTGAACCCCAAAATCACATTCAGCGGTTGACGGCCCCATACCTCACGAAAGCGCCAAGGCAAGGCCGTTTGCGCAAGGGATATAGGCGTGCTTTCGCTTGGCACAAGAAGGGCAGATGATTAGCGTTGAGAAACGACCATAAACGGGACAAGTGAGGAAGCCACTGGCCATGCGCGCATTTCTACCCCTTATTGCCCTTGCCAGCCCGTTGGCGCTCGCCGCCTGCGGCGATCCCGCGCCCACCTATATCGATCAGGCCTGGGTGCGACTCAGCCCCAATAAGGAGACCCCGTCCGCCGGCTATTTCGTGGCCCATGGCGGCGACGCGGGCACGGCGCTGCGCGGCGTCCTGACCGATTATGCGCTGAAAGTCGAAATGCATGAGAGCATGAGCGAGAACGGCATGATGTCGATGAAGCCGCTCGACAGCGTCGACATTCCGGCCAAATCGACGGTCGCCTTCGCGCCCGGCGGCAAGCATCTGATGCTCTGGGGCGTCAACGACACCGCCATCAGCCGGGGCAAGATGACGCTGACCTTCCTGCTGGCCAATGGCGACCGGCTGCTGGTCGACGCGATCATCCAGAAGCCGGGCGCCTCCGCCGCCGCCAAGCCCGACGAGCACAAAGACCATTGACCAGCCGCCCGCTGACCCAGGCGGAAACAGCCCTTGCCCGATCGGTCTTCGGATCGGCGATCGATTATGGGCAGGTGCGGCTGCACCATCGCAAATGGTGGCCGTTCCAGCCCAGCCGGGTCACCATGGCGCCCGACGGCGACATCTGGTTCCATCCGCAGAGCGACCTTTTCTGCACGGATTTCTGCGCCGGGCCGCTGCATCTTCAGGGGCATTTCATCCATGAGATGACCCATGTCTGGCAGGCCCAGCGCGGCGGCAAATGGTTTCTGCCGCTGATGCGCCACCCTTTTTGCCGTTATGGCTATGAGATCGTGCCGGGCAGGCCCTTCCGCCGCTACGGGCTGGAGCAGCAGGCCGAAATCGTGCGCCACGCCTTTCTGCTGCGGCAGGGGAGCAGGGTGGAGGGAAAGCCGCCGCTTGCCGTTTATGAGGCGCTGCTGCCTTTTTCCGGCAAGAATCCCATGGCCTGACCGCCGTTCACAACCACACTGGAGGGGAGGAGAATAACCCGCTATCCCCTCCCCCCATGCCTCAGAATCATCTCTATCTGGTCGACGGCAGCGGCTATATCTTCCGCGCCTATCATCAGCTTCCGCCGCTCACCAACAAGCATGGCCAGCCCGTCGGCGCGGTCTATGGCTACACCACCATGCTCTGGAAGCTGGCCGATGAGCTGGGCAAGGCGGAAGGCCCGACCCATCTCGCGGTGGTGCTGGACAAGGGCAGCCACACTTTCCGCAACGACATGTACGACCAGTATAAGGCGAACCGCCCGCCCGCGCCGGAGGATCTGGTCCCGCAATTCCCGATGATCCGCGACGCAACCCGCGCCTTCTCCCTCCCCTGCATCGAGGAAGCCGGCTTCGAGGCCGACGACATCATCGCCAGCTACACCAAGGCCGCCGTCGCGGCGGGCTGGCACGTTACCATCGTCAGCTCCGACAAGGATCTGATGCAGCTCATCCAGCCCGGCGTCGACATGTACGACACGATGAAGAATGAGCGGCGCGGCGCCGAGTATGTCATGACCAAATTTGGGGTCCTCCCTGAGCAGCTTGGCGACGTCCTCGCGCTCATGGGCGACAGCGTCGACAATGTCCCCGGCGTCCCCGGTATCGGTCCCAAGACCGCCGCCAAGCTCATCACCGAATATGGCAGCCTGGAAGCCGCGCTCGAGGCCGCGCCGCGCATGAAAAAATCGAAGATGCAGGAAAATCTCATCGCCCATGCCGACATGGCGCGCCTCTCGCGCCGCCTCGTCGCGCTGCACGATGCGATGGACCTGCCCGAACCGCTCGATGACCTGACGCTCAAGGGCATCCCGCTGGAGCCGCTGCAGGCCTTCCTCGAACATCATGGCTTCAAGTCGCTGCTCGCCCGCGCCGGGGCGCCCGCCGCCGCCGTGGCCGTCGCGACCGCAGCCGCCGCCGTCAGCGAAGCCACGCCGCCTGCCGCCCCGGTCCATGAGGAAGAGCCGCCGATCGACCGCAGCCTCTACGAAACGGTTGTGACGGAGGAAGCGCTCGACCGCTGGATCGCCGCAGCCCATGCCGAGGGACTGGTCGCCGTCGACACCGAGACGGACATGCTCGATTGCGTGTCCTGCGCGCTGGTCGGCGTCAGCCTTGCCGTCGGCCCGAACGCCGCCTGCTATATCCCGGTCGGCCATGGCGGAAAGGACATGTTCGCGGAAAAGCCCCAGCAGCTTCCCCTCGCCCTCGTCATCGCCAGGTTAAAGCCGCTGCTGGAGGACGACAGCGTCCTCAAGATCGGCCAGAACCTCAAATATGACCTGACCGTCCTGCGCCGCCACGACATAGAGATCGCGCCCTATGACGACACCATCGTCATGAGCTTCGACCTCGACGCCGGGCAGAGCCTCGCGGGCCACGGCATGGACGAGGCGGCCAAGGTCCACCTCAATCACACATGCATCAGCTTCAAGGACGTCTGCGGCAGCGGCAAGAGTCAGATCAGCTTCGCCGAAGTCCCGCTCGACAAGGCGACCGAATATGCCGCAGAGGACGCCGACGTCACCCTGCGGCTTTGGAAGCTGTTCAAGACCCGCATCGCGAACGAAGGCGCCACCCGCGTCTACGAACTGGTCGACCGACCCCTCGTCTCCGTAATCGCGAAGATGGAGCATGAAGGCATCAAGGTCGACCGCGAGGCCCTTTCCCGCCTCTCCGCCGAGTTCACCGCCGGCATCGCGGCGCTGGAAACGGAAATCCATGGCCTCGCGGGCCAGCCCTTCGCCATCGGATCGACCCAGCAGCTGGGCGCGATCCTGTTCGACAAGATGGGGTATAAGGGCGGCAAGAAGGGCAAGTCCGGCGCCTATTCCACCGACGTCACCATTCTTGAACAGTTGAAGGCCCAGGGCGCCGAAATCGCGGGCAAGGTGCTGGACTGGCGCCAGCTCTCGAAGCTCAAATCCACTTACACCGACGCGCTTCAGGCCCAGATCAACAAAGACACCAGCCGCGTCCACACAAGCTACTCGCTGTCCGGCGCGCAGACCGGCCGCCTGTCCTCGACCGATCCCAATCTCCAGAACATCCCGATCCGCACCGAAGTCGGCCGCCAGATCCGTCACGCCTTCGTCGCCGAACCGGGCAATGTCATTCTCGCGGCGGACTACAGCCAGATCGAACTGCGCCTTGCCGCGCATATGGCGGACGTTCCGGCGCTGAAAGAGGCCTTCGCCAATGGCGAGGACATTCACGCCGCCACCGCGCAGCAACTGTTCGGAGAGGTCAACCGAGACACCCGCGGCCGGGCCAAGACGATCAATTTCGCGATCCTCTACGGCATCAGCCGCTGGGGCCTCGCCGGGCGGCTGGAGATCAGCGCCGACGAAGCGCAGGACATGATCAGCCGCTATTATGAGCGCTTCCCCGGCATCAGCCTCTACATCACCGAAACGATCGAAAAGGCGCGCTCACGGGGTTATACCGAAACCCTGTTCGGCCGGAAAACATGGTTCCCGCGCATCAAGGCCTCGGTCCAGCATGAGCGGCAGGGCGCCGAACGCGCAGCGATCAATGCCCCGATTCAGGGCACCAGCGCCGACATCATCAAGCGCGCCATGGCCCGCATGGGACCGGCCCTGGCGGCGGAAGGGCTGGATGAGGTCAAGATGCTGCTGCAGGTGCATGACGAACTGGTGTTCGAACTGCCGCAGGGCGACGTGGAGCAGGCCAGCGCGGTGATCCGCCGCGTGATGGAAAGCGCCGCCGAACCGATCGTGAAGCTGAGCGTCCCGCTGGGCGTCGAGATCGGCCACGGCCCGAGTTGGGGCGCGGCCCATTAATCCTTCCCGTCATCCCCGCGCAGGCGGGGATTTCCCATGAGTCAAAGCTGGTGCAAAGTCAGGAGACGAATTCCGCCTGCGCTGGGATGACGGACGTGAGATATCGGCTCAATTCCGCGCGTACCGGTCCTCATATCGGACGATATCATCCTCACCGAGGTAGGTGCCCGTCTGCACCTCTATGAACACAACGGGAATCTTTCCCGGATTTTCCACCCGGTGCTTCGCCCCGGCAGGCACGTAAAGCGACTGGTTTTCCGTCAGCAACGTGTCCTCTCCATCGACCGTGACCTTGGCGGTCCCCTCCACGACGATCCAATGCTCCGACCGATGGAAATGGCTCTGCAGGCTCAGCGACTGCCCCGGCTGCACCATGATCCGCTTCACCTGAAAGCGCTCCCCCGCCAGCAAGCCTTCCACCCAGCCCCAGGGCCGGTGATCCTTGGGAAAGCTTTCCGCCTGCATTGCGCCTTTGGCCTTCAACGCCTCGACCGCCAGCTTCACATCCTGCGAGCGCGCCTTGTCCGCGATCAGCACCGCATCGTTCATCGCCACGGCTATGATGTTGCTGAGGCCAATGCCGACCAGTTCCATGCCTTCGCTGTCCGACCGCAACAGCGTATCGCTGCAATCGATCGCCGTCGCCCCGCCGCTGACCGTCACGCCATCCCCATCCGGCCCGGCGTGACTCCACACCGCATCCCAGCCGCCCAGATCGGACCAGCCCGAGTCATAGGGCACGACCGACAGATTGCCCGCCCGCTCCATGATCGCATAGTCGATGGAAATGTCCGGCGCATGCTCCCAGGGCTCTGGCGCCAGACGCAGAAAACCAAGGTCTCCCTCGGCCTGCTCCACCGCCGGCACGACTGCCGCGAGAACCTCAGGCGCATATTGCTCAAACGCAGCGATCAGATCCTTCGCCGCGAACAGGAAAATTCCCGCATTCCAGAGATGATCGCAGCTCGCCAGCATCTCTGCCGCCCGCTGCGCATTGGGCTTTTCCACAAAGCGCGCCAGCTTGATCGGTTCGCCCGATCCATCGGGCCTGGCTACGACCTGCAAATAGCCATAGCCGGTCTCCGGCCGCGTCGGCGCAATGCCGAAGGTCACCAGATCGCCCGCCTGCGCCGCAGCCAGCCCCTTGCTCACGGCCATCCTGAAAGCCCCGGCATCCGGCACCACATGATCGGAAGGCGCCACCAGCATCAGTGCATCCGGGTCCTTCGCCATCAGATGAAGCGCCGCCGCCAATATGGCAGGCGCAGTATTGCGCACCGAAGGCTCGATCATGATGGCGTCGGCATCGCCGCCTTCCTGCGCCAGCTGCTCGGCCACGATGAAGCGGAAGGTCGCGTTGGTCAGCACCACCGGCCGCGCGAAGGCGACCCCCTCGCCCGCGCCCGACAGGCGCCGGACGACAGCGCGAAACAGCGTATCCTCGCCCAGTAATGGCACGAACTGCTTGGGATAGGATTTACGCGACAGGGGCCACAACCGCGTCCCCGATCCTCCCGCCAGAATAACCGGCGTCACCTTAGCATTCAGATCCGACATGCAACCTACTTGTTCAAAACAGCAAAAAGGTGCCGAGACACCATGATGTCCTTCCATATCGCCATTCCGGGAAAGCGCCTATGACAAGGGCATAAAAAAAAGCGGCCCGAAAGCAGGGCCGCTTTTCCGTCAGTCGAACAGCTCTTCCAGAAAGCTTTTCTTTCGCTTCTTCTGATAATGTCGCCCGTCATCGCGATCCGGCCGATAGCCGGGTTGCGGAGGGGGAACCCCGCCCGCCGAACGCTCGATAATCTTGTCGAGTTCGCCCCGATCGAGCCAAACGCCCCGGCATTGCGGACAATAGTCGATTTCCACTCCCTGCCGGTCCGTCATGGAGAGTCCCACATGACAGACCGGGCAGAGCATGGCCGACACCGCGGCCTGATCCCGCATCGCTTACTCCCGCTCGCCGGTCAGGTTGAGCAGCATCTGGAACAGGTTGACGAAGTTCAGGTAAAGCGACAGTGCACCCATGACCCGCATCTTCTGCGCCACTTCATGGCCGGCATAATAGAAATATTCCGACTTGATGCGCTGCACGTCCCAGGCGGTGAGGCCGGTGAACACCACGACACCGATGATCGAGATCACCATGGCCATGGCGGACGAGCCGATGAAGATGTTGATGAGGCTTGCGACCAATATGCCGATCAGGCCCATGATCAGGAACGACCCGAATTTCGACAGGTCACGCCCCGTCGTATAGCCCCAGAGCGCCATGGCGAGAAACATTACGGCCGCCGAAAAGAAGGCCTGCGCGATCGAC
The DNA here is from genome assembly GCF_041987595.1 of Sphingobium sp. Classification (GTDB taxonomy): domain Bacteria; phylum Pseudomonadota; class Alphaproteobacteria; order Sphingomonadales; family Sphingomonadaceae; genus Sphingobium. The sequence goes on along the minus strand of NZ_JBHIWJ010000024.1, from coordinate 34,700 downwards.
CCGCCGGTGAAGATCAGGAAGATGCTGGCCAGCGACACGCCCATCACCGCCGCAAAAGCGTAAAAAGCCATGCGCGCGCCTGCAGTCGTCATCTTTTCGATGCGAAAGCTGAAGAAGAACACAAAGGCCAACGGCGCAAAGATCGCCACCCACTTCAGGGGTGTGCCGAAAATCGCTGCGGCAAGCACCGGCGTATTGCCGATGAAAGCCGCCACCAGTCCGGTAATGACCAGACCGATGCCCATATTGCGGAAAACGCCCAGCATGTGCGCGCGCAGGCCGGCATCGGTCTGCGCCGTCTGGCTCGCACCATAGCCCGGCATACGAACGGGGTTGTTCACGGCGTTAATACTCCATCCTAACATCAGTACGGATCGAGTGGCCCGGCGCGGTCTTCGTGAGGCTTAGAGGGGGGACAAACACTCACGAACCTGCACCGAGCACACTCGATGCGGTCCGACATCACGGCGGGAGCATGTCACATGCATCCCTGCCGCCAGAGGGGCCCGGCCCGCACAAGCAATATTGGTGGGTTAACTCACCAATGCAAGGGATCGGCCCGTTAGCAACAATTTGTTACAATCTTTCTCCCCTGTTGACGGCAATCCCGAACCACCGCATGGCTCTGCGCCATGAGCGACAAGTTCACCCCTGCCGAGCAACATGCCGACGCCCCCCTGCGCCTGTTCAACAGCCTGACGCGCACGGTCGAGCCTTTCATAGCCATCGAACCCGACCATGCCCGCGTCTACAGCTGCGGCCCGACGGTCTATAATTACGCCCATCTTGGCAACCTGCGCGCTTATGTTTTTACCGACACGCTGCGCCGCACCTTGCTCTGGAAAGGCCTCCACGTCACCCACATCATCAACATCACCGATGTCGGCCATCTCACCAGCGACGCCGATGCGGGCGATGACAAGATGGAGGCGGCAGCCCGCGCACAGGCGAAGAGCATCTGGGACATCGCGGCCCACTACACTCATGCCTTCAAGCAGAATATCGCCGACCTCAACATCATCCCGCCCAGCGAATGGACGGTCGCCACCGACTATGTTCCCCAGATGATCGCCTTTGCGGAGAAGATCGCGCCCGCCCATTGCTACGAACTGGAAACCGGTCTCTATTTCGACAGCAGCACCGTGCCCGATTATGGCGCGCTGGCAGGCGGCCGCGACGACGCGGCGCACGCCCGGATCGATCCCGTTGCAGGCAAGCGCAACCCCGGCGACTTCGCCATCTGGCGCAAGTCCCCGCCTGGCGAGCAACGCCAGATGGAATGGGACTCCCCTTGGGGAAAGGGCGCGCCGGGCTGGCATCTCGAATGTTCGGTGATGAGCGAGGCCCGCCTTGGCCATCCGTTCGACATCCACACTGGCGGGATCGACCATCGCGAAATCCATCACCCGAACGAAATCGCCCAAAATCAGGCGTTTCATGCCTGTTGCGGCGAGCCGGACGCCGCCACTGCGGGCTTTACCGGCGCTAGATGGTGGATGCACAACAACTTCCTCGTCGATCGGCAGGGGAAGATGAGCAAGTCCAAGGGCAGCTTCACCACCCTCTTCTCGCTGATCGACGCAGGCGTGCATCCGCTTGCCTATCGTCTGCTGTGCCTTGGCGCGCACTATCGCAGCGAACTGGAATTCAGCGCGGAAAGCGTCGCCGCCGCCCTGACGCGCCTGAAGCGCCTCGTCATGGGCGTGGAGAACCTCAAGTCCCGCGCTGAGGGCGTGACCTGGCAGTCGCCGCGTCTGGATTTCCTGCGCGCCAATCTCCACCCCAAGCTCGCGCCGCTGCTCGAACAGTTCGACGCCGCGATCAGCGACGACCTGATGACCCCGCGCGCCCTGCCCCTGTTGGAAGAGACGATCGCAATGAAGAAGGTGCCGGTGGACGAAAAGCTCTGCCTGCTCGCGGCTTTCGATTCGGCGCTCGGCCTCAACCTGTTGGCGATCAGTCGCGCCGACCTGCGGGTCCAGCCCAAGGAAGCGGCTATCACTCCTCAAGAAATCGAAGCCGAACTCGACCGCCGCCAGGTCGCCCGCACCGAAAAGGATTTCGCGCTGTCGGACGAGATTCGCGACGCCCTTATCGCTCGCGGTGTCGAGGTGATGGACGGCGATCCACTCCGCTGGGACTGGCGTTTGACGCTCAGCTAGCATGTGCGGAAATTCGGCTCTGAGGGAAGAGAAACCACGCGCAGCATATTTAACGTAAGTTGAGCCGAAGCGCGGATAGACCCCATTTGCAGCCCGCCGCGGGCCGAATTTCGACATGCCCTGAAAAAGTTCCCTCCGCTGAGGCAGGATGTGCGCGGGACAGGCCGGCCTGTTTGGACAGGGCGCCCGTAAACGGGCAGATTCCGCATATGCTAAGATATGCAATTGCAGCGACGATCACGCTGAGTGGGCTGACGGCCACGCCGTCCGCTGCGCCTGCTCAGTCATTCATGTTTGAAACAGGCACGACCCTGCTTGCCAAATGTCGGAACAAGGCGCCGGAATATGCGCTTGCCTGCACCGCCTATATCGTCGGCGTGGTGGACGGCATCAAGAAGGACGTCTTCATTGGCCGCGCCCAGCCCAATTGCTGGCCCGCGCAGCTGGACGCCGCCAAGGTCCGCGACATCGTGATCGCCTATCTCAATCGCTACCCGGACCAGCGGAAAGCCCCGGCATCCGTCCTGGTCAGCGTGGCGCTGAACGATCAATATCCTTGTCAGAAATAACCCCGATCACCCTGATCTGACCTGTGCGTTAGGCGAATCCGGCCCCATATCGCTATAAACTTGCGCAGACCCCTACATCAGCGTAGGTGCGGCCCCTATTTTAGACTTTTTGGGAGACTCAAAGTGGCGGCGAAGTGGACGCCGGAAAGCTGGCGGGAGCATAAGGGCATTCAGATGCCCTTCTATCGGGATGCTCAGGCGCTTGGCGCCGTAGAGGCACAGCTCAGCCAGTTTCCCCCGCTCGTCTTTGCCGGCGAAGCGCGCAGCCTTAAAGCTGAACTCGCCAAGGTGACCAATGGCGAGGCCTTTCTGCTGCAAGGCGGCGATTGCGCCGAGAGCTTTGCGGAGTTCCACCCGAACAATATCCGGGACACGTTTCGCGTGCTGCTCCAGATGGCGGTGGTGCTGACCTTTGCATCCAAGCTGCCGATCGTGAAGGTCGGCCGGATGGCCGGCCAGTTCGCCAAGCCCCGCTCGGCCGATACGGAGACGATCGGCGGCGTGGAGCTGCCCAGCTATCGCGGCGACAATGTCAACGACATTGCCTTCACGCCTGAAGCACGCGAGCCGGATGCCCAGCGCATGATCCGCGCTTATAACCAGTCAGCGGCGACGCTCAACCTGCTGCGCGCCTTTTCGACTGGCGGCTATGCCAGCCTCGACCGCGTCCATGGCTGGATGCTGGATTTCATGGGCCGCAGCCCCTGGGCCGCGAAGTTCGAGGCGATGGCGGACCAGATCGGCCAGGCGCTCGACTTCATGCGCGCCTGCGGCCTCAGCGCGGATACGGTGCCGCAACTGGGCGGGACCAGCTTCTACACCAGCCATGAAGCGCTGCTGCTTCCCTATGAGCAGGCGCTGACCCGGCAGGATTCGCTGACCGGCGACTGGTACGACACCTCAGCGCATATGGTCTGGATCGGCGACCGCACGCGGTTCGAAGGCTCGGCCCATATCGAATATCTGCGCGGCATCGGCAATCCGATCGGCATGAAGTGCGGCCCCAGCCTTGAGCCGGACGCGCTGATCCGCCTGCTCGACATATTGAACCCGACGCGCGAGGCCGGGCGCATCACGCTGATCACCCGCTATGGCCATGACAAGATCGAGGCGGGCCTGCCCAGGCTGGTGCGCGCGGTGATGCGCGAAGGCCATCCGGTGGTCTGGTCCTGCGACCCGATGCACGGCAACGTCATCAAGGCGGCCAATGGCTACAAGACGCGGCCGTTTGACCGCATCCTCGCCGAAGTGCGCGGCTTCTTCGCAGTGCACCGCGCCGAGGGCAGCTTCGGCGGCGGCATCCATGCCGAAATGACCGGGCAGAATGTGACGGAATGCACCGGCGGCGCCATCGCCATCACCGATGAAGGGTTGGCGGATCGGTATCACACCCATTGCGACCCGCGCCTCAATGCCGCGCAGAGCCTCGAACTCGCTTTCCTGCTTGCGGAAATGCTGAACGAGGAGCTGAAGGAACGCCGCGCCGCGGCCTGACCCTTGGGAACGGAAAAATGATCCCGCCGCGTGAAATGCCACGGGGCGGGATTTTTTATGGCACATTCCTCCGCGCCACCGTCTGCCTTGAGCGGAATGTTTCGCCTCCGCCGGTCTAAAGCTGGACGCCAGTTTTTACCGGACAGGGAGCCATCATGACCGAAGCACTGGACCTCGCAACCCGCAGCTTCCGCGATCTGCGCGCTTTTGCGGACAGCGCCGCGATCCCCGCTGATGCGCATGGCGACCCGTATCTCGCCAGTCGCGCGCAGCTAGACCTGCCCGAAGGCCCGGTGTCGATCAGCCTCGTCCTGCTGCCGCAAGGTCGTGGCCGCGTCGACGCTCTGCCGGACGACGAGTTCCTCATCCTTCTGGAAGGCGCCCTCACCCTGGAAGGCGCCGACAAGACAGTCCAGCTCGGCTCCAGCCAGAGCGCCGTCATCACCAAGGGCACGGGCTTTACCTGGTCCTCGCGTGAAGGCACACGACTCATTGCGATGCGCCGCAACGGCAGCCCGGACGCCGCACCCGACATCATCCCCATCGATGAAGGCGCGCCGCTGGAACCCTCTGGCGCGCCGCTGGCCGAACTGCTGGTCGGTCCCACGCCCGCCTGCCGCAACTTCACCGACTATCGCTCGACCGACACGGAGTTCGTCTGCGGCACCTGGGATTCGACGCCCTATCATCGCCTCTCCATGCCCTATCGCCATTATGAGCTGATGCATCTGTTGGAAGGGAGTGTCACCTTCGTCGACGGCGACGGCCGGGAAGGCACATTTCGCAAGGACGACATCTTCCTGGTCGAACAGGGCGCGCATTGCAGCTGGGAGAGCCGCGAACAGGTGAAGAAGGTCTACGCCATCTACCGCCCGGCTTAACAGACCGCATCGGACAGGCCGGACGCATCCGGCAACGGCCTGTCACGACAACGTAACATCCATATGGTTCCGGGCCGTGGATTTGCCCGCTTGCTTTCGCGGTGCAGCAATATAGCCTCCGCTCATGGCAAAGGAACCGGCATTGGCGACCATCGCCGTTTACAGCCTCAAGGGGGGCGTGGGGAAAACCACCTTCGCGATCAACCTCGCCTGGGCATCAGCAAGCATCTCCAAGCGGCGAACGCTGCTCTGGGACCTCGATCCGCAGGCGGCGTCAAGCTGGCTGATTTCCACCGATACGCAAAGCCGCGACGCAGCGCAGGCGATCTTCAGCAAGGATGTCGAGGTTCGCAAGCTGATCCAGCCCTCCACCGTTCCGGGCCTCGACCTGATCGCCGCCGACACATCGCTGCGCAGCCTGGACCATCTGTTCCGTGAGATGGACAAGAAAAAGCGCCTCGCCAAGCTGATCGACACGCTGGGGCGCGATTATGACCGTATCATCCTTGACTGCCCGCCCGGCCTCACAGAAACCAGCGAGCAGGTGCTGCGCGCGGCGGACATGATCGTCATTCCCGTCATCCCTTCCCCGCTCGCCCAGCGCGCCATGGGCGAAGTCGCCCGCTATCTGGTGCAGCGTGGGGGCAGCCATCCGCCGATCATGCCGGTCTATTCGATGGTCGACCGGCGCCGCAGCCTCCACCGCGCCGCGCTTGAAGGGCAGCCCGGCTGGCCCGCCATCCCCATGGCCAGCGCGGTCGAACAGATGGCGGTGCGCCGCAAGCCGTTGGGCGCATTTGCGGCCTCTTCGTCTCCCGCGCAGGCTTTCGCTTCACTCTGGACGACGGTGGAACGCCAGCTTCAGCAGCCGTGAAGGCGCTTCAGGCGCGGGCCTGCAACTGGTCCGGCGGGAACAGGCCCGCCGCATCCTTTGCGGGCATGGGCCGGCCGAAATAATAGCCCTGAACCTTGCGGCACCCCAGGCCACGGACCATCGCCAGTTCGGCCTCCGTCTCGACCCCTTCGGCGGTGGTCGCCATGCCCAGACTGTCGGCCAGCGTCACCACGGCGCGGATGATCGCCAGACTTTCCACCTTGTTGTTCGATGCGCCCACCACGAAGCTGCGGTCGATCTTGATCGTGTCAAATCGGGTCCGGCTGAGATAGCCGAGTGAGGAATAGCCGGTCCCGAAATCGTCGAGCGACAGCTGCACCCCCAGCCCGCGCAACTGGTCGAGGGTCTTGAGCGCGCCGGTATCGGCGTTGACGAACACGCTTTCGGTCACCTCCAGTTCCAGCCGCCGCGCCTCCAGTCCGCTCTGCGCCAGCGCCGACACGACCGCGCCGACGAAGCTGGGATGCGCCAGTTGCTCGGCCGAGACGTTGACCGCAATCCGCACCGGGTCGGGCCAGCGCGCCGCCTCCATGCAGGCGGTCCGCAGCACCCATTCCCCGATCGGCCCGATCAGCCGGGCCTCCTCCGCCACGGGCACGAATTTGACCGGCGAAATCGGTCCCAGTTCCGGGTGGGTCCAGCGCACCAGCGCCTCGAACCCCACGACGGTCCCGCCTTCCGCCTCGACCACCGGCTGGAACAGCACATGCAGCTGGTCCTTTTCCAGCGCGTCGCGCAGCGCCAGTTCCAGCTGCCGCCGCTCTTCGGCCTGCGCGTGCAGTTGCGGCTCATAGGCGCAGTGCATGCCGCCGCCCTCGCTCTTCGCCCGGTAAAGCGCCAGATCGGCGCTGCGGATCAGGGCTTCGGATTCGCTGCCATCCTGCGGCGACACCGCCGACCCGACCGAGGCCCCGACATAGAGCGTATGTTCGTCGACCTGATAGGGCGCGGACAGGCCGCTGATGATGAAGGCCGCCAGCTTGTCGATCCCGCGATTTTCACCCGCAACGGGAATGACGACGGCAAATTCGTCGCCGCCGATGCGCCCGCAAAATTCGCTTCCCGAACAGATGTGGCGCAGCCGCCGCGCAACCTGCGTCAACAGCTTGTCGCCGATCTGATGGCCCAGCGTATCGTTCACCGCCTTGAACCGGTCGAGATCGATCATCAGAAAGGCGCAGCCCAGCGGACGTCCCTGCGCCGCCGCCATGGCCTGATCCAGCACGTCGCGCAGATGCGCGCGGTTGGGCAGGCCGGTCAGCGGATCGAACTGGGCGAGCTGGGCAATGCGGTCGGCCGATTCGCGCTGTTCGGTTACATCCGACCCCACGCCGCGAAAACCCAGAAACGCGCCCTGCTCGTCATAGCGGGGTGATGCCGACAGCTCCCACCAACGCACTCCGCCCTGCGCCTCGACGGGCAGGACGATGGCGCTGAAGCTTTCCCGCCGCTTCAACTGATCGGCCAGCTCGTGCAATCCGGCCGGGAACAGGCCGCTTTCCCACGCGCTTCCGGCCAGCACCTGCACGAGCAGATTGCCCTCGACCTCCGCTGGAGCGCGGCCCAGCATCTCCGCCATCCGCGGGGACACACCGTTCAGCCGCCGGGCCGGATCGGTCTGCCACAGCCAGTCCGAACCGCCATGCTCATATTCACGCAGCAGCAGGCTCACGACCTCGCTCTTTTCCTCCAATTTTACGCTGGCGCTATGCTGGCGGGCGAAGGTCCGGGCGTAGATGTAGCAGCCGACCAGCAGCGACAAGGCATAGCTGGTGGCCAGCGCCAGCAACGGCAGCTGCCCCTGCTCGTCGAACATGAAGAAAAGCCCGGCAATGCAGGGCAGCAGAAAGCCGGTCGCAGCCAGCGGCGTGGCGGCAAAACTGATCGCGCCGCACACCATGATGCAGCTGATCAGCGTCCAGTGCGCCACCAGCTGCGCCGCGCCATGACTGGTGGACAGGGACATCATGCACAAGGCCCAGACCATCCCGTGCAACAGGCCGGTCAAACCATGGACCCGCAGGTCGGTCGCCGTCACCTCCGCCCGTGCGCGCCGTTTGCGGGTGATCATGACGCTGGCCATCATCGACGCTGCGAGCGCAACGCTCCACAGGATCAGGCGCGGCGGCGATCCATGGTGCCCGAACACCTGCCAGAGAAAGAAGAGGCCAAAGACGTTCATCGCCTGCCGCAGCAAGGCGACGGTGTCCGCGGATCTCAGCTGCGAGGCGAGCACATGCTGGGTCGCGTCGTCGGACGCTGCGGCAACACCCATCATCGTCCGGAGCGATACATGCTCCTGAGAAAGCTGATCAGAAGATGGCCCGTGCCCGCGTCTCACCGAACCGGATTAGCAGCAACCGGTTATCAATCCGTAACCCGGGCGGTGGGAAAGAAAAAGAGGATGCGCTCACATGACGAGGGGCACATCCCCTGCAAAACAGAATCAGGCGGCGATATCGTAAGGCCGGATTTCCCCGGTCAGATAGAGGTTCCGCGCCTTCGACCGGCTCAATTTACCCGAACTGGTGCGCGGCAAGGTGCGCGGCGGCACCAGTTCGACCACGCAGTTCATGCCGGTGATCGCACGGACCCGCTCACGGATCTGGTCGCGCAGACGGGTGCGCTCGTCATTGTCGGAGGTGCGACAATGCACCAGCACTGCGGGCGCTTCCTCACCGCCCGGCGTGGTGATGGCAAAGGCGGCGATGTCGCCCTGTTTGAAGCCGGGCAGCTGCTCCACCGCCCATTCAATATCCTGCGGCCAGTGATTTTTGCCGTTGATGATGATCATGTCCTTGGCGCGGCCGACAATGTAGAGATAGCCGTCGCTCAGATAGCCCATGTCGCCCGTATCCAGCCAGCCGTCGACCATGCAGGCGTCGGTCGCCTCCTGATCGCGGAAATATCCGACCATCAGCGAAGGCCCGGTGGTCCACACCTTGCCGATCTGGCGCTCGTTGAGGACAGCGCCGTCCTCGTCGCGAATCTCCACGACCATATCTCGGGCGGGCTTGCCGCAGTTGACGATCGAGCGGAAGCGCTGCGGACGGCCCTCGGTCGCGTCGCCGCCCGACAGGTCTGTTTCCTCGACCAGCTCGACGATGATGCCCTCGCCCGGCGGCATGATAGTGACGGCCAGCGTCGCTTCGGCAAGGCCATAGCTCGGCAGGAATGCCTTTGGGCTGAACCCGGCGTCGCCAAAGGCGTCGACGAAGCTCTGCATCACGTCGGGGCGGATCATGTCCGCGCCGTTACCGGCCAGCCGCCAGCGCGACAGGTCGAAGCGATCCTGCGCCTTGGTCTGGCTCGACATGCGACGGGCGCAGATATCGTAGCCGAAGGTCGGCGAATAGCTGATCGAGGTGCCTTCATTGCGACTGATCAGATCCAGCCACGCCAGCGGACGGCGGGCGAAATCCTCGGTCTTCATATAATCGGTCGACACCTGATTGGCGACGACCGACAGGAAGCAGCCGACCAGCCCCATGTCATGATACCAGGGCAGCCAGCTGATGCAGCGGTCACTCTCGATCAGTTCCATGCCATGGCTATGCGCGGCAAGGTTGCTCAGCAGTGCATGGTGCGTCACCGCAACGCCGTGCGGAAAGCGGGTCGAGCCGCTCGAATATTGCAGATAGGCGATTTCCTCGCCCTTCGCCTGCGGCAGATCGCAGGGGACGGCCTCGCGCGCGATGAAATCCTCAAAAGCGATGCTCTCGACATTTTTCTGGCGGCCGCTCTCACCCGCCATCTCTTCCAGTTCCTTGGGGAAGAGGAACAGCATCGGGTCGCAGCTCGACAGCTGGACGTTCAGCTGGTCGATATAGCTTTCCTTGCCGCCGAAGCTGGTCGGCAGCGGCAGCGGCACCGGCCATCCGCCCGCATAGACGATGCCGAAGAAGAGCATCGCGAAATCCGCGCCCGTCTCCGCCACCAGCGCCACGCGATCTTCCGGCTTCACCCCATGGGCGATCAGCCGGTGGGCGCAGGCGATGGCGTCGGCGCGCAGTTCGCTGAACGGGTAGGGCCGCGCCAGATTTCCGCGCGCGTCGTGGAAGTTCAGACCACGCTGCCCGGTCGCAGCATAGTCCAGCGCTTCGCCCAGCGTCTCGAAATCCGAGAAACGGCGGGGCAGATCATCGGTGGTCGGCGTCGGTGCCATCATGCTTTGCGAACCCGTCATATTGGTGTCACCCAATGTCTTAATTTCTTCATCCGGGCGCGCCGCTAACAGCTTTGAAGCGGTTTTGCACCGGATAGTTTCATTCCAGCCTGAGCTTCTACTCCAAAAGGGGCGGTAAAATTCCGGCCCGACTGTGGCATAATCAAGGCGCAGCAGGCATGAAGCATGTCCATGACCGGCAGACGCCCCCCTATCCCCCTCAATGAAGAGGCTTTGCGCGAGCTGGCGCTGCGCTATGTCGGCCGTTTCGCGACGAGCCGCGCCCGGCTGCTCGCCTATCTCAACCGCAAGATTCAGGAACGCGGATGGGGCGGCGAGGCTCCCGCCGATCCGCAAGGGCTGGCCGACCGCTTTGCCGACCTCAACTATGTCGACGATGCCAGCTATGCGGCGATGAAAAGCGCCTCGCTCGCCCGGCGCGGCTATGGCGCCCGCCGCGTCGCGGAGAGCCTGCGCGCCGACGGCATTGCCGAGGCGGACCGCGAGGAGGCGGACGCCGTCACCGCCTCGGAAAGCTGGCAGGCGGCCGACCGTTTCGCCCGGCGCAAGCGGCTTGGCCCCTATGCGCAGGCGCGGCCCGACCCCAATCAGCGCGAAAAATGGATCGCCGCCTTCCTGCGCGCCGGCCATAGCTACGCCACCGCCCGCCGCTGGACCGACGCTGGACCGGGGGAAGTGCCGGAGCAGGAGGAAAGTTAACCCCCTCCCCTCGCACGCCCGATTTCGCTAGTCAGACATGATGCCCCGCTTTCCCTTTCTCGTGATTATGCTTTTTTGCGCCGCCTGCGCCCAAAAGCCGCCCGCGGACAACGCAGCGACAGGCGCAACGGAGGCGCGAGCCGCCCTCCTCCCGCTGGTCATCCGCACCGCCAGAGGCGACCACCGCTTCACCGTCGAGGTCGCCCGCACCGAAAAGGAGCAGGAACAGGGCCTCATGTTCCGCAAGTCGCTCGACGCCGATTCCGGCATGCTCTTTCCCATGAACCCGCCCCGCACGGCCAGCTTCTGGATGAAGAACACGCTGATCCCGCTCGACATGCTGTTCATCCACACCGACGGCAGCATCGCCTATCTGAAGGCCGATGCGCAGCCCTATTCCCGCGAACCCGTTTCCGCGGGCATTCCCGTCGCCGCCGTGCTGGAACTGCGCGGCGGCCGCGCGGCGGAACTGGGCATCGGCCAGGGCGACCGCGTCCGCTGGGGCGATTGCGCCGGTCCCGCCGCGCATCGGCCCAGGGACGGGCTGAATTTCTGCCCCGCCGACTAGAACATGCCTTGCCAAGCGCCAGCCGCAGCGGCTAAGCGCTTCGCCCATGGGAATCCTTGGCAAGATCTTCACCTGGTGGGATGGCGCGACCATCGGCACCTCGCTCTACACCTCCCGCAAGGGCACCAAGGTGGGCGAGGACCATCAGGGCAATATCTATTATGAAGGCGGCACGGACCCCAACGGCCTGACGCGCCGCTGGGTCATCTATAACGGCCCCAATGATTCGAGCCGCGTGCCCGCCGAATGGCATGGCTGGCTGCATCATTCGATCGAGGGCGCGCCCGAGAGCTTCCTGCCGCCGCCGCGCATCTGGGAAAAGGACTTCACCCCCAACGCCACCGGCACAGCCAATGCCTATCGCCCCTCGGGCGCGCTGGAAAAGGGCGGCCTGCGCCAGAAGGCGACCGGCGACTATGAGGCGTGGAGCCCCGACGCATCATGATGCGGCGCCCGGCGGGACGCTTCCTGCCGATTCTCGGCTGCACGCTGATTCTGGCGGGCTGCGGCGGCGACGATCTGCCGACGCAGAATCAGGGCGGTCCCGTCCGCATCGAGGGGCAGAAGATCCGCAACGGCGGCGAATCCACCCTGTCGGGCACGCCGATGAATGAGCGGGTGGCGGTGATCGGCCTGCTCAACAAGCGGAACGGCATCACCACCGACCTCAAGATGAAGCCGGGCGAAGCCCTGCGCGTGGGGGACGCCATCGTGCGCCTTCAGGCCTGCGAAACCACCGCGCCCTGGGAAAATGTCCAGGAAACCGGCGCCTTCGTGCAGCTCGACGTGCGCAGCACCGCCGACAATAAATGGCGCCGCAACTTTTCCGGCTGGCTGTTCCTCAACCGGCCCGACCGCAACGTCGTGCAGCACCCGGTCTATGACGTCTGGGTCAGAAGCTGCACGATGTCCTGGCCCGAAACCGGCCCCGATACGGTGAAGCTGGGCGACAAGGGCGATGTTCCGGCCGCCAGGGCGGCCCCTGCGAGCGGCGAAAACGCCAGCTCCGCCCAGACCCCGGAACCGCCCGCCAGCACGCCGCGCCCGGCGCCCAGCGGCACCCCGTCCAGCGCCCCGGTCAACGACTGAAGATAATCGCGCTGGCTGATTTCGATCGCGCCCAATGAGCGCAGATGATCGGTCATGAACTGGCAGTCGAGCAGGGTGAAGCCGCCGAACCGCATCCGCGCCGTCAGCCAGGCCAGCGCCACTTTCGACGCATCGGTCCGCCGCGACACCATGCTCTCGCCGAAAAAGGCGCGCCCCAGCGCGACGCCATAAAGGCCGCCGACCAGTTCCTCGCCCTCCCACACTTCGACGCTATGGGCGAAACCGATGTCGTGCAGATGCCGGTAGGCGCGCTCGATCGGATGGTTGATCCAGGTCGACGGCCGGTCGTCCGCCGCCTGCGCGCAAAGCTGGACGATCCCGGCGAAATCGCGATTGGCCGTGACCCTAAACCGCTCCCGCCGGATCGTCTTGGCCAGCGAATGGGAGATGTGGAAGCCATCGAGCGGCATGATCGCCCGCCGTTTCGGCTCGATCCAGTAAACCTCGTCCGCCTCGCGATCATCGGACATGGGGAACACGCCGATAGCGTAAGCCTGCAGCAGCACCAGCGGATCAATCGTCATCAAAGAAAGACTTAACCGCAGACGGGGCGCCGCGCCAGAGCGACTTTTCGCCTCCGATTTTCCGCCCATTCTCAAACATGGCCGACCCGCAGCGACAGCGGCCAGCGGACTCGCCGGCGGACGGCCGGGTCGCCCCAATGCTCCGCCAGTTCCGCGGCAAAGGCGTCGACCGGATCGACGCCAAGGGTCTGCCGCGCCGCCCGCACCGCCGACCAGGTGCCGACATAGCCGATCACATCCTCCAGCCGCCAATCGACGTTGATGGTCATAGGCGGCAGGCTGGTTTCACGAAAAGGGAAAGGCAGGCTGCGATAGCCGTCCTCCACATGGCGGCGTTCGGGCGGCCAGTAAGGCGCGACGGTCCGCCTGTAGAAATGCTGGATGATCGGGTCGACATCGCCCTCCACATGCCAGAGGCCGTAGGTGATGAGCGCGATCGCGGCATCAGGCCGGGCGACGCGGCGGACTTCGGCGTAGAAGGCGTCCAGGTCCAGCCAATGGGCGGCTTGGGCCACGGTGACCAGATCCACGCTGGCGTCCGGCAGGCCGCTCTCTTCGGCCCGCGCCGCGCGGTAGCGGACATGGGGATGCGCCTGAGCCTCCGCAATCTGGGCGGCGCTGGCGTCGGTCGCGTCGACCCGGTCGAACCGTTCCGCCAGCAGTACCGAAAGCTGGCCGTTGCCGCAGCCACAATCGAGCGCCCGGGCATGACCGGGGCTGATCGCGGCCAGCTGGTCCACAAGGTCCTTCGGATAGACCGGGCGGTGGGCGACATAGCCGGCGGAGCCTTGCGAGAAATGGTCCTTGAAGTCGGTCGAGGTCATGGGGCGCTTTCGACGGGGTGACCCCTCTCTCGCCATGCCGCCATTCCGCCGTCAAGCGCGGTGGCGCGGTTGAAGCCCAGCTCGTGCAGCGTCGCCGCCGCCAGCGTCGAGATCTTGCCCAGTTCGCAAACGGTCAGCACCTCCACGCCCGGGTCGGGCAGCACATCGTTGACGCGCAGTTCCAGCTGGCCGCGCGGCAGGTGGATGGCGCCCGGCACATGACCGGCGGCGAAGGCGTCCCTTTCGCGCACGTCGAGGATCACGAAATCATTGGCCCGCGCATTCAGACGGCGGAGCAGTTCGTCCATCGCCATGAAGGGCACTCTGGCGCCCGCTTCGGCCAGCAACTGGCGCACGGTCTTGCCGCCCGACATGTTGGTGCGCAGCGCTTCGGTAAGGTGGGTGGGGGCCGACAGGTTGAGGCTGTTCATCAGCGCGACGAACGCGTCCTGCTCCACCTTGGCCAGTCGGGGATTGTCGGCGCGCTCCGCCCCGATGGTGGAACCTTCGCGGCCCTTATAATCATGCGCGGGAAAGACCAGCGTGTCGTCGGGCAGGTCGAGCAGCTTGTGGAACAGGCTGTCATGCAGTTGCGCCGGGTCGCCCGACGGCAGGTCGCTGCGTCCCGTGCCTCCGATCAGCAGCGTGTCGCCGGTGAAGACGCGATCCTCGACATGGATGCACATCGAATCCCGCGTGTGGCCGGGCGTGTGGAGGATGCGCATGCGCATGTCGCCCAGCGGCAGCGAATGGCCATCCTCCACATGCATGTCGACATAGGGCGCGGGGGAGTAGCGGTGCATTACGATCGGCGCGTGCAGCGCCTGCCGCAGCGCCCGCGCACCGGAAAAATGATCGGCATGGGTGTGCGTGTCGATGATGTAGCGCACGCGCAGGCCCTGCCGGTTCACCTCGCCCAGATAGCGGTCGACCAGATCCAGCGCCGGGTCGATGATGGCCGCGGCGGCGCAGGCCTCATGGGCGATGATGTAGGATTTGCACCCTTCGCCATCCCGGAAGACCGCGAAGAACATGTCAGTCCCGGGGTTGAGGAACGACGCGCAGATAGGGCGTCACGGCGTTCCAGCCTTCGGGGAAGCGCTCTCTGGCCTCGTCGTCGGAAACGGCGGGAACGATGATGACATCCTCGCCCCATTTCCAGTTCACCGGGGTTGCGACCTTGTGCCTGGCCGTCAGCTGGCAACTGTCGAGCAGGCGCATCACCTCGTCGAAATTGCGGCCGCTGCTCATGGGATAGCTCAGCATCGCCTTGATCAGCTTGTCCGGGCCGATGAGATAGACGGTGCGGACCGTCTGATTGTCGGCGGCGGTTCGCCCTTCGGACGCGTCTCCGGCGCTGGCGGGCAGCATTTCATAGGCCTGCGCGACCTTCAGGTCGCTGTCGCCGATGATCGGATAGGTGACGTCGCCGCCGGTCGCGGCCTTGATGTCGGCCAGCCAGCGCTCATGATTGCCGACCGGGTCGACCGACAGGCCGATCACCTTGCAGTTGCGGCTGGCGAATTCGGGCGCCAGCCGGGCGAGATAGCCCAGTTCCGTCGTGCAGACGGGGGTGAAATCCTTGGGGTGCGAAAACAGGATGCCCCAATCGTCGCCCAGCCATTCGTGAAAGCGGATCTGCCCTTGCGTGGTCTGCGCGATGAAGTCGGGGGCCTTGCTGCCGATCGAGAGCGTCATAATCCCTCCCTGCCCAGGCATCGCGCGCGAAAGCCGGAGCCGGTTTTGCGCGACCATGATGCGGCCATAGATGGTTGCAGCGCGTCCGCGCCACAGACTCGCGCCCGCACGAGAACGGGCGGGGAAATCTACCATGGAGCGGCAGGCGGCGGTAGCGTATCAATCCTTCTCGTCGGCAGGGCGGACATAGGCGCCATGGCCATCGGGCGGGACCAGCGCCCTGTCCCTGACGGTCAGGCTGAGCGTCTGAAAGGCGGGCGCGGGCACGTCCTTCGTCTTTTCCGAAGTGAGGATCACGGCGCCGCCGCGTTCAGCCCATCGTCCTTCGGCAAACAGGTCCAGCGCGCCATAGACCAGATACCATTGAAACCGGCCGTCGGGATGCAGCATCAGTTCGGAACCCGTTTCCATGACGCCCCGCAGATAATAATGGCCTGCGCGATCGGGGGTCTGCGCAGGCGCCGGGGCGGCAAGGAAGGCCGCGAGCGGAAGAAGGGCGACGGGCACGCGCATGATGGCGAGTGTATCGCAGCCCCCCGCGCGCGAACAGCCCTACCAGGCGCGGGGCACGTGCCCGACGCGCTGCGATACGGCCTGCTCTATTTCATTGAGCTGCGCCTGGCTCAGCACGCCGGCAATGAGGAGCTTGCGCATCAGTTCATCCACCAGAGCGGCCAGGAAATGAAGCTCCGCCCGCTCCGATAGAGTATCGTTGCTGTCCATGTTCATGCGGCTTCTCCCTGTAAACGGCTAGTTTCTAGGGAGGAATCGGCGAACTCCGAAGGCTGCGCGCGGTGGCGCGTCTCGCCGAAAGGGCGGCTCGACGAATATGGTTAATGGGGCGGCGGCCGTTGACCAATAAGGCCCCGGGGACCCGTTCGCGCCTCAAACAATTTCGCTGTCCTGCAGCGCCCACATTCCGCTAAACGGCACCCGGCTCTTTGAAATAGGAAAATTTTCGAAAAACCGCGCTTTTCCGCCGCTCTATCGTGTCACCTATGTCACCCTAACGGACGGCAGGCTCCAGCAGGCGGATCGTCCCGGCATCGGCGTCGATCTCCGCCCGGCACCCGACCGGCAGGCTGAACTGGCTCGCAACATGCCCGAATTGCGCGCCCTGAAAGGCGGGCACCCTCAGCGCCCCCAGATGCTGCTGCAACACTTCGGACAGGGTGAAGCCGCCATAGGACGCCCCGCTCGGCCCGCATTCGGTGCATTGCCCGAACACGACGCCAGCGACCTTGCCCAGCACCCCGGCCAGCGAAAGCTGGGTCAGCATCCGGTCGATCCGGTAAGGCTGCTCGCTCACATCCTCGATGAACAGGATCGCGCCCTCGAAATCGGGCACCCATGGCGTCCCCATCAGCGTCGACAGGACGGTGAGGTTCCCGCCCAGCAGCCGCCCGTTCGCCTTCCCGCTTCGAAAGGTCCGGATACGCCCGTTCCGCTGCACCAGCCGGTCCTCATGCCCCTCCGGGTTGGTCAGCGTCGGCGTCGCCCCGTCAAAGGCCAGCGCGCGAAAGGCGTCCCAGGAAAAGCGCGGCCAGCTGCTCGCCGCATTGGGACCATGAATGGTGACGAAACCCGCCCGCGCCGCAAAAGCCAGATGCAGCGCGGTAATATCGGAAAACCCGATCAACAGCTTGGGATTGGCCCGGATTTTCGCAAAATCGAGATAGGGCAGGATACGCGCACAGCCCCAGCCGCCTCGCGTCGCGAACACCGCCCGGACCTCCGGGTCGGCAAACATCGCATTGACGTCCGCCGCCCGGTCGGCGTCCGTCCCGGCCAGATAGCCGTAGCGATCGACCAGATGCTTCGCCGGCTTGGGCTTCAGGCCCATGGCGATGATGGTTTCCTTGACCATATCGAGGTCGAAGGCGTCGTCGGTAAAGCCTGCCGGCTCGATCAGCCCGACCGTATCGCCGGATCGCAGGCGGGGCGGCTTCACGATCCCCGGCCTCGCCCCGGCCGGAGCCGCCGCCAGCGCCTTGGGAACCGCCATGGCCGCGCCCAACAAAGCCATCAAGGCACGCCGGTTCATGCTCAAAAGCCGCTCCCGTCCTTGCGACGATAGACGTCCCCGTCCCATTCCATGTCGATATCGGGATAATGCGCCTTGCCCAGCGGAACCCGGCCTACCGCCAGAAAGACGCAATCCGCGCCGCTCTCGTTCAGCAGATGATGGCCATTGGCGCGTCCCTTCGGAAAGGCCGCCATGTCCCCGGCGCGCAGCAGCTCGCGCCCTCCCTCTTCGACCAGCACCGCCTCGCCGCTCAGCATCACGACGAACTCATCCTCCTCCTCATGCCAATGCCGTTGCGAGGATGCCGCGCCGGGTTTCAGCACGACATGGCTGACGCCAAAATCGGCAAGGCCCGTCGCCGGACCCAGCCGCCGCACCCATCGCCCGGCCACCGCACCGGCAAATTCGGCCGGATAGCCGGTCCTGTTGCTCTGCTCGATGGCGGCCAGATCGATCTTGGACATGAACCTCCTCCTCCCGCTGGCAAAGAGTGACCTCTTTCGCTAACGCAAGCCGATGACCATGACCAGCACCGATGCCGACCCGATCAGCCTCACCGAAAAGCTGATCGCCGCCCCGTCCGTCACCCCCGCGACAGGGGAAGTTTTCGCGGTGCTGGAAGCGATGCTGAAACCGCTGGGCTTTACCGTCGACCGCTTCGTGACGGGCGAGGCGCCTGACGGCCCGGTCGAAAATCTGCTTGCCTGGCGCACCACGGGCCCCGGCCCGCATTTCGCCTTCGCCGGCCATCTGGACGTGGTGCCGCCCGGCAATGGCTGGACCAGCGATCCCTTCACCCCGGAGGTGCGCGGCGAACTGCTCTACGGCCGGGGCGCCGTCGACATGAAGGGCGCCATCGCCGCCTATGTCGCCGCGCTCCATGACCTGCCCGACGACCTGCCCGGCACGATCAGCCTGATCATTACCGGCGACGAAGAGGGCGCTGCGGTCTATGGCACGCTCGCGCTGATGGACCGCATGGCCGCGCATGGCCTGCGCCCCGACCTCTGCCTGGTGGGGGAGCCGACCTCTTCGCAGCGGCTGGGCGACGTCATCAAGATCGGCCGTCGCGGCTCGGTCAATATGTGGATCAACGTCGCGGGCACGCAGGGCCATGTCGCCTATCCGCATCTGGCCGACAATCCGATCCCGCGCCTTGTCCGCATTCTGTCGGCCATCGATGCGATCGTGCTGGACGAGGGCAATGACTGGTTTCAGGCGAGCAATATCGAGATCACCAATCTCGACGTCGGCAACCCGACCACCAACGTCATCCCCGCCGCCGCGCAGGCGCGCATCTCGATCCGCTTCAACAATGAGCATAGCGGCGCGGAACTGGTTGAGCGCATCACCACTCTTGCGGCGAGCGAAGGCGGCACGGTGGAACCCAGGATCAGCGGCGAACCCTTCCTGACCCAGCCGGGCACGCTGTCGGATCTGGTCGCGGGCGCGATCCGCGAAGTCACCGGCGTCGAGGCGGAATTGTCGACCAGTGGCGGCACGTCCGACG
The DNA here is from genome assembly GCF_041987595.1 of Sphingobium sp. Classification (GTDB taxonomy): domain Bacteria; phylum Pseudomonadota; class Alphaproteobacteria; order Sphingomonadales; family Sphingomonadaceae; genus Sphingobium. The sequence continues at coordinate 15,554 of NZ_JBHIWJ010000024.1, read as the reverse complement.
CCCGCTTCCTCTCGCATCTCTGCCCGGTGGTGGAATTCGGCCTCAACAACGCGACCATGCACAAGCTGGACGAAGCGGTGGCATTGGCCGATCTGCGCGGCCTTGCAGAGATCTACCGGCTGGTGACGATGCGCGCTCTCAAAGGCTGAGGATTAGACTTCGCGCGGAAAAGCGGGAGCCGCTTTTTCCGCGTGGTCAGACCGACCTGCGTTCCGGCATCGGCTCCGGGACGGCAAAGCGGGCAAGATAATCCTCTTCTCCCGTCGGTCGCGCCAGATGATAGCCCTGGAACAGCGTGCAGCCGATCACGCGCAGCATCTCCATCTGCGCTTCGGTTTCAACGCCCTCGACCACCACCTCCATGCCCAGGCCCTGGATCAGCCCGACCACCGCGCTGCAAATCGTCCGCGCCTCCGCAGAAATGGCGATATCGCGCACCAGACTGCGGTCGATCTTCACCCGGTCGACCGGCAGGTCGCGCAGGCGCGACAGGTTGGAATAGCCCGTCCCGAAATCATCTATGGCGATCCGCACGCCATCCCTTTGCAGGGCGCGCAGTTGGTCGTGCGTCGGCGCCTTCATCTCCATCGCCAACGATTCGCTTATCTCCAGTTCCAGCATGGCCGGCGGGGCCTGATGCGCGTCCATGGCGTGGCGCAGCCGCATGAAAAAATCCGCCTGCCCCAATTCGCGAGCGGAAATATTGACGGCGATGCGTTGCGCGATGCCCGCTCGCGCCCAGCGCGCCGCGGTTTCGCACACGCGACCCATCACCCAATCGCCGAGCGCCACGATCGCCCCACTCTCTTCGGCGACCGGAACGAAGGAACCGGGCATGACCAGATCGCGCTCCGGATGCGCCCATCGCACCAGCGCTTCGGCGGTGACGGCCCGGCCGCTGCCGACCTCGATCTGTGGCTGGAACTCCAGCAGAAATTCATCACGCTGCAGGCCCAGCAGCAGATCGCGCTCCAGCTCCGCCCGGTCGGCGGCTTCCAGCGCCAGCTCGGCCGTAAACATTTCCGCCCGGTTCCGGCCCTGATGCTTGGCATGATACATGGCAATATCCGCCGAGCGCAGCAAAGCGGGCAGCGTATCGCCATGTTCGGGATAGCAGGCGATGCCGATGGACGCGCCCAGATCGATATGCTGACTGCCCAGATCAAAGCGTTCATCCAGAGCGAACTGGATCGCGCGGGCGATGCGGCCGGCAATTTCCATGTCGGTCATGGAGGGCACGAACAGTGTGAATTCATCCCCCGCCAGCCGGCCAATCAGGGTATCGCCCAAACCCGCCCCTGCCTGCGCCATCGCCACTTCGCGCAAGCGGCCAGCGACGCGGGCCAGCAGCTGGTCGCCCGCGGCATGGCCCAGCGTATCGTTCACATTCTTGAAACCATCCAGATCGATGAAGAACAGCGCGGCCAGCCCCTCCTCGCTGCGTTCGGCCAGCATCCGTTCGACCTGACGGCAAAAGCTGGTGCGATTGGCAAGCCCCGTCACCTGATCGAACAGGGCAAGTGCCTGCACATGGTCGAGATTGGTGCGCACCTGGCTGAACAGGCTTTCCATCGCCACCGAAAGGTCCGGCAATTCCTGTCCGATATCGCGCGGCACGACCGACTGCAGGTCGCCATGCGCGGCGGCCAGCAGTCGTTCCGTGGCCTTGTCGATCGCACTGGCGGTGGTGGCCACAGTGCGGCGCGCAGAGGCCCAGCTCAATGTGCCGCAGAGGATCGCGATGATAAGCGAGCGGCCGATGCCGTCAATGTCGGTCGCCTGCCACTGGCCGAGCACCAGCGACAGGATGAATACCAGCGCCCCCGCGGCGCAGGCGAAGGCAGTGGCGCGGCTCGTCAATGTCACGCCCTGCATGGGTCTCCCTGCCTTCATCCGGTCCACCCGTGGATCCAGCCAGCCGGATATGAAGGACAGTGGTTAAGAAAAGGTCAGTGGAACAGGCCAAAAGACCTATTTTTTGCGCCGCAAAATGATGTAGAGCGCGCCCTCGCCGCCATGGCGTTGATGCGCGATCCGCACGCTGGCGATACGGTCGGCATAGCTGCTGGTTTCCAGCCAGTGGCCGATTTCGCCCCGGATGGCGCCACGGCGGGAGCCGCCTTGGGAGGAAGCGCTTTTCGGCGGTTTGCCAGTAACGACGAGCAACACACGCGCATCACGCGTCCACGCCGCAGCGAGCGCCTGGTTAAGCCGCGAATGGGCCGCCGCCAGGCTATGGCCATGCAGGTCGATGCTCATGTCGGGCGCGAGATTTCCGTTACGGATCCTGCGTTCCCAGCCGGAATCCAGCACCGCCGCCGGTGTTCGAGGGAGCGCGGCAAAGGGTACCGGAATGGCGGGAGGCATTAACCCTGCCGGGGCGGGGGGAATGACGGGCAGCGCAGTCAGCCCAGCCGTCCGCACCCCCGGTCGCAACGGCTTCACCGATTTGGTCAGCGCCGTCCAGAGCGCCTGTTCTTCGGAAGAAAGATGCCGCCGGGCCATGGCACGATAAGCTCAGTTCTGGCTGAGCCGCGCCGACGATCCGATCGGCAGCAGGACCAGCGCGCTGCCCCGGGCCGACATGCCCCCGGCAATGGCGCGCGCGTTGTCGCCCGCGCCCCAGAAACTGTCGAAACGGTTGGCGCCCTTGATCGCGCCGCCCGTATCCTGCGCGATCCAGATGCCGTTGGGTTCTGCCCGGTCCAACGACAACAGGACCGGCGCACCCAGCGGCACATATTTGGGGTCGGCCGCGACAGTTGCTTCCGGCGTCACCGCCACGCCCATGGCACCCACCGGCCCTGTGCCGTTCAGTTCACGAAAGAACACAAAGCTCTTGTTCTCATCCATGATGGCCCTGCCCTCTTCGGGGTGAGCGCGCAGATAGGCCATAATGTCCTGCATCGATCCGGCCTGGATCAGTCCGCGATCCTTCATCAGCTTGCCGATACCCGTATAGTCCCGGCCATTCTGCCCGTCATAGCCGATGCGCATGATACCACCATCGGGCAGCCGCAACCGCCCGCTGCCCTGCACCTGAAGGAAGAAGAATTCGACCGGATCGGCGGCCCAGGCCAGTTCCAGCCCCCTCTCCGCCAGCGAGCCGGAAACGATCTGCGACCGTTCATCGAAGGGCATGAAATTGCTGCCGTCCACCTTGCCGCGGATGGTCTTGCCCTTGAGGCTGTCGCTAAACAGGCCGAGATTGACGTCGATCAGATTGGGTGGGCGGCGATAGACCGGCACCTGGTAACCGGGCTGCCGGGTGCGCGATCCTGCGATTTCGGGTTCATAATAGCCCGTGACGAAGGCCGCGCCCGCACCCACCTGAACGGGTTCGAAATAGCGGGAGAAAAATTCGCTGGCAGAGGCTTCGGGCCAGCTCGATGCAGCGGCGCAGGCGCTGTTCCAGTCAGAGCCGCGCGTCAGGCCGCTCTGGTCCGTGCGCTTCATCAGTGACGGGCAGGACAGGCGGAAAGCCTGCAGTGCCTGGCGCGACCGTTCGCCGGATGGGATCAGGCTGGCGATGTCGGGGCCCCGCGTAATGCCGGCACTCAGAGCATTCGCGGTGTCGGCCGTCGGCGTCGTGCTGGGGGGCGTCACGGGCAGCGGAGGTCGGGGCGTTGCGGGCACGGGCCGGGTTGCCGTTTCCCCACGGGACGGACGCGTCGGCGCGGGGCCGCCTGCCCCCGGTGGAATCACGCCGCCCGCACATGCGGACAGCAGCAGCGCAACAACAAGCGCCCCCCCCGACCGACGCAGCGTCATGCCGCCTCGTCGGTCTCGCTGAGCTTCCAGTTGGGATCGGAACTACGCAGGTCGCGCGTGAAGGTCCAGATATCGTTGGTGCTGATCGCGTCCGTCAGCGATCCTGCGACGACATGACCGTCCCGATCGCGGGTCACAGCAGCGATGTCGGCTTCGAAGCGCAGCGAAATTTCCGCCATCCGTCCATTGACGCTGGCATCGACGATCTGCGCCTTCTCGATGCGGACCAGCCGGTTGTCAAGAACATGACCCTCGGCTTCGCGTGCGGCAATGGCCTCTTCAAAAGATGCGAGGACATCGGCGTCGCACAGCCATTCCAACTCCTGCCGGTCGCCGCGCCAGAAGGCTTCCAGTACCATCTTGTAGGCCGCCTTGGCTCCCTCCACGAACTGCGGCACGTCGAAATGCCGATCCACAGCAATTAGCGCGCGCACGCCCGCTTCGCCGGCGGACGTAATCAGACCGTCGGCCAGCCGCACCGAATCGCCCGCCATCTCCGGCACCGGGCGCGGCTGAACGATGGTCACCTTGGCGCGGTCTTCGGCAGGCCGCGGGGCAGGTTCCTGCTCATGCCCCGTCCGCTTGCCAAGCACGGAATAGAGCCGCAGCGCCAGAAAACCGGCAATCATGGCGAGGATGACGATCACATACACGGAGGCAGGCACCCTTTGGGCTGAATCTGAAAAACTGTAACGCAACCAACATAGGCATGTTTCCCCGCATATTCAAATGGCGCCTTTGCGTGAGGTGCATTGCCCCGCCCTGCCGCCCCTGCTAAGCGCCCGGATCGAACATCAGCGGGCATCGTGCCTGCCAACCAACAACAGACCCAGGGAAACGAGATGGCCGAGGAAGCCGATACCATTCAGACCACTGGCAATGGCGCCGATACCGCCCCCCAGATCGCGCTGATCAGCCAGTACGTGAAGGATCTGTCGTTCGAAAACCCGAACGCGCCTGCCGTCTACCAGTGGCAGGACCAGCCACAGATCGACGTCCAGTTCAACATCGGCGCCGACAAGGTCGGCGAAGAAGTGGTTGAAGTGTCGCTGAAGATCGAGGTCAAGGCGACCGCGCCGCAGGGCACCGCTTTCGCCGTCGAGCTGGTCTATGCTGCGATCTTCGGCATGCGCAACGTACCGGAAGACCAGATGCAGCCCTTCATGCTGGCCGAGGCGCCGCGCCTGATCTTCCCCTTCGCCCGCCGCGTGCTGGCCGATGCGATCCGCGACGGCGGTTTCCCGCCGCTGTTGCTCGATCCGATCGATTTCAGCGGCCTCTATGTCCAGCAGGCGCAGGCCATGGCCCAGACCGCGGGCGAACCGGCCGGTCACGCCTGAGTCGATCGGTATTTGAGATATGAAGCTGGTGCGAGCACTTGGCTCGGTCGGCGGGCTCACGCTCGCCAGCCGGGTGCTCGCGCTGGTGCGGGATTCGCTGGCCGCGCGCTATGTCGGGGCGGGCTTCGCATCGGACGCCTTTAACGGCGTCGCTTTCCGGCTGCCGAACATGTTCCGCGCCCTCTTTGCCGAGGGCGCCTTTTCCGCCGCCTTCATCCCGATGTTCAACCGTAAGGCGGCGGGGCCGGGCGGAATCGCGGAGGGCTATCATTTTGCCGAACGCGCGCTGGCGGTGCTGCTGCCGGTGCTGGTGGTCTTCACCGCGCTCCTGATTGCGGCGGCATGGCCGATTACCTGGGCACTTTCCGGCGGCTTTTCGCGGCAGCATCCGACGCCGGAACAGTTCGCCTTCGCCGTCATGCTCTCCCGCATCACTTTGCCCTATCTGGCGTTGATCAGCCTCGCGTCGCTGCTGGGCGGCATTTTGAACTCGCTGGACAAATTCTGGGTCAATGCGGCGGCGCCGATCCTCCTTAACGTCGCGATGATCGCCGGACTGTGGCTGTTCCACGGCGATAACGAATATGAAACCGCGCGGGTGCAGGCGATTTCGGTCACGGTCGGCGGCGCGCTGCAATTGCTCTGGCTGATCTGGGCCTGCCACAGGGCGGGCGTGTCGATGAAGCTGAAGCGGCCGCGCTTGGACGCCGATGTGAAGGAACTGCTCCGCCTGATCGTACCGGCCGCAGCGGGCGCGGGCGCGTCGCAGATCAACCTGCTGATATCCACGGCGCTCTCCGGCTGGCTGCTCGCCTCAGGGTCGATCACCTATATTTATTATGCCGACCGACTGAACCAGTTGCCGCTGGGCCTCATCGGCATTGGTCTCGGCACCATATTGCTGCCGACCATCTCCCGCCTGCTCTCTCGCGGGGAAGAAGGGCAAGCCATGGACACGCAAAATCGCGGCATCGAACTGGCGCTGTTCCTGACCCTGCCCGCCACCGTCGCCTTCATCACAGTGGCCGAACCGATCGTGCGCGGTCTGTTCCAATATGGCCGCTTCACGATCGAAGATGCCCAGCGCTGCGGCTGGGCACTGTCCGCATTCTCCATCGGCCTGCCCTCCTATGTGCTCGTGAAGGTGCTGACGCCCGGCTATTATGCGCGCGGCGACACGAAGACGCCCGTGCGTTATGCGATGCTGTCGATCATCATCAACATCATCGGCAATATCCTGCTGATCCCGCTGCTGGCTGAGGCAGGCATGGGCCATGTCGGCCCGCCGCTGGCGACGGCGCTCTCCTCTACCATCAACGTCGCCATGCTCTATTCGACGCTGGTGAAGCGCGGGCATTTCGCCGCCGATGCGCAGTTGCGGCGGCGCCTGCCCCGGCTGGCGGCGGCGGCGGCGGCCATGGGCGCGGCGCTCTACGCGGGCGAAGGGCTGCTCGATCCCTGGCTCGGCGGCGTCATGGTCCAGCGCTATGTCGCTTTGGCCGTGCTTGTCGGCGTGGGAATTGCCCTATACGGAGTGGCCTGTTTCGTCACGGGCGCCTATCGGCTGTCCGACCTCAAGGCGCTGATGCGCCGCAAAAGTGCAACCTCATAAGAACGGATAAAGAAATGCGCGTCCTTTCCGGCATCCAGCCGACCGGCAATCTGCACCTGGGCAATTATCTGGGCGCGATCCGCAACTGGGTGCGGATGCAGGATGAAATGGACGGCAACAGCCAGTGCTTCTTCTTCCTCGCCGACATGCATTCCATCACTGTGCATGAGGGGCGCGAACAGCGCATCCGCAATGTTCGCGACATGGCCGCCGCGCTGGTAGCTGCCGGGATCGATCCGGATCGCTCGGTCCTCTTCAATCAGGCGCGGGTACCCGCCCATGCGGAACTTTGCTGGCTGCTGAACGGCACGGCGCGGATCGGCTGGCTGAACCGCATGACCCAGTTCAAGGACAAGGTCGGCAAGGACCGCGAGGGCGCCTCGATCGGCCTGTTCGTCTATCCCGTGCTTCAGGCGGCGGACATCCTCGTCTATAACGCCACCCATGTTCCGGTAGGCGAGGATCAGAAGCAGCATCTGGAACTGGCCCGCGACATCGCCACCAAATTCAACACCGATTTCGGCGTAGAGCTGTTCACCCTGCCCGACCCGATCATCCCGAAGGAATCGGCGCGCATCATGTCGCTCCGCGACGGCACGGCGAAAATGTCAAAGTCCGACCCGTCCGACATGAGCCGCATCAACCTTACCGACGAAGATGATGCGATCATGCAGAAGGTGAAGAAGGCCAGGACCGACCCCGAACCTTTGCCCGAAACGGCTGAAGGGCTGACGGGCCGCCCGGAAGCGAACAATCTGGTCGGCATCTATGCGACGCTGGCGGGCACCACCGCCGATGCCGTCTGCGCCGAATTTGCGGGCAAGGGCTTTGGCGCGTTCAAGCCCGCTCTGGGCGAGTTGCTGGTGGAGACGCTCCGTCCGATCCGAACCCGCTTCATGGAACTGCGCACCGACGACGCTGCGCTGGACGCGATCCTGGAAAAGGGCGCGGCCAAGGCTGCAGCGGCGGCCGAACCTACCCTGCGCGCCGCCTATGACGCCATGGGATTGATGCGCTGACAGCGTTGAGCGGATGTGACAGGGGCCGCCCAAAAACGCAGCCCTTCGCCGCGGAGTGACGGAATAATCATGCCCGCGCCGTCGTAGGGGTTGGCAGGACATGGTTTGCGCCCGTTCGCCCGTTACGCGCGTTCAAACGATGTTCAGTTGCGTTTTGCTATGGCGGGGCGCAAGATGTTTCGCAGGCGTAGTGCCTGATACAGGACGCAGAAAAATGATCCGTTTCAACAAGATCGGCCTGATTGCAGCGCCCGCTTTGGCGATGATGGCACTGTCGGGCTGCGCAACTTCCTTCAAGGCGGACGTCGCCCGCTTTCAGCAGCTTCCCGCGCCTGCCGGGCAGAGCTTCACCATCGTTGCGGACGATCCGCGTCTCGCCGGTGGTCTTGAATTTTCGCACTATGCCGATCTGGTCGGCCAGCGCCTGACCCAGACGGGCTATGTCGCGGCAGGCGATCCGGCCCGGGCCGATCTGATCGTGCGCGTCTCCTATGGCGTCGACAATGGCCGGGAGAAGGTCCGTTCGACGGGCTTCGGCTCGCCCGATCCCTTCTTCTACGGCGGCTGGGGCTGGCGCGGCCGTTGGGGCCGCCCATGGGGGTATGGCTTCTACGATCCGTGGCTGTTCGGCCCCGGCGGCTATAACGACATCAGCAGCTATACGGTTTACACCAGCGACCTCAGTATGAAGATCGACCGCGCAGCCGACAATCGCCGCCTGTTCGAGGGCAAGGCGTCGGCACAATCGCTGTCGAACAAGCTGACCTATCTGGTGCCGAACCTGATCGACGCCATGTTCACCGGCTTCCCCGGCCAGAATGGGGAGAATGTCAAGATCACGCTGCCCCCCGAAAAGAAGGGCTGAGCCTTTCCCATCGAAGGCGGCTTGCGGCCGTTTCCATCGCCCGGCGGCCCATCACCGCCGGGCTTCCTTGTGTCAGGGAAGACGGCGCGCAGTCAATATTTTCACCGGCGCCTCCAGCATCTGCCCCTTCATGACGCCCTCGCCTGCACTGGCGGATCTGGGTTCGGCCAGAAAGGCCTTAACGACATCCAGCCCCTCGACCACATGGGCGAAAACGGCAAAGCCCTGATTGTCCCCCACGGCTTCGGGATGGGCGTCCATGCCCGGCATCTTGCCCAAAACGATGAAAAAGTCCCCCGTGGCGCTGCCCGGCGCATAACGCGCCATGGAGAGCGCCCCGTCATCATGGGTCAGGCCGGTCTGGGTCGTCGGCTCATGGCTTATCGGCGGCAGGACGCGCCTGGGATCATTCTGTGCCCCGCCCTGCACGAAGCCGTAATCAGCCGTGCCGACGGCGCGATAGAAAAGCGTGCCGTCCAGCCTTTTCTCATCCACATAGCGCAGGAAATTGGCGGCGGTAACCGGCGCCTTGGCGACATGCACAGCGACAATGATGCGTCCGGCGCCGGTCTCCAGCGCAACCCGGACATCAACAGGCGCAGGAGCCGCCGAGGGTTGCGCGGCGGCAGGAGCCAGACAGAGAAAGGCGAAGATAAAGAGGACAAGCTGTCGGATCATGGCGCAAAGCCTAATCCAAAGCGCGCCCTCTGTCAGCCTTCCAGCTGGCGCTGAAGCGCGCGGATGTCGGCGTCGATGTCCGGATTGCTTTCGCGCAGCTGCTCGATCGTGCGAACGGCATGAATGACGGTGCTGTGGTCGCGCCCGCCAAAGATGCGTCCGATTTCGGGGAGTGAGCGCGGCGTCATCTTCTTGGCAAGATACATCGCCACCTGCCGCGGACGCGCCACGGCGCGGGCACGGCGCTTGGAACGCATTTCCGCTGCATCGATCTTGTAATGGGCCGCGCATGCCTTCTGGATCTCGTCCACCGTGATCCGACGCGCATTTGCGCGGACCGCGTCGGCCAGCATACTCTGGGCAAATTCCAGATCGATCGGCCGGCCGGTAAGTTGCCCATAGGCAATCAGCTTGTTGAAGGCACCTTCCAGCTCGCGGACATTGGATCGGATCGAGCGCGCCAGAAAATCGACCACCGCGTCGGGCACCGGCGGATCACCGGCGATGGCCCGTTTGGCCTCCAGAATCGCAAGGCGCAAATCCAGACCGGCAGGGCGGATGTCAGCCACAAGGCCGCCCGCCAGACGGGACAGGATGCGCGCATCGATCGCGTCCAGCATCTGCGGCGCGCGATCCGCGGTCACGACGATGCGGGCCCCCGAATCGATCAGATCGTTGATCGTGTGCAGAAACTCTTCCTGGGTCGATCCCTTGCCTGCAATGAACTGAATATCGTCGATCAGAAGCAGCCGGGCAGCCCGTAGCCGCGCCTTGAACATCATGGTTTCGTTCGCACGCATGGCGTTCACAAATTCCATCATGAACCGCTCGGCGGACATATAGAGTACGGGCGCAGAAGGGGAATGGGCGGAGAAGGCCTGAGCAATCGCATGCAGCAGATGCGTTTTACCTTGGCCGGTGCCCCCATGAATGAAAAGCGGGCTGAAACGCGGCTGACTCTCGCCCGCCATCGCCTGAGCGGCGGAAAAGGCAAGATGATTGGTTTCGCCGGTCACGAACTCGCCAAAGCTGTGCCGCGGCTGGAAATTGGACGCAGGCGTTTGGGGACCACTTGCCGCCATGTCAGGTATCGGCGCCGTTTCTGCGTGGGACAACTCCAGAAGCCGCGGGCCAACTGCATTGGGCGCGCGTCGAAGCCGCACCTCACGCACGCTCGCACCTGCGCAGCGCCATGCCATGCGCAGCCGGTCGCCAAACTGACCCGACACAAAATTGGCGGTGAAATCGGAAGCGAACAGCAGATCGAGGGTTTGCGATTCCGGGCAATAGTCGCCCAGTTGAGCGGCCTTCAGCCACTGGTCGAACATGCGCGCGCCGATGTCCCGGCGCAGGCCGGCGCGAATGGTCGCCCAGGCAGTCTCCAGGCGCGCATTTTGCTGCGTGTCAAGACCGCTCAAACTACCAATCACTGCCGTAATATCCTTCATAAACAGTCGACCCCCATCAACTGCACCCCTGTAGGCAGGGGCAATTTCAAGACGCAGAAAGTCCCTTGGAAAAGGCGGTGCTTTCCCAATCCTTTGCGTCAACCAACCTTCTGATGACCGCCGGAAATTCGATTCGAGTGGCGGCCTGAGGATCAAAATAGACAGGCCTTCTTCGCCGGATCAAGGGCTTGGCCAGTCAAAAATGTGAAATAAAGCCGTTGACTCGGCAAACCCGCGGAAAACGCCACTTTGAAAAATTATCTTTATTATTCAACCAGTTAAAAATGGACGTTTTCGCCTCTTACTGTCGAATCGGGCGAGAATCGCGGGATTTCCGCCGGTCTCCGAAAGTGACTGTTCCGTGAACGAAACATGAAAAGCCCGCCCCGCGCTAATGCGGGACGGGCACCATTTCGAGCTGACGATGGAAAGGGCTGGGCGCTTAGCCGAGCGCGCTGACGCGCTTCGTCAGGCGACCGAACTTGCGGGCCGCAGTGTTCTTGTGCAGGACGCCACGGGCAACGCCGCGGGCGAGTTCCGGCTGAACCGCCTGAAGCGCCGTGGTCGCAACGGCCTTGTCGCCAGCGGCAAGAGCGGCTTCAACCTTCTTCACCAGGGTACGGATCCGGCTGATGCGGGCGCCGTTTATCTCGGCGCGGCGGGCGTTGCGACGGATGCGCTTCTTGGCTTGCGGCGTATTGGCCATTTACTGTCCTCGGTTCTCGTCAAATCTCGTGAAAAGAGCCTGCCGGACTCGCCAACCGGCTCTCGTGAAGGTGCGCCCCATACAGGGGTTCACCGGGGGCGTCAACCGCTGAGCGCCCCGCTATTTCTGGCATTTCGGGCAGAAAAAGGTCGATCTGCCGCCATCCACCCGGCGGCTGATGATCCCCCCGCAGACGCATGGCTCCCCTTCCCGCCCATAGACTCGCCATTGCTTGGAGAAATAGCCCAGTTCCCCGTCCGGCCGGGCATAATCGCGCAGGGTCGAGCCGCCCGCCGCGATAGCGGCGGTCAAAACCTCGCGAATCGATTCGACCAGCAGGCCAAGGCGCGGGCGTCTGATCTTGCCTGCCGCGAGCGTGGGAGCGATACCGGCCATGTTCAGCGCCTCGCAGACATAGATATTGCCCAGACCCGCAACGATACGCTGATCGAGCAGCGCCGCCTTGATGGAGGTCGCCTTGCCCTTGAGCGCTGCCGCCAGCGTCGTCGCATCGAACTGCTGGCCCAGCGGTTCGGGTCCCATGCGGGTGAAGGGGTTGTAGCTCTCCCAGGCGTCGCTGCGGACGAGATCCAGGGAGCCGAAGCGGCGCGGATCGTTCAGCGAGAGCAGCCGCCCTGCCCCCGTTTCGATCAGCAGATGGTCGTGGGCGCCGATCTGCGCCGGATCGATTCGCCAGCGCCCCGACATGCCCAGATGAAAAATCAGCGTGTCGCCGCGGTCGGTGCCGATCAGGCCATATTTGGCGCGGCGGGATAGCGCCGTGACGGTCGCGCCGGTCAACCGCTGGCGCAGATCGACGGGAATCGGCCAGCGCAGGTCGGCGCGGCGCGGTTCGACGCGGGCAAGGACGGCGCCTTCGAGGACGGAGCGCAGACCTGCTACGGTAGTTTCGACTTCGGGGAGTTCAGGCATGGCTTTTCATGTAGTGCCCTGCCGGCCGGAGCAAAAGGCCGCATCGCGCCGGACGCGCCGCACGGACATTTCAGCTGATCGGATGTTTCCTCTCCCCAGGACAATGCGCTTCCTTCGCCGCGATTTCGGAGCCGGGAATGTTCCATTTCCCTTGAAATCACTCTAGGAGGCTCGCCATGAGTGAAACCGCTTCCTTTGGCTATCGCGATGTCGAAGCCGCCGAAAAGCAGGGGATGGTCCGCGCCGTCTTCTCCAACGTCGCATCCAGATATGACCTGATGAACGATGCCATGTCGGCGGGCGCGCATCGCCTTTGGAAGGACCAGTTCGTCAATCGCGTGAAACCGCGCAGGGACGAGACCATCCTCGACATGGCGGGTGGCACCGGGGACATTGCCTTTCGCATGCACAGGCATGGGGCGCAGGTCACCGTGTCCGACATCAACCCGGAAATGCTGGCTGTCGGCGTCGAGCGGGCGAAGAAAAAAAGCCTCGAAGGACTGATCTGGTCGGAGCAGAATGCGGAAGAACTCAGCTTTGGCGACCGGGAATTCGATGCCTATACGATCGCGTTCGGCATCCGGAACGTTACCCGTATCGACAGAGCGCTGCGGGAAGCGTACCGCGTGCTGAAGTTTGGCGGGCGCTTCTTCTGCCTCGAATTTTCCACCACCACCTGGCCCGGTTTTTCGGACGTTTATGACCTCTATTCGCACAGGCTGGTGCCCAAGCTCGGCAAGCTGCTGGCGGATGACGAGGACAGCTATCGCTATCTGATCGAATCGATCCGCCGCTTTCCTCCCATGCCGGAGTTTGAAAGGATGATCCGCGAGGCTGGCTTCGTGCAGACCAAGGTCGAGCCGATCCTCGGCGGGCTGGTCGCTATTCATTCCGGGTGGAAGATCTAAAGCCCCGTGTCCTCCCACATCACGCATATCTGGCGGCTGCTGAAATGGGGCCGCACCCTGGCACGACATGGCGCCCTCACCGGGATCGAGCGCGATCCGTTGACGCCGACGCCAGTGCGGCGGCTGGTGCGGGTGGCGCGGTTCGGCGCGCGGGTGCCCAAACAGCCGCGCTATGCCGACGCCTTTCAGGCCATCGGTCCTGCGGCGATCAAGCTGGGACAGACGCTGGCGACGCGGCCGGATCTGGTGGGGGACGAAGCCGCCAACGACTTGCTCCGCCTGCAGGACGCCCTGCCGCCTGTACCCTTCGCGATCATAAGGGCGCAGATCGAACAGAGTTTCGGACGACCGCTGGAGGCGCTTTACAGCCGCTTCGATGAGGAGCCGGTGGGCGCGGCCTCGATCGCGCAGGTGCATCGGGCGGTGACCATCGACGGGCGGGAAGTGGCGGTGAAGGTGATCCGTCCTGGCGTCACCGACCAGTTCAACCGCGACATCCAGACCTATGAATGGGCCGCCGCCCATGTCGAGATGCTGGGCGGAGAAGTGGCACGGCTGCGGCCCCGGCTCGTCATCGCCAACATGAAGCGCTGGACGGCGCGGGAACTCGACCTGCGGCGCGAGGCGGCTTCCGCGTCCGAGCTGGGCGAGGCGATGGAGGCGATGCCCGGCTATCGCGTGCCCGCCATCGACTGGGACCGCACCAGCGGCAAGGTCATGACGATGGAGTGGATCGAGGGGGTCAAGATCTCCGATCGGGACGCGCTGATCGCGGCGGGCCATGATGTGAAGGAGATCGCGTCGCGGCTGGTGAACGCATTCCTTCGACAGGCTATTGCCGAGGGCTTCTTCCATGCGGACATGCATCAGGGGAATCTGTTCGTCACCGCCAATGGCGATATCGTCGCCATCGACTTCGGCATCATGGGGCGGATCGACCGGCGCGCGCGCATGTGGCTGGCGGAAATCCTCTACGGCCTCATCACCGGCAATTACAAGCGCGTGGCGGAGATCCACTTCGAGGCGCAATATGTCCCCGGCCATCACAATGTCGAGGAGTTCGCCACGGCTCTGAGGGCCGTGGGCGAACCGATGCGCGGCAAGCCCGTGCGCGAACTGTCGGTCGGCGGGATGCTGGACGGGCTGTTTGCGATCACCCGCGATTTCGACATGCAGACCCAGCCGCACCTGCTGCTGCTGCAAAAGACCATGGTGATGGTGGAGGGCGTGGCGACCTCGCTCGATCCCGACATCAACCTGTGGGAAACGAGCGGGCCTTATGTGAAGGAGTGGCTGCGCTCCGAACTGGGGCCGGAGGCGAAGGCGGCCGATGCGCTGATCGAGAACTGGCGCATCCTGCAACGCCTGCCGGGTCTGGTGAAGCGGATCGAGGAAGCCTTTCCGGAAAAGGGCGGCGCGCCGCCGCCGCCTCCTTTGGCTGAGGTGCGCCTGATCCGCGTCGGGGCCGGGTGGCGCTATGTGGTGGTGGCATTGCTGGCCGGGGTCGTGGGCGCGGGCGCCATGGCGGCTGCGACGACCTTTCTATAAGGTTTCGACAATTTGCCGGGTCGGTACGGCCCCTATTCTTGAACGGAAATCAGAATGAAGACCAAGCACAGTCTGGAAGCCAGTGACGTCAAGGCCATTCTGGCCGCAGCCGAGGCGGAAGCACGCGCCAATGGCTGGGCGGTGACGATCGCGGTCGTGGACGACGGCGCGCATCTGCTGGGCCTGCTGCGGCTCGACGGCGCATCGGCCAGCACGGCCCAGATGGCGCCCGCCAAGGCGACGACGTCCGTGCTGGGACGCCGGGAATCGAAGGTTTATGAGGATCTGATCCTGGGCGGCCGCATCACCATGCTCTCCGCGCCGGGAATGCAGGCCATGCTGGAAGGCGGCGTGCCGATCATCGTGGACGGCGACATTGTCGGCGCCGTCGGCGTGTCGGGCGTGAAGTCGGATCAGGACGTCCAGATCGCGCGCGCGGGGATCGCGGCTATCCTGTAACGGGCGGCGTGGGCTGGACAAGGGCCCCTCGCTTGACCAAATGATGGGCCTGTCATGACCAAACGCATCCTTCTCATCATTTCCGGCGGCATAGCGGCTTACAAGTCGCTGGAGCTGGTGCGGCTGCTGCGCAAGCGGGGCTTTGCCGTGCGGGCGGTCCTGACGGAGAGCGCGGCGCAGTTCTTGACGCCGCTGTCGCTGGGCGTGCTGACCGAGGATCATGTCTATGGGGACATGTTCGACCTCAAGGAAGAGCGCGAGATCGGG